>BPGE01000001.1:1823901-2431868 GCA_026002875.1 Bryobacteraceae bacterium
AAAGTCATTCAGTCGCTCCGGCTGGCCGGCCGCATGGGAATTCCGGTGGTCGAGTACAACTTTTATGCGTACCGGCTCGTGGAAGGTTACTACGAAGAGCTTGGCCGCGGCGGCGCAGGCATGACCGCCTACACGTACGACAAGGTGAAAGACCTGCCCCCGAAGCCGGAAATCGGCGTCCATTCGCTGGACGAGATGTGGAAGAACATCACGTATTTCCTGAAAGCCGTGATTCCCGAGGCGGAAAAAGCCGGCGTGCGCATGGCGCTGCACCCCAACGACCCGCCGGTGCCGCTGAGCCGCGGCTCCGGGCAGATCATGGCGACCGTGGAAGGCTGGAAGAAGCTCGTGAGCATCGTGCCGAGCCCTTCGAACGGGATCACGTATGATTGCGGCGTCACACGGGAATTGGGCGAAGATCCCGTGGAAGTGTTCCGCTATTTCATGCAGCGCAAGGCCATCAATCACATGCACTACCGCAATGTCCGCGTCCGCAAGCCCTATGTGGATTACACGGAGGTGTTCCCCGACGAGGGCGAAGTGGACATGTTCGCGGTGATGAAGGAAGTGGTGCGGCTGGGCTATCACGGCATCATCTATCCGGAACATCCGCGGGCGCTCGACATCGACCGCGAGCGGCCGGATTTCAGGCCGTTTTACCCCGGCGGCGGATCGTACGGCGGCTACGCCTACAACGTCGGCTATACGCGTGCGATGTTACAGGCGGCGATGGCGAGCGTGTAGAAGGTGGCGCCTGCGGCGTGGTCTGCTTCGATGTGCGCCTGCGGCGCAGTCCGCTCGGTCGCGCGCCTCCGGCGCGCTCCCTCGCGGCTCTGGTCTGATTACAGCTTGCTGACTTCCGTGCGGCGAGCCCACACTTTCTCGAACGCCTTCACATACTGATCGATCAGCTCGTCCGCCTCGCCGTGCATCAGCGGCAGGAAAATGTGCGTGGCGTTCACCTGCGCATTGCCGGGCATTTTCTCGGGAATCGCGGGTGCGTGGTGCCACCACTTGGCCTCCGAGTAGATCTTCAGCTTGTGCTGTTCCGGATAGTCCCAGACGCTGACGCCCACGCCCTCCGCCTTGAGCGCCCGCACCAGCTGATCGCGCGAGAATCCCGCTTTGGCCGAATCGAGGAAGAGCATATTGGCGTGGTAATAGACGCGCTTCTGGTCGGGGCGGCAGCGCGGCTCGCTCAGACCGGCGAGCTGGATCAGCCGCTCGTTCAGCTTCCTGACATTGCGCCGGACGATTTCGTTGCGTTCCTCGAGCCCGCGCAGCTGCACGCGAGCGACCGCCGCGGCGAAGGGATGCATCCGGTACTTCTGGCCGAAGCCCGTCCCCTCGTAGGCGCGCACGGGGCTGTCTTTCGGAAACTTCACCGGGTCTTCGTAGTGGCCGAACGCAGCGGCGCGCTCGAAGTACTCCCGCGTCTGGTACATTCCCATGCCGCCTTCCACCGTGGGAAGCACTTTCGACGCCTGGAAAGAATAGATGCCCATGACGCCCCACGTGCCCATCGCTTTGCCCTGCATCCAGGCGCCGTGCGCATGCGCGGCGTCCTCGAGCAGAATGAGACCCTTCTCGCGGCACCAGGCGGCGATGTGATCCATTTCGCACGGCAGGCCCCAGCTGTGCATGGCCACGACGGCTTTGGTGCGCGGCGTCAGCTTCCTCTTCGCGTCTTCCAGATCGAAGCAGGCCGTCTTCGGATCAATGTCGATGAAGATCGGCACCAGCCCGAAAAACCGCATCGCCAGGCATGTGGAGAAGAACGTATATGACGGCACCATGACCTCGCTGCCCGGAGGCAGATCGAGGGCGAAATACATGGATGTCAGCGCGCTGGAGCCGTTCATATGCGCCTTGACGAACGGCGATTTCGTGTACTCTTTCCACTCGTTCTCGAATTTGGGCAGCGCGTCGTAATACGTGTTGGCTTCAATCAGCTCGTGCAACGCCTGCCGCTCGGCGGGGCCGTAACGGGGCCAGCGCGTCAGTTCCTTGATCTTTTCCGCGGGGTAGGTCACGGTGGCCGGTCCGCCCAGAGCCGCCAGGCCGGCGCGCGGAAAGACGAGGCCAGCCGCGCCGGCAGCCGCGGCGCTTTTCAGCAGAAAGCCCCTGCGGCTTTCCGGATTCTGATTCGAAACTCCGCTCATATCGCTTCCCTTTCCTTTCACGAAATCGCAGCCAGCTGCTGGATCGCAGTCCGGATTTTCTCTTCGCTCCCAGGCATGACATTGGATGCGCTGGGCTCGTAACCGCCAAGTCTGTAATCCTCGTCCCGGCACAGATAGCCGGGGAAGATGTCACCGTATCCCGCTGCGCAGGCGAAGCGGCCTGACGCCGCCCGCTGCGCCTCTCTCTGAAAAGCCAGCAGCGGTTCGCCGGGCAGGCAGACGATCCAGGCCTGCCCGATCCGCAGCGCATGCGCACCGAGCGCCCGGTTGCGTTGTGCAAAGGCCGTGCCGATGGCTGCACGATAGGCTTCCGCATCGGTCATTGCCGGCGCGATGGGCTGCACATCCCGCCGCGCTTCCAGGCGCAGCGGAAGCGTCTGCCAGACGAGGTCTGGCGCGTCCTCGAAGACCGTCCGGGAGATGGCGCTCCGCATCGTGCTGGCGAGTCTCGCGGCCAGTTCGCGGCGCTGATCTTCCCGGCCCTGATTGTACTTGCCCACCGTGACGTCGCCAGCGCAGCCGGTGAAGTAGATGACGGGGCAGCCGGACTCCTTCTCCACGGCTTCCCGCGCCGCTCCGACAAAATCGGCTGACACGCGCCCGTCGCAGCAGAACGTCTGCGGGTGCGTGGCGTAGAACATCAGACGGGCGATGGGACCGCCCGCGCCTTCCAGCGTGATGCAGCGCAGTTCGGGATCGATATCGCCCTCGGGGAGGTCTGCCAGCTCGGGCGTGCGCGCGGTGCTGCTGAAGCGGGTGACGATCCTGCCCTCGACGAGCAGGCGGCGCGCGCTGGCCACCCGGTCCACGCGGGCCGCGCTCACGCCCACCCGCTCCACGGATTTCAGGTTGTCCATCGCGGAGGCGGCGGACCGGGCGATCTTTTCTGCGAGCATTCCCAGATAGCGCGCGGACATCCGCAGCGCCTGCGGGCGGGACTTCAGCAGGAGCGGATAGGCGTCTTCGACGACGTAAGGGGCGGCATGCTGATGCACCGTGTGAACCCAGACGTTGCGGCGCGAAGTGGCTGTGGCGTGGGCGAGCGCCGAGCAGATGCGGTCGAACGTGAAGCCGCCAATGCCGCACCAGTCAAGGGCAGCCAGCACGATCCGCCTGCCGTCCGTTTCGAGGACGATCCCTTTGCACAGGAGCGGATCGAGGACTTCTCTGACAGGCTCGACCCAGATGTTGGGCTGCCCTGCCGGAGGGGTGGCGTCGCAGACGAACGCAGCAGCCCGCACGCGTCCCTGGCGGCGCAGGAGCGTCATGGACGCCAGTCCGAAACAGGCGCGGCGCGTCACCGCACTGCCGTGTAGCCGCATCATCCCGTCCAGTCCGTTTTGGAACGAGTATATCGGCGTGCTCTCCCGATGTCACGCCGTGCGGACGGGTACACTGAAGAGGGAGGAACGATCCAGCCTCGGGGGAAAGAGAGGGACTTCGACGATGAGACAAGCTTTTTGGATTTCCATTGCTGCGGCCGTTCTTCTTGCAGCGCCGGGCTGCAAGAAAGAACCCGCCGCTGACGTTCAGGCCCAGCAGCAGCTGGATGAGGCCCAGAAGCGGCTCGAAGAGGCGGAGCGCGAGGCGGCGGAAGCGCGGCGTCAACTGGAAGAGGCTCAACAGCGGGCGCAACAGGCTGAACAGCAGAGGCAGCTCGACGAAGCGCGCAGGAAGCTGGAGCAGGCGCAAAGGCAGGCGGCCGACGCCCGCAAGCAGCTGGAACAGGCGCGCCAGAAGGCGGCGCAAGCTTCTCCGGGCGCGTCCGCACCGGCTGAAGGCTCGCAGTCAGCCGCGCAGCCGGCTTCGGGCTCTTCTTCGCCCGCGACGACGAGCGTGGCGCCGCCTCCTCCGGCTCCGAAACCGGTGACGGCGCCAGCCGGCACGCAGATCGTCATCCGGACCAACACGACTCTGTCGACGAAGGATCTGAAGAACGGCGACACCTTCACGGCCACGCTACAGCAGCCTCTCGTCGTGGATGGCGTCACCATTGCGCCGCGGGGCGCGGTGGTGGAAGGGGTCGTGGTTGAGAGCGATCCGGGCGGGCGTGTGAAAGGCGTGGCGCAGCTGAGCATCGCCTTGCGCTCGCTGCAGACGGTCGAGGGCAAAGTGGATATCCAGACCGGCTCGTACGCGGTGGAGGCCAAGAGCAGCGTGAAGAAGGACGTCACGCGCGGCGCCATCATGACGGGCGTGGGTGCGGCTGTCGGCGCCATCGCCGGCGGCGGCAGGGGCGCGGCTGTCGGCGCAGGAGTCGGGGCTGGCGCGGGAACCGCTACGGCGATGGCCACGCGCGGCGAGCCTGCGACCATCCCGGCGGAAAGCGTCCTGACCTTCCAGCTGAAGTCGCCGGTCACCGTGACCGTGCACTAGCCTCATGCAGACGGATGGGTGATCCGCCGCCTCAGCCAAGGTGGCGGATCACCGCGTCGGTGAACTCTTCCGTCGTGGCGCTTCCGCCAACGTCGCGCGTCAGGTGCGCGCCCTCGGCGTAGGCGGCCATGATCGCCTTCTGCAGGCGGTCCGCCGCGGCGCCTTCCCCGAGGTGGCGGAGCATCAGAATCGCCGACGACATCAGAGCGGTGGGGTTGGCCACGCCATGGCCGGCGATGTCGGGCGCTGAGCCGTGGACCGCCTCGAACACCGCGCACTTTTCTCCCATGTTCGCGCCGGGCACGACGCCCAGCCCGCCGACAAGACCCGCCGCCAGATCGGACACGATGTCGCCGTAGAGGTTCGGCAACAGGAGAATGTCGAATGTCTCCGGGCGCATCACCAGCTGCATGGCCGCGTTGTCGACGATCAGTTCGTTGTAGGCGATGTCGGGATACTCGGTGGCCACTTCGCGGCAGCAGCGGATGAAGAGCCCGTCGCTCAGCTTCATGATGTTGGCCTTGTGCACGGCCGTCACCTTGCGGCGGTTGTTTTTCCGCGCGTAAGCGAAGGCGTAGTTGGCAATCCGCATGGACGCAAAGCGCGTGATGATCTTCAGGCTTTCCACGACGTCCTTCACGACTTCGTGCTCGAGCCCCGAGTAGAGATCCTCCGTGTTCTCGCGGAAGATCACCATGTCGATGTTGACGTCCTGGAAGCGGGTCTTGAGGCCCGGAAGCGTGAAGACCGGCCGCACGTTGGCGAACAGGTCCAGCGTCTTGCGCAGCGCCACGTTCACGCTCTTGAATCCGCCCGCCACCGGCGTCGTGACCGGGCCTTTCAGCCCGACGCCCGTGCGCTCGAGCGATTCGAGCACGTGCGCCGGCAGGCTGGAGCCGGATTTCTCGATGATGTCGGCGCTGAGTTCCGCGGTCTCCCAGTCGATCTTCACGCCCGTCGCGTTCACCGCCCGCACCGTGGCGGCTGCCACCTCCGGCCCGATGCCGTCGCCCGGAATCAGAGTTACTTTGTGTGCCACGCCTTCATGGTAACAGGGGGCTCCGCGGTGGCAGAATGAGAAGTCATGGCCAAGATCCAGCG
Source organism: Bryobacteraceae bacterium (assembly GCA_026002875.1). Taxonomy (NCBI): domain Bacteria; kingdom Pseudomonadati; phylum Acidobacteriota; class Terriglobia; order Bryobacterales; family Bryobacteraceae; species Bryobacteraceae bacterium. Next base: position 1,829,562 of record BPGE01000001.1, read on the forward strand.
CGCCCTCCTCAGCGTCACCGACAAGACCGGACTGGTGGAATTCGCCCGCGGCCTGGCGTCATTCGGCTGCGAACTGATCTCCACGGGAGGAACAGCCCGCCTGCTTCGGGACGCGGGTCTGGCCGTCCGCGACGTCAGCGAGGTGACCGGTTTTCCCGAGATTCTCGACGGCCGGGTGAAAACCATCCATCCCGTGATCGCCGCCGGCGTGCTGGCCCGCCGCGATCTGGCCGAACACCGCGCCGCGCTGGCCGAGCACGGCATCGCTCCGATCGACATGGTGGTCGTCAACCTGTATGCGTTCGAGAAAGCCGCGGCCAAGCCCGGCGCCACCGTGGAAGAGCTGATCGAAAACATCGATATCGGCGGACCGACGATGATCCGCGCCGCGGCGAAGAATTACCAGGATGTGGCGGTGGTCGCTTCGCCGGAAGACTACGCGGCGCTGCTGGACGAGATGCGCGCGTCGGCCGGCTCGCTCAGCCTGCGCACGCACTGGAACCTGGCGCGCAAGGCGTTTGCGCTGACCGCCCGCTACGACGCCGCGATCACGGCGCGGCTGGCCTCGATTGAATGCACGGAAGCAGGCTTTACCGATCAGCCCTCGGATCTGCCTGCCGCTCTGCACGTCCTGCTGCCGCGGCGGCAGGAGCTGCGCTATGGCGAAAATCCGCACCAGAAGGCGGCTCTCTACGCGCAGGGTTCCGAGGGCATCGCCAACGGCACGCAGCTTCACGGCAAGGAGCTGAGCTTCAACAACCTGGTCGATCTCGATGCCGCCTGGCAGCTCGTGTGCGAGTTCGCGGGACCCGCCGCCGTGATCATCAAGCACACGAATCCGTGCGGCTGCGCCGAGCAGGAATCGCTCGCCGAAGCGTACCGCAAGGCGTACGAGGCGGATCCCGTCTCCGCTTTCGGCGGGGTGCTGGCATTCAACCGGGAAGTGGACGCAGAAACCGCGCACGAGGTGTCGAAGCTGTTCGTGGAGGCCATCGCTGCGCCCGCCTTCTCCGAACAGGCGCTCGTCATTCTGCGGGCGAAGAAGAACTTGCGGCTCGTGGCGGTGAAAGGCGGCGTGACGAGTGAGCCCGTGCTGCGCTCCATCACTGGCGGAGTGCTCGTGCAGACGCCGGATCTGCTGACGCTGGACCCCGCCTCCTTAAAAGTGGTCACCGAACGGCAGCCCACGCCGGATGAAATGGCCGCGCTCGAGTTTGCCTGGAAGGTGTGCAAGCACGTCAAGTCGAACGCGATCGTGTATGCGCGCCGCGGGCAGCTGCTGAGCGCGGGCGCGGGTCAGATGAGCCGCGTTTTCTCAGCCGAGATCGGCGCGAAGAAATCCGTGCTGCCGCTGGAGGGTTGCGTGGCGGCTTCCGATGCATTCTTCCCGTTCCCGGACGGGCTCGAGACCGTGGCATCGCACGGCGCGACGGCGGTGATCCAGCCGGGCGGATCGGTGAAGGACGAAGAAGTGATCGCCGCGGCGAACCGTCTGGGCGTGGCGATGGTCTTCACCGGCATCCGCCACTTCCGGCACTGAGCGTTCACTCCGCGCCCAGCAGACGGACATTGAGCCCTTGCAGTTCTGCGGCCTTTTTCGCAAGCGGCTGGTCAGCAGTCACAAGAACTGCCCGCGACTGCCTTGCCAGTGCCAGATACAGGCAATCCGGCAGGGGATGATTCAGGGCGAGCGAGATTTCGAGAGCTTCCCCGATCAGCGCCTTGGAATCGGCAAGCTCGATGCCGCCGGAATCAATGAGGGCCAGCCATTCCCTGAGAGCGCGCCGCGCCGCTGGTTTCGAAATCTGTCCGGCCCGCGCTTTTCTGGACAAACCGGCCGCCACTTCGGTCACCATCGGGCGGGGCGCCAGCAGAGCGTCGCTTCCCGTGAGAAAGCGACGGGCTTCAGCCCGCCCTTCTTCGGGGATGAGCCACTTGACGGCTACGCTGGCGTCGATCACGTACATCGAAACGTTCCTCCATTTCCCGCCGGGCTTCCCGGATGAGAGGCGCGCTGTCGGGCAGCGTTCCCGTTTCCTGTTCGATTTCAGCGCAGAGCGCGTCCAGTCTCTTCAGGATCTTCCGCCGCTGTTCTGCAACATTTTCGAAAAGGAGGCGCCGCAGGCGTTCCTCCAGGCTGATTCCTTCGGCCGCCGCTTTCTGTTTATGCCACTCGACCAGCCAGTCGGGCAGGTTTCGAATTTTGACGTCAGCCATGACGGCACGCTTCCGCCCCCAGAGTAGCTCGCCAGGCATTTGGGGTCAAACCGTAAATCCAGCTGATGGGGGCAAAACGGGCTGGTGGCGTCCTTGCCCGAGGGGATGGAACTGCCGGCAGTCTGCCCGGCTTCACTCAGCCCGGATGGGCCGGTTGGCCGTTGCGGCGCCGCCCTTGCCGTCCCGCACGTAAACGAAGAGCCGGTAGTGCCCGGGCCGGGCCGGAATGCGCACTGAGGCCGAGAAGCCGTCCGCTGCTGCGATCGCACCCTCGATCGGCGCCGTTCCGGGTTCCCTGTCTCCGCCGACGTTCGGGTGGTCCGCCACGTCTTCCCGCAGGTCCCAATCCACGCGCAGCGCGTCTCCGTCCGCATCCCGCGCCGCCACCCTCCACTCGATCAGCGCGCCTGCCTTGACTGTGGGCGGCTGGAAGCGTCCTGCCGCCTGCAAAGCGAGGATCTCGGGCGAACGGTTCCGGGGCGCCCTGCCGGACCAGATTTCCTCCATCACATCCACTGCAGCCGTGCGGCTGCCGTCCGCCAGAAACATGTTGTACCAGGTATGGGTTTTCTCGTGGTGCTTTCCGTACCACAGAAAGACGTACGAGCCCAGGCACTGCGGATTGTCCGCCACCGCCGAGAAGTAGGAAGAGCGGTAGTGAAGGGCTTTCTCCGTGCTGGTGTCCTCGACGGGCATCCCCCATCCGGTACGGATCACCTGCCAGTGGCCGCGCGGGCCGAATTCCGTCATGAGGTACGGCCTCTTCCATCCGCGCTCCCGCACCTCTTCCCGCAGGAAGTGAATGCTGTGGTAGGCGTTCAGCCCGACGGCATCGAGCGACGGGCAGAGCTCGTCCAGATCGCGGAGAAACTGCCTCATCTCGCCGTCGCCCACCACCGTGATGACGGGATGGCGGCCATGCAGCGATTTCACCATCCGTGCGGCTTTTTCGATCCACGCATAACTCTGCCGCGCCTGTTGCCGGGTGGAACCGATGTTCGGCTCGTTTCCGATGGTCCATAGCAGCAGGGCGGGGTGATCCCTGTACTTCAGCACGGTCTGCCGCAGTTCCTCTTCGAGCTTCGCGACCTGGCGCGGATCGCCGTAATCGAAGCCGAGGCGCGCCTTGCCCACAGGCAATCCGACGAAACCCGTCATGCCGCGTTGCGCCAGCGCGTCCAGCATCCGCGGGCTGGTGCGCGCGGAATTGCCTCCCGCCCGTTTCAGCTCGTCCAGCAGACGTCCGGATTCCTCGCCGCCAATGACCACGGCGCCTCTGACGAAATAGGGTTCGCCGTCCCGCTCGAGCGTCCAGCGGCCGCCGCGCTCTGCAATCCGGACCTGCGCGGCTGCAGCGACGCACAGAAGGAGAAGCCCGATGCTGCGCACGCCGTGATTCTACACCGCTGTTACAGGGCGCGCCCCAGCGCGTGCAGGCGGCGCCCGAGATACTCGACGAGCCGCTCGTGAGGGTCGAAACCCACCACCTCGCGCGCATTGGCGACGAAGTTGGACAGCACGTTCAGGTCGTAGAAGACGGGCTCGCCCGTGCGATGGTCGATGATGTACTCGACGCCGCAGAGATCGATCCGACCGAGACGCGCTGCATTCAGGGCGATTGTTTCCGCCTCCGGCAACGGCTCGCAGCGCGCGAAGACGGGCTTGGACGCCGAGGCGCAGGCATCTGCCGGGCAGAGGTTGTAGCCTGCGCCGTCGCGCTGGACTTTCAGGCAGTAGAGCACCTGTCCGTCGAGAATCTCGATCCGGTAGCAGGCGCCGTCGCGGGAGGGGATGTGTTCCTGCACCAGCGCGACGTTGTCGCAGCCGAACTCGGCCTCGCCGGCAGCGGCTTCCAGCTGCTGGGGAGAATCAAACCGGCGCACGCCTGCGCCCGCGCCGCCGCAGTTCGGTTTGACCATGACGGGAAACGCCAGCCCGCGCGCCGCCTCGAGCAGCTGCTTCGGGCAGTTCGCCACGCCCGTGCGCGGCACCCTCGCCCCGGCGCGGCGGAACAGCTCCATCTGCCGCACCTTGCTGATTTCCAGCTCGTACGCCGGCAGGCCGTTGACCACTGCGACACGGCGCGCTTCCAGAACCGCCAGCAGCTCCCGCACGGCGAACTGCGCATGGGCGTGGCCGCGCCAGGCAGCCGAAGCGCTCATGCGGTTGAAAACAAGATCGGGCCAATCTGTTTCATCCAGGCCGAAGGCGAGCGAGTCCGCCCGCCACTCCTCGAAAGGGATGCCCGCCCGCACAAGCGCGTCAAACAGAGGGCGGAACCATTCGGGATGCTCGTACAGAATCGCCAGCCGCGCCACGTGCCGCTCAGCTCCAGTCCTCGGGTTTCTTTCCTTCGGGCAGCAGTTCGCCCTTGTCAATGTAGCGGATATGCGTGGCGTAATGCGCCGCGTGCGGGTCGTGCGTCACCATCACGATCGTTTTGCCGAACTCCTGGTTCAGCCGCCGCAGCAGCTCGAGCACTTCGTTGGCGCTGCGGGCGTCGAGGTTGCCCGTGGGCTCGTCGCACAGCAGGATGTCGGGGTCGGTGACGATGGCGCGCGCGATGGCCACGCGCTGCTCCTGCCCGCCGGACAGCTGCCTGGGGTAATGATCCATGCGGTCTCCCAGTCCGACGAGTTTCAGCGCCGTCGCCGCATGCTGGATGCGCTCGCCTTTCTTGAGGTGCGTGAGCTTCAGCGGGAGTTCGACGTTCTCGAGAGCCGTCAGCACGGGAATCAGGTTGAAGCTCTGGAACACGAAGCCGATGTGGCGGTTCCGCCACTTGGCCATCTCGCTGTCGGCCATCGTGGCAACGTTCGCGCCCAGCACTTCAATTTCGCCGGCGGTCGGCCTGTCCATGGCCGCGATCAGGTGCAGGAGCGTGGATTTGCCTGAACCGGACGGCCCCATCAGGGCCATATATTCGCCGCGGCGCACGTCAAGGTCGACGTCCTTCAGCGCCACGATGTGGAACGAGTCGCGGAGGAACTCCTTGGTCAAACGCCGGGCGCGGATCACCACGTCGCTGCTCATGGCTGCCTCACCTTCACTTTCATGCCGTTCTTCAGATCGGCCGCTGGATTGACAACCAGATCCTCGCCGCCGATCAGGCCGTCCTCGACACGCAGGCCCATGGGCGTCAGCCCGCTGGTGCGGATCTGGCGCTCGACGATTTTTCCGTTGAGCACGATGTACACACGGTCGTTGCGGACGACCGACGGCGGCACGAACACCACCGGCTTGCCCGGCGCGGCGGCCGCGGCGGGCTCGTCGGACAGGAACGCCACGGCGGCGTTCATCTCCGGACGGAGCCGCTCGTCAGGGTTCAGGACCTTCACTTTCACCTGCACGGCGGCCTTCTGCCGGTTCGCTTCGGGCGCGATCTCGTCCAGCACGCCCTCCCACTCGACGCCCGGCCACGCATCGGCCGTGATGATGCCCCGCTGGCGAGGCTTCAGCCTGGCGAAATCGTTTTGCGAGATGTCCAGCTCGACGCGCAGGTCGTTGAGGTCGGCGAGCGTCACGACATACCCTTTGGCGCCGCGCTCGCCCACGAAGCTCGTCGTCACGAATTCGCCTTTCTCGACGCCGCGCTCGAGAATCGTTCCGGTGACGGGCGCCCGGATCAGCGTGTTGGCGAGCTGCGTTTCGGCGAAGGCGACCGCCCCGCGCGCCGCTTCGACCTGCCCGCGCATTGACTCGATGGCTTCACGGCGGGGCCCGATGCGCACGAGTTCGTAGTTCTTCTCGAGATTGCGGACCCGCGCCACGGCGGCGTCATAGCGCGCCTGCGCGTCGTCGAGCGCGGATTTCGACATGACCTTCTCGGCGGCCAGCTGGCGGATCCTTTCCAGCTGCACGCGTGCGTTTTCGAGGTCCGCCTGCGCCTGCTCGACCTGCGCCCGCGCCGCCTCGATCTCCTCGGGGCGCGAGCCGCGTTCCAGTTCTTCGAGCTTCGCCTGCAGCGCCGCCAGCTGTCCGCGCGCCTGCTGCAGCTGGGCGCGGTATTCGTCATCCTCCAGCCGGACGATGACCTGCCCAGCCTGCACCTTGTCGCCCTTCTCGACGCCGATCCAGGCCACTTTGCCCACGACTTTCGAGGCCACCTGGATCTTGTGCGCCGCCACGATGTAGCCGGTCGCATTCAGCACCACGGCGCCTGCGCCCGCGCCGCCGGAGCGCTGCGCCTGGACGCGGACGGTGGCCACTTCGGGCGCAGCCGTCAGGTAGCTGTAGCCGGCCCAGCCGGCTCCGAGCAATACAAGCAGCACGACGGCAGCCACGATCCACTTCCACGCGCTGCCGGCCCGGCTCTGCGGCGCGGCGCTCCGATCGATCCTCAAACTGCGCAGGTCTTCGGCCACTCGCTCATCCCTCCCTCAGGGCTGTCAGGATCTCCTTGCGCGCCGCCTGGAACGCCGGCAGCAGCCCGCCCGCCGCACCCATCGCCAGCGCGAACAGGAATGCGGAGAGCATGGTTGCAGGCGTGATCTTCAGTTGAAAGGCGATTTCCGAAAACGTCGTAAAACTCCCGATGCCGGTCGTGAGGCCGTTGACCGGCAGCACGAGCAGAATGCCCGCAATGCCGCCGAGCGCAGCCAGCATCAGGGATTCGATGAGGAAGCTGACGAGAATCGCCGCGCGCGAGAAACCCAGCACGCGCAGAGTGCCGATTTCTTTCGATCGCCGAGCCACGGCCGCGTACATCGTGTTCATCGCTCCGAAGCACGACCCCACCGCCATGATCAGCGCCACGACGGTGCCCAGGTACCGGATCAGGTCCCCGCTGGAAGTCTGCTGCGCATAGTATTCTTTCTCCGCACGAGCCTGCACGTTGAGCCGCGTGTCGGCTTCCAGATCGTTGATCAGCGCCTGATGGGCCACCGCATCGGTGGCGCGCAGCAACGCCGAACTGAGCACGCTCTCCCGGCCGAAATCCGCCGCCACCTGATTCAGGTCGACCAGGATCTCGGAGTTGCGCGCCATCTGATCGCTGTTGTAGACGCCCACCACGTCCCACTCGCCGCGCCCGAAGCGGATTTTCCTGCCGGGGCGCGCCTCCGGATAGCGCTTCGCAATGGAGCTGCCGACGGTCGCCTCGCGCCGGCCGGGCGTGAACCAGCGGCCTTCCACCAGCCGCGCATCTTCGCGGATCTCCAGCCCGATGGGCGTGACTCCGCGGACATTGACGTTGGCGCCTTCCGGGTATTCGACGCTGACAAGATTGATCACCGTCACCACTTCCAGCGATGCCAGCGGCTCGCCCGCCGCATTACGGGCGATGCCGGATTTGAACTTCAGATCCTCGAAGACACGCCGTTCGAAGTTGGAGGCCAGTTCCGACTCCGATCCCTTGCGGGTCACGAGGATATTCAGCGGATGGCCGGACGCCTCCAGCGCCAGCCGCAGTCCATCCACGAGGGCGAAAGAAGCCGCAAGAACGGCCACCGTGAGGCCGATGCCGAGAGCGGTCATCACCGTCGTGGTGCGCCGCACGGCCAGATTGCGCAGATTGTACGAGAGGGGCAGAATCATGCGGGCGCGCTCCTTCAGTCGGTAAAACGCAATGCGTCGACAATGTTCTGGCGCGCCGCGGAGACCGCGGGGGCGATCGAGCTTGCCACGCCGACCGCCAGGCTCACGCCCATCAGGGCGGCGAAGACCGGCGCTTCGATCGTGAGCGTTTTCGACTGTTGCACGATCGCGGGTCCCTGCCGGATCACCCAGCACAGCCCCTCGGCCACGAAGACGCCGAGCAGCCCGCCGATCAGGGAGATCATCGCGCTTTCGCCCACGATCAGACCGACGATGGCGGGCTTGCCGAATCCCAGCGTGCGCAGCACGCCCACCTCGCGCACCCGCTCCCGAACGCTCATCGCCATGGTGTTGGCCGTGATCAGCAGCACCGTGAACGTCACAGCGAAGCAGATGCTCATCAGAATCACTTTCACGTTGCCGAGAAAGGAGAGAAACGAGAGTCCGAACGTGTACTCGCTCTCGGTCTTCGTGGGCGCCTCCGAGTTGGCGAACATCTCGTCGATCGCGCGGCTGACCGCGGCGACGTCCTGCTCGGAGCGCACCAGCAGGGTGTAACCGCCCGCCATCAGGCGCGGCGAATTGCGCAGCATGTTCTCCATGTACTTCCAGTTGAACCACAGCGTTTCATCGTCGAAGTCGGTCGATGTGTAAATGCCGCGCACCGTCAGATCCAGATCGAACGGGAAAATGTCGCCCCGGATGAGAATCCTGTCGCCCACCTTGAAGCCATGCCGCTCGGCCAGAACCTTGTTTACGATGCATCCGGCAGGATCGCGGATGAAGGCCTGTTTCTCCTCGTCGGAGATGACGTAATCCTGATAGACGCGGAACAGACGATCGGCGTCGGCGGCCATGCGGGCGAAGAAATTCCGCTGGTCGCGGGCGTCCTTGTAGACGCCGCCGAACCACGACCACAGCATCACTTCTTCCACGCCCGGCACCTGTGCGATCTTTTCGCGGTAATACAGCGGCAGCGGAAAGACGATCGACACCTTGTGCCGCACCACGACGCGCCGCGCCTGCGCCTTGGCCGGCTGACCGCCGATGAACAGCGCATAGTACAGCGCCATCATCACGCCGAGCAGGCAGAGCGAAATTGCCAGGCTGGAGACAGTCAGCACGGTGCGCCGCCGGTTGCGCAAAGCGTTCTTCACGATCAGCGGCAGGTATTTCATGGGACACTTACATTCTAGGCGCAGTCAGAACGCGGCAACCGGCTGCAGTGAGGAAACTTTTGTAACAACAATGCCGGCCCGGCTGGACGACGAATTCTGGATGAGGCGCGCCCTGGAGCTGGCGCGCGAGGGCGAGAGCGGGGACGAAGTGCCCGTGGGCGCCGTAGTGGTTCTCGACGGCGAGCCGATCGGCGAGGGTTTCAACCACCCCATTTCTTCCTGCGACCCCACAGCGCACGCGGAGATCGTGGCTCTGCGGGCTGCCGCCGCCCGCACAGGCAACTACCGGCTGAACGGCGCGACGCTGTATGTCACGCTCGAGCCCTGCGTGATGTGCGCCGGGGCGATCGTGCACGCCCGCATCGCCCGGCTCGTCTTCGGCGCGCGCGACATCCGGTTTGGCGGCGTGCGCTCCAAGTTCCGCCTGGCGGACTCCGAGCTGCTCAATCACCGGGTGGAGACCACGGAGGGCGTGCTCGGCCACGAGTGCGCCGCACTGCTGGAGGAGTTTTTCCGGCGGCGCCGGTGAGGCGGTTTCCGCACCTTTCCGCGGATCCGTTCATCCAATGGCAGGAGGGCTGCATTGCGGCAGCCCCGAGCCGGGCAGGCAAGGTCCGGCTGTTATAATGAGAGCAATTCCCCGATCATGCAAACACCACATTCTGCTGGGAAAAAAGTTCTTCTGCTGCGGCCCCGGGGCTTCTGCGCCGGCGTCGTGCGCGCCATCGACATTGTGAAGATCGCCCTCGATCTGTACGGCGCGCCGATCTACGTGCGCAAGGAGATTGTGCACAACCGCCATGTCGTGGACGAGCTGCGCTCGATGGGCGCCATTTTCGTCAGCGAGCTGAACGAGGTGCCGGAAGGCGCGAGGGTGATTTTCAGCGCCCATGGCGTGTCCCCGGCGGTCCGGCAGATGGCCCGCGAGCGCGGCCTCTCCGTCATCGACGCCACCTGTCCGCTGGTGACCAAGGTCCATCTGGAGGCGGTGCGCTTCGCACAGCAGGGATACACGATCCTGCTCATCGGCCACAAGGACCACGAGGAGATCGAAGGCACATTCGGCGAGGCTCCGGCGAGCACCATCATCATCGAATCCGAGGAAGACGCCGAGCGCGTCGCGCCGCCGGATCCGGAAAAGGTCTGTTACCTGACGCAGACCACCCTGAGCCTGGACGAAACCCGCGGCATCATCGAGATTCTCGAGCGCCGTTTCCCGAAAATCGCCGGTCCCAAGTCCCAGGACATCTGCTACGCCACGCAGAACCGGCAGACTGCGGTGAAAGCCGTGGCGCCGCTGTGCGAACTGCTGCTCGTCGTGGGCAGCCAGAACAGCTCGAACTCGAAGCGGCTTGTCGAAGTCTGCCAGCGCGCCGGAGTGCCCAGCTATCTGATCGACGACCGGCGCTTCCTGCGCGACGAGTGGCTCGAGGGCGTCCGGACGGTCTCCGTGACGGCCGGCGCGTCCGCTCCGGAGCATCTGGTGCAGGAACTGATCGACGCTCTCCGCGAGAAGGGCTTCGCGTCCGTCGAGGAAGTCGACATCGTCGAAGAGGACGTCCGCTTCAGCCTTCCTCCTGAAGTGCAGGTGCCCATCGCCCGGCTCGCCGGCTCGGCGTCGCCGGCGCCCGCAAGCGCATGAGCGCCGCACCATCCACAGGCGATTCTGAACAAGCGCTGCAGCAGGCGTCAGCGAGAGCCGCATCGTATCTGGCTTCGCTGCAGAGTGCGGAAGGACTCTGGCCGAACCTGCTGACGGGCGGTCCTTACCTGGACGTGCTGTACGCTCTGGGTGCGTGGTTCCTCGGGCGGAAGGATCACCCGTTGCAGCCGCCGCACGGGGAGGCGTGGGCGCGCCGGATTCTGAACTCCCAGAACGCCGACGGCGGTTTTCCGCTGTGGCGCGGAGGACTCTCGGATCCCCGCTACGGCATCGAAACGTATCTGGCGCTGCGCCTGGCGGGACTTTCCGCCTCCGAGCCCGGCATGCGCGCTCTGGCCCGGAACATCGCGGAAGCGGGGGGGCTGGAAAAGGCGGGTGAAATCACGTGGACAAGGCTGTTCTGGGCAGGCGCCGCGAATGGCCGGCGCCACGAGGCAGGCGCGCCGGAGCATTACTTCTTCATCGAATACGGCGACTGGCCCGCCATGACGCGGCAGGAGCTGGTCTGCCTGGCTTCGTTGAGCATCGCGGCTTACCTGCGGGGCGCTCAGGAGCTTCCGCCCGCCGCCGCTGCGCCGCGGCTCGAGGAGGAATTGCCTCCCGCGCGGAATCCACAGGCGAGTTTCGAACTGCGGAGCATGACGGCGCGGCTGATCGGCCAGTGGGCGCGCATGGCGCCGCGTCCGCTGCGCGATCCGATCGTGTTTCGGACCTACGACGCAATGGTCGCGGAGGCTCTGCGCTGGCCGGTCCTGCCTGTCGCCCTGCATGCCGCCCTGGCCGTGCGCGCAGCCGGCGGCCGGGGCTCGAAAGCGCTCGAACAGTTCGAACGGGTCATTTCGATGCTCGGGCCGGAGAACCCCGCGGGACCTGCGCGGCCGTGCGACTGCGGCATTCGCGCAGCGGCGCTGGCCGTGCTGGCGCTGGCGGGGCTGGACGCGGATGACAGCCTGAAGCCGGCCGTCAAAGCTCTGGGGGAACGCTTCAGCACTGTTGCGCGCGCAAACGGCAACGGAGGTCTCCGCGCCGGCTGGGCGCCCGGAGACCTGCACTCCGGGCCGGACGCCGAAACCACAGCGCTGGTCCTACTCGCGCTGGTCCGCACAGGTGCGTCGGCGGCTCACGAATCTGCCGTTCATGCCGCCGTGGAGTCCCTGGCCGCCGCGCAGGGCAAAGACGGCGGCTGGAGCGACGGAGTGAATGGCGCCTCGGCTCCTGATGTGACGGGATCTGTCGTCGAGGCTCTCGTTGCCGGCGGACAATCGCCGTCCTCGGAGCGCATCCGGCGCGCGGCAGAATTTCTCGAGCAGTCTCAAAACGCGGAGGCGTGGTGGCAAGGTTCGCGGGGCATCTGCCGCCTGTACGGAACCGCCATGGCCCTGCGCGGACTGCGCGCCGCCGGTGTCGACGAGCGCGAAGCCTGCGTGCTGCGCGCAGGCGAGTGGCTCCGCTCGATTCAGAATGCGGACGGCGGATGGGGCGAAGATCCGGCCTCGCACGGCTCGGGCGAGTTCCGGCCTGCCTCCAGCACTTCTGCGCACACGGCCTGGGCGCTGCTTGGGTTGATCGCGGGCGGCGACGACTCGAGCGAGAGCGTGCGGCGCGGCTTCGCGTGGCTGGCGGAGCGGCAGAGCGCGGATGGCAGTTGGGATCCCGCCGCGCCATCGATGCCCGGGGTCGCCTATGCTCCCTATTTGACGGATCCGCTCGGCTCTGTCGTCTGGCCCCTGCTGGCGATTCGCGAGCGGCTCGGCTCCGCAGCATCCGCATGACCGGCATTCAGCAATTTCCGGAAGGAGCAGACACGTGAAGCCCGCTCTGGTCACAGGCGCATCCGGATTCCTCGGCTGGCACGTCGCGCAGGCGTTGCTGCGCCGCGGCATTCCCGTGCGCGCGCTCGTGCGGCGGCCGGAAGCCGTGAGGGACCTGGACGCGGAGCTCTTTGCCGGCGATCTGCGGGATTCCGAATCCGTGAGGCGCGCGGCGGAGGGCTGCAGTCTGGTTTTCCACGTCGCCGCCGACTACCGCCTGTGGGTGCGCCGCCCGCGCGAGATGTATGAATCCAACGTCGGCGGCACGCGCAACATCCTCGAGGCCGCGCGGCGGGCGCGCGTGGAGCGCGTCGTCTACACGAGCACCGTCGGCTGCATCGGTTTCGTCAAAGACGGCCTCGGGGATGAATCGACGCCGGTCTCTTTCGCCGACATGACCGGCCACTACAAGAAATCCAAGTGGCTGGCCGAGCAGGAGGCTCTGGAGGCGGCGCGCTCCGGGCTGCCCGTCGTGATCGTCAATCCCACAGCGCCCGTGGGCGCGCACGACGTCAAGCCCACGCCGACCGGGCAGACGATTCTCGATTTCCTCCGCGGCCGCATGCCGGCCTATGTGGATACGGGGCTGAACATCGTCGATGCAGCCGAAGCTGCTGAAGGCCACTGGCTGGCCTGTGAACGCGGGCGGCCCGGCGAGCGTTATATCCTCGGAAGCGAGAACCTGACGCTGAAACAAATCTTTGATCTTTTATCGTCGATCAGCGGCCGTCCCGCGCCGCGGATCCGGCTGCCCTGGATTGTTGCTTATGCCGCCGCCGCAGTGGACACGCTCCGGGCGGAGATCACCGGCTCGCCGCCCCGCGCCCCGCTCGACGCGGTCCGCATGGCCCGCAAGAAAATGTGGGTCACGCACGCGAAGGCTGAGCGCGAGCTGGGTTTCCACCCGGCGCCTGCGGCAACGGCCCTGCGCCATGCCGTGGAATGGTTCGAGGCCCATGGATACTGCTGAAGAGCCGCCTGTCATCGCCGTGGCTGCCGAGCCGATCGAATTCGCAGGGCTGCTGCGGCACGCCCGCTCCGTTCGCCCTCTGCGATGGCCGCTTCAGTATGTTCGGGAGGCCAGCATCGAAAGGCGCCGCTGGGTGCTGGCGGCGCACGGTCCCGGTCCCCGCCTCGCTTGCGAGGCTGCCCGGGCGGCTCTGGACGGCTGCGGCGGCCGCGCTGTCGTGCTGAGCACCGGTTTCTGCGGGGCGCTGGATCCCGCGCTGCGCACGGGCGAAATCTTCGCCGCCCGGGAAGTGATCGATGCCGCGGGCAAGGGCAGTTTCCCCGCCTTGCCGCCGCAGTCTTCGCGGTCCTTTCGCCTGGGCCGCCTCTGGTCGCAGGACCGGGTCGCCGTCTCTCCCGAGGAGAAAGCCGTCCTGCGAGAACGGGGCGCCGATGCAGTGGATATGGAGGCGGCAGCCGTGGCGGCGGAAGCTGCCCGCCGCAATGTCCCCTTCTACTGCGTGCGCGTGGTCTCGGACGAGGCTGGCGAGCCGTTGCCGCTCGACTTCAATGCGTTCCGCGGTCCGGACGGGCGATTCTCGAAATCCCGGACCACTTTTGCCGCTCTGGTGCATCCTAGTAATTTGATACCGCTTGTGCGGTTCGGCCTCGCCTGCCGCCGCGCCGCCCTGCGTTTAGGAGACTTCCTTGCCTCTTGCAGCTTCTGAGATTGGCCAGGAAATGATGGCCGCCGTATATACGGGCAATGGCCGCATCCAGGTGCAAAGCGTGCCCGTACCGGAGATCGGCCCCGGCGAGATCCTCGTCCGCGTGGAGGCGTGCGGCATCTGCCACACGGACCTGAAGAAGGTCACGTACGACCTGCTGCCTCCGCCCCGCATTTACGGTCATGAAACCGCTGGAGTGGTCGTGCGGGTGGGCGAGGGAGTGACGAAGTTCCAGCCCGGCGACCGCGTGGTGGCCTTCCACCACATTCCCTGCCGGAATTGTTTTTACTGCGCCCGGAAGCTCTACGCCCAGTGCGAGACCTACAAGAAAGTGGGCATCACGGCGGGCTTCGAACCCGCCGGCGGCGGCTTCGGTCAGTACGTGCGGGTGATGGACTGGATCGTCCGGGATGGCGTCGAAAAGATCCCCGATGGCGTGCCCTTTGAAGTGGCGAGCCTCGTCGAACCGGTCAACACCGTGTTGAAGGCCGTTGTGGAGGCCGATCCGCGCCCGGATGACGTCGTGCTGGTGCAGGGCCAGGGGCCCATCGGCCTGATGTTCACGATGCTCCTGCGCCGAACGGGCTGCACCATTCTGGCGACAGACACGATTCCGCGCCGGCTGGAGCTGGCCCGCCGTTTCGGGGCCGCGGAGGCGTGGAATCCTCTGGAGACCGACGTGCCCGCCCGATGCCGGGCTCTGACGTCCGGACGCGGCGTCGACCAGGTGTTCGTGGCCGCTTCCGCCCCGGGAATTGTCGAGCAGGCTGTCGCCGCCTCCCGTCCAGGTAGTAGAATATTGTTTTTCGCCCAGACGTCCGAAACCGAAAGGATCGAATTGTCCGGCGCCGACATCTGCAAGTATGAGAGGACCTTGTTCGGTGTCTACAGCGCCTCTATCGATCTTCAGGCCGAATCGGCGCGTCTGGTCATGAGCGGGGAACTGCCCGTGCAAGACCTGATCTCGCACCGCCTGCCCTTGACCGCCATTCGGGATGGCATCGACCGGGCGATGCGCCCCGACGGACAATCCCTGAAGATCATTGTTCAGCCACAGAGGTTGAGTTGATTCTATGAAACGCATGAAGGCTGCCGTGCTCTACGGGCGCGAGGAAGTGCGCGTGGAGGAGGTGGCCGTTCCGGCAATCGAAAAGGGCGACGTGCTCGTCCGCGTCCGCGCCGCGCTCACCTGCGGCACGGATGTCAAGGTGTTCCGCAGGGGCTACCACGCCAAGATGATCGTGCCCCCTGCGCTGTTCGGTCATGAACTCGCTGGCGACATCGTCAAGGTCGGGTCGCACGTGGAGAGCTTCCGCGTCGGCCAGCGCATCGTCGCAGCAAACTCGGCGCCCTGCCTGAACTGCTTCTATTGCCGCAAAGGGCTCGAGAACCTCTGCGAGGATCTCCTGTTCAACAACGGCGCTTACGCCGAGTACATCCGCATTCCCGCGCGCATCGTCCAGCGCAACATGTACGAGATCCCGCCGCATCTGAGCTATCAGGACGCGGCGCTGATCGAGCCGTTGGCCTGCGTGCTGAAGGGGCTCGAAGAGACCAACGTCCGGCCCGGCGACAACGTCGTGGTGATCGGCCAGGGTCCCATCGGCCTCATGTTCGTGCGCCTGGCCAAAGTGTATGGCGCGCGCGTCATCGCCCTGGGACGCCGCCAGTCCCAGCTCGACCGGGCCATGCGCATGGGCGCCCACGACGCCCTCATCAACACCGATCCCGACACGGTCGTGCGCGAGATCAAGAATCTTACCGGCGGCTATGGCGCCGATGCCGTCATCGAAGCCGTCGGCAACCCCGACACCTGGGAGCTGGCCGTGAAACTGCTTCGCCGGGGCGGCACCGCGCAGTTCTTCGGCGGCTGCCCCTCGGACACGCGCATCACTCTGGAGACGCAGCTCCTGCACTACTCGGAAATCAAGTGCGTCGCCAGCTTCCACCACACGCCCGCCTACATCCGCAAAGCGCTTGACGTGGTCAGCCGCGGCGACATTACCGCCCGCGACTTCGTCAACCGCGAGGAGCCGCTCACCAACCTCCTCGATGTGCTGCGCCACCTGATGAGCCACAACGGCCACATGAAAACGGCCATCATTCCTTGAACCTTCCAGGGAGCGTCGGCGTGGAACTGCTCCAGCCCATCCCGTTCCTGCGCTCCCCGGAAGCTTCCGGCCGGCAGTGGTCCCTGACGGACTCGCTGCACTACACGCGCTGGCTGGCCACGCACCACTACGAAAACTTCCACGTCGTTTCCCTGCTGCTGCCGAAGCGGCTGCACCAGGACTTTTACAACGTCTACGCGTTCTGCCGCTGGGCTGATGATCTCGGCGATGAAACCGGCGACCCGCAGGAAAGCCTCCGGCTGCTGGAGTGGTGGCGCGGCGAACTGCGCGCCCTCTACGGCGGGAAGCCCCCCTCCCACCCCGTGTTCGTGGCTCTGGGAGAGACCGTCCGCCGCCACGATCTGCCTGCTGAACCGTTCGACGATTTGATCGACGCGTTCATTCAGGATCAGACTGTCACGCGCTACCGCGACTGGGGTCACGTTCTCGATTACTGCCGCCGTTCGGCCAATCCCGTGGGGCGTCTGGTGCTGATGCTCTGCGGCTACCGCGACGAGGAGCGTTTCCGGCTCTCGGACTCGACCTGCAGCGCCCTGCAGCTCGCCAATTTCTGGCAGGACGTGGCCGTGGATCTTGAAAAGGACCGGATCTATCTGCCCCGTCACCTGATGGACCAACACGGCTGCTCCGAGGACGATCTCTTTGCAAGGCGCTGCACGCAGGCTTTCCGCCGCGTCATGCGCGACGCAGTCGATTATGCGCAGGCGCTGTTCGAGCAGGGGCTTCCGCTGTCGCGCATGGTGGACCGCCGCCTCGCGCTCGATATCGACCTGTTCAGCCGCGGCGGCATGAAGGTGCTCGAAAAGATCCGCGCACAGAACTACGACGTTCTCAGCAGCCGTCCTGCCATCTCGAAATCCGAACGCGCGATGCTCTTCCTGCGCAGCCTCGCGCGCCTGGCTTTCCGGCGCGCCGCATGAATCCGCTCGACGCCTCCTACCGCCATTGCGAATCGGTCGCCCGACGTCGCGCGCGGAACTTCTACTATTCGTTTCTCGCTCTGCCCGCGCCCAAGCGCCGCGCCATGTGCGCGCTGTACGCCTTCATGCGCGAGTGCGACGACCTGAGCGACGGCGACCGCGCCAGCATGGAGGGGCTGCGTCAGTGGCGCGCCCATCTCGACGCCGCCCTGCAGGGCAGCGTCCCGCCGCACCCTGTCTGGCCAGCCTTTCTCGACACTGTCTCGCGCTACCGCATCCCTGCCGACTGCCTCTACGGCATGATCGAGGGCGTTTCTTCCGATCTTGAACCGCGGTCCTTCGAGACGTTCGAGCAGCTCTACCGCTACTGCTACCTCGTCGCTTCGGTCGTGGGCATCGCCACCATCCACGTGTTCGGTTTCTCCGACCCAGAAGCGCCCCGGCTTGCCGAGCGCTGCGGCATCGCGTTCCAGCTCACCAACATCCTGCGCGATGTCCGGGAGGACGCGCTCAATGGCCGCATCTATCTGCCGCGGGAAGACATGACACGTTTTTCCGTGACGGCGGAGATGCTCGCCGCGTCTTCGATGAGCCCGGAACTGCGCAACCTTCTCGCCTTTGAAGCGGGACGCGCCCGCGGCTTCTACGAGGAAGCGCGGCCGCTGATCGGGATGGTCGAGCCCGACAGCCGCCACGCTCTCTGGGCTCTGATCGAGATCTACCGCCGCCTCCTGGAACGCATCGAACAGCGCGATTACGACGTGCTGACAGACCGGGTTCGTCTTTCCGCCCTCGAAAAGACCTCCATCGCTCTCCGCGCCGTTCTCCGCCGCCGTGCGCTCTGAGCGCGGCTACGGTTTCCGTCCGCGCACGTATTTTCCGAATCCAAACGGCGTGCCTCTGTAAGGCTCCAGAGGCTCCACGTCGAAGTCCGCCCGGATCCGGCTCTCCTGTCCCAGCGCCCAGTAGACGGCGTTGACCAGCAGCCGCCGCAGTCCCGCATTTTCGAAGTCCTGCGCCGAGCCCATCGTCAGCGCAAAAACGCGTCCGCCTTGATATGTTCTGGTCCACGCCACCGGCATCATCGGGTTGTTTACCGCGCCGGCGGCGGGCGGCGCCTCCGGCGTCATTCCATCGGTCACTTCGCCGAGCAGCAGCGTCCGGCATCCTTCCGGCAGCGGCAGCCGCACGGCGTAGACATCGGTCGGACCCCAGATTTCGCCGTCGCGGATGCCGCGCAGGATCGGATGACCTTCCGCGCCCGGAGCGATGCGCGCCCGCGTGCCCTGTTCGCCGTGCTTCCCATGATGCCGGATCCACGTTTCGCCCAGCACCTGCCGCCCGAATCCGCCGTCCCATTCCCTGCTGTTCCAGCTCCACCGCGCATAGGTGGGGCTCGATCGGAGCTGAAAGGCGTGCGTCGCCGTCCGGATGCCGATCACCGGTTTGCCTGCCTCGACATAATCCACGATGTGCCGCATCTGCTCGTCCGGCAGATCGCGGAAGCGCGTGAAGATCACCATCAGATCCGCCGTGCGCAGCGCCTCCAGACCCGGAATGTTGCGCTGGTTCTCCGGATCAATCTCGCCCGTCTCCGGGTTGATCGCGTGGAGGACGGTGCATCGGAAGCCGTGCTTCGCCTGAAGAATCCGTGCCAGCATCGGCAGCGCTTCTTCCGAGCGGTATTCTTCATCGCCTGCGATCCAGACAATGTGCGGGTTCCGCAACTCCTGTTGTGCGTACGCGGCCAGCGTCAGACAGAAAACTGCAGCTCTCCACATGACCTCTCCTGCTTATCACACTCGCCGGCCCGCTTCGCATAGCATGGTTGCAGGGAGCCCAGTCATGCCTGTCTTCCGCTTTACGGTCAACGGGGAGCCGCGCGAGGTGGATACCTTTGACGCCCGCCCGCTGCTCGAAGTCCTGCGCGAGGATCTGCAGCTCACGGGTACCAAGTACGGCTGCGGCGAAGGCCAGTGCCGCGCCTGCACGGTGCTGATCGACGGCGCGCCCGCTCTCTCCTGCATCACGCCCGTCCGCTCCGCCGCCGGCAAACGCATCACCACCATTGAAGGGCTCGCCAGAGACGGCAGGCTCCATCCGGTGCAACAGGCGTTTGCGCAGGAGGGCGCCATGCAGTGCGGCTACTGCACTCCCGGCATGATCCTGCAGACGGTCGCTCTGCTGGAAAAGAACCCTTCGCCGGCTCGCGCGCAGATCCTCCAGGCGCTCAACGGCAGCCTCTGCCGCTGCAACGGCTATCCGCGCATCGTCGCCGCCGTCGAGTTCGCCGCCCGGCTCCAGCGCAGCATGACAGCGCAGCAGGAGGTGGTCCATGCCGCGGAATAACGCGTTCGAACCCGACCGCTTCGAGCTCTTCGAGCCTCCCTGCTACCGCTTCGAGTTCACGCGCCGCCAGCTCTTTGGAACACTCGGCGCCGGCTGGCTCGTCACCGTCTGGGTGGCGGACGCGCAGGCGCAGGAGCGCGGCGAAAGCGTCGAAGCCCGCATCCATCTGGGCGACGACGGCATCTTCACCGTCTTCAGCGGCAAGGTCGAGGAAGGGCAGGGACCCCGCACGGAGCTCGCCATGGCTGCGGCGGAAGAGCTCGGCGTTCCTCTGGAGCGCGTCCGCGTCGTCCTCGGCGATACCGCCCGCACGCCCGACGACTGGATCACCGCCGGCAGCCGCACCACTCCTCAAACCGTGCCCGCCGTGCGCCGCGCCGCCGCCGCCGCGCGCGGCTGGCTCTCCGGCGGGAAACGCCTGATCGAGAATCCCCGCCTGCGCGAGCCGTCCGAGTGGACGGTCCTCGGCAAAGGCCACTGGCGCACCGACGCCCGCGACATCGTCACCGGCGCGCACCGCTACCCCTCCGATATCGCGCTCGACGGCATGCTCTACGGCGCCGTGCTCCGCCCGCCCGCCTACGGCGCGAAGCTCGAAGCCGTCGATCTGGAATCCGCGAAGAAGGCGGGCGCCGCCGCTGCCGTCCGCGATGGCGATTTCGCCGCCTGCGCCGCACGCACTTCTTTCGAGGCCCGCCGCGCGCTGGAAGCCATGGCCGCCACCGCCCGCTGGTCCGGCGGCCAAAAACACAATCACACGGAATTGTTCGATCACCTCCGCTCGACCGCGAAGGAGAAGATTCCGCCGCTCGCAAATCGCACGCATCACGCCGAATTCCGCACCGCGTACATCCAGCACGCGCCCATGGAGCCGCGCGCTGCTGTGGCCGATTGGAAAGACGGCCGCCTCACCGTGTGGACCGGCACCAGCAACCCGTTCGGCGTCCGCACGGACCTGGCTCGCGCCTTCGGCCTGCGGGAGACGGACGTGCGGGTCATCGTGCCGGACTTCGGCGGCGGCTTCGGCGGCAAACACACCGGCGAAGCAGCTCTGGAAGCCGCGCGCCTCGCCAGGGAAGCCGGCCGCCCGGTGAAGGTCCGCTGGACGCGCGAGGAAGAGTTCCGCTGGGCCTACTACCGCCCCGCCGCGCTGATCGACGTCGAGGCCGTGCTCGAAGGCGGCCGCATCCGCGCCTGGCAGTTCACCAACTACAACTCCGGCGCCGCCGGACTTCAAACGCCATACGCCATCCCTGACCGCCGCGAAAAATACGTGCCCGCGGATTCTCCTCTGAGACCCGGCTCCTACCGCACGCTGGCCGCCACGGCCAACAACTTCGCCCGCGAGGCGTTCATGGAAGAACTGGCTGCAGCGGCAAATGCCGATCCGCTCGACTTCCGCCTGGCCCATCTCGAAAACGCCCGCATCCGCGCCGTGCTCGAAGCCGCCTGTCAGAAATTCGGCTGGCGGCAGCGCCGCGCCGCCAGGCGCGCGCCCAACCGCGGCATCGGCCTTGCCTGCGGCACGGAGAAGAACTCCGTCGTCGCCGCCTGCGTGGAAGTGGAAGTCGATCCGAAGGCCCGCACGGTGCGGCTCGTCGAGATCGTCGAAGCCTTTGAGTGCGGCGCGCTGCTGAATCCCTGGAACACGCGCTCCCAGGTGGAGGGCTGCATCCTGATGGGTCTTGGCGCGGTGCTCCGCGAGGAGATTCTCTTCGAAAACGGCCGTGTCATCAATGCGCGATTTTCGCAATACCGCGTGCCGCGCTTCCGCGATCTGCCGGACAAGCTCGAGGTGGTTCTGCTCGACCGCAAGGATCTGCCAAGCGCCGGCGCCGGAGAAACGCCGATCATCGCTCTGGCCCCGGCCATGGCCGCCGCCGTGTTCGACGCCACCGGTGTCCGCCCGCGCACGCTGCCCCTCCGCTGGTGAATCCTCGCCGCCCGGGCGCGGCTCAACAGGCAAACTGGAGCGTTTATTGCAGCGTCACCAGCCGGAAGTGAAATTGGTCTCCTGAAGCGCCACTCACAAGGATCTGGTTGCCGGCGCTGCCATAGATGCTGCCCGTAACAGCAAGCGCTTCGGGTTGTTCCACCGGCGCCCACGCCTGGCTCGCGCGGTCAAAACGATGGATCCGGCCGAACGAAGCATAGATCTCTCCGTCATCGGTCACCGCCAGCCCGCCCATCCTCCCGGGTTCGCCGTCTTTCCGGAGAGGCCGCGCCGGCTTGTACATCCCGATCACGTCTCCACTGGTGCTGACCTCGGCCAGGACTCCGCTCTTCACCGCATACACGGCAATTCGATCCCGTGACACTGCCATGCATGACATCCCGAGTTTGGCATCCAGCGATCCTACTGGCAAGTCTTCGGCAAAGTCTTTCCGCGCCAGGAGTTGTTGCAGGAGTCTTCCCGTTTCAGACCACCGGTACAGCACCGGGTCGGCGCTGCTCGAATCATCGACTGTCCTCACGTTGTAGCCCCAGCCCCAGATTGTGTTGTCAGGTGCGACGGCGAGGTGTCTCGAATAAAAGGGCGTGATTTTTGCCCTGTGTATCAACTGCCCGTCCACGGAATAAATGAGCAGCCAGGAGGACCGGGTGCCGTTCAGGTTCTTCGTCGTCGCGGAAACGGCAAACCGGCGCCGGTCAGGAAAAACCGCCAGATCAACGCCATAGACCTCTCTCGCCTCGGGCACCTCGATGGTAATCTGCGAAACAAGACGGTCCGCAACCGGATCCAGCACCGAGAAATGTGGCGAACCGGAACCCGGCCAATGGAGGAAAACCAGCCAGCCGTAATGATACCGCGGGACTGCGACTTGTCCACCGGGCAGCGTCGTCAGCCGCAATTCCATCTTCTCCGCTTTCTGCTCGGCTCGGGCGGGAAAGATGCCCATGGCGATGAATATCAATGAGACCGCCAACGCCATGGAGCGCATAACGATTCGATACAACATAGGATCACTCTCCCCTCTTTCCTGGCCTGTATTACCACCAGTCATCGCAGTAACAATCCCAGTTGGCGCACGAGGATTGGGTCCAACCGCAACCGACATTGGCGCAATGTTCGCCCAGGTAGGTCATTCCTGCAAGACAACCGGAGCGGCAATGCCCGCTGCCTCCATAACAGCCGGACATGGTGCAGTCCATGTTATATGGGCCCTTGCACTTCACAGTGTCACGCAATTCCACATAACACGATTGACAGGGTGGATAAGGTGGTTCTGCCCTTCCGGGACGCGCCAGTCCAACGAGCAAACCAGCCATGGAAATCACCGGCACCACAAATGCCAGGAGCCGGATCGGCCGC
This sequence comes from Bryobacteraceae bacterium, assembly GCA_026002875.1. Lineage (NCBI taxonomy): Bacteria > Pseudomonadati > Acidobacteriota > Terriglobia > Bryobacterales > Bryobacteraceae > Bryobacteraceae bacterium. The sequence continues at coordinate 1,852,356 of BPGE01000001.1, forward strand.
TGAATTTCGATGACGTTCATTTCGTCCGCACCCTCCTGAAGTCTGTATACCCCCCCCCTGAAATTTTGTCAATCCCTTTCGCCTCGCTTTCTCAGAACAAATAGACGTTTGACGCGCGCCATTCGTGCAAGACAATTCCATCCGAAAGGCAGGAGTGGCAGAGACAGGCCGAGCCGCCAGCAGCGCGCCGTGCCTGTCAATTCAAATTACAATCCCGTTCCGGTTGGCCAGTAGACGCTGGGCGCAATTCTGAACCGGCGCGAAATACGTGCCTGGCAATTCTCCCCTCAGATCAGGCGTCTGCCGCATGCTGGCTGCCACCGCCGCCAACTTCGCCAGGGAGGCGTTCATGGAGCAACTGGCCGCTGCTGTCAATGCGGACCCGCTCGACTTCCGCTTGTCACCGACAGCCCGGAGGTGAAGCTTGCGGCCTTGGCAGCCAATGGGCGCCTCGCGGGAAATACGCGGCTCTACTTCAGCGTCACCAGCCGGAAGTGAAACCTATCCCCTGACGCGCCGCTCAGCAGAATCTGGTTGCCGGCGCTGCCGTAGATACGGCTCCTGACCGCCAGCGCCTCTGGCTGTTCCACCGGCGTCCAGGCCCGGCTCGCGCGGTCAAAACGATGGATCGTGCCGAACGAAGCGTAGATCTCTCCTCCGTCGGTGACTGCCATCCCGCCAATGCTCTCGGGTTCCCCGTTGTTCCGAAGCGGGCGCGCCGGCTTGTACATCCCGATCACTTCCCCGCTGTTGCTCAGTTCGGCGAGCACCCCGCTGCCCGGGGCATACAGAACCACGCGGCTCCGGGACACTGCCATGCAGGACAGACCGAGCTTCACGTCCGGCTCGCCCGGCGTATCGTCTTCAGCAAAATCCTTCCGCTTCAGGAGTTGTTGCAGGAGTTTTCCTGTCTCGGACCAGCGGTAAAGCACAGGATCGGCGCTGTTTCTGTCTTCGACCGTTCGCACATTGTACCCCCAGCCCCAGATGGTATTGTCAGGTGCGACGGCGATGTGCCGCGAGTAAATCGGCGTAATCTTTTCCCTGTGCGTCATCTGCCCTTCCGCGGTATAAATAAGCAGCCAGGAGGATCGGGTGTCGTTCAGGTTCTTCGTCGTTGCCGTGACGGCGAACCGGCGCCGGTCAGGGAAAACCGCCAGGTCGACACCGTATACCTCTTTCGCCTCTGGCACCTCGATGGTAATTTGCGAAACGAGACGGTCCGCCACCGGATCCAGCACTGAGAAATGCGGCGAACCGGAACCCGGCCAATGCAGGAAAGGCAGCCAGCCGTAATGATATCGCGGGACTCTGACCTGCCCTCCCGGCAGCGTCTTCATCCGAAACTCTGCCCTCTCCGCCTTCTGCTCGGCCTGGCAGGGGACGAGCCCCATACGCACCAGAGAAACTGCCGAAACCATCGAGCGCATGACAATTCCATACAGCATCACATCACCCTCCTGTGCTGTAATCCATTCTCACTCCCAATCGTCGCAATAACAGTCGAAGTTAAAACAAAATGTCTGGGTCCAACCGCATCCCACATTGGCGCAATCTTCGCCAAGGTACATCATTCCGGGCCGGCACCCGATACGGCACTGACCATTACCCCCGAAACAGCCTTTCATTGTGCAATCTTCACCCTTCAAGTTCTGGCATGGAAAAACCGGCTGCACGTCTACATAGCGAGACCAACATACTGGATTCGGTGGTTCTGCCCTCCCGGGATGTGCCAGCCCAATGAGCAAGACCGCTACCGAGATCATGGAAGCCACACTAGCCAGCAGCCGGATAGGCCAGTGGATTCTGGATATTCTCATTTCGTCCGCGCCCTCCTGGGGTCACTTATACCCCCCCCGGAACTTTTGTCAATCCTTTTCGGCTCGCTTTTCATTTACAGGGATGGACGATTGAGGTGCGCCATTCGTGCAAGACAATTCCATCCAGAAGGCAGGAGTGGCCGAGACCGGCCGAGGCGCCCGCGGTGCGCCGCCCGGAACTCTGGGCTGTAGCGCGGCGGGCAAATTCTCGAATGCGAATGCTTTGCAGCAGACCAGAAATAGAGTCCGTCGGGCAATGAGAAGGCGAATCGCCAGAAGCCAGGCAGACAAAATAGCGAAATATCAGTTACTTGTACGGCATCCTACGGCAGCGGTACGGCGCGCTGCAGCAGGTGCAGAATGTTGCCTTCGGGGTCGGCAAAGAAGACGACCTTATTGCCTTTGCTCTCGCTGGGCTCGCCCAGGAAATGCACGCCCTTCTGCCGGAGCCGCGCATACTGCGCTTCGAAGTCGTCCACTGTCAAAGCCAGATGCCGCAGCCCGGGGGATTTCATCGTGTTCGGTCCGCGGTCGCCTTCCGCCGGGATGAACTCGATCATCGACCCGTTGGGCGCTTTCACGAACACCGCCGTCGAGCCGCGGTAGTTGATCGTGAAACCCAGCGTGTCCACGTACCACTGCGCCAGCGCCGCCGGATCGGGTGTCGCAATCGCGGTGTGTTCGATCCCCTGGATCATGATGCGCCTCCTCAGCTCACCACGTACGGCGCGCGGTAGTCGCGCGAGATCAGTTTGTTCGCCTCGGCGTCGGCGCCAAAGTTCCGAGCCCGGTCATCCCAGTGCAGCAGCCTGCCCACGCGATAGCTCACGTTGGCCATGTGGACCAGGATCACGCTCGTCGCGCCGATCTCGATGTCTGCGGTCAGGTCTTTGTGATTGCGCGTGCGGCAGGCGTGAAGGAAGTTTTCCATGTGCAGCACCGTCGTGTTCTTGCCGCGCTCCGCTTTGACGTCCGCCACCAGCTCGTTCTTCTCGCCCTTGTAAACCTGGTAGCCGCGCTCGTCGAGCCACATCCAGCCTTCGCTGCCGAAGTACAGGTTGCCGACAGGATAGGTGCCCACGGGCTGCCCGCCCTCTGGTCCTGTCAGCAGCCCGCGCACTTCAAATGTGATCTGCTTCGCGCCGTAAGAGAAGCTTGCGTGCTGTGTGTTGGGCGTTTCCTGGTCGTCGTCGTAGACGAATTTGCCGCCTGTGGAGACAGCCGTTTCCGGCAGTCCGATGTCGCCCAGCGCCCAGCGGCACAGGTCCATTTCATGGATGCCCTGGTTGCCGATATCGCCGTTGCCCGTGTCCCAGAACCAGTGCCAGTTGTAGGCGAAGCGGTTCTTTGTGTACGGACGCATCGGCGCCGGACCGAGGAACAGATCCCAGTCGAGCCCCGGCGGCACGGGTTCGGGCGGAGTCTTGCCGATCGAGCGCCGCCGCTTGAAGCACAGCCCTTTGGCCATGTACAGCGGTCCGATGATGCCGTTCTGCAGCTCCTGAATGGCGCGGATCTTGTGCGGGGTCGAGCGGCTCTGCGAGCCGATCTGCACCATGCGCTTCGTCTGGCGCGCCACTTCGATCATCTTGTAGGCTTCATAAATGTTGTGGCTGGCGGGCTTCTCGCAATAGACGTCCTTGCCCGCGCGGCACGCCCAGATGGTCGCCAGCGCGTGCCAGTGGTTGGGCGTGGCGATGGACACCGCATCCACTTCCTTGCTGTCGAACATCTTGCGCATGTCGGAGAACTCTTCCGCCTTCGGCGCGCCAGCCTTGGCCAGAATCGACTGCGCCCGCTCCCGCGCCGCCTGGTTGACGTCGCACAGACCCGTCACCTGCGCCGCAGGAATCTGGAGGAACGACTGCACATGATCGCGCCCCCGCCCGCCAATGCCAATGACGCCGATCCGGATCCTGTCGTTGGCGCCCACGACGCGTGTCGCCGCCAGCGCCATGGTCGCACCCTGAAAGAAATGCCGCCGTGTCCACATGCTCATCGCTGCCCTCTCCTCATGCCTGTGGGTACGGTACGAAAATATCACGCGCAGCGGGCGGCTTGCTCGGGCGCTCCTGTTCACAAATTTCTTGCACGTCCGTTGCAACCAGTCCCCGGAGTTGCGCTTCAATAGAGGAGACGCGAGCCTCGGCGCCTCTGGGTGAGACTTGAATACGAAGGAGTCGCAGAAACCATGATTCGTGCATCGGGGATACTTCTGAGCCTGGTGATTGCGGTCGCAGCCTGGGCCAATAGCGGCGGCGCGCCGCCTCAACTGAGCGGCGCCCCTGGCGAAGGCAATTGCTCCGCCTGCCATGGCGGAACTCCGAACTCCGGGCCAGGCAGTCTTCAGATCCGTTTTGACGGGGCCACCACCTGGACGCCCGGCCAGGCGGTGAAGGTCAAAATCACGCTCTCTGATCCGAATGCCTCGCGCTGGGGGTTTCAGTTGACGGCCCGCGCGGCCTCGAATCCGAACCAGATGGCAGGCAGTTTCCGCATCATCGAGGACACGACACGTCTGGCGGCTGGCGCACCGCCCGGGCTGCAATACGTCACGCACACTCTGACCGGGACGCGTCCCGGAACCACGGGTTCCGTCTCCTGGGAAGTCGAGTGGACGCCGCCTTCCAGCGCGGGATTCGGAGACGTCATCTTCTATGCTTCCGGCAACGCCGCCAATGGCAACGGACAAGCTGATCTCGGCGACCGGATTTACACGTCCACGTTTACTGGTTCTCCCGGCACGCCGACCTCAGGCATCATCAGGGTGCTACCGCAGCTTGCGTACGGCTCGTCGCCGGAGCTGGGCAACTGGTCTACTTCCGTCTACCTGCACAACACCACCTCGTCACCCGCTCAGGCGGTCGCCCGCTTCTTTGGCGCCAACGGGACTCCGCTGACCGTGCCGGGAATCAACGCGTCGGTCGCTGTCGTGAATCTTGCCGCCCGAGGCACCAGCGCGATCGAAATTCCCAACGTCGGGCCCCTGACGCAGGGTTCGATCTTCCTCGAGTTGCCGGACGGGATCATCGGTTACGGGATCTTCCGCCAGGCGCTGCAGGGCATCAACCCGCAGGAAGGAGTCGTGCCATTCTCCTCGAGCACGGCCACCGGAGCCACCATGCTGTTTGACGAAACCGACTTCGTGACGGCGATCGCAGTCCTGAATCCAGGCTCCGGCGGCATTGCCGTAACCGTGCGCGCCCGCGACTCCGCAGGTTTCGAGATCGGCTCGTTCGTGCTGAACCTCGGCCCAAAGCATCGCGAGGCCCTGGTTGTCAGGGATCGCCCTGAGATGACCCAGATGCGAGGCAAACGCGGCGTGCTGGAGATCAGCTCCATTGGCGGTCCGGTCAGCGTGCTTGGCCTGCGCTTCAATCAGCTTGCCTTCACCTCCATTCTTCCCGTCGAGAGGTGAAGCGGATAAGGGGACAGGAACACAACCTCGCTTTTTCATGACCGCTTCATCGGCTGGTGGAGCCATTACGTTCGGTGTGGGCCGCCCGGCTGCTGGGGTTTCGCCGCTTACTTGAAAATCACCGTGGATTCCGCCCCGAATTTCCGGTAATTCCGCCAGACAATTTCGTTCTTCGAACACTGGACCGTGCCCCGCACGCAGCCTCGGGTCTCCGCGCGCACAGGCATCAGCAGGCTTGCGCCGCCAATCGCCACAGGGCCCAACTCCACCGTGCATTCCGCCTTGTCCTGCGGAAATGAAGCCGGGATGGACACCGCCCGCTGCTCGATCTTCAGGACCCGGTGCGTCTCCTCGTCGATCCAGATCTGCCCCTTCTGTGCGGGCCGCAGCCGCTCGCCTTCCGGCGACACCAGCACCCAGTGCGAATTCTCCGAGCGGATCGAAAATTCATAGACAGCTGCCGTTCGCCCGCTCACCGTTTCGCGCCCCAGCCGCACAAACGACGCGCGCGTGGCAGGGCTCAGGATGTCGGCCGCCGTGGTCAGAAATTCGCCCGTCGACCATGCGCCTGTCGTCTCCGGGCCGCCCTGCACCGGGCGCCCGTTCAGACGCACGTTGCGGTATTGCTCCTTTCCTCCTGACCACATGAGTTCCGCCTCAACGACATCTACCCGGTTCCAGGAAGCCTCGTTGTTGAAGCTCACAAAGCGTGTCGTGATCTGCTCAGCCAGAAAGTCCGGCATCGCGGCTTCCATTCCGGCCACCACGCTTCGCGCCTTCGCGATGACTGGGTCCGCCTCCGGCTCTCCCTCGTCGGCCGGCGCTGCGGGCTTCGCCGCAGGCGGGCCCGGCGACGGCACGGGTGGCGCAGCGGTTGGCGGCGGCGTGGCTGCCGTCGCAGCTTCGGGGGCTGCGCCTTCCAGAGGCCGGGCGGCGGCGTCCCGTTCCGCGGCTGTTCCAGTGCGAAGAAACACCACCGCCCGCGCGGTCTCGGGATCGATCGCATCGCATTGCACCTCGAGCTGGTCGCCCGGCTTCAGCAGCGAGTCCCGCACCGCCTCGCCCTTCTTGTCCCTGAATTGGGTTTTCGCCAGCAGGCGGAAGCGCATCAGCCCGTGCTCGTGCGTCTCGAGGATCAATTCCTTCTCTGAAATGCGCCGCAGCATTCCCTCGAACTTCTCGATTTCTCCCTTCTTCGCGCCTTCCTTCGGCCTGCGCGTGGGCCAGGGCACGCGCGGCATGGGAACCCGCGGCCCCGGATACGGATAGGTCTCTGGCGGATACTGTCCCGGAGGATATTGCCCGGGCGGATATGGTCTCGGCGGGTACTGTCCGGGTGGATACTGCCCCGGCGGCGTCTGCGCGGACAGAAGAAGCGCCGCCAGAGCAGCACCGGCTGCCAGCCACGCGCCCATCGGACTTCTCATGCTTCCTTGAGCCTACGGGAGCCCGCGCCGGCCGTCAACCGCGCTTCCTATACTGGGAAGCGTTGTGAACGCCGCATGGGTGCGCTCGATCTGCCTTTCTTTGCCTGGCGTCACTGAAGAGATACTCTGGGGCGGGGAGCTGGTCTTCAAAGTATCCGGCAAGATGTTCTGTGTTGCGCCGCTGGAGCCGGGCGACATCCTCGTCTCTTTCAAGGTCGGAGAGGAAGAGTTCTCCGAACTGACCGAACGCCCCGGCATCGTTCCCGCCCCCTATCTGGCCCGCGCCCGCTGGATCGCCCTCGAGCACGAAGACGCGATGCCGCCGTCCGAGCTGAAGAGTCGGATCGTAAGAAGCTGGCAACTTGTCGTCGAGCGGCTCCCGAAGCGGGTACGTAACCGTCTCAACGCCCTGCGCCAGCCCTCTCCGCCTGCCAGCGGGTGATCTCGGCGCGGATCGCTGTCTCGACAATGGCCCAGACCGCCGGGTCATTGTCCATCTTCCAGTGGGAGAGCCCGATGCGCCGCGCGATGGCCGGATAACTGCTCATGTCGACCTCGCGGAACAGATAGGTGAACGGAAGATTGCCGAGAATCGCCGTGCGCGACGGATCCGCCGCTCGAATTCGCGGTTCCCCCCGGATGGGTCCGGGATCGCGCTGGTACAGGTTCAGCGCGCGGGCCACGTTGGCCGGGATCAGGTGATCGCGGCGGCCTACGCTGTCCACCTGCACCGTCAGCCGCACCGGCACTCCATGCCGCTCGAGGTCCCGCGCCAGATAGACCGCCGCAGCGCCGCCGAAGCTCTGTCCGTAAAAAACAAAAGCCACCGATTCTGCTTCTTCCCGGCTCAGCCGTCCGTCCCCATTCCGGTCGAGGCTCTTCAGCAGAATCTGCCGCACCCGCTTGCGGTCGTGGTTGCCTGCTGTTTCCACGAACAGCTGCGGCAGCGCCGGCTCGCGCAGCCGCAACGCCAGCCTGCGCACGCTGCGACGCTCATCGTCCCAGCGTTCCCACGCGCCAAGAAACCCGATGACCACCATCGAGCCGCGGGGCAATGGCGAAGGCAGATTCCATTCGATCTGCTTCCGGCCGCCGCCCCGGACCGGTTGGATCAGGGCCGCCGCCGCCAGAACAGCCAGAAAAGGAGCCAGCCTCATTTTTTGCCCAGCGGATCCGCGGGCTCGTATCCCAGCTCGTCGGACAGCGTCTTCACAAGAATCGACAGCACCTTGACGCGGGCATGGTATTTGTCATTGCCCTCGATCAGATGCCACGGCGCGCGCAGCGTGCTCGTCTTCAGCACCATCTCTTCCACGGCCTGCTCGTACGCGCCCCATTTGGCCCGGTTCCGCCAGTCTTCCGCCGTCAGCTTCCAGGACTTGTACCCGGTCCTCTGCCTTTCCTTGAAGCGCCGGAGCTGCTCATCGCGCGAAATGTGGATCCAGAACTTCGCGACTACCGCGCCGAAATCCGTCAACTGCCGCTCGAAGGAATTGATCTCCTTGTACGCCCGCCTCCACTCGGCTTCCGTGCAGAAGCCTTCCACGCGCTCCACCAGCACGCGCCCGTACCACGAGCGGTCGAAGATCGCGATCTGACCCCGCGGCGGCAGCCGCCTCCAGAACCGGTAAAGATAATGACGCGTCTTGTCCTCTCCTTCGGCGCGCTGATGGGCCATACCGTATAGCCGCGCGGGTCCAGCTTCTCCGTGATGCGCCGGATGGTGCCTCCTTTGCCGGCCGCGTCCCAGCCTTCGAACACGATCACCACCGGGCGTTTCTGCTGATAGACCTGCCAGCCCAGCTCGCGCAGCTGCACCTGCCGCCGCGCAAGCTGCACCATGTACTCCTCGCGCGGAAGCGCCAGTGTCAGGTCCAGGGACTTCAGCATCACGCGCCTCCGTTCTCTTCGCCGGTCACCGTCGCTGTGACGCGCCGCAATTCCGCATCTTTCGGATTCGGCCCGCGCACCGGCGGCGCCGCGTCGCCCAGAGCCTTTTCCAGGGCTGCGATGATGGTCTGGAAGACTTTGCGCCGGGCGTACCGGCGGCAGGTGGCTTCGACGATCGTCCACGGAGCGTACTCGCTTTCGGTGCGCTCCAGCATCTCCTCGGCGGCCTCAAGGTACTGTTCGTAGTTCTCGTGCCGTTTCCAGTCCTGCTTCGTGAGCCGCCAGTTTTCCAGAGGGTCTTTCTCGATTTTTTCAAATCGCTTCCTCTGCTCTTTCTTGCTGATGTGGAACCAGAATTTCAGGATGGTTGTGCCGTCGTCAGCCAGCATCCGTTCGAATTCGGCAATGTCGAGGTACGCTTTGCGCCAGTGCTTCTTCGCGACCAGCTTCTCCACCCGGTCGTCCAGCACGCGCAGGTACCACGAGTGATCGAAGATGGCCATTTCCCCGCGGTTGGGGACCTTGAGCCAGAATCGCCATAGCCACGGGTACTCCGTCTCGTACGTACGCGGCGGCGTGATCGTATACAGCCGGAAGCCTCGCGCGTCCAGCCGCGCCGTCAAAGTGGAAATCGCTCCGCCTTTGCCCGCAGCCTCCCAGCCTTCAAACACGACGATGGACGATTTTCCGTGATCCCAGCACGCCTTTTCCAGATCAAACAGACGGCGCTGCAGCGCCGGCAGTTCGTGCTCCCACGTCTCCCGCCCCAGCTTCCGGTTCAGATTCACGTTTTCGAGCATTTGTGCCTCAGCAGATACAGCTGCGCATCGACAGCCTTTTCGCCCTCTTTCCGGACGGCGCGCTCGTACGAACCGTCCTTCTTCATGCGGCGCGCCTTGACGTTGTCCTTCAGATACACATCAAGCACCCGGTCCCGAAGATACCGGATGAGGTTCTGCTGTTCAATGGGGAACAGGGTTTCCACGCGCCGGTTCAGATTCCGCGGCATGAGATCTGCCGAACCGACCAGCACCTCTTCTTTTCCATTGTTCTGGAACCAGTAGATCCGGCTGTGTTCGAGAAAACGCCCCACGATGCTCGTCACGCGGATGTTCTCGCTGATCCCGGGCAGGCCAGGCCTCAGGCAGCAGATGCCCCGGCAGAGCAGATCCACTTTCACACCCGCCATCGAGGCTTCATACAGCAGCCGGATGATGCGTGGATCGGACAGAGCATTCATCTTGAAGATCAGCCGCGCCGGTTTGCCCGCCCGCGCCAGTGCGATTTCCCTCCGGATGAGCGACTCGAAGCGCTCTCTCAGGTTGACCGGCGCCACGAGAAGTTTGCCGTAATCGGATTTCGCAGAATATCCCGTCAGGTAGTTGAACAGATCCGTGCAGGCCGAGCCGATCTCCTCGTCGCAGGTGAACAGCCCGATGTCGGTGTACAGGTGCGCTGTCACGGCGTTGTAGTTGCCTGTGGACAGGTGGACATAGCGGCGGATCTTCGAGCCCTCCCGGCGGACCACCATCGCCACCTTGCAATGCACCTTCACGCCGACGAGCCCGTAGACGACGTGCACGCCTTCCTTTTCCAGAGCCCGCGCCCATTCGATGTTGGACTCTTCGTCGAAGCGCGCTTTCAGCTCAACCAGCACGGCTACCTGTTTGCCCCGGGCATTGGCGTCCAGCAGCGCTTCCACGACCGGCGCATTCGGCCCGACCCGGTACAGAGTCATCTTGATGGCCAGCACGTGCGGATCCCGCGCAGCAGTCCGCAGAAAATCGATCACCGGCTGAAAGCTGTCGAAAGGATGATGCAGCAGGATGTCTCCGCGCCGGATGGCGGAGAAAATATCCTCGTCCTCCTTGAGGCCCCCCAGCGGAGCCGGCGAGAACGGCTTGTCCTTCAGATCCGGCCGGTCCAGTCCCGCAATGTGCTTCAGCCGCACCAGCGCCAGCGGGCCTTCCACGCGGTACACGGCATCATCGTCGATCTCCAGGTTGGTCTTCAGAATTTCGAGAATCGAGTCCGGCATTTTGCGCGGGACTTTCAGCCGCACCACAGCGCCAAACCGCCGCTGGCGGACGCTCTCTTCCACGCTTTCCAGAAGGTCTTCCGCTTCCAGTTCCTGAATGGCGATGTCGGCGTCCCGCGTCACGTGGAAAGGATGCGCTTCTACGATCTCCATTCCCGGGAACAGCGCGTCCAGATTGGCCTGGATGACCTGCTCGATCCACGTGAACGTCAGCGGACGGCCGCTGCGCCGCTGCGCCGGCTTATGCAGCGGCACGATCTGCGCGATCGTATCCGGCACTTTGATCCGCGCGAATCGCTGCTGGCCATTCGGATGGCGCACCAGCACCGCGAGGTTCAGACTCAGATTCGAGATGTGCGGGAACGGCCGGCCCGGATCGAACGCCAGAGGCGTCAGCACTGGATAAATCACTTCCTGGAAATACCGCCGCGCCGCCTCCTGCTGCGCCTCCGACAGTTCCGCATAGTCCAGGATCAGGATTCCGTGTCCCCGCAATTCGCCGAAGAGCTCCCTGCGGCACTTGTGTGCGTCCGCAAAGAGTTTCGTGTAGACATCCCGGATGGCTTCCAGTTGCGCGGCAGGCGTCATGGCGTCCGGGCCGGTTTCGAGGATGCCGGACTCCATCTGGCTGTAGAGTCCTGCAACGCGCACCATGAAGAACTCATCCAGGTTGGAACCCAAAATGGACAGAAACTTGACGCGTTCGAGGAGCGGATTGGCCGGGTCCTGAGCTTCTTCCAGCACGCGCCGCTGGAACTCCAGCAGGCTGAGCTCGCGGTTGATGTACAGAGAAGGATCGTTGAGATCCGGGCCGGATTGCGCGTTGGTCTTCCCGGTTTTGTATCCCTGCTTTGCCTTGGGCCTGGCCATACGGGCTTCCTCTTACTGTAGCCGAGCCGCCGCGGGGCAGGAGAGCGCCGCTGCTGTACCATCGTCATGTGAACGGCAAACCGTCACCGGAATTCCGCGAACTCACGTTGAAGGCGGCCGGGCTGGGCCTGTTTCTCGCCTTCGTCTTTGGCGCGGCCAACGCCTATCTGGGCATGAAGGCCGGCCAGACCGTGGCCGCCACCATCCCGGCCGCCGTCATCGCCATGGCCCTGGCGCGCCTGCCCTGGTGGCGCGGGGGCGTGCTCGAGCAGAACATCGCACGCACCGCCGCCAGCGTCGGAGAAGCGCTCGTGGCCGGGGCCATCTTTACGCTGCCTGCGTTCCTGATGGTGGAAATCGACGGCGTCCGCCTGTGGCAGGATCTCCGTACCCACTACTGGGAAGGCTCGGCGATCCTGCTGGCCGGCGGACTCGCGGGCATCTTCTTCATCGTGCTGCTGCGCCGTGCGCTCTGCGTCGACGCGGGCCTGCCATGGCCCGAGAGCGTCGCCAGCTATGAGATCGTCCGGGCAGGGCAGGAGGCGGGCGACGCTCCGCGGCTCGTCTTCGGCGGCATGGGCTTCGGGGCGTTGATCCAGATCCTGAAAAGCGAGAAGGGCCTGCAGATTTTCCGTGAATACACGGAGGGATTTCTCGAATTTCCCCGCAGCGTGATCCGCCACTTCGACTTTTCGAAGGCTCCGCTTGCGGCCGTTTCGCATGGTGGCGGCGTCGCCTGGTCGACTCCGGCCCTGTCTCCTGCCCTGCTGGGAATCGGCTACATCATCGGCCCGAAATACGCATCCATCAACGTCTCCGGCGGCATTCTCGCCTGGTGGGTGCTCATTCCGCTTCTGCTGTTTTTCGACCCGGACTTCGCCTCGCGCTCCGGGGCGGCCGATCCCGCCGTGGCCGCCTACACGATCTGGATGAATGTGGTGCGCCCGCTGGCCGTGGGCACCATGCTGGTGGGCGCGGCGAACACCATGTGGTCGATGCGCCAGTCAATCGCGCAATCGCTCGCCGGCGCCTGGCGCGCGCGCCACGCCGGACAAGAGACGCTGGAAAGAACGGAACGCGACCTGCCGCTGCGCGCCGTCGCTGGCGCGATCGGCGTGCTGCTGATCGCGGTCACCGTCATCTACCACTCTTTCACGGGCTCCTGGGGCGCCGCTCTCGCCGCAGCCCTTCTGATGGGCGCCGCCGGTTTTCTCCTCTCGGCTGTGGGCGGGTACCTGGTCGGTCTGGTCGGCAGCTCCAATCAGCCCCTCAGCGGTCTGACGCTCTCGGCTCTCGTGCTCGCGGCGCTCCTGATGGGCGTCATCGGCCTCCGCGGTCCGCAGGGCGTGGCGGCAGTCCTTGGCGTCGCCGCGGTGGTCGCCGTTTCCGTCTCGGTCGCCGGCTCCATGATCCAGGATCTGAAGGCTGGCCATCTCCTCGGCGGCACGCCCTGGAAGATGCAGCTTGTCGAAATCATCGCCGTGGCGTTGCTGGCGCTGTTCCTTCTTCTTCCCGTCATTGTTCTCCATGAGGCGAATCTCGCCACTGGAGGCATCGGCGGCCGCGCCCTGCCTGCGCCTCAGGCCGGCCTCATGGCCACGCTCGCCAAAGGCATCGTCGGCGGCGGGATGGCGTGGGGCCTGCTTGCCGCGGGCGCCGCATTCGGCCTCGCGCTGATCCTGTGCGGAGCGCGCGCCATGATGCTCATTGCCGTGGGAATGTATCTTCCGTTTGAAACAAGCTCCGCCATTTTTGTCGGAGGCGTCATCCGCTGGCTCGCGGACCGCTTCCTGAGCCGGGCGGACGAAGCGGCCCGCAAGCGGGCTGAAGAGGCTGGCACCCTGCTGGCCAGCGGCCTCATCGCCGGCGAGGCCGTCACCGGCATCCTTCTCGCCGCGCTTTTCCTCGGCGGAGTGTCGTCGCTCACGCGCCTCCTGACCGGCGCGGACAGCTTTCCCTGGTATCCGGCGTGGGGCGGCTGGCTCGCCTGGCCCGCCTTCGCCGCCATCGCCGCCGTGCTGATCGCCGCGCCCCTGCGGAAGGCCCGTCAGTAGGGCTTCGCATCCGCTGCCACGGGCTTCAGCAGCAGGTCGTGGAAATCGAAGCTGAAATCGGTCAGCGGGCTCACGGCGCGCAGACGCGCCTCGCTGATCGAGCCGTCCGGCTTCAGCGCAAACCACACGTACGCATCCGCCAGCAGCCACCGCCGGTCCCAACGCGCGATAAACGTGTCGTACTGGAAATGTTCCAGCGTTCCTTCCAGCCACGGCGTATGCGTGAAACGGATCCGCAGGCGTCCGGCTTCTTCCGTGATTACGACGTCTCCATACCACGCGTCGCGGTAACGTCCCGCATAGGACGCCGCCGCCAGGGAAGGCCGCGTGCCCGATGCGCGCTTCGCCATTTCCGCTTTCACCCGGTTCTCCGCTTCCTCGATCTGTTTGCGCCGCGCGGCGGCCAGCGCGCTGACCCAATCCACCGGCGCCGCGCCCAGGTAATGGTCGAGCACCGTGTAGATGATCGCGTTGAAGGCCTGCCCCACTTCCTGGTTCGTGAACACCGACACTCCCAGTTGCAGATCCGGCACCAGCACGGTGCGCGTCACCATCCCGGCCAGCCCCCCGCTGTGGTGGATGGTGCGCCGCCCCCGGTAGTCGCTCACATTCCAGCCCAGTGCATAGGCTGAAAACTGCGGCGCCGCCTGCGCCAGCACGCCTTCGCCGGGCCTTGAAGGCACTATCGAAACGGGAGTCCACATCTCTCTCTGCTGCGCCTGGCTGAACAACCGCCTGCCCTCCAGCTCGCCTGACCCCAGATGCACGCGCACCCAGCGGCTGAAGTCCTCAAGATTCGTGATCACCGCGGCCGCCGCGCCCCAGTTGTCGCTGTCGGCCAGCGGCAGAGGCGTGAGCCGGCCTTCCTCCATGGCGTGAGGGAACGCGACGTCGCCATACCCGCGCAAGGCCTTGACGCTCGTCGTTGTGGACTTCATGCCCAGCGGGTCGAAGATCCGCCGCTTGAGAAACTCGTCCCAGCTCATGCCGGAAACGCGGGCGATCACTTCCCCGGCAACGACGTAGAGGATGTTGTCGTACGCGTACCGCTCGCGGAAGCTGTAGGCCAGCGGCACGAACCGCAGCCGCCGCACAATTTCGGCCCGGCTCAGGTCCGACGGGGGAAAGTACATCAGATCGCCCGCTCCCAGCGCCAGCCCGCTGCGGTGCGTGAACAGGTCGCGGATGCGCATCTCGCGCGTCACGTAGGGATCGCTCATCTGAAATTCGGGCAGATGATCAATCACCCGGTCGTCCCATTTCACCTTGCCTTCTTCGACGAGGAGCGCCATGGCTGCTGCCGTGAAAGCCTTCGTGTGGGAAGCCACGCCGAACATCGTCTGCGGCGTCACAGGCGCAGGCTCTCCCAGCTTGCGTACTCCGTAGCCGCGGCTGACGACGACCTTGCCGTCTTTCACGACGAGCACGGCCACGCCGGGCACTTCGAACTCCTTCATGGCCCGCTCGACAACCTGGTTGAGATCCGGCTGCGCGAACAGAAGCCCGGGCAGGCAGACGAACAGCAGAAGACGGCGTGTGCATCGCATGTTTCTGATCGTAACCAAGCCGCGCGGTTCATTTTCTGGAGCAGCCGCAGCGCGCCAGGCATCTTCATACACGGTGCTCACCGGCGATCTTTGCGTGATCCTTGGCGACCAGCTCAGCCGCCGTTCGCCCCTGCTGGAGCGCGCAGACCGCGCGGCGGACGTCATCTGGATGGCGGAAGCGGCAGAGGAATCCACTCACGTCCCGTCTCACAAAGCCCGCACCGCACTGTTCCTCAGCGCCATGCGGCACCACGCCGAATGGCTCCGCGCCGAGGGATGGACCGTGGACTACCGCCGGCTGGACGACCCTTCCAACCGGGGCACGCTGGGCGACGAGCTCCGAGAAGCCATCCGCCGTCACCGCCCGCGCCGCGTCCAGCTGCTCGAAGCCGGGGAATGGCGCGTCGAGCGCAGGATCGAGTCGGTTTGCCGCGAAGAGAACGCCGAGCTGGTCTGGCTGGAAGATCCGCACTTCTATGCCAGCCGGGAGGACTTCCTCCGGCACGCCCGCGGCCGGAAACAGCTCCGCATGGAGTTCTTCTACCGCGAAATGCGCCGCCGCCATGGCGTCCTGATGGAGGGAAGCGAGCCGGCGGGCGGCCAGTGGAATTTCGACCCCGCGAACCGCGAAGCCTTCCCGGCTGGAGGACCGGGCGCCGTCCCCGCTCCCAGGCGCTTCCCGCCCGATGGAATCACGGCGGAGGTGATGAAGCTGGTCGATCGGAATTTCCCGCAAAATCCGGGCTCCCTGCGTCATTTTGACTGGCCTGTGACACCGGAGCAGGCCTCGGAAGCACTCGACGATTTCATTGAAAACCGGCTGCCTTTATTCGGTCGTTTCCAGGACGCCATGTGGACCGGCGAACCGCTGCTGTACCACTCGCGCCTTTCGGCGTCCATGAATCTGAAGCTCCTCGAAGCGCGCGATGCCGTTGCCGCAGCCGAACTGGCCTGGCGCAGCGGACGGGCTCCGCTGGCTGCTGCGGAGGGCTTCATCCGCCAGATTCTGGGCTGGCGCGAATACGTCCGCGGCGTCTACTGGCTCTGGATGCCGGACTACCTGCAGTGGAACCATCTGGAGGCGCGCAATCCTCTGCCGAGTTTCTACTGGACGGGTCAGACGGAAATGCGCTGCCTGCACGAGGCCATCACGGAGACCCTCGAGCTCGGTTACGCCCACCATATCCAGCGCCTGATGGTCACCGGGCTCTTTGCGCTTCTCGCCGGCGTCGAGCCGCGGCAGGTTCACGAGTGGTACCTCGCCATCTATCTGGACGCCGTCGAGTGGGTGGAGCTGCCCAACGTGCTCGGCATGAGCCAGTTCGCGGACGGCGGCCGCATGGCATCCAAGCCGTATGCAGCGAGCGGAAAATACATTGCGCGCATGAGCAATTACTGCCGCGGCTGCCGCTTTGATCCGGCCCTCTCCACCGGCGAGAAGGCCTGTCCGTTTACGACGCTCTATTGGGATTTTCTGATGCGCAACGAGACGCGCCTGAGAGGCGTCCCGCGCATGGAGATGCAGTTGCGCAACCTGGTCCGGCTCGCTCCGGAAGAAAAGCGGGCGATCCGTGCGCAGGCTGAAACCGTGCTCAGAAAGGTTTGTTCATGATGTCATTCGACGGAACTGTCACGTTGGTCCTCGGCGCCACGAGCGGCATTGGCGGCGCTCTGGCCCGGCGCATCCGCGCCGCCGGAGGCGCGGTCATCCCCGCGGGGCGGAACCGGGAGAAGCTGGCCGCCATCGCAGCAGAACTCGGAGAAGCCGGCATTGAATTCGATGCCGCTTCGTTCGACAGCGTGGAGAGCGCGGTGCAGCAGGCGGTTTCCCGCTACGGCCGGCTTGATGGCGTGGCGGTCTGCTCCGGCTCGCTTCTGCTGAAGCCCGCGCACCTCACTACGGAGGCGGAATACCGCGCCACGATGGCCGCCAGCATCGATGCCGCCTTCGCCGCCGTGCGCGCCGCCGCGAAGGCCATGATGAACACGGGCGGATCGATGGTCCTTGTCTCCAGCGCCGCCGCCCGCATCGGGCTGGCCAATCACGAAGCCATCGCGGCCGCCAAGGGGGCCATCATCGGCCTCGCACTTTCCGCTGCCGCCAGCTATGCGGCCCGCGGCATCCGCGTCAATTGTGTCGCGCCCGGATTGACGGAGACCCCTTTGACAGCCAGGATCACAGGCAACGAGACGTCGCGCAAAGCCAGCGAAGCCATGCATGCGCTCGGCCGCATCGGGCGTCCTGAGGATGTCGCTTCCGCCATGGCGTGGCTGCTCGACCCTGAAAACAGCTGGGTCACCGGACAGGTGATTGGCGTCGACGGCGGCTTGGCGAATGTCAGGCCGCGCTGACCTGAGCCGCTGCCGCGCCTCCAATTCGGGGACAATTAGAGCACGATGCCTCTCATGCCGAGCTCGAAAGCGATCCTGATCACGGGTGGCAGCGGGCGTCTGGCCCGCCGCGTCCTTGAACTTCTGCTCGAACAGGGGGCCGGTCCGCTGATCACCACCACCCGCCAGCCTGAGAACCTGGCCGATCTTTCCAGTCGCGGCGTCACAGTCCGCAGGGCTGATTTCACGCAACCGGAAGACGAGCTGACCGGCGTGTTCCGGGGCGCGCAGAAGATGCTGCTTGTCAGCACCAATACGCTGGAAGGCTGGGGCAAGCGCTTCGAGCAGCACGAAAGAGCCATTCGCGCCGCCGTCGAGGCCGGCATCCGGCACATCGTCTACACGTCGCTCGCTTTTCCTTATCCTGCCTCGCCTGTCCCGCTGGCCAGAGACCACTACGACACGGAAAACCTGCTCCGTGAAATCGGCGTGGAATACACGTTTCTGCGGAACAACATCTACACGGAGAGTCTGCTCTACACTCTGCCCGAAGCCGTGCGCTCAGGCGCGCTGCGGGCTGCTGCCGGCAATGGACGCGCTGCCTATGTCACCCGCGAGGACTGCGCCCGCGCCGCTGCCGGCGCTCTGTTGCGCGGCGAGACGCGCTGCTCCTATGAAATCTCCGGCCCGGAGGCGTTGAGCTTCTCCGACCTGGCAGAGATCGCCAGCCGCCTGAGCGGGCGGACGGTTGTCTACGAACCTCAGGATGCGGACGCTTTCAGACAACTGCTGCTCGGCAGCGGGATGGAGCCCATGTTGGCAGAACTCTGGGTAGGCTTCGACCGGGCCATCGCTGAAGGGCTGATGGATCTGGTCACGCGGGACGTGGAACGGCTTTCGGGCCGCCCGCCCCGGCGCGTCGAGGACTTCCTGATCGCGCACCGGGATCAATGGCTCGATGCCTAGACCGGCGCGCGGCCACCCTGGCCCTTGAACCGGACTCGAAAGTCCAATATACTGCTAGCGGTGATTCGACTCATGCCGGATCCAATCGGAATCGCATCGCGCGTTGCTTTTGCGGCGGCGGCCGTTCTGCTCCTGACCGGCCCCGCCCGGGCGGAGGGCCTGGCCGCGCTGACGGGCTCGGTCACGGTTGTCGTGGATGCCGAGAAGCCGTTGCCGTCCAGGGCTCTGGAGTCACTCAAGGGAGAGATGTCCCGCCTGTTCGCGCCCTCCGGCGTGAGCCTGGCTTGGGCGGATCGCAATCAGGCCGCTCTTGGCTACGAATCGCAGGGGATCGTCGTTGTCAGATTGCGCGGCGATTGCCGCATCCCCGATCTCCCCATGCCGCCCGACGAGCGCGGTCCGCTGGCGTGGACCCACATCTCCGATGGCGCCGTGCTCCCCTTCAGCGAAGTCTCGTGCGAGAAGGTGACCCGCGCCGCCCAGGCAGCCCTGTTCGGCGGCGAGCGGGCGCGCAGAGAGGAACTGATGGGACGAGCCTTGGGCAGGGTGGTGGCTCATGAGCTGGTGCACATCCTCCTCAGGAAAAAAGATCACGAGGCCCGGGGTCTGTTCCGCAAGGGCCTCACCGCACGCGATCTGATCGAAGAGTTCCGCGAGGACGAAGAACGCGGCCGCATCGTGATCGAACAGGGCGGCAAACCCTCGTCCTGATTCGCGTCTCACTCCGCGGCTTCCGCCCCAATCCGCGCCACCTGCGCCTGTCTTACCCAAAGGTCCATCTGATTCACGCCGAAATACAGTGCGCATCCTGCCGCCACCGCCGCCACGGGATTCAGCACCAGCATGCCCGCCGATGCCGCCAGGAACGCCGCGCTGTCAGCAGGCCTCATTTTGCGCAACCTGCGCCAGGCGCTCCAGTCGAGCAGCAGGAACCCCATCCACACCGTCACTCCCGCCAATGCCGCAACCGGAAGATGCTCGAGCACGGGCGAGCCCAGGCTCACCAGCGCAAGCAGTGCAGCGACATGCCACAAGGCCGAAATGCGCGTCGTTCCTCCACAGCGCACGTTGGCGATGCTTCGTGCGGGAATGCCGACGCTCGCCGGCGCGGCGAAAATCCCGCAGAGAATATTCGCGATTCCGTAAGCGCCCAGCTCCGCGTCCGAGTCGGAGCGCCGCAGCGTCTGTCTGCGGCCGCGGAAATGATCGACGACGCGCGACGTCAGCAGAATGTTCACGCTGATGATGAACGCGAGCGCCGCCGCTGCGGGCAGCAGGTCCAGCACGTCCCGGGGCCGCCACTGAAAGGCCGCAAAGGGCGGCAGCTCAACTCGCAACACGCCGACTTCCTTCTCGCCGAATCCGAACGCCCGGGCCGCAGCCAGCGCGGCCAGCAGCCCCAGCAGGGGCGCCGGCAGGCGCGGTGACAGACGGGCGGCCATCGTCGAGACGAGGATGGCCACGCCCGCCAGCAGGAAAGGCTCCCAACGCGCGTTGGCCAGGTGCGAGAGCGCCTGCACGAGCTGCCGCAACAGGGTGCCCGCCGCCGGCAGGGACTCGAGCCCGAAGACCGTGCGCAGCTGGGAAATAATCATCATCGCGCCGATTCCGCAGGAGAACCCGGACACCACGCTCTGCGGAATGCGGCTCGCGTACCGCCCCAGCCTCAGCGTGGAGAACATCAGCAGGAACACCGCCGCCGCCAGCACGATTTTCGCCGCTCCTGCCTGGCCGTGTTCTTTCACCGCTTCTGCGATGAAGGGAACCGTGCCTGCCGAAGGACCGCCGATCATCACCGGATTCCGCCCCAGTACCGCCGTCACCGGCGCCGATGCGATGGACGTGAACAGGCCTGACGCCGGAGGCAGTCCCATCAGCGTTGCCATGGCAAGCCCGTACGGCAGCGCAATCAGCGCCGCGATCAGGCCGCCGGAAAGGTCTCCGGCGGCCTCGCGCCAGCCATAGTTGAATTTCGGCAGTCTCACCACCCCGCTCCTCAGGACATGACTTCAAGAAACGCCGCCTTGAACTTCTCCATTTCCTCCCGCGTGCCGATCGAAACACGCACGTGCGTCGGCCAGGCTGGCCACACGCGTCCGATGTACACTTTCCGCGCGGCCATCTCACGCACGATTTCCTGCCCTGGCCGGCGGACGTCGACCATGAATTTGTTGCTCACGGATGGCACGTAGGAGAAGCGGTTTTTCTCCAGCCACTCGAAAACGTCTTCGCGGATGTCCCGCACGATTTTCCGCCGTTCCGGCACCAGGTTTTTGACCTTGAGGCTGGCCATCGCAGCCACCATCCCCGTCACGGGCAGCGCCCCCGCGCTGAACGCCTTCAGCTTCTCAAGCAGGTCCGGACGCCCGAACGCCGCGCCCGCCCGAAGCCCGGCCATTCCGTACAGCTTCGAGAATGTCCGCAGAATGATCACGTCCTGCCCTGCGGCCACCAGCGGGCTTCCCGCCGGCTCTTCCGAGAAATGCAGGTACGCTTCGTCCAGCAGGACAATGCTTCCCGCCGGCTTGTTGCGCACCAGCCACTCGATGTCCTCCCGCGGCGTGATCGTGCCGGTCGGATTGTTGGGATTGCAGATGTAGAGCACGCCCGGCGTGGGGTGCGCCGCCGCCATGGCCTTGACGTCATGCCCGTAGTCCTTCCGCAACGGCACGCGGATCACCTGCGAGCCGATGAAGGCAGCCGCGCGCTGTCCCGCCTCGTAGCCGGGATCGCCCATTACCAGCGGCTGCGTCTTCGACGTGAACGCGAGAATCACGCGGTGCAACGGGTCGCTCGAGCCTGCGAACGGCAGCACGTAGTCCGGCTTCAGCCCCTCCTGATCCGCGAGGAGCTTCACGAAATCCGAGGTCTCCTCATACTGGTAACGCCCGCCCAGCCGCGCCGCCTTCGCGATCGCATCGAGCGCCTCCGGGCACGGCCCCATGGGGTTTTCGTTCGCGTTGATTTTCACTGCGTCCGGCGGCAGCCGTCCGATGTTGGACAGCTGCGCCAGCGCAGCCTCGTTGTAAAAAGGCAGGGCCGCGCCCGCGCCCAGAAGGGCGCTGGCGCGGTTGAACAGCCGCCGCGTGAAGCCGCGCTTCGCCGGATCCAGCCGCGCTTCACGGCTCATGATCGAAGGTTCCTGCATGGTCTTTGCCGTCATCTCAAATCACCCCTTTTTCGTGTCAGAAATAGAACCGCAGTCCAAGCTGGATCAGACGCGGGAAGTTCGCCTGCGAAGTGATCCTGCCGAAAGCCGCATTTCCATAAGCCGTGTTCGGCGACCGGAACAGCGGCGTGTTCAGGGCATTCATCGCTTCCGCGCGGAACTGGAGTTTGTACGTTTCGGTGATCGAAGCGGTCTTGAAGAGCGAAATGTCCCAGTTCGCAATCCCCGGTCCGCGCAGCCCGATCGTCCGGCTCACGTTGCCGAAGGTGAACGGCGACGCCTGGGAAAACGCTGCCGGATTGATCCAGTTGTCGAGCCGCGCGTTGGTGCTGCCCTCCGTCGCCGGAGAAACGCCCGTTGCGTTGGGACGCTGGCTCGCCGCGCCAATCACGGAGTTGTTGTTGCTGTTCTGACGGATCTGCAGCGGGAAGCCGCTCTGATACACGGTGACCGCATTCACCGACCAGCCGCCAGCCAGCAGGTACAGCGCCCGGCGAGGCTTCAGCCGTTCGCCCGGCAACTGCCAGGTCAGACCGCTCGAGAACCGGTGCGGCGTGTCGACGTTCGACAACGCATATTCAGCCGCCATGTCAAACGGGTTCTGCGGACCTGCGGCGCCCTGGTTCAGGTTGTTGCCCGCGCCGCCGGAGCTTGCGTCGAACATCTTGGAGAACGTGTAGGTCGCCAGCAGCGAGAGGCCGTGATCGAGCCGCTTCTGCACCTTCAGCACCATCGAGTCGTACCGCGCTCGGTTCTGGTCGGAGAAGAGCAGATTGATGTCCCCGAACGCGGCAAACGGGCGCAGCAGCTGCTGCCGTGCAATCGTGGGGGCGCCGACGACGCCCGCGCCGCCGCGTCCGAAGAACGGATTGGCCACCCGCTCGTTCAGCGCCGCGCCGAGGCTGAAGTACTCCGGCGGCAGCATGTTGATGTTGATGGATGCCGTGCCCAGCACCAGATGATGAGTCCGGGAGCCCACGTATCCGGCGCTCGCCACGATGCCGCCCCGGAACTGCCGCTGGATGTCAAACGAGAACTGGTGCACCCGCGGAGAGCGCGCATCCGGATCGAACAGCGACAGCGAGCGCCCAATGCCGGTGAGGGCGCCCAGCGCATTGCCCGTCGGTTTGTTGAGCCCTGAGGGGAACGGGTTGGACAGAATCCCCGCCGGCGTGAAACCGTTGTCGTTCGAACCAACGTAGGGAGTGGACGCCGTGTAGCCTTCCGGCGTGTACGGCGCGCCGATCGCGAATTGCGGCGCCCAGTACAAACCGTAGCCCGCGCGTACGGTCATGGAGGGGCTCACCTGCCATGCGACGCCCGCCCGCGGACCCCACTTGTGCAGGTTCGGATTGCCCACGGTGCGCGGCGCGCTGCCGACGCCCGCAAACTGCACGGCGCCTTTGGCCGTGAAGCCGTTGAGCCCCGCGCTGATGGGATTCACCGCGTCCCGGTCGAACCCCGTGATCAGGGCGTTGTTCCTTTCCGCCAGGCCGTTTTCCCGTTCCCACCGGACGCCGAGATTCAGCGTCACCGTGCGGAAAAGGCGGATGTCATCATGCACATAGAGCGCATAATAATCCGCGTAATTGAACAGTTTGTTGGAGACGAAGCCGCTGCCTGACGCCGGATAGCCCAGGAGCATGCTGGCCAGATCCGATCCTGTTCCTGCGACGGCGCGCCCCGGCAGAGCGCGCGTGAACTGGTCATTGAACGAGAAGGCGCCGCTGCTGTTGCCCAGATCGATGCCGTCCGCGTTGATCCGCCGGAAATCAAAGCCCGCTTTCAGGCTGTGAATTCCCCGGAAATGCGAAGCGTTGGCCGAGAAATTCTTCGAGTGGTGCACATAATACGAGTTGCTGTTCGTTCCGAGGCTGTGGAGCGTCTCCATCGCGATGTTCGGAAACACGTACGACGTCACGTCGCGCAGGAACGCCGGGGAGAACCCGAGCTGGGCCGGGTCATAGCCGAGGCTTTTCTGGAAACTGAAATTCGGAAACCGGTTGAACCCGTAGCGCACGTTCAGGATCGTCGACGAGTTCAGCGTCATCAGGTTGTTCCACTGCGTGGCGTCCACGCGCCGCATCAGCTTCCACTGCGCCGGCGAGGACACCGTCGGAAACCAGTCCTCGCCCGGTTCGAGGGAGTAGTAGCGGAGGTAGCTGACGCTGGAGCGCCACCACGAGGTCATCTGGTGATCGACCTTCAGTGTTTTCTGATCCGCCTTGGATTTCATCCGGGAAGCGGCGCTGATGTTCTGGTCGCCGAAGAACCGGGCTTCGCGCGAGGGCGGCATGTAGGTTGCGGCGATGTTCCGGCCGACGGGGTCGATTCGGCTGGCCGGGATGATGTTGCCCGCGAAGGGGTCGCGCGAGCCATCGTTGCGTGTGGTCAAGGGGTCGTACATCACCTGCATGCCGCCCGTTCGCGCGAAACTGGAGGAAAAGTCGCCGGCGCGTTCCTTCATCGTCGGCACGGCGAACTCGGCCGACGTCGCCTGCGTGTCCGAATAGGCCTCCCAGGCCGACCACCAGAAGGTGCGGTTGCGCCCGTTGTAAAGCCGGGGAATCGAAAGGTGCCCGCCAAGAGAGCCGCCCCATGTCCGGTTGGGGTTGTCTACGCGCGGCAGACCGGCCCTGTTGTTGAAAAAGGTGTTCGCCGCCCACTCCGTCTCGCGGATGTAGCCAAAGGCGCTTCCGTGATACGTGTTGCCGCCGGATTTCAGATAGGTGTTGAACATGCCGCCGCCGGTGCGCGCCATCTCGGCGTCATACGTGCTCGCCTGGATCTTCACCTCTTCCACCGCTTCCAGGGATGGAATGATGATGGCGCGGTTCAGGGCGTCCGTGATCGGAATTCCGTCCAGCAGATAATTGTTGCCGCGCACCGGTCCGCCGGCGATCGAGATCTGCGACGAGCCGCTCTGGTCCTGCATCCGGTTGTAAGCCGGGTTGCCCACCTGCACGACGTTCTGCGCCAGCCGCGACATCATGAACGGGTTGCGCCCGAGGTTCGGCAGGTCGATCAGCTTCTGCCGGTCCACCACCTGACCCTGGCTGGCGCTGCCCGTTTCCAGCAGCGGCGCCTCTTCCGTGACATTTACGGTCTCCGTCACCTGGCCGACTTCGAGCTGCACATTCACCGTCGTGAACTGCTGCGTCGCGATGGCGACGCCCTTCCGCTCGAACACGCGGAAACCGGGGGACTCCACGCGCAGGCTGTACGTCGAGGGCACCACCTGATTGAACGCGAACTCTCCTTCCTGCGTGGTCAGCGTCGAGCGCTCCGCGCCGGTCGATTCATCGATCAGACTGACTTTGGCCAACGGAACCGCGGCTCCTCCGGGGTCGGTCACCGCGCCGCGAAGTCCGCCGAAAAACGATTGCGCTTCAGCCAGATGGAGGACGAAAGCGCAAAGGAGAAGACAGCTCAGGATAGTTCGAATCATCGCGAGACACCTCTGACGTTTGGCTCGATGGGCGGATTCCGCCGCCTTCGGCGTGCGCGTGAACGCGTGGCGCTTTTCAGGAAAATCTCAGGGCCGGAAGGACAACCGGCCGGGACGGGGACTGCTACGGGGACTTCACTGGGAGCCTGCCCGGGTGCGGCAGGACTCGGTCGATGCTCTTTACAGTAGTATAGGGCGAAACCCGCCCGCCGCAGCCAAGGATTTTTCAATGAAGGTCATCAGGATTCTTTTGAGCGGCTGTCATTGTATTGAAACCTGGCGGGCTTCTGGCATGACCGGGGGAGGGAACCCATGATCGCGATCATCGGCGCTGCAGGCGCCGTCGGCAGAGCGGTGGCCGACGAACTGGAAAAGCGGGGACTGCGGCCCGCAGTGCTCGGCAGAGACGCCTCGAAACAGGAACGGCTTTTCGGCGGAAGAGCCGACATCCGCCCCGCAGATCTTGCCGATCCGGAAGCTGCGGCCCTCGCGCTGGAAGGGATCGGACTGGCCGTCTACTGCGTCGGCCTCCCTTACCCGGAGTTCAACCGCCACCCGGTGCTCATGCGCGCTGCGCTGCAGGCCGCGCGGAAAGCGGGCGTGCAGCGCATGATCGTCGTGTCGAGCGTCTATTCCTACGGACGGCCGCGGGCTGCGCGGGTTAGCGAGGAACACCCGCGCGAACCTGAGGCGCGCAAGGGCCGCTTCCGCAAAGAGCAGGAGGACGCCGCCATCGCCGCGCACGAGCCCGGCGTGCTCGAGACGCTCGTCCTGCATCTGCCCGACTTCTACGGGCCCTACGCCTCCAACAGCCTCGCGCACATGATGCTGGAATCGTTGATGGCGGGCAAGCCGGCCCGCTGGCTCGGCGATCCCGACCTGCCCCACGAGTTCGTCTACATCCCAGACGCTGCACGCGTCATCGCGGATCTGCTCGAACACCGCGAGTGCTTCGGCCGGCGCTGGAACTTCGCCGGTCCTGGCGCCATCTCCGGGCGGCGCTTCACGGAAGTGGCGGCGCGCGAGATCGGCTGCCAGCCCCGCGTGCTTCCCACCGGCCGCTGGATGCTCCGTCTGGGCGGACTTTTCAATCCTTTGCTGCGCGAGCTGGTCGAAATGCAATATCTGGGCGAAACCCCGGTGCTGCTCGACGACAGCGATCTCGCTTCCGCCCTCGGCGGTTTGCAGAAAACACCCTACGAAGAAGGCGTGCGGCGCATGGTCGAGTGGATGAGGAGCAGCTCCGCACGCTGACCCGAGTTTCTCTTTCAGAAAGGCGCCGCCGACGTCTTGCAACGTTGGCCGGACCGCCCGTCTGGCGGCCGTTTGCCCGCGCCCGCGGCCAGCCGCCTGCAAAACCCCTCCACGTTTCGCGGCCGTCGCACGTCTGAATGATCGAAAATCAACCGGAACTGCGCTGGAGCCGGAAGACAGACATCCACCACGAGGAGACGAACCCCATGACGATGACGCCGCGCTTTCTGACGGGTCTCGCCCTCTGTCTGCTGACTGTCGCGACTGCGTCAGACGGCTTCGCCCAAACTCAGTCCGCCACGCAGGAATACCGCCTGTGGACGTTGCCGGGAGGCCGTGTCACTGTGCCCAGCTTCCAGTATGGCCTTCTGGTGTTTTTTCATCTTCCAGACGAGAATTCGCCCCATTTCACCCTGATCGATCCCGCGGCCGACAAGGTCGTGGCGCGCATTCGTATCTCGGCCCCGGAAGCCATCGAAACCTTTCCAGCCGATCTCGCCGTGTTCCCTGACCGGCAGCGGTTCGTGATCTCCGCGGTCGCCAGGCACGAGTCCAACAGGCGGTCTTTGTGGCTGCTGTTCTGCTCGGCCGACGGCACGCTGACCCGCAGCGTGCGCATCACTCCATTTCAGCCGCTCCGGATCCGCGTGGCTCCGAACGGGACGATCTGGGGTTTTGGCTGGAACGTGAAAACCGTCGAGGACCCCAGCAGTGAAGAGCCGGTTCTGTATCAGTTTTCCGATTCCGGCGAGGTGTTGAGAAAAATCGTATCGCAGAAGGACATGATGGCGGAACCCAGTCCCGCCACGGGCCGGCAGCATGGCTCGCCTTATCTCGCTGGTTCTGCGGACCGCGTCGCCGCTTACGGGGCCGGCAACAATGCAGTTCTGGAAGCAAGTCTGGATGGGAAAACCCTGAGAGTCCATCGCACGGTCATGCCGGTCGTACCTGGCGGCCGGCCCGCTTCTCTCAGCGGGCTTGCCATCACGCCGGCAGGGGAGATTTATGCTGGCGTGAACGGCATCCGCCGGCTCGACCGGGAAACGGGAGCCAGGGCGCCGGTTACCGAACCGGAAGCGCTGGCACAGGGCCGCACGATTTTCGGATCGGCCGGGAATCAGATTCTGGTCAATGGCTTGTCCGGGGACAGGTTCCATGACCGGCTGGTAACGCTGAAGCAGACGGAAGCGCGCGCCCGGCCTGGATCGTTCAGGCGAGCAGCGCCGCCAGCACCGTGGCGTCATCTTCA
Source organism: Bryobacteraceae bacterium (assembly GCA_026002875.1). Classification (NCBI taxonomy): domain Bacteria; kingdom Pseudomonadati; phylum Acidobacteriota; class Terriglobia; order Bryobacterales; family Bryobacteraceae; species Bryobacteraceae bacterium. The sequence goes on from BPGE01000001.1 coordinate 1,879,837, forward strand.
GGCGCCACGGTGCGCAGATCGACAAGGAGCCGCTCGTCGTCGATGCGCGCGATCACGGGCGGCTGGTGCGCCCGCAGTTTGCGCTCCAGTTGCGCCGCGTCCGGCGTCACTGCCACCAGGCACGTCGGCAGCGCCTGCCCGGGCGTCGAGCCTCCGCCCAGCAATGATTCGCCGCGCAGCACGTCGGCGCGCAACCTGCCAGAGGCGTTGATCTCGCCCGCCATCCGGCGCGCGCGTTCCGCGATCTCGTCCGGAGACAGCCGGATCATGCGCAGCACCGGCAGATCGTTCCACTTTTCGAGCAGGGTCAGACGCAGCGCCGTTTCCAGAGCCGCATACACCATCTTATCCACGCGCAGCGCGCGGAACATCGGATTGCGCCGGAGGCGCTGGACGATCTCGTGCTTGCCGGCGAGGATTCCTGCCTGCGGCCCGCCCAGCAGCTTGTCGCCGGAGAAGGACACGAGGCTTGCGCCCGCGCGCAGGCTGGCCTGCGCCAGCGGCTCATTCACTCCGTAAGGCGTCAGGTCCACCAGACACCCGCTGCCGAGGTCTTCATAGACGGGGATGCCGCGCTCACGACCCAGCAGGCACAGCTCCTCGATGGAAGGACGTCCCGCGAACCCCTGGATGACGAAGTTCGATGGATGGACGCGCAGCAGCAGCCGGGTGTCCGGCGAGATCGCGTGCCGGTAGTCCTCGATCCGCGTGCGGTTGGTGGTGCCAACTTCGACGAGCCTCGCGCCGCTGCGCGCCATGATTTCCGGAATGCGGAAGCCGTCGCCGATCTCGACCAGCTCGCCGCGGCTGACGATGACTTCGCCGCCCGCAGCCAGTTCGTGCAGGGCCAGAAACACGGCTGCCGCGTTGTTGTTCACGACGATGCCCGGCGCGCCCAGCAGTCGTTCGAGCAGCGGCGCAGCATGGACATCCCGCTTGCCGCGGCGGCCGGTTTCGAGGTCGTATTCGAGATTCGAGTAACCCTGCGGGGCAGGGAACTCAGGCAGCGGAGCGCGCCCGAGGTTCGTATGCAGAATGACGCCGGTGGCGTTGATGACGCGGCGGAGAGAGGGCTCAAGCAAGGCTCCCAGCCGCCGTTCGAGCGCCGTGAGCGGCTCTTCCGCCAGCGTTTCGCCGCGCTGGATCAGCCGCCGGCACTCTTCCAGCACGGCGCGCGCCTCGGTGACGACCAGCGCGTGAGGCACCGGCAGCGCGATCGAGCGGGCGAGCTCGTCCACGCCCGGGAGCATCCTCAACTGTTCCTGGCGTGTCACTTCAGCGGAAACATCGCGCGGAGTTCGTCGATCTTCGGACGCCGCCCGTACTCGCACAGCTCGAAGGACTCGACGTGCTGCACTTTGGCAGCCGCCTCCGCGCCCAGCTCCTCGACGAGAACCTTCCGCACTTCTTCGGTGATCGGCTGCGTGCGCATTTTGGCCAGCATGGCGCGGCGCTCTTTGGGATCTTTCGGCACCTGGTCCAGCCGCCGGTCCGTCCAGGGCAGCCACTCGTAGAACTGCGAAACATGGGCGTCCAGCCCGCTGATCTTCACGTCGAAGACGTCGTCGATGGGCACCACCACATCGGGGCGGAACGGCGCGGGCTTCTGGAAATTGTCCTGGTAATACAGGAACACGGGATTCCGTTCGAGCGGCGGCGTGTCGGCCACGATGTTCGGCACGATCACCATGTAGGCGGCGTCCTGGATCAGCACGCCGGTGTAGCGGTGGTCCGGGTGGTAGTCGTTCGTGCGGGGACCGATGACAATGTCGGCCTGCCATTTGCGGATGGCGCGGATGATCTGCCGGCGTACTTCCAGCGTCGGCATCAGCTCGCCGTCGTGGTTGTCGAGCACTTCATATTCGGCGATGCCGAGCCGGCGGGCGGATTCCTGCGTCTCCAGATAGCGGCGCCTGGCCAGCGCCGCTCCGCCCATCGTCTGATGGCCGGCGTCGCCGTTGGTCACCGACAGGAACTTGACTGCGTGCCCGGCGCGGGCCATTTTCACCGCCGTGCCGCCGAACTTGATGTCGCAATCGTCCGGATGCGCGCCGATGGCCAGCACGCGCAGCTTGCGGGGCGGCTGCGCGGCGCCCTGCCCGGAGAGCAGAGCGCCCGCAGCGGCAACAGCGAGAAGCGAAACAAGGTGTTTCATGCGATGTTCCCGAAAAGACCTTTCCAGGTCTGCTCCTTCCGCGTGTACATGGCCTCGCGGCCGAGCAGCGCGATCATGGTGGACAGCGCCGAGCGCTCGGCCACGTTCTCGACATCGCCCGTGAGGATGCGCTCGAGGAACTGCTCCAGGGCGTCGTTGGTGATGTCGCGCTTCGATTCCATGCGCTCGACGTCGTTCTGGCCCTTGTAATGGACCATCGCTCCGCGCGACACCGTGATGGTTCCTTTCGTGCCCGTGAACTCCTCGCCGACCTTCGAGAAGCCGCGCGGAGTGAGCTGGTTGGCCTCGTAATTCACCAGCATGTTGTTCGGCCACTCGAACGACAGCGTCAGGTTGTCGACGATGTCCATCGTGAGGCGCACCTTGCGGGTTGAATAGCCGACGGCGCGGATGGGGAGTCCTTCGAGGAACCAGTGGAGGACGTCAAAGTTGTGGCAGTCCTGTTCGACGATGATGTCGCCCGAGTACTTCGCATAGCAGAACCAGTTGCGCACTTCCGCCAGTTTCGGATCGAGCCCCGGGTAGTCGCGCCGCGTGAACGGGTCGCCGCCGATCCAGTAGGCGCGGGCGGCTGCCAGCGGCCCGATCGAGTCGCCCTTCACGCGCTTCCACGCTTCCAGATACACCGGGCCGTAGCGCTGCTGGAAACCGAACGAGATGACCTTCTTCGGATCGGCTTTGCGCCCGGCGCGGATCACCTTCTGGCAGCCGGCGATGTCCACACCCGCGGGTTTTTCGCAGTAAATGTGCTTTTTCGCCTGCACCGCCGCTTCAAACTGCTCAGGGTGCTGGTAAGGCGGCGTGGCGATGATCACGGCGTCGATCGACGGGTTCGCCAGGAGCTTCTGGTAGTCCTTGTACTCGTCGACTTTGTCCAGCTTGAGGGCGGTCTTGGCCTGCTCGATGCGGTCGTCGAACAGGTCGCACAGCGCGGTGAGCTGGCCTCGCGGGTCGTTGTGCGCGATGCGCGCGTCGTATGTGCCGCGCCCGCCGCTGCCGATGAGCCCGATCGAAACTCTGGAATTGGCCTGAGTGCCGCGGACAGCCTGTGGCGAAACGATGGTAAACGCGCCTGCGGCGGAGAGAACCGCGCGGCGCGAAAGGGAATTGGAAGTTTGGCTCGACATAGGAAACCCTGCCGAGCAATTCTATCGCAGGGTTCAGCGCGGCTGCGGCGCGGCGCTGCGATGCTCGCGATGATGCTGGTGGGCGCGGCGGTAGATCTCGCGGATCTCGGTTCCCGTCAGCGCCAGCGCCACAGCCCCGGCCACCAGCAGGGGCACGGTGACGATGAAGAACATCACTCCGGCCACGCTCTTGGCCGTCTGCGCGTCCACGCCCAGCACGCGGTGCAGCCCCAGATAGGCGAACAGGTGAAACAGCCCTACGTTGCCGGGCGCCGACGGAAGCACGGTGCCGAGCCGCAGCACCACCAGCACGACCGCCGCTGCGCCCCACGGCAGGTCCAGCCCGTAGCCCTCCAGCATTGCGTGGATCGGAATGACCTGCAGGGCGAGATAGACGATGCTGGCGGCCACCGCCATGGGGAACGTCCGCGAGCGCCCCATCGCATGAAGACCCTCCACAGCCGTGCGCAGCACCTCCGACCAGCGGTGGCGCGTTGTGACGTGGTGCGAAAAGCGCCGGTTCATCACGGCGAACACGAGCAGCGCTCCAATCGCCCCGACTACGCCCGCGAGGATCCAGACACCCGCTACCAGGTCCGCGGGGAGCTGTACGAACAGCGACACGGCGGCAAATCCGAAGATCAGCCACATGCCGTCGATCAGCCGTTCGATCAATGCCGAGCTAAGCACGAGGGGGAAGGGAATCCGGTTCCACGCCGCTACCAGATAGCAGCGGATCAGCTCGCCGCTGCGCAGCGGCAGTAATTCGTTGGCGAAGAGTCCGATGTAAATCGCCTGCACGCTGCGCCACAGCGAGAGCCGCTGCACCGGCGCGAGCAGAATGTTCCATCGCCAGCCCTGGCTGACGTAGACCAGCACGTCTGCTGCCACCGCGACGACGATCCAGAGCGGATGGATCTGCCGGAGCTTCGGCAGCTCGGTGCGCCAGTCGAAGTCGTGATACACCCAGAGCAGGCAGGCCAGCGACAACGTATAGACAACCGCCGAACCGAGCCAGGCGGGAACCCGCCGCCCGCCATTTGACGTGGGAGAACTCATCCCGTTCCTCTTCATCATAGATGCGGGATGTTGCAGAACGGTGAGATCACCCGGCGGGACGCACGCCGCCCGCCGTGACCGTCACTTCAGCGCCGTCGTCGCGGCGCACCCGGAGGAATCCGTCAGCGGTGAGCCCCGCCGTGGTTCCCGTGATCTCCCCCGCTGGCAGCTCGACCGTGACGCGGCGTCCGGACACGTATGAGGAAGCCGCCTCGAACAGACGCAGGATCGCCGTGGCGCCGCTGGTTTCGAGAATGTTCAGGTGGGACTCGATCGAGCGCGCCAGCACTGGCAACAGGAATTCAGGATTCTGTTCTGCACCCGTTTCTAACAGCAACGATGTGGCGATCGGCGCCAGCTCCGGAGGAAACTCGCGCTGGTTTACGTTGAGCCCGACGCCCGCCAGAAGCGCGCCGTCCTGAAATTGCGCGAGAATGCCGGCCAGCTTGCGGTCTCCGATCAGCACGTCGTTCGGCCAGCGCAGATCGACGGACAGGCCGAGGAACGTCTGCAGCGTGTCAGCCACCGCGAGGCCGAGGGCGAGCGTGGCCAGCGGGACCTGCGCCGGTTCAAGCCGCGGCCGCAGGACGATGGTGAAATAGAGCCCGCCGGGCCGCGAATCCCATGCACGGCCGAGCCTGCCCTGGCCGGCGGTCTGCTCGCGGGCAGCCACGACCGTGCCCGCAGGGCAGCCCTCGCGCGCCAGTTCGGCGGCGCGCCGCATCGTCGTGTCGATGGTGTCGTGCCACTCAATGCGCCGCATCGAGATCCAGCCTGAAGTGAATGTCGACGGCGCGCGCCGAGTGCGTGATGGCGCCGCTGGAGATGAACTGCGCGCCGGCGAGCGCGAAGTCGCGCACGTTGTCGAGCGTGATGCCGCCGCTGAGTTCCACCGTGGCGCGGCCGTTGATGCGGGCGATCCACTCGCGCGCCTGCTGCGGCGTCAGATTGTCGAGCAGCAGCCTTTGTGCGCCGCAGGCCAGCGCTTCATCGAGCTCTTCCAGCGTGCGGACTTCGATCTCGACAGGCAGCGGAGCGCCGCGGACGGCTTCCAGCGCGGCGCGGACGCCGCCAGCGGCGGTGATGTGGTTGTTCTTGATGAGCACGGCGTCGTACAGGCCCATGCGGTGGTTGACGACGCCGCCGCAGGACGAGGCGAGCTTCTCCAGAACACGCATTCCGGGCGTGGTCTTGCGGGTGTCCAGAATGCGGCATTGCGTGCCTTCGATGGCGCTGGTGAACCGCCGGGCCATGGTGGCGACGCCGCTCAGCCGCTGCAGCAGATTGAGCGCTGTTCGCTCGCAGGTGAGCAGGCGCCGGGCCGATCCTGCGGCGCGCGCGAGGCACGCGCCGCGCTCCACCGTCGCGCCGCTGGGCGCGAGCACTTCCACCGTGACATCGCCGCCGGCCAGATCGTAAACGGTCTGGATCAGCTCGATGCCGGCGACCGTGAGCGGCTCGCGCGCGTAGAAAGCGCCGGAAGCGCGGCGGCTGGCGGGCACGGTGAGCTCGGTGGTGACGTCGCCCGTGCCGATGTCTTCCGCCAGCGCGCGGCGGATCAGGTCGAGCGCGTCGGGATGCCGCCAGTTCATCGGATCAGGCTCCCAGCTCCGCGAGCACGGCCTGCTGTTCGGCGAGCTCTTTTTCGTAGGCGGCGAGCTTCTCGCGGATGCCGTCGACGACGTGCGCCGGGGCTTTCGCGACGAAGCTCTCGCTGCCCAGCTGTCTGCGGCTGGAGGCGATCACTTTTTCCAGTTCCGCCATGCGTTTCTCGACGCGCTGGCGGATGGAGTCGATCTGGGCGCCGGAGAGTTTCAGGCCGACGGCGAACTCGGCGGCGGCGCGGCGCACGCCCGCAGGGCGCGCGGCGGGGTTGAGTTCGAACGCGCCCCCGGCGAGAGCGTTGACAAGATCAAGCGCAGCGGAAGCCACTGCCTCTGCTTCCGGAGAAAGTGTTTCAATCCAGCCTTCGACGCGCGCGCCGGGGTCGACCTTGTTGTCGGCGCGGAGGGCGCGGGCGGCGGTGATCACCGATTGGAGCAGTGCGAACTGCCGCGCGGCGTCCTCATCGGCGGCATCGCCCGCGTGCGGATAGGGCGCGATGCAGATGGACTCGGGCGTCTGCGCGCCCTTCCGGACAAGGCGCTGCCACAGTTCTTCGCTGATGAAAGGCATCAGCGGGTGCAGCAGGCGCAGGGCGAGCTCGAAGGTTTCGGCCATCGTTTCCACGTGCGCGCGCGGCTCGACGCCCTGCTGCACGCGGAGCTTCTTGATCTCCACGTACCAGTCGCAGAAATCATCCCAGAGGAACGTCCAGACGATGTCGGCGGCTTCGTGATAGCGGTAGTGAAGCTGCGCCTGTTCCATGCGCGCGGCGGCTTCGTCGAGCTTGTGGCGGATCCAGCGGTCTTCCAGCGGAACGGCGCCGGCGATGGCGCGGGGACGGCTGACGTGCAGAGGCGGAGCGTCCAGGGCGAGCTGCTCGAGGCCGACCTTTTCCATCTGCATGAAGAGGAAGCGCGCGGCGTTCCAGATCTTGTTGGCGAAGGCGCGGCTGGAGGCCATGCGCTCTTCGCTGAGGGCGATGTCCATGCCGGGCGCGGCGCCGCGCAGCAGCGCGAAGCGCACGGCGTCCGTGCCGTACTGCTCGATGACCTCGAGAGGATCGATGGTGTTGCCCCTGGTCTTCGACATCTTCTGCCTGTGTGCGTCGCGCACGAGCCCGTGGATGTAGACGGTGCGGAAGGGGATGTCGCCCGTGCACTCGATGCCGAGCATGATCATGCGGGCGACCCAGAAAAAGAGGATGTCGAAGCCGGTGATGAGGAGCGTGGTGGGGTAGTACGTTTTCAGGTCTTCGGTTTGATCGGGCCAGCCGAGCGTGGAGAAGGGCCAGAGTCCGCTGGAGAACCACGTATCGAGCACGTCCGGGTCCTGCGTGATGTCCGCTGAGCCGCAGTGCGCGCAGGCTGCAGGATCTTCCCGGGAGACGGTGGTCTGGCCGCAGGCGGCGCAGTGCCAGGCAGGGATGCGGTGGCCCCACCAGAGCTGGCGGGAGACGCACCAGTCGCGGATGTTGTACATCCACTCGAAGTAGGTTTTTGCGTAATTTTCCGGAACGATGCGGATGCGGCCGTCCTCGACGGCGCGGATGGCCGGCTCGGCGAGCGGCTTCATGCGGCAGAACCACTGCGTGGAGACGAGCGGCTCGACGATGGTCTTGCAGCGCTGGCAGCGGCCGGCGCTGAGCGTGTAGGCCTCGGTCTTTTCCAGCAGTCCCTGGGCTTCGAGATCGGCGAGGACGCGCTTGCGGGCCTCGAAGCGGTCGAGTTCGGCATACGGGCCGGCGGCTTCGGTCATGCGGGCGTCGAGGCCGATGACGACGACGTGAGGGAGGTTGTGGCGGCGGCCCGCTTCAAAATCGTTGGGGTCGTGGGCGGGCGTGACCTTGACGACGCCGGTGCCGAATTTCGGATCGGCCAGCGGATCCGTGATGACGGGGATTTCGCGGTTCATCAGCGGCAGCACGACGGTCCGGCCGTGGAGGTCGCGATAGCGTTCATCGTCCGGGTTCACGCAGACGGCAGTATCGCCGAGCATCGTCTCCGGACGCGTTGTCGCAACGGTGACGAAACGGCCCGGCATGTCCTTGACGGGGTACCGGATATGCCAGAGGTTGCCAGCCGTCTCTTCGTGGACGACTTCAAGATCGCTGAGGGCCGTGTGGCAGCGGGGACACCAGTTGACCATGTACTCGCCGCGGTAGATGAGGCCCTTTTCGTAAAGGCGGACAAAGGTCTCGCGGACGGCGCGGGAAAGGCCGGGGTCGAGGGTGAAGCGGTTCCGCGTCCAGTCGCAGGAGGCGCCGATGCGCTTCATCTGGCGGATGATGGTGCCGCCGTACTGCTCTTTCCACTGCCAGACCCGGCGGACGAACTCGTCGCGGCCGAGGTCGTGGCGGGTGACTTTCTCGTTCTCCCAGAGGGCGCGCTCGACGACCATCTGGGTGGCGATGCCGGCGTGGTCCTGTCCGGGGAGCCACAGGGTCTGGTCGCCGCGCATGCGATGCCAGCGGATGGTGGCGTCGATCTCGGTGTGCTCGAGCATGTGGCCGATGTGCAGGCTGCCGGTGACGTTGGGAGGGGGGATGACGAGGGAAAACACTTCCTTGCCATCCTGTTTTGTCTGCGGGGGCGTGAAGTAGCCGCCGGCGATCCACGCCTCGGCCCAGCGCGGCTCAAACCGCTGCGGTTCGTAGACTTTCTCCAATGTCATGGGGGATGAACTTTCAGTCTAACAGGGGGCCGTTCCCGTACACTATGGGCATGCGGCTGGAAGCGATGCAGGCGGCTCTGCGCGGGCAGGGACTTGACGGCTGGCTGTTTTTCGACCACCACCGGCGGGACGGGCTGGCGTACCGGATTCTGGGGTTCGAGCCGCCGCGGACGCCGACGCGGCGCTGGTATTACTACGTGCCGGCGGCAGGCGAACCGGTGAAGCTGGCGCACCGGATCGAGGCCGGGATGCTGGACGCGCTGCCGGGCGGGAAACGGCTGTACGCGGGCTGGCAGGAGCAGGAGCAGAGGCTGAAGGAGATCCTCGCCGGGGCGCGCAGCGTGGCGATGCAGTATTCGCCGAAGTGCGCGGTTCCTTATGTGGCGATGGTGGATGCGGGCACGGTGGAGCTGGTGCGTTCACTGGGCGTGGAGGTCGTCTCGTCGGCGGCGCTGGTGCAGGAGTTCGAGGCGTTGTGGACGCCGGAGCAGTATGCGAGCCACAGGCGGGCGCAGGCGAAGGTGGACGCGATCCGCGCGGCGGCGTTCCGGCTGGCGGAAGAGCGGCTGGCGTCGGGCGCGCGGGTGACCGAGTTCGAAATCAAACAATTCATTCTGAATGCGTTTGAAACAGAAGGGCTGTTGACCGATCACGGGCCGATCGTGGCGGTGAACGCGCACGCCTCCGATCCCCACTACGAGCCGCAGGCGTCCGGCTCGGCCGAGATCCGGCGGGGCGATCTGCTGCTGATCGACCTGTGGGCGAAGCTGCGCGAACCCGCCGCGGTGTATTACGACATCACGTGGACGGCGTTCTGCGGCGCGGCGCCGCCGGAGCGGATGCTGGAGGTGTTCGCGGCGGTGGCAGGCGCGCGCGACGCCGCGGTGGACAGAGTCATGCGGGCGGCGGAGTCCGGCGAGCCGCTGTGCGGGTATCAGGTGGACGATGCGGCGCGCGGGTATCTGCGCGAGCGGGGTCTGGCGGAATTCTTCATCCACCGGACCGGGCACTCGATCGGGGAGGACGTCCACGGGACGGGCGCGAACATGGACAACTTCGAAACGCACGACGAACGCCCGGTCGTTCCGGGGCTGTGCTTCTCGGTGGAGCCGGGCGTCTATCTGCCGGAGTTCGGCATCCGGAGCGAGGTGAACGTGTACCGGTCTGAAGCGGGCGCCGAGGTGACGGGCGAGATTCAGCGGGAGTTGCTGCGGCTGGCGGTGTGAGCGGGCGTCAGCGGGAGAAGGTGCGCGAAAGGCTGACCTGCCAGAAGCGGTTGTCGGGGATGCGCCGTTGAAGGCCCCACTGCTGGCGCCAGCCCGCTTCCAGCTGCGTGTCCTTCCAGGCGATGACGACGGCGGTCTGATAGCGCACGACCCGGTGGCCGTGCGTGTCGTAGAAATTCCAGGAATAAGTGTGGGCCGGACCGTGGCGGAAGGTGATGCGCACGGGATCGGTATTCACGAGCGGGTGATCGATCCAGGCCTGCGAATAGACGAGCGAGCCCTTTGGCAGACGGCTCGCGAGCAGCGTCCAGGAATCGCTGGTGACCGTGAGAGGGAAGCGCCATGCGCGGGCTGTGTAGATGAGATTGCCGGGGATGAGCCAGTCTGTGGTGCCTGTGAGGACGGAGGGGAAATTCCAATACTGGAGGCCTGAACCGAGGGCGAGGCTCTGCGAACCTTTGCGCCAGACGGGGGCGCGGTAAGCGAGGCCGGCGACGGTATTGTTTTCGCCGGACGGTCCGTCGGTGGTGTTCCAGCCGTGCAGGTAGAGCAGGTCTCCGGGGCGGAAGAGGTTGGCGAGGCCGGTGGTGACGCGGTTCTGCCAGGCGGGTCCGTCGCCGAAGACCCCGCCGAGGGTGAGCTGGAAGGTGTCGGCGAAACCGGTCTGAAGCGTCGTGACCCAGCGGACCGGCGGGCGGTTGGAGGCAATGGTCCGTTCGGAGACCTGCTGGGCGGCGGCGCAGGGCGCAAGGAGGAGCAGGAGGAACAGAACGGGGCGGTTCAAACCATCAAAATAACACAAAAAGGCCTGAAACACAGGCATTTCAGGACCGAGTCCGGCGGAGCTTGCCGGACCCCGCAAAGTGGCTGCATCCGGACGCCCGTTGCGGGGTTCTCCTGACCGCCCGGCCTGCGCGCCTTGCGCAGCATTGGCGCGGGTGCGCATTCTTCTCCGGCGTCCGTCACGAGGGTTGGAAAAAAATAGCCGAACTGTTTTCAGGCGTTTCCCGTGCGAACACGGGAGCGGGCGGCTGTCTTCGGGGAGGTTCTGGGCCGGAGGTCCAAAGCCTTGCGGCCGCGTCCATTCGATCCCGCCCGACTGCAACCCACCCTGATCGACCTCGCCCTGCAAGACCGGCTCGAACGAGCCGCTTCTTCTGATCCCTTCAGCGTCCTGCTGGAACTCCGGCACGGCGCAAGGGCGGAGGACCTCCTGAAACTCGTTCCTGCGGCGCTGCCGATCGGCGCGGCCGAACGGGGGCTCTTCCGGGCGCGGCTGACAAAGGCGGAGATTCTCGCTCTGGCGGAAAAGGGCGGCACGGCGCTGTACCGCATCTGGCTGAACCACGCGGTGCGGGCGCTGAGCGCGTTGCGGGCGATCCACGCCGATGCCGCGATGGCCGGCTTTCAGGCAACGGGGCGGGGCATTGTGTGGGCGGTGGCGGATTCGGGAATTGCGCCGCACATGCACTTTGAGAGGCACGGGAATCTGCTTCTGCCTGATGGAATCGGGCATCGGGATTTTACCGGCGGAGAGTCGCCGCTGACCGATGAATTCGGCCACGGAACGCACGTGGCTGGAATCCTGGCGGGCGAGGCGCCGGAGGGAGCGGAGCTCCCTGCCTCAAACGCCGGCGGGCCGGTGCGCGGGGTTGCCCCGGAAACGAAGCTGGTTTCGCTGAAAGTGCTGGGACCGGACGGGTGCGGCGAAGTGTCCGACATTCTGGCGGCTCTCGATTACGTGCAGCAGCTGAACGGATACGGGCGGCGGCTGGTGGTCCACGGGGTGAATTTATCGCTGGGCTATGAGTTCGACCCGGAGTGGTTCGCGTGCGGAGCATCGCCGCTGTGCCAGGAAATCGACCGGCTGGTTCATTCGGGGGTCTGCGTCGTGGTGGCTGCCGGAAATTCCGGGTATGGGTGGCAGAATTCCCAGCACACGGGCATGACGCCGACGTGTCTGGATCTGACGATCAACGATCCGGGCAACGCGGAACTGGCGATCACGGTGGGCTCGACGCACCGGGAGCGGCCGCACACATACGGGGTTTCGTATTTCTCGTCGAAAGGGCCGACCGGCGATGGGCGGATGAAGCCGGATCTGGTGGCGCCGGGGGAACGGATCGTGAGCTGCGCCGCGCCCGGCAAGGCGCCGGCGGGCGCGGACTGGCGGGTGGCGTATGTCGAGGACTCCGGAACGTCGATGGCAGCGCCGCATGTCTCGGGGGCGGTGGCGGCGTTTCTGTCGGTGCGGCCGGAGTTCATCGGGCGGCCGCTGGACGTGAAAGAGATTTTCCTGCAGACGGCGACCGATCTGCGCCGCGCGCCGCATTTTCAGGGCCGCGGAATGGTGAACCTGTTTCGCGCGCTTCAGGCGCGCTGAGAGCCGAGATGGACAGGCTGATTGGGGAGTGAAACGATGCCATTATTCCGGATTGATTTTGACGCGTCGGGGCGGTTTCTGAACGCCGCACAACGGGACGCGTTTTTCGATTTTGTCCAGCGCGAGCGGCCGCCGGCGGTGCTGATGGCGGCGCACGGATGGCTGAACGACACGGAAGCCAGCGGCCGGCTGTTCGCGTGGTTCGCGGAAGCGCTGAGGCCCCTGCCCGTGTGCGGCGTGGCTTGGCCGTCGCACCCGTTGAAGCGCAACGCAGCCGGCGTGGTCAGGGCGGGCGTCGAGGCGACTTCGTACTACCTGATGAAAGAGCGCGCGGCGGAAGTGGGCGCGGGCGGGCTGGCGCCGCTGGTGCGCTCGTTGAGGCAGCTTGCGCCTGAGACTGCGGTGCATTTCGCCGGGCATTCTTTCGGAGCGCGGCTGGCGACAGCGGCGGCGATGGCGCTGGGGCGGCCGGACGGAGCGCCGCAGGTGGATTCGATGATGCTGATCCAGGGGGCGTTCTCGCAGTTCGCGTTCAGCCCCCAGGGGCTGTACCGGCCTGTCGTCGCGGAGCGGATGGTGCGCGGGCCGATCGCGGTCACGCACTCGGTGCACGACAAAGCCGTCGGGATGGCGTATCCAGTGGCGTCGATGCTGAAGCGGCAGAACGCTTCGGGGCTTGGAGGACCGAACGACCCCTACGGAGGACTGGGCGCGAACGGGGCGCGCGGGCTGACGGCGGAGGAGTGCATCCACCTGAACCTGGGCGATGTGGTCTCGCTGGAAAAGTTCCTCGAGTATCCGGTGATCAACCTGAATGCGGACCGCGTGATTCTGGGCCACTCGGACATCTTCAAGCCGCAGGTGGCGGATACGCTGCGGGTGCTGACTGCCTTGCCCGTCCGCGCCCGTTGAGGATCCACGCGCCCGCGCGCCGGAGCCATGGCTCAGAATGAGAGGCGGGAATCATGGCTGACAGGCGGGCGCCCGGCTGCATGTGGCTGTTGCTGTTGCCGGCAGCAGTCCTGATTTTCGTCGCGGTGGGGGTCTGGATTTCCAGCGTGCCGGTTCATCCGGACCGCACCGGGATTCCACTCGCGATCTCGGTTGCGCCCCCTCCGGGCTGGGCGGCAGCCGCGGAGCGGGCGCGCCGCGCAGCGCTCGCACATCTGGCTGATGAGAATCTGCCGGGGCTCTCCGTGGCCGTCGGGGTGGGCGACCGGGTTGTGTGGGCGGAGGGGCTCGGCTATGCCGACACGCGGACGCGGACACGAGTGACGCCGGACATCCGGTTCCGCATCGGGACGGCATCCATCGCATTGACGTCGGCGGCCGCGGGTTTGCTGATGCAGGAAGGACGACTCCATCCTGACAGCGAAGCCCATGTGCTGGTTCCCGGATTCCCGGCCAGAACGCCGCCGGTGACACTGCGGGATCTGATGGCGCACACGGCGGGGCTGGAGCATGGGGCAGGGGACGAGGGGCCGCTCTATACGCAGCACTGCGAGGCTGCGGCGGAGGCGTTGCCGCATTTCATCCGCTGGCCGGTGCTGTCGGAGCCGGGCACGGAATTCCACTTTTCGGCGTTTGGCTGGATCGCGGTGAGCGCCGCGGTGGAGGCGGCGGCGCGGCGGCCGCTGCTTGAATTCATGCAGGAGCGCGTGTTCGAGCCGCTCGGGATGGCGCAAACGGGCGCCGATGCCGGGCCTGTGGAGGCCGATGAAGATTTCCCGCTGGCCAATCTCTTTCGCGAGCTGATCTACGATCCGCGGACGAAAGGCGGCGCCGGGCCAAAGGGCGTGAAGTTGGCGCCGCCGCGGCAGGCGACCGCGTACTTTCCGCGGTTCATCGAAAATCCGCGGCATGGAATGCACGTGATGCGGCCGCTGGATTTGTCGTGCTACTCAGGGGCGGGCATGTTCGTGTCAACACCAGCGGACCTGGTGCGGTTCCTGCTTGGGCTGCACAGCGGCAGGCTGCTGAAGCCGGCCATCGTGGAGATGTTGGAGACGCCGCAGCGGCTCGCTTCCGGGCAGGAGACGGGGTACGGGCTCGGATGGGAAGCGGGTGAACTGCTCGTGGACGGCAAACCCGTGCGCAGCGCCGGGTACAGCGGTGTGATTCTGGGCGGGGACACCGCGGATCTGCGGATGTATCCGGAGCGTGGGTTGGCGGTGGCCGTGCTCTCCAATATTTCGCATGCAAAGACGCGCCGGCTGGGGGAACGGATTGCGGCGGAGTTCCTGAAGGAGTCCCCGGGTGGGCAGGGCAGGTGAGCACTGCCACCGCGCTGCTCTCAATCCGGTTTTGGAGCGGGCCTGAGCGGACGTAAGGCCAAGAGTTGCACGATACCGTACCGGCCCTCGGCTGCGCGGAGGCGCGCGGTGGAATCGCCGCGGGCGCGGCCAGTGACGGAGACGCGGATGCGCTCGGGCGGGCGGTAGCTGGCACGGCCCGTTTCCAGCCTTCCATAGGGGCTTCCGAGCGTGGAGGGATCCGGGGGAGCCGGCAGCAGAGCAAGGACGATACTCGGGGCGGTTACGCCCCTCATGCTATCCCAAGGCAGAGGCGCAGCAGTCCGTCAGGGACCGGGCGAATTCGGCGAAGCGCCAGGCGTCGTCGAAGTTGGAGGCGATGCCGAAAGAGACGCGCACAGCGCCGGTGCTCTTGGCGTCGATGCACATGCGGAGGTCTTCCAGGGTGAAGCGGGAGCGGTGTTCGGACTCGGCGCGGTGGAAGCAGGCGGTGAGTTCCTCGGCGCGCAGGCCAAGAGCAGCCTCGCCGCCGCCGGGGTTGCAGAAGCAGCCGGTGCGGATGGAGATGCGCTCGCGCGCGGCCATTTCCTCGATGCGCAGGTGGTCGATGACCGAGCCTTCCCGGTCGTAAAAATTCATGGTTACGGTGCCGCCGCGAGGGCCCAGGGCGCCGGGGCCGTAGATGCGGACAAGCGGCCTGCCGTTGGAATGATGGAGGCCTTCCAGTTCGCGGATCAGCCATTGGGCCAGACACTGGACGCGCGAATGGATCTTGTCCAGTCCCGCCGAGCGGAGATGGCTGAGGCCGATTTCCACGCCGGGAATATTCAGAAAATCCACCGTGCCGTCTTCAAACGCTTCGGGACCGTCGGCGAGAAAATACCGGTCGCCCTGCACCGAAGCCACGGTGATCGTGCCGCCGGCGAACCAGGGGCGGTGGAGCTTTGCCAGCACGTCCCGTCTGGCGATCAGGCACCCGATGCCGGTGGGATAGCCGAACATCTTGTAGAACGACAGAGTGACGAACTCCGGCCTGACGCGGCTCAAATCGAGCCTGTTGGTCGGAACGAAGGCCGCGGCGTCGAGCAGGACGTCCCATCCGGCCTGCTGCGCTTTGCCGACCCAGGAGAGATCGTGCTGAGCCCCGGAAAAATTCGACTGGGCCGGGTAGGCGAAAAGGCAATGCTGATTTTCCGGCTTTTCCTCCAGAGCGGCCTCCATCTGTTCCGCATCCGCCAGCAAATCCGGGATGGAAAGAGGAACATAGCGGATCCGCGCGCCGCGGGCGCGGGCGAATTCACGGATTCCATTCACCGAATTGTGGTTATCGAAGGTCAGCAGATAGACGCTGCCGGGCGCGAACGGGTAGGCCTCGCCGATCAGTTTCAGGGCGCCGGTGGCGTTGGGCGTGAAGACCGCGACGTACTCGTCCAGCGGGGCGTTGAAATACTCGAGGACATCGCGGCGCCCGCGCTCGACCCACTCTGACATCTGCGCGGAAGCAGGGTTGCGCGAATGAGGATTGCCGAAAACGTGGCTTTCGAGAAGCCGCAGGTGTTCGCGCACCTGGCTCGCGCCGTACAGCCCGGCGCCCGTGTAGTCGAGGTAGACTTCGCCGAGCTGATCAAGACGCGCATAATCGCGCGCGCGGAGCTCGTCCAGACTGCGCGTGGACTCGTACTCGGGCCATGCGGAGAGGAACGCCGCGAAGGCATCCTCCCGGGCAGCTTGACGGCCGGCGGTGCCGATGCTCATGCCGGATTCAACCTCATGCCGGGATTCCGGGGAGGGGGAACGGATCGCCCCCACCTCCTGTGGGTGACTCTAACACACTGCGAACAGGAAAGTTGCCCTCAATAGCACCACACACAGGTGGTGTCATTCTGAAAGTGTGTAAGATACTGTAAAAACGGGACTTGACAATGGGCTCGAGTTGAAGCATAAAGGAAGCGGGCATACAAATATCGGTTATGCAGGTATTAAACTAGGCAATGCTGGAAGATGTCAGGGGCGGGAGAGCCTGAAAGGGGGACGCGCGATGCAGTGGCTGAGCGAGTATCTGGACAAAAGGACGAGCGCGGCGGATGCAGTGAGCGAAATCCGGTCCGGGCAGACCGTGTACATCCATCCGGGCTGTGCGGTGCCGCTGGATCTGGTCGCGGCTCTGATGGACCGGTCGCGCGATCTGGAAGACGTCCAGATCATTCACATGAAAACGCTGGGCGGGGCTGACTACACGCTGCCGGAGTATGAGCGCAGCTTCCGGACGATCGCGCTGTTCATCGGCGACAACGTGCGCCGGGCGGTGAACGAGGGTCGGGCGGAATACATGCCCATCTTCCTGCACGAAATCGAGGGTCTGTTCGAGCGAGGGGAGCTTCAGCTGGATTATGTCCTGATGCAGGTTTCGCCGCCCGACAAGTACGGATATCTGAGCCTGGGCGTGGGCGTGGACACGACGCTGACGGCGGCGCGGTGCGCGCGGCGGGTGATTGCGGAAGTGAACCCGAACATGCCGCGCACGCACGGGCAGACGTTCCTGCACATTTCCGAGATTCACAAGGTGGTGGAGGTGAGCCATCCGCTGCCGGAGATGACGGCGGATCCGGCGAATGAAGTGCAGCGGCGGATCGCGAAGAACGTGGCGTCGCTGATTCCGGACGGGGCGACGCTGCAGATGGGGATCGGGGCGGTTCCCGACGCCGTCCTGTCGTATCTGGTCAACCACCGGGATCTGGGGATGCACACGGAGATGTTCTCCGACGGAGTGATTCCCCTGATCGAAAAAGGCGTGATGAACGGGTCGCAGAAGACGATCCATCAGGCGAAACTGGTGGCCGGTTTTGTGCTGGGGACGAGGCGGCTGTTCGATTTCATCGACGACAACCCGCTGTTCGAGTTCCACCCGACGAAGTACGTGAACGACCCGTTCGTGATCGCGCAGAACCGGAAGATGGTGGCGATCAACTCGGCGATTCAGGTGGATCTGACCGGGCAGGTGTGCGCGGACTCCATCGGCACGCGCCCCTACAGCGGATTCGGGGGCCAGGTGGATTTCATCCGGGGCGCGGCGCACAGCGAAGGGGGCAAGCCGATCATCGCGTTGCCCTCGACGGCGAAGGAGGGCACGGTCTCCCGCATCGTGCCGATGCTGGATCCGGGCGCCGGGGTGGTGACTTCGCGGGCGGATGTGCATTATGTTGTCACGGAGCACGGGATCGCGTACCTGCACGGCAAGACGCTGCGGGAGCGCGCCGAGGCGCTGATTGCGATTGCGGACCCGAAGTTCCGGGATTCGCTGACGGAGTTTGCCTACCAGGCCCGTTATTTGCGGCCGAAATTCATACCGGTTTCCTGAGGAGGCGCCATGCCAGCGGCAGTCAAAGAAGACCGTGGTTATATCGTGATCAACGAAGAAGAGTGCAAGGGCTGCGGGCTTTGCATCGAGGCCTGCGTGCAGAAGGTGCTGCACGCGGCGCCGTACCTGAACCGCTACGGTTACCATCCGGCCGTCTACGACGGGCACGGCTGCAACGGCTGCGGACTGTGCTTCTACGCCTGTCCGGAGCCGGGCGCCATCACGGTGTACAAGGCCGTTGCGTGAGAGGCGGGAGGTGACGCATGCCGAGACAGCTGATCAAAGGCAACGAAGCGCTGATGAAAGGCGCCATTCTGGGCGGTTGCCGGGCTTTCTACGGGTATCCGATCACGCCGGCGAACGAGCTGACGGAAGCCGCCGCGTATTACCTGCCTCAGGTGGGCGGGACGTTCCTGCAGGCCGAGAGCGAGGTGGCGGCGATCAACATGGTGTTCGGAGCGGCGAGCGCGGGCATCCGCGCGATGACGGCCTCCAGCGGCCCGGGCATCAGCCTGATGGCGGAGGGCATCAGCTATCTGGCCGGCGCGGAGCTGCCCTGCGTGATCGTCAACATCATGCGGGGCGGGCCGGGGCTCGGCAACATCGCTCCCGAGCAGAGCGACTACTTCCAGGCGGTGAAAGGCGGCGGGCACGGCAATTACCGCTGCCTGGTGCTCGCGCCCGCGACGGCGCAGGAGATGTGCGATCTGGCCCGGCTGGCTTTCGAGCTGGCGGACCGCTACCGCAATCCGGTGATGATCGTTGCCGACGGCTACACGGGCCAGATGATGGAGCCGGTGGATTTCTACTCCACGGCTGCCGTCGATCCGCCCGTGCCGGAGTGGGCGGTGACCGGTACGGCCGAGACGCGGAAGAACCTGATCACGTCGATCTACCTGCAGCCGGACGAGCTGGAGGCGCATGTCCGGAAGCTGGCGGAAAAATACCGTCTGGCCGAACAGCGCGAGGCGCGGTGGGAGAACTACCGCACGGAGGACGCGGATCTCGTGTTCGTCGGATACGGAATCGTGAGCCGCGTGCTGAAGTCCGTTGTGGAAGCGCTGAGGGAGCAGGGCATCCGCGCCGGTCTGCTGCGTCCGATCACGCTGTACCCGTTCCCTGCGGCCGAGATCCGGCGGCTGGCCGGGCAGGCGGCGGTGTTCTTCACGGTGGAGATGAGCATGGGACAGATGGTGGAAGACGTCCGCCTGGCGGTGGAGGGGCGGCGTCCGGTGGAGTTTTACGGGCGGTGCGGCGGCAACGTGCCGTCGGTGGAGGAGATCGTCCAGCACGTGACCCAGTGGATTGACGGCCGCGCCGAGCAGGCCGTCGCGGAGGTGATGCACCATGCCTGACACGATTCCCGCCAACATGAAGCCTGTGCACGAGAAGGCGGAGTGCCTGTACGAGTCGTATTTCCGCAAAGGCGAGAACCCGCATCAGACGCACTACTGTCCGGGCTGCGGGCATGGCATCACGCTCAAGCTGCTGGCGGAGGCGATCGATGAACTGGGCATCCGCGACCGCGTGATCGTCGTGTCGCCCGTGGGCTGCTCGGTGTTCCTCTATTACTACTTCGACACGGGCAACGTGCAGGTGGCGCACGGGCGGGCGCCGGCGGCGGCGACGGGGCTGAAGCGCTCGCGGCCGGATGCGATCGTCATTTCCTATCAGGGCGACGGCGATCTGGCGGCGATCGGCTCGGCGGAGATTCTGCATGCCGCCAACCGCGGCGAAGCGATCACCTCGATTTTCGTCAACAACGCGATTTACGGCATGACGGGCGGGCAGATGGCGCCGACGACGCCGCTCGGCAACAAGACCACCACGACGCCGTTCGGGCGCGCGGCGCACAAGGACGGCTACCCGATCCACATCTCCGAGGTGCTGTCCGCGCTGGACGGTCCGGTGTATATCGAGCGCGTCGCTCTGGGCAATGTGAAGCAGATCCTGGCGGCGAAGCGCGCCATCCGGAAGGCTCTGGAAAACCAGGTGAAAGGGCTGGGCTTCTCGCTGGTGGAAGTGCTGTCTCCGTGCCCGACGATCTGGAAAATGGACCCTGTGGAGGCGCAGCGTCATGTGCGGGAGTTCATGACCACGCTGTACCCGCTGGGCGTGAAGTGCGACCGCACGGCGCAGGCGCAGCCGCTGCCCGCGCCGCCGCCGGCTCCGCCGCTCGAGGAGTTTCCCCGGCTGCTGAGGATTCCGACCGAAGAAGCTCCGGTGCAGCGCAGCGGAGCGATGGGCGAAGTGGATTGCCGCATCAAGGTGGCGGGCTTCGGCGGACAGGGCGTGCTGCTTCTGGGGCAGCTGATCGCCGAGGCGGGAATGGATTACGGTCTGGAAGTATCGTGGCTGCCGAGCTACGGACCGGAGATGCGTTCGGGCACGTCGAACTGCCACGTGCGGCTGTCGACGCGCGCGATCGATTCGCCGCTGGTTTCGAAATCGCACGTCCTGATTGCGCTGAACGAGCCGTCGCTGCGCAAGTTCATGCCCGCCGTGCTGCCGGGCGGCACGGTGCTGTACAACGGCGCGGAGATTCCGGAGGACCTGCGCAGGAACGACGTGACGGTCTACGCGCTGCCGTTCTTCGAGATCGCCGACAAGGAAGGCGCAGCCAAGGCGGGCAACATCGTGGCGCTGGGAGCGCTGCTGGAAGCCACGCGGCTGCTGCCTGCGGAAGTTGTGGACCAAGCGATGGCCCGAGTCATCAAATCAGACAAATGGCTGGAGATCGACCGCCGCGCCCTGTCGCGCGGCATGGAAGCCATACGGTCCATGAAGACCCAACCCGCGAAGGAGCCCTGCCATGCCTGACATGATGGACACGCTGGTGTATTTCAACGGCCGGACGGTGCCGCTGAAGGAAGCGCAGATCAACATCCTCACGCACGCCCTGCATTACGGCACGGGCGTGTTCGAGGGGATCCGCGGCTACTGGTCCGAGGACGCCGACGAGCTGTTCCTGGTGCGGTGCGAAGAGCACTATCAGCGGTGGAAGACGAACTGCCGGATGCTCGGCATCGAGCCGCAGAAGTCGGCTGAAGAGCTGACCGAGCTGACGGCGGAGCTGGTGCGGCTGAACGGATTCCGCACGGACATCTATGTGCGGCCGCTGGCCTACACGTCGTCGCCGCGGATCGGGGTGAGGCCCGACGGCAAGTTCGATTTCGCGGTCATTGCGGTGCCCTTCGGGGTCTACATCGACAGCTCGAAGGGTCTGCACGCAGGGATCGTGAGCTGGCGGAGGCTGGAGGATCACGCGCTGCCGGCGCGCGGCAAAATCTGCGGCGCTTACGTCAACAGCGTGCTGGCGACGGCGGAGGCGCACCGGCACGGCTACGACGAAGCGATCCTGCTGAACGAGTCCGGCCATGTGGCCGAAGGCGCCACCTGCAATCTGTTCATGGTGCGCCACGGGAAGCTGATCACGCCGCCGCCGTCGGACAACATTCTGGAGGGCATCACGCGCGCCTCGGTCATCGAATTGGCGCGGCGGGAGCTGCATATGGAAGTGATCGAACGGTCGATCGACCGGACGGAGCTCTACTCGTGCGACGAGGTGTTCCTGACGGGCACGGCGGTGGAAGTCGCGCCGGTGACGCGGATCGACCACATTCCGGTGGGCACGGGCCAGATCGGAGTCGTGACGGCGCATCTGCGCGAGCTGTACTCGCAGGCGGTGCATGGGCGCATTGTGGACTACCACACGTGGCTGCACCCCTGCTATCAGCCGGTGCACGTGCACTCTCGATGAGCGCCGGGCGACAGGCAGGCGTCAGGCGCCCGGACTGCCGCGCAGTTTTGAAATCACGGAGCGGATGGAATCGCGCGCCGGGTTGTCCGGATGGCGGCGCAGGAAATCGTCCAGCACGTCGGCGGCGCGCATTCCTTCGCCGCGGCGGATATAGATTTCCGCCAGCGTCAGCTGCGGGTGGCTGAAGTGGGCGGGATCGAGCCGGATGGCCTCGAGCAGATATTTCTCCGCCAGATCGTAGCGGCCCAGCCCGAAATACGTCATGCCCAGCTGTGAATTGGCGAGCGCGTCGTTCGGACGGCGCAGCACGGCGTTCAGATTGTACTTCCAGGCTTCGTCGAACCTGCCGGTGGTGACGTAGACGCCGCCCAGGTTGACGACAGGTTCATAGGCGTTCTGGTCGGCTTCAAGAGCGCGGAGGAAGTACTTTTCGGCATCGTCATAGCGCTGGGTCTGGTAGGCGATGGTGCCGAGGAAATTCCACGCCGCTGCGAACTGCGGGGCGAGCTCGACGGCGCGTTCGAGATGCGCGATGGCGCCGGCGACGTCGCGGGACTCGAGCTTCCTGCCGGCGTTGCGGTACTCGTCGCGCGCTTTCTGCGGGATGGCGAGCTCGCGCACGCTGACGACGGCAGTCCGGTCCGGCGTCATTTTGGCCTCGTCGAGCCGCACGACGAGCTCCAGACGGCCCTTCCGGTCCGCAGTAGAAGGGCCGACGGAAATGGTCTTGCGGACTTCGCCCTGTCCGGGAATGAAGACGATCAGGGTGTACGTGCCCTGCTGGATATTGCGGAAGCGGAACCTTCCGTCGGCGCCGGCGAGAGTGTTGCTGTGGAAGGGAGTCGTCGAACCGTGCAGCGACACCGAGGCCTGCGAGGCGGGGACGATCGTGCCGCGCACCTCGAAGATCTGGGCCAGCAGGAAGGCGAAAAGCGCCAGAGCCACCACGGTTACCCGATTCGATGATGGCATGCCGGGCGGCGGCGCTCAAGCAGCGGCGGTGTGTGAGGCCTATTTTCGCTGAAGGGCCGAGTTCAACGCCTCCAGCCGCGCCAGCACCTGCTGTTCGGTTTCGCGCGACAGCGGCAGGTGGACGTTGACGCTCTCCTCCTCGCCGCGCCGGCTGAGCAGAAGGGACCAGGCCACCAGCCCGGCCACGGTCAGGACGAGCCGCAGCGTGCTGGCGGCGCGCGTCCATTGGGTGGCGTCCTGGTTGCGGAGCCAGACGGCCGCGGCGGAGCTGAGCATGTAAACGCAGAAGCCCACGCCATGGGCCAGGAGGTTCCTGCGGATCGGCGCGGGATGGTAAAGCACGAACAGCGCCAGCAGGAGCAGGAAAAACAGGAGCGCGCTGTAAGTGGTCGTTTCAGCCAGGTACAGCATGCGCAGCCACCGGTAGGGCTCGCCCGAAAAGCTGAATTCGGCCCGGTGCAGAACCAGCGAAACGGCGACGCTGGCCGAAACGCCTGCGGTGAGGGCCGCGCCCCCAAAAACAGACAGGCCGCGGTAAGAGCGCAGCACATGCGTCGAGAGCTCGAACACCGCGGCGGTGCGCCCGGCGATCAGCACAGGCTCCGTGAACAGGATCACGAAGTAATACTGGTTCAGATGGCTCCTGAAAACCTCCGGGTTGACGAGATACTGGATGACCCAGAGAGAACGGGCCAGCTGGAGGCAGAGCAGGGAAAAGACCGCCGGATAGCGGCCGGCCAGGCCCAGGCGCCAGAGGCGCACGACGAGCAGCGCATGCAGGGCGATGGCAAGATACCAGAGAATCTGCTCGAGGGCTCCCGGCAAGCGCCTCCTTCTTGGTCCCGATCATAGCAGACAGCGGCAGCCCGGCACGCCGGGCAGGAAAACGCCCGGCCGCTCGAGCGGATCCTCGCAACCAAGCGTGCCGGGCGGCGGGCTGTTACTGAACGGTGAGCGGCATTTCCACGACAACGCCGCCGCCGCCGGGACGGGTGGGAGGAGGCGGGCAGGGGCCGCAGGGCGGCATCGGGTCCATCGCGGTCCGGAGCGACGAAACTGCCGGCAGCATCAGCAGAAAAGCAAGCAAAATCCTCTTCATCATCGACAGATCTCCTTGGTGGTGTGGAACGCGGGTTCCGATCAGCAGACTAACCTGAAACGCCGATTCAGGCGGTCGTTCGAAGCAAAGATTTCCGTTATCAGAACAGCGCCGGACGGCCGCACGGAAGACAGTTCCAGCTCGCGAAGATGGAGTTATACTGGGGAGGCCGCGGGGTTCTGTTCGCCCGCGAAGGGCAGGCTTGAGTTACGGGGCAATCCTGTGCAGAGGCGTTTCACGATGGAGCCGCACTCACGCCCGGCAGAGGATCTGTGGCGCCGGACGCTGGCGCATATTCCCTCGATCTACGGGAAGCTGGCGTTCCTGGCGTCGCTGGTGGACGTGAACACCGGGCGCTACGAGCATCACGGGCTGGCAGTCATTTTCGGCGCGGAAGAGGCAGACCGGGCCTTGCGCAAGAGCCACGAGGAAGTCCTCCTCGACTGGCTCTCGCTGCAGCTGGAGCAGCAGAAGGCCGACCTGGAGCTCTATTTTTCGACGCTGCCCGCCTCAAAAAAGACTCTGGTGGAAAACTGGAGGCGCCTCATGCCCTACCGCGCGGTTCTGCCGGCCTGGGCCAGCCAGAGCCAGAGAGACCTGTTCGAATCGAACTTATCCCTGCTTCTCACACTCCTGTGGAGCGAACTCGAGCTCTCGATGGAGCCGTAAGGCGGCTGGCGACACCGACCACCTGGCCGAGCACTTCAACTTCATCCGGATAGGCGAACACGAGGGGCGGGAGCGACGTCGACGGGTGGGGGATGGCGATCAGATGCCCCTCGCCGAGGCTGCACCAGGCGCACAGCCAGCCGTCCCGGTGTTCGAGGAAATAGATCGGGCGGTCCAGTTCGTTGGTCCAGCCGCTGGCGACGATCTTGCGGCGGTTCTCGTCCACCAGAAGAAGGCTGCCGGGCCTGAGGATCGGGAACATGAAATAATCGTCCGAGCCAAGGTAGGCGTAACGGTAGTTGCGCGGCTCGATGCCGCTCAGCATCATCAGCGGCAGCACGCCCCAGCCCTGGATGAACCGGCTCAGAAATGTAGTCTTGGAGAGGTCGATTCCGGGATCGAGAGTGAGCGGCACCTCTACGCTGCCGGAGGCCGGCCTCCACCGGGAGCGGCCGAAGCCGATGGCGTGCGTGCGCTCGGCGGTAAGAGACACGCTGTCGGCGGGCAGTTCGGACGGATCGGCGCCATACCAGGAGAGCGCCTCCGCCAGATCCAGGCGGTAGATGGCGCAGAGCGAGTACAGCTTGTAAATGCCGGGAACAGCCCCCCGGTTCTCGATGTCGGAGAGGCGGCTGATCGGCACCAGAAACTCGTTGTTGCGGTGACGGTCGGCGATCTGCTGGCTGAATTCCTCGACGTCCCGATAACGCAGCCCGAGCCGTTCCCGAATCTGCTTGAATTTGAGTCCTGGGTCCAACATGCTATGATCTGGAGCGGTCGAGATGATGCGCCCGGATCGCGGAGGCTCGGCTCCAGGGGAGGCAGCGGGCGGCTACTTCGATTTTGTTCCGAATCCGGAACAGATGCAAGACGCTTCGGCCGATTCCGGAAAAGCGGCAGGCCGGAGAGCGGCCGGCGCTGCCAGGAAGAGTTCAGCATGGCTCGGAACCATCCGATGAAAGTGGCCATTCAGGGAGAGGCCGGAGCGTTCAGCCACGAGGCGGCGTTGCAGCTGCTGGGCGAACGCATCTCGGTTCTTTCCTGTCAGCGGTTTGAAGAGGTTTTCCGAGCTCTGGCCGATGGAACGGCAGACGCCGCCGTGGTCCCGATCGAGAACACGCTGCACGGGTCGGTGCACGAAAACTACGACCATCTGCTGAACTTCGACTTCCGCATCGTCGCCGAGCTGAACCTGAGGATCGTGCACAATCTGATTGCCTGTCCGGGGGTCCGTCTGAAGGACGTGCGGCGCGTGTTTTCGCATCCGGTGGCGCTGAACCAGTGCCTGCGGTTCCTCGGCGCGCATCCCGAATGGGAGCGGGTGCCGTTCTACGACACTGCCGGCAGCGTGAAAATGCTGCTGGAGGAGCGGCTGGGCGATGCGGCCGCGATTGCTTCGGCCGTGTCGGCGGAGATCTACGGCGGGCGCATCCTGAAGCGCTCGATTGAAGATGACCGGCAGAACTACACCCGGTTCTTCCTGCTGCGGCGCCCGGATCAGGCGCCGCTGAAGCTGCAAGAAGAAGGCAGGCGGGGCTGGAAGACGTCGATCGTCTTTTCGACCCGCAACCAGCCGGGATCGCTGTTCCGGGCGCTCAGCGCATTCGCGCTGCGCGATCTGTCGCTGACGAAGATCGAATCGCGTCCGCTGCGCGGCAAACCCTGGGAGTATCTGTTCTACGTGGACTTCCAGGGCCATGCCGAAGACGAGAAGGTCCAGAAGGCGCTGGGACATCTCGGCGAGTTGTGCGACCTGCTGCGCGTGTTCGGCTCATACCGGGCGTAGCCGGGCGGCGCGAGAGCACCCGGCGGGGACGGAGAACAAGGGGAGCGGCCAAACCGCGGCCGCAATGCTACTGCACGATTCCCAGCCGCTCCAGCGGCCAGTAGGCGAAGACGGCCTTGCCGTAGATGGCCCGTGCCGGCAGCGGTCCCCAGTGGCGGCTGTCGTTCGACGAGGAGCGGTGGTCGCCCATGACGAAGTAGTGGTTCTCAGGCACGATCACGGGCGCCATGTTCGACTTGTCCCGGTACTCCGCCGGCACGTACGGCTCGCTGACCGGATAGCCGTTGACGAAGACGAAGCCGGCGCGCACTTCCACCCGGTCGCCCGGCAGTCCGATGACGCGCTTGATGTAGCTCTTCGAGGGATCGCCCGGGAACCAGAAGACCACCGTGTCGCCCCTCTGGATCTTCTCCAGTCCCAGCCGGTAGACGAACTTGTTGATGAACACGCGCTCCTGGTCTTCCAGCGTCGGCAGCATGGATGTGCCTTCCACCTTCACCGGCTGATAGAGGAACAGAATCACCACCAGCGCGATGAAAACGGCCAGAGTCAGGTCGCGGATCCAGTACAGCAGATGCTTCCACATGAGCGTCCGCAAAAGCCCGTCCTGCCCCGATTGTTCCATGAGAACGCGCGCAGCTGCAAGACCTGATTCCGCCGCCCGCAGCGGCTTTCGGGCTGGAACTCGGGCAGCAACCCCAGAAAACTCCTAAGGCCGGGGTGGCGCTCCGCCCGCCGGAGCGGCCGGCTGTTCGAGGTTGACGCCCAGCACTTCCGCCAGGGCGGAGAGGGGAAGCGCGCCAGCCAGCAGGGCGCGGCCGTGGAATTCGCCTGGCTGGAACCGCTCGCCCTCCTGTTTTTCGGCGGCGGCACGCAGCCGCTTCCACGCCCGGAAACCGGCGAAATAAGTGGGCAGCTGGCAGGAGCTGAGCTTGGCCCGCCGCAGCTTGGCCTGCGCCTCCTCCTTTTCCTGGAACGTCCGGCGGATCATCAGCTCCATCGCTTCCTCGTCGGTCATGCCCATCGTGTGCAGACGGATGTCGAGGATGGCGTTGGCAACGGCGCGCAGCAACTGTTTCGAGTGCGTCAGCTCGAACTCCGGATCGTGGTTGAGATAGCCTTCCTGAACCATGAGGTCCGTCGCGTAGACAGCCCAGCCTTCGATGTAGGCGCCATCTCCGTACAGCGAGCGGAGCAGTCGCCGGGGCGCGGGCTCCACCTGCGCGGCGTATTCAAACTGCAGCCAGTGGCCGGGAATGGCTTCATGAATGGTGAGAATCCGCAGGCCGTAATAGTTGTACTCCCGGAGCTTGGACTCGATGCGCTCGCGCGGCCAGTCCCCAGGAATGGGCGTGAGCCAGTAAAACGCTCCAAGCTCAGGCTGCAGAGGGGGCGCAGGATTGAAGCCGCCGACGGAATAGATGCCGCGCATGAAAGGCGGCGTCTCGATGATTTTCAGGTTGTCGTTCGGCGGCAATGCCACGATCCGGTCCGCTCGGGTGCGCAGAAATGCGCGGACCTCGTCGAGCGCCTGTTGCGCGTCGCGGAAATAGGTCTCCGGCTTCGACTGCTTCCGGGCGATCCTGTCCAGAACCTCGCCGACGATGAGGTTCAGGTCCACCGGGTCGCGGTGGGTGGGGAAGTATTTCGAGTGCAGCGGCAATGCCACCTTGAACATGTGGCGGCGGAGTTCCGTGAGCGCCTCTTCAGCTTCTTTCAGCAGCGCCTCCGGCGTGGCCATGCCGCGGAACGTCAGATCGAACTTGCGCGCGTACTTCTCCTTTCCCAGACGCCACCCTTCCGCGCCCGCGTCCGGCAGCGTCTTCAGATGCGCGTTGAAGGCGCGCATCGCCTCCACGGCTCTGGCGGCGGCTTTCGAGTACCGCTCGCTCAGGGCTTCGGGAACTTTCGGGGCGAATTCCTTTTCGATCAGCTCGATCGTTCCCTCGTTCTCCTCGATCGCCGTCTGCGTCCAGACAGGGTTGGACCGGGCAAGATTGGCGCGGGCGGCGTCGAGAAACGCGGGCACAGCCTCCAGTCGCGAGACGATGTGCCTCCAGCGCTGCTCCGCGGACGCATATTCCACCGAATACGGAGTGAACAGCGCCGTGCCGATCAGCTCGACATACAGGGTCGGGTTGTTTTTCCAGTTCTGTTCCGTGTCCAGCTCGAACAGCGCCGCTTCGCAGAGGTTCCGCATCAGCCCGAGGTCGGCGCGCGACTGCGCGTCGAGGCTGTTGGCGTCGATCCGGGACAGCCGGTTCAGCCAGTTGCGGTAGTGGCTCCGCTGCGCCTCCAGACCGGCTGAGGAAAGGTCATCCAGGCGCTCGTCGAGCGCGACGCCCTGATGCGTGTGATATCCCGCAGCTGTGGCGGAAACCGGAGAAAGCGCGAGCGTGGAGTGGACGAACTCCTCCGTCAGGGCGCTGAAGGTCTGGGGCGGCGCCTGCTTCTTGCCGCAGGCGCCGAGCACAAGCAGAAATGGCACAAGGACGGTGAAACGGCGCATGGCTCCAGCTTCAGTGTAGCCGGAGCAGCGGGCAGGGTTCCGTTTGCGAAGGCGGCCTGGCTCAGAAGCCGATTCCAAGGAACAGATCCACCTGATTCTGCGACGGCAGCCAGCGTTTCGCGGTCCAGCGCGTGTAGCGGATCTCCGGCGTGATTTTCAGCCCCATCGGCAGACGGAAGCGGACGCCCGCCGAGCCGGTCCAGCCAAACAGGTTGTCCGATTCGGAGCGGGATCCGAACGTCGTTGCTGATGGAGGGACAGTGCGATCCACCCGCGTCCAGGAGACATCGCGGATGCAGTGCGTCCAGACGCCTCCCGCGCCCAGAAAAGGCCGGACCGGGCCCGAAGACAGCTCCCGCCGCAGGGACAGCGGCACTTCCAGGCGCTTGTCCTCCAGACTGAGGAATTCCTGAACGGCGCCGGCGAAGTCGCGGAATTCGGATCCCCGGAATGTGCGATACAGCAGCCCCGTTTCCACGCGGAACTTCGCCGGCAATCCGGCTTCAACGCTGCCGCCCAGAATGCCCCGGCCCGATTTGGCCGTGGCGATGGACTGCCCGCTGCGTCCTGATTGTGACGTGGTTTCCGAGGAAGAAGTCAACAAAACGCCGGCTTTGAAGCCGGCGTAAAAAGGTTGCGCCGCTGCCGAAAGAGCGGTGATGGCAAGCAGGAGCATGCCTCTCCAGAAGGCAGGATGTGGTGGCATGCTCCTTGGACGTTCATTCCAGCCCCAAAGGTTTCGGCGGCGGTTTCGTCGGATCGTCTTCTTTCGCTTTCTTCAGCAATTCGTCGAATTTTGCGGCCAGCACGTCTTTCGACGTTTTCATTTGCTCGAAAGATTTCTGGAACGCCTCTTCGCGTTTTCTTTCCGCCTCTTTCACCAGGCTGAGGCCTTCCTGAATGTCGCCGATTGTCTTCGGTTTAGGCTTTTCCTTGTAGCTGAGGACGGCTTTCAGGGCGGGGCTGACCTTCAGCGTGGCCCCGCAGCAGGGGCACTCGAGATCGAACGAATCGGCTTTGGCCATGGCATCCGTTATTGTATTCCCCTGCGCGCCGCCGCGCCCGGGCAGCGCTCGAAAGATTCCCCTTGACAACTGGCGCCGAATGCGTTACACCTTGTAACGTGACAAAACGTAACATCAAGGCGAAGCAGCTCCCGCCCAGCCCCCTGGAGCAGGCCGTGCTCGACCTTCTGTGGGCGAACGGCCCATGCACGGCTGACGCCGTCCGCGAAGGACTGATGCCGCGCCACGAGCTGAAAGACGCGACCGTGCGCACCCTGTTGCGGCGGCTGGAACAGAAGGGGTATGCGGTCCACGAGGAAAAGGGCCGCACGTATCTGTGGCGCGCGCGGGAGCGCCGGCGGAGCCTGGCGGCGCGGCTGCTGCGCGAGGTGGCCGACCGGTTCTGCCACGGTTCAGTGGAAGAACTCGTGACGGCCATGGTGGAGGACGAAGCGATCGACCCGCGGGAGCTGCGCGAGCTGGCGCGGCGGCTGGAGCGGGAGAGGGACGGACGGGCATGATGGACTGGGGCGAGATTGTTCTGCGCGTCACGTTGCTGTGGGCGGCGGGGGAGATCGCCGCGCGGCTGGCAGCGCGGCGCGACGTCCGGCTTGGCCATCTGATTCGAATCTGCGTCGTTGCGGGCATGCTGGCAGTGCCGCCGCTGTGTCTGTGGCTTCCGGCGCAGTACGTCACAGTGCCGGGCTGGCGGACCGCCAGTGGTGTTGACGGGGCGGCCCTGGAGATTTCCTATGAGTCCGCGGCGGCGCAGTCCGCGGCCCCGCCCCCCGAGCGGCCGCGCGTGAATTGGCCTGCCGCCGTCTACCTGGCCGTGGCCGCGCTGATGCTGGCGCGGATGGCAGCCGGCGCGTTTCGTCTGCGCACTCTTCTTCGGGACTCGCAACCCGAACAGATGGCCGCTGCGCAGGATCTGGAGCATTCGCTTGGGCTCAAGCCGGGACGGATCGCCGTGCGCTCAAGCGCTCGCGTGACGATTCCGTTCACCGTCGGCGTTCGACGTCCCGTCATCCTGCTTCCGGGAGACTGGCGCAAGTGGCCGGAGGAAAAGCTCCGCAGCGTGCTGGCGCACGAGCTGGCGCATGTGGCTAGAAACGACTGGCTCACGGCTCGCCTGGCGGCGCTGAACAGGGCTCTCTACTGGTTCCACCCGGCAGCATGGTGGTTGGAGAGGCGCCTTGCCGCGGAGGCGGAGGAGTGCGCGGATCAAATGGCGCTGGCGGTGCTGGGCGACCGCCAGTCGTATGTGGAAACGATCCTGGATTTCGCGCGCGCCGTGCAGGCGCGCCGGTTGCATGGACTGGAGGCGACTGCCATGGCCCGATCCTCGCGGACAGGGAAGCGGCTGGAAAAGATCCTCGCCGCAACACGTTTTGCTTCAGAGCCGGTGGGGAGAACCGCATGGGTCGTGCTGATCCTGGCTGCACTGCCCGCCGTGCTGGCGGCAGCCCTGCTGGTGCCGGCGCCGCAGCCGCCCAAGGCGCCGCCTGCGCCCACGGCGCCGCCGCCCGCGATTCTGTTTCCATCGCAGCAGCCTCTCGGCGACGAGGAGGCCGCCCGGCTGGAGGCTTCGCTGCAAAACGAACCGAACGACGACCGCTCGCGGTTCCGCCTGCTGAACCACTACGTGGCGAAGGGCGAAACGAGCCTGGCGCGCAGGCATGCGATGTTCCTGATCGAACAGCTCCCGGAGTCGCCCTATGCCGTGCAGGCGACCATGCTGTGGGCGGGCGTGGCGCGGCGGGGCGAGTCGGCGGAGGACATTAGGCAACTGGCGCAGATCTGGAAGAGACATGTGGCCGAGCGGCCCCAATCGGCCCGCGTGCTCTCCAATGCGGCCAACGTCCTGACGCGGACAGGCGAGTTTTTCGAGGCCGAGTCGCTGCTCGAGCGGGCGCGGCGGCTCGAACCGGGCGACCCCTTCTACACCGCGGCCCTGGCCAGCCTGTACGCGAACGCGATCGTGGGCGCCTGGCAGGGCGGTCCGGAGTTTGTCCAGAAGGCGCGCATGGAGCTGGCCAGCACGCCGGATGCGCTGCTGCTGGCCCAGGCGGCCGAAATCCTGCTCGCCTCCGCCGGACAGCGGCGTTCCGCTTCCGACTCGAAATCTCTGGCCGCACAGGAGGCTGAAGCGCGCGTGAAAGAGGCGGAGAAATATCTGCGGCGCGCCCTGCTGCTGGACCCGGAAAACGAAGCGGCGAAGAAAGTGATGGCCCTCTACGAGAGCCGGATGAAACAGGAGACCGCGCCCCAGGGCGCCGCGCCGGGGAGAATCCGCGTGGCGCCCCGCATACAGCAGGCAATGCTGGTCTTCAGGCAGCATCCGGTCTATCCGGAGGAGGCGCGGAAGGCGCGGATCGAGGGCACGGTCCGGTTCCGGGTCGTGATCGGCGGTGACGGCACGGTCAAAACGGCCACGCTGCTCAGCGGCCACCCGGCGCTCGTGCAGGCGGCGCAGGCGGCGCTGCTGCAGTACCGCTATCGCCCGACTCTGCTGAATGGCGAGCCGGCGGAGGTCGACACCGAGGTCGAGGTCCCGTTCGTCCTGCCGGGAGAGAATCCGCCGCAGGCGCAGGTGCTCTCGCTGAAGGAACTGCTGGCAGAGGGCGGGACGCACCCGGTTCCCATACGCAAAGTGGAGCCGGAGTTTTCGCGCGAAGCGCGTGCGGCGCGCCACGAGGGATCGGTGGATCTCGAGATTCTGATCGACGAACAGGGCGTGGTGAGGGAAGCGCGCGTGCTGCGCGAAGCGGGACTCGGGCTCGACCGGAAAGCCATCGAAGCCGTCTTGCAGTGGAAGTTCAGGCCGGCGGAGAAGGATGGCAGACCGGTGCCTGTGTGGGCGCGCGTCGAGATGAATTTCCGCCTGCTGGACCCGCCCGCAAAGTGAGCGCGGGCAGGACGTGAAGAACAGGGAAAGATCGGCGGCGCACGGCCGGAAAATCAGCCTCTGTAGAGCGCGGCGAAGCGCTGCGCCTCTTCTTCCACCTTGTCTTTCGGCACGGCCTTCGGGCTCGTGTACCGCAGGGTCGCCAGGCTCATCTTCGGCGCGAGCGGCGCCCACGCCACCTGCACCTTGTGGCGCCCGTACCAGACGCTGCCGTCCTGCTCTTCCGTGCGGGCGCCTTTCCAGCCGCGCAGGTTCCAGACCTTCAGGTGAACCTCGGGGTAAAACGGCTGCATGGCGGCGAGATTCAGATCGGCTGGCCTCTCGGTGTACGGAACGCCGCCCTCGAGGATTTCGAGATTTTCCAGTCCTTCGCCGCTGGCCGTGACAAAGTGCGAGCGCACTTCGAAATCGCCCCGCCAGCGGATTTCCGTGCGGACGCGGGCGGTGACAGAATGCAGCCGGATCTCGTAGACCAGCTCGACCCGCTCTGCCTCGACGGAGCTTTCTTCGACCGGCCCCCGGCAGGCGCGCTCGCCCGTGGCGGGGTCGCGCAGAAGCACGAGATTGTCGAGCGTGGGGCGGCCGGGTTCGTGATTGACGGCGAAAGGAAAGTGGGAATTGTAGGCCAGCTTGTTGTATTTGTCGCGGTAATGCGGTTCGGTTTTCGTGGATTTTGCGTTGTACAGAGTGACCTGTCCGCTGATCAGGGCGCCGCGGACCAGCAGGCCGGCCTCGGGAATGGCGATGGCGTAATCGGATTTTTCCACGGGCAGCGGTTCTTCCGGCGCGGTCCAGAACGGATCGCCGTCGGGGATCAGCCAGAAGGCGAAAGCCTGCATGCCCCAGTAAGGATGGCCGCCGTCGATGTAGCTCTCGCAGATGTCCCGCGTCCCGGTGCGCGCATAGGTTTCCCGAAGCTTTCCGGCGGAAGCATCGAACGCGCCGATGTCCCATTGCCACAGGATGTTGCGCTCGACGATGCGCCGCAGCAGGCCGGGTGAATGGGGCCACAGGCCCTGGCGCCAGGCCAGCACCAGCGGCGTCACGGCCGCCCAGCGGTAGATCAGCGATCGGCCGTAAAGCACGTGGCCGCCATGATTGGCGAAGAAATAGGGCGCGATTTCCAGATAATTCTTCAGCCGCTCAGAGAAGCTGTTTCTGAATTCCGGATAAAAAGAACCCGCCAGCTCATTCCAATACAGGAAGTGTGAAGCGAAGACCCAGGAATTGTAGTAATCGAAGGCGGCGCCTTTCAGGCCGTCGTTGTACCAGCCCGATTCGCCGGCGGCCATTGCGTCCAGAGCCCTCAGATCGTCGAGCATCCACTTCTCGTCGAACTCGAATTCGGGGAACTTCTCGGCCAGCCGGCGGCAGGCGGCCTGGACGACGGCCGTGAACCACGCCCAGTTGTTGTTGCGCACCGGAACGCGGCAGCAGCTGGCCAGCCACGCGGCGACGTTCTTCCGCTCGCGCTGGTTCAGGGCCGAAAACACGGCATCGCGCGCCGTCCACAGGCTCCAGGCCACGATGGACGCTTCCACCTGCCGCTGGTTCTGGCGGTCCGCAGGGCTCGGCAGCCAGTAATCCGGCGAATCGGGATCCGTGCCGCTGCGGAAGGCGGCGATGAGAGCTTCGCGCACGCCCGGATCCGGCTGGCGTCCGCTGGCCGTCCACGCGGCCAGGGCGGGCATCATGCGCGTGACACCGGTGGCGCTGAGGCCGGATTTCGCCAGGAAGTTCTTCGTGACGGTGGCGCCGGGGTATTCGACGACGGCCAGCGTCGGCGACGTGCGCCGGGCTGCTTCGATGTAGCCGTGGACGATGTCGAAAAACGCCTGCCGGACGCGCTCGCCCGGAGGCGGGGGTGGGGCGGGCTCGCTTTTCGTGTCCTTCTTCCTGCCGCGCTGTGCGAGCGCGGCGGCAGGCATCAGGCTCAGAAACTGGCGCCGGATCATGCTTCCGGCATTATCCCCCAGAGGGCGTCACCCGAGTTTCGGCGGCAGCTCGGTAAGCGGCCCCATCCATTGCAGCATCCGGTCCAGATCGGCATGCAGGCGGTACTCGCGGCGCACGGCCTCGATCTTTTCCCCGCGCAGCTCGATCCGGTTGCGGTCCCACACGCCCACGCCCGTCTCGCCGCACCACTGGAGGTAACCCAGGTACTCGGGGTTGATGCCCATCACTTCGGCGCCGATGCGGTCTGCGGCCACCATGTCGGTGGAGGCGATGGCGATGCGGTGGTCGACCGGAGTGCCGGAGTTCGGTCCGTTGCCTTCCATGCCCTCGAAACCATCCAGCACGCCTGCGCCCCAGTTGCGGCAGAGCCGCTGCGCCGTGAGCAGGATGTCATAGTGCGTCTGGCGCACGCCGCCATGGTAGACGCGCTTGTCGTTCCAGCGCGTCGTTTCGCCGCGCCTGTAGTGCAGGGGCGCGCCGAGCGTCATGTTCTTGATGTTCATCGTGGCGATGACCGTGTTGTGCGTTTTGAGGATGGCGCTCGAGATGACGAACGCATCGGGGTCGCACAGGCGTTTCGCAAGGCGCACGGGCTGGATGTGCAGATCGCCGTTCAGGATGTGCAGGATCTCGTACTCGCCTTCCTCGTTCAGGTCCACGAGCTCCACGTGCATGCCCTTGTGGTCGCGGATGGCTTCCTCGTAACGGAAGTTCCTGTAGCCTTCCGTCGTGAAGCCGGCGGAAGATTCCGCGATGTACACCGGACCCTTCCAGCGGTCGGCGAGATAGTCGAGGATGCCCTGCAAAGCGTCCACGTGCGTGGAGGCGAGCTGCCGCGCCGTGTTGACGATGTTCGGCTTGATGATGACGCACTTCTTGCCGGCGAGCTTCGGGCGGAGTTCCCGATCAATCAGCGTGAGCGAGTCGCGGATGATCTGCCGGCGGCTTTCCCCTCTGACGATGGAGACCGGCGCCTGCGGCGGAGCCCCAGGAAGGCGGCGTGCGGCGAGCAGACCGAAGGATGCGCCAAAAAGCGAGCGGCGTGTAACGGAGCGGGTCATCAAATTCGCCTCTGAGAGTATGGTATGTTCAGACCGGAATCTCTGTAAAGGAGGGAAACCTTAATGAACGCGACCCGGCGAGGTTTTCTGGCTGGAGCGGCGCTGCTTGTCGGCCCCCGCTCGTTGAAGGCGGCTCCGGGAGAGATGCCGAAGCGGAAGCTGGGCAAGACGGGCCTGGAGCCCACGGTGCTCGGCTTCGGCTGCATGACGACCACGGACGCCAGTGTCATCGAACAGGCCGCCGACGCGGGCATCAACTGGTTCGACACCGCGCGCGGCTACCAGAACGGCAACAACGAGCGCATGGTGGGCGCCGCGCTGAAGAGCCGCCGCCAGAAGCTCCACATCACCACCAAGACGCCGGCGCGGAACAAGGCTGATGCGATGGCGCATCTGGAGACGTCTCTGCGCGAACTGCAGACCGACCATGTCGACGTCTGGTACCTGCACAACCGGTCGAATCCCTCCGAGTGTCCCGACGAGCTGTTCGACGCGCAGGACGAAGCGGTGAAGGCGGGCAAGGCCCGCTTCCGCGGCGTCAGCTTCCACGCCAATCACGAGCAGATGTTCCGCTTCCTGATCGACAAGGGCCGCACGGACGTCATCCTGGTCAGCTACAACTTCGCGATGGGCGAGAAGCTGGAGCCGCTGATGAAAGAGGCCTCGGACAAAGGCATCGGCATCGTGGCGATGAAGGTGATGGCCGGCGGGTGGCGGCGCGTGCGCGACGGCGACCCGATGAAGGAGAAGCTTGCCAAACCCGGCGCGTTCGCCGCGGCGCTGAAATGGGCCGTCCGCCAGCCGTTCGTGCATACCTCGATCCCCGGCATTCTGGATCTGGATCAGCTCGATGAGAACTGGCGCGCCGTCGTCACGGGCTACAGGCCGGAAGTGGACGGAAAGCTGCTGGCTGCGCAGCTCGACCTGATCCGTCCCGTCTATTGCCGCTCCTGCGGCGCCTGCTCGGGCGTGTGCCCCAGGGGGCTGCCCGTGAGCGACATCATCCGGTATGTGAACTACGCCGAGGGCTACGGTGAATTCGCGCTGGGCAGGGATCAGTTCCGTCTGCTGCCGGAGCCGCTGCGGGAAGTCCGCTGCTCGGACTGCCCGCGGTGCGCGGTCCGGTGCCCGAACGGCGTCCGCGTGGCCGAGCGCGTGGCCCGGGCGCAGGAGTGGTTCGCATGAAGATGCTCTGCGGGCTGCTGCTCGCCGTTTCGCTCTGGGCCCAGAAGCCCGACTGCTCCATCGTGCCGGGCGCGAAGCAGCAGGGCGAGGCGCGCGAGTTCGACACCGACACGCTGTACGAGTACATGAACGGAAACTCGGAAGGGTATTTCCTCTACGGGTTCCGCAAAATGCACGGCGTCACCTGCCAGGCGGGGCAGGTGACGCTGATCGCGGATCTGAGCGAATTCGCCTCCCCCGAGCATGCCTACGGGATGTTCACGGGGAACCTGGACCCGCGCCTCCCGGTGGAGAAAATCGGCGCGGGCGGACAGGCAACGCCCCGCAAGGTGATTTTTGTCAAAGGCCATTATTTTGCGGAAATCGCCGCGGAACCGGAGGGAAATCATACGGAACTCCTGCGGAAGGCGGCGCTCGCGTGGGCGGCGAAACTGCCCGGCTCGACGGATCCGCCGGCGGCGATCGGCTGGTTCCCCAGGGAGGGCATCGAGCCGGGCTTTCCGCGGCTGGTGCCGCAGAGCGTGCTCGGCCTCCGGTTGCTGCGGCGCGGTTATCTGGCGCAGTACGGCTACGGGCGCGCCGTGGTGATTCCGGAAGACTCGCCGGAAGCCGCGCGAGCCGTGTTCGAGAAACTGAAGGAACGTTTCTCGCCTCACGAGGCGCTGAAGGGGCCGCTTGAGGGCTTCACGGCGCAGGACCGTTTTCTCGGCCGCGTGTGTTTCTTCCTGAAAGGCTCGCGCATCGGCGGCTGGACGGGCGTGGCTGAAGGGCGCGACGCAGCGGCGCTGGCCGCGGCCCTGGCGGCGCAGATACCCTGAGCCGGCTCGTGCAGCAAAGCGGTTCGGAGCAGGGCCGGATCCGGAACCGGAAAAAGGGGAATTGTGTTCCTGTCCCCTTTTTCAGGGGGCGGCCGGAGGCTGGACGGGACGGAGACTGCGGGCTTCGCGCGCTTCCTCGATGGTGACCCCGTATTTTTCCAGGATCTGGGCCGTCTGCAGATCCAGCTGGACGCGGGCGCGGTTGTAGGCGGCCAGGGCGGCCACTTCGCCGGCCTGGGCCGCGGCCAGATCGCGCTGGGTCTGCACGACCTGGAAAGCGGTGGAGGCCCCAAGGGCGTATTTCTTGTTTTCGGCGTCGAGCGTCTGCTCCTGGAGGCGGCGCTCCTTGACCGCCGACTCGTAGCGGGCGCGGGCCTGAATGACCGCGATCAGGGCGTTCTGCACGTTGACGCGGATTTCGTTGTGCAGGCGCTGCTGATTGAGTTCGGCCTGGCGGAGCGAAATCTGGTCGCGGACGTAGTCGGCCTGCGCCGTCCGGTTGCGGATGGGGATGGTAAGGTTGAAGCCCACGGAGTAATCGGGGAAATTGCGGCGGAAGAGCTGTGCGAGCGCCGTGCCGTAGCCGCCGATGAAATAGGGGTCGGGAGACAGCGGGCTGCCGAGAGGCAGAAGAGCGTTGCGGCTGCCGGCCAGGGCGTTGTTCTGGAGTGTTGCGGTGACATCGAGCGACGGAAGAAGCTGGCTGCGCGAACCAGCGATCTGAATGCGCGTGTTCTCGACGTTGATCCGCGTCTGCTCGACATCCGGCCGCGAACGAAAGGCAAGTTCGACGAGTTCCTGGAGACGGTCCAGGCGTTCCGGTTCGGGTTCGGAAAGGCGGTCAGTGGGGACGATGCGGGCGTCGGCGATGGCGGGGCTGGCGACGCCGGTGCGGCTCAGGGCGTTCTTCAGGATGGTCTCCTGCTGAAGCAGGGCCGTTTCCGCGTTTGTCAGATCCTGCTCGGCCTGCGCCACCCTGGCTTCGGCGCGCACGATCTCGATCGGCGCCAGCGTGCCGATGGCCACCTGCGCCTTGTTGTCTTCGTAGAACTTGCGCGCCACCTCCAGGGCCTTGCGGCGGACTTTGACGTCCTCGTTGAGGCTCACCAGATCCCAGTAGAGATTGACGATGCCCGCCACCGTCACCATGACCTGCTGTTTGAACGTCAGGTCGCTGACGCGCAGATTGTTCTTTGCCACGCGGATGTTCCGGCTGTTGACGGCGAAGCCGAATCCCTGCAGCAGGCGCTGGGTGATCTGGAGCTGGGCGTTCGGGTTGTAGCCGGGATTGATGCCGGAATTGCGGTTGTTGGAAACGAAATAGTTGTTGTTCCAGGCGAAGGTGAGGCTCGTGCCGGAAAGGAAGTTCTGCTGATAGCCGAAATTGACCTGGCGCGTGTCGAAAACGAGCGCGGTGGTGCCGGTGGTGACGATGTTGGACTGGGGCGAAGAGCGGTGGGCGACGTTGCCCGTGGTGAAGAAGAAGGGATCGAGATTGGGAACGGCCACGCCGGTCTGGGTGATGACGGCGCCGCCCACGCCGCCCTGATCGCCGCCGAGAACGGCCTGGACGCTGGTGACGCCGGCGCCGCCGAGCGCTCCGCCCGTGACCTGGGCCTGCACGCCCTGCGCGGCCGCGCGGACGGCCGTGGGCACGCCGCGCAACAGGCCGCCGGCGCGGGCGCGCAGCAGGTCAGCCTGCGCGATCATCGGCGTGTAGCGCGACAATTCGAGGTCGAGGTTGTTCTCCAGGGCGATGGCGATCGTGTCGGCGAGGCTCAGATAGAGAATGCCGGCGCGGAGCAGGGATTCGAGACGGTTCGAGTTTTCCAGCCTCACGGGCGGCACGTCCGGCCGCTGGTACGGGCGCAGAAACCACGCGCCGCGGGCATGGGGCAGTTCGAAACGGCTCGAGCGCGATTCATCCGCCGGCGGGGGCAGCTCCGCCAGCGCGGCAGGCTGGACTGCCAGGAGCGAGCACAGCGCACAGGCCACGGCGGGCCGAATCAAATGAAGAAAATTCTGTTTCCACATGATTCCGACTCGGAAAAACCGGCTCAAACAGGAAGTAGCGCGTCCGGGGGAGGCGAAGTTACCCGCAGGGAACTTTCATGGTAGCGTAAAGCGCCGCGGCGAAGCCGCGAAGCGGCGGTGTTGCGCCATAAACGGTTCTCGGGATAGCTTCTTCATCGGGAGGCCGCTTCTGATGGTCGATCAGCCATCCGCCCTGCAATCGGAATCCATCCGCGGCTGGAAAGAGATCAGCCGCTACCTGGGCGTCAGCCAGCGCACGGCGCAGATGTGGGAGGCGACGCAGGGGCTGCCGGTGCGGCGGACGGGCGGACCGCGCGGAAGCGTCTACGCCCTGAAGGAAGATCTGGACGCCTGGATCCGCCAGGAGCACGCAGAGGTCGGACAGGCGAGGCAGGCGCGCGCCCTTCGGAGCCGGCGCTGGCGAACAGCCCTCGCGGGGGCAGGCGCCGTGGCGCTGGCGGTTGCCGCCTGGCTGACGCGGCATCCGGGCGGCGCCGCCGCAGCCGAGATCCGGCTGGAGGCGGAGGCGGCGGTCGGGCTGGACGAACAGGGCAGGGAGCGATGGCGCACGCCGCTGCCCGCGCCCGATGACCGGTTCAGAGCCGATCCCTCGCGCTCGCGCTGGCTGCGCGTGGATCTGGACGCCGACGGGCGGCAGGAGTTCCTGGTGGTGGCGGCGATGGGCAGGCAGGATCTGCCCCAGATGGCGGAGGTGGAGCGGCACGAACTGGTTCTGCTGGATCAGGAAGGGCGGGTGCGATGGGCGAGAACCGCCTCCTGCCGGGTGCTGGACGCCGGCGGCAAACCGTTCAACGGCTCCTGGCACGTCCATGCCTGGACGCGGGCGAGGGAGGGACGGAGGGACCGCGTCTGGCTGGGGCTCGGCCACGCGCTGCGGTTTCCTGGCGTCGTTGCGGAACTGGCCCCGGACGGCGCGCTGAAGCCCCTGTTTGTCAATCACGGACACGTCAATGCTCTGGAAGTGCTGGAGCACAATGGAAAGAGAAAGCTGCTGGCGGGGGGCGCGACGAATGCGTTGCGCGGCGGGTTCCTCGCGGTGCTCGATCCGGATGCGGGGCTGACGAAATCCCCCGACGGAGGACCGCCACGGTACAGGATGGCGATGGAGGGCGGCGCTCCCGAGGCTTACCTCCTGATTCCTGCCGCCGATCTGACCCTGGCGTCGGGGTCTGACGTGAACTCCGTATCGTGGCTTCAGGCCGACGGCGGGAACGGGGTCGCGCGGGCCATGCTCGGCAGCACGGCGTGCCGCCTGTATATCGAGTTCGACCTCCCGCTGCGGCCGGCCACGGCCCGCCTGAGCGCTTCCTGCGAAATGCATCACCGGCAATACGAACAGCAGGGGCTGCTCCGCCACGGCTTCGACCGGTGTCCCGATTTCCGCGATCCGCTGAACCTGCAGCTCTGGACTCCCGGGCACGGCTGGACGCAGGTGCAGGTGCGGCTGGCCACGATGCAGAACGATCTGTAGCCGCGGCGCAGCCCTGGCAGCGGGGAGGGCGGCCCGGTTTTCCGCTGCGAAAATCCGCGGATGGAGGAAGAAATTCAGGTTATTCTGAAGGGCGTGGCGCCCGGGCAGCCGCGGCAGACTTCAGACGCAGGGCCGGCCGTGCGCATGAGGAAGGCGAACCAGCCGGGGATGCCGGGGAAAGCCGATTCCGCTATGGCGGCAGCGTGAACGGCCGATAAGAGCGAGGGAAGGAGTCGTGTCTGGAATGGCAGGCAAGGACGCCCGGAAAACTGCAACCTGCCGGCTCCGAGCCCGTTGGCCGATGGCATCCCTGCTCTGCTGGATCCGCCGTGGGGGGAGGTTCACGCCGCTGCTCCTGTGCGCCCTGTCCGGCGTGGGACTGGGCGAGCTGCTCTTTATGCTGGTCATCGAGCGCGAGGAGTCGCTCATCGTGCGCGAGCACCAGCGGATGGCGCAGGCGCAGATCGCCGCGCTGGAAGGTCAGGTGGCGGCGAGTCTGCGGGTGCTGGCGGCGCTCCAGACGCTGGCCCAGTTCGATCCGGACCTGAACGAGAGGGAGTTCCGGGCTTTTTACGAAGTGATGGTGCAGCGCGTGCAGCCCCGGACGGCAGTCCGGCTTGTCGAGTTGCTGCGGGTAGTCGAGGCGCCGAACCTGGCCGCATATGAAGAGCGGATGCGGAAGGAGCGGCGGAATCCCGGTTTCCGGGTGTGGCAGCCCGCCTCCGGCGGCGGCCGGCGTCCGGCCACGGGACGGCCAAGATACGCCGTCGTGGAGCTGATCGAGCCCCGGGAGGAGCACGGAATCGTCCTGGGGCTGGATTCGGGCCATTCCGAAGCGACGCAGCGCGGGTTGTGGAAAGCCAGGCGCACGGGGACGATGGCGGCGACGGCGGGCTTCCAGTTGGCGCAGGACGGCCCGGGGCGCGTGAGTGTGATCGTGTATGCGCCTTTCTGTCCGCTGGAAAAGCCGCCGTCGGAGGCGGGGCTGTGCCTCGATCCGGCCGGGTTCGCCGCGATTGGGCTGAGCGTCGAGACTCTGCTGGATGCGGCGCGGGCGCCGGCGGCGCGAAACGAATTCCGGGTGCAGGTCTATGACGAAGGCATCCGCGGCGATGAGCGCGTCCTTCTGGCGGACCGCATGGGAACGCCGCGATCGGAGCGGGCGTGGCGCATGGTCGAGGCGCCGAACGTGGAGGCGACGATCCGTCTGGCGGACCGGCGCTGGCACGTCGTCTGCAGCGGAACCTATCCGCTGCCCCTGTCGCGCACCTGGCCGGCGTGGCTGCTGCTGGGGACATGCGTGCTGATCACGGCGTCGGTGGTGGCGCTGATCTGGAGCCTGCAGCGGCAGAATGCGCGGGTGCGGGACGAAGTGCGGCGCAGGACGCGGCAGCTGCGGCGCGCCATCCGGCTGGCGAGAGAGGGATCGGAGGCCAAGAGCCGGTTTCTGGCCAAAGTCAGCCACGAGATCCGCACGCCGCTGAACGGCATCATCGGCATGACGAACCTGATGCTGGAAGGCGAGTTGAGCCCGGAACAGCGCGATTCCGCCCGGACGGTCCTGAGCGCCAGCCAGCACCTGCTGGCGGTTCTCAATGACACGCTGGATCTGTCGAAGATCGAGGCGGGGAAGCTCGCGTTGCAGAAGGAGCCGTTCGATCTGCGCGGGCTGGTGAGGGAGTGCGAGCGGATTTACAGGCCTTCGGCGGAGCAGAAAGGGCTCGAGTTCCGCACGGTCGCCGGGGACGCGCTGCCCGAGTGGGTGCTGGGCGATGTGACGCGTTTGCGGCAGGTTGTGTGGAATCTCTTGAGCAACGCTGTCAAGTTCACTGAACGCGGCAGCGTGGAGCTGAGGGTGACGCGGGCTGCTCCGCCGCGCGTGCGCTTCGAGGTGCGGGACACCGGCTCCGGCATCGCGAAAGAGGATCTGGAAAGACTGTTCGAGCCCTATTTCCAGTCGAGCCGTCCGGGGCGTCACGCCGAGGGTACGGGGCTTGGTCTGGCCATCAGCCGCCGGCTGGTGCAGTTGATGGACGGAGAGATGGGATGCGAGAGCCGCGTGGGGGAGGGAAGCCTGTTCTGGTTCGAGGTTCCGCTGCCTGAATGCGCGCATCCGGCTTCGGACTCTGCACGCGCGGAGGCGCAGCCGGAGATGGCGCGGGATCTCTCCGTGCTTGTCGCTGAAGACAATCCAGTGAATCAGAAGGTGCTGAAGCGGCTTCTGGAGAAACTCGGCTGCCGGGTGACGCTCGCCCGGGACGGCGCCGAGGCGCTCGAAAGGCTGGAACAGGAGCGCTTCGACGCCGTCTTCATGGATTGTCAGATGCCCCGGATGGACGGCTATGAGGCGGCTCGGCGGATCCGGGCGATGGGCGGCGAGATGTTGCGGGTTCCGATCGTGGCGCTGACGGCGCACGCCATGGAGAGCGACCGTCTGCGATGCCTGCAGTCGGGCATGGACGACTATGTGACGAAGCCGGTGAGCCTGGACGGCCTGCGGGCGGCCCTGGAGAGAGCCGTGGCGCGCCCTGCCGCCGCCGCGAAGAGAGACTGAGAACGGCCCTGGCAGGGCGCCGGTCTGTTACACTCAACGCGAAGCGGCACGATCGATGACATCCGGGGAAGTTCTCAATCTGTTCCGGGAAACGGGCGCGTTTCTGGAGGGTCACTTTCAGCTTTCAAGCGGACTGCACTCGCCGAAATATCTGCAGTGCGCGCTGGTGCTGCAGCATCCCCGGCACGCCGAGGCGCTCGGCCGAGCCCTGGCCGGCGCGGTGACGGCGCCGGTGGATCTGGTGGCGAGCCCCGCGCTGGGCGGGCTGATCATCGGCCACGAGGTGGCGCGCGCGCTTGGCGTCAGGCACATCTTCGCCGAACGGGACGCCGCGCGGCGCATGACGTTGCGGCGCGGTTTCTCGGTGAACCCCGGCGAGCGGGCGCTGATCGTCGAGGACGTCATCACCACCGGCGGCAGCACGAAGGAAGTCGCCGATCTGCTGCGCGGACTGGGCGCGGAGGTTGCCGGGGCGGCCTCCATCATCGACCGCAGCGGGGGCGCGGCTGCGCTGGACGTCCCGCGCGTATCTCTGGCCACGCTGACCGTGGAGGCGTGGGAAGCGGCCGAGTGCCCGCTGTGCCGCGCGGGCGCTCCGGTGGTCAAGCCGGGATCGCGAAACCTCTGAACCAGCCATGCGGCGCATCCGCATCGTCGTAGCCTATGACGGCACGGAATTCCACGGCTGGCAGGTGCAGCCGGGGCTGGCGACGGTGCAGGGGTGGCTCGAACGCGTGGTCGGCGAGATCGAAGGCGCGCCGGTCAAGGTGCATGGCAGCGGGCGCACCGACGCCGGGGTTCATGCGCTCGGGCAGGTGGCGGCGTTTACGATCCGCAATCCGATTCCCTGCGCCAACCTGCGCAAGGCGATGAACCGGCTGCTGCCGCGCGCCATCCGCGTTCTGGAGGCGGCAGAGACCCGCGAGGACTTTCATCCGCGGTATCAC
This sequence comes from Bryobacteraceae bacterium, assembly GCA_026002875.1. Lineage (NCBI taxonomy): Bacteria > Pseudomonadati > Acidobacteriota > Terriglobia > Bryobacterales > Bryobacteraceae > Bryobacteraceae bacterium. Next base: position 1,924,447 of record BPGE01000001.1, read on the forward strand.
GCCCGCAGCAAAACATACGAGTACCGCATCTGGCGCGACGAGGTCTGCCCGCCGCACCGGCGGCTCTATCTCTGCCATTTTCCCTATCCGCTGGACGAGGCGCGGATGGCGGAGCTGGCGCCTCTGTTCGAAGGCGAGCACGACTTTACCGCTTTCGCCGCGGCCGATGAGCGCGACGCTCTGGGCGGCAGCAAGGTGCGCCGGATCTTCGAGTCCCGGCTGTGGCGCGAGGGACCGGAGCTGGTCTTCCGCGTGCGGGGCTCGGGCTTCCTCAAGCATATGGTGCGCATCATGGCGGGGACGCTTGTGGAGGCGGGCAAGGGCAACGTGGGCCGCGAGGAGTTCCTGGCCCGTCTGCAGCCAGGCTTCCCGGGCAAGGCCGGGCCGGCGATGCCGGCCTCGGGGCTGTTTCTGATGAGCGTGGAGTACGAACCATGAAAACCCTTCTCTGCGGGCTGCTGTGCTGCGCGGCGCTGGGCGCGCCGCCGCCGGCGATTTTCGACACGGACATGGGCAACGACATCGACGATGCGCTGGCCCTGGCGATGCTGCATGCGCTGGAGGCGCGCGGCGAGATCCGGCTCCGCGCGGTCACGGTCACCAAGGACAACCCCTGGGCGGCGCGCTATGTCAGCGCGGTGAACCGTTTCTACGGGCGGGGCGATCTGCCGGTGGGCCTGGTCCGAAGCGGGGTGACGAAAGACGAGGGCAACTACGTCCGCCGGACCGTGGAAGAAGGCCGCTGGCCGCATGACACCGAATTTCCCGACGCCGTCGAATTGCTGCAGCGCGTTTTGTCCGCGGAAGCCGACGGCAGCGTCATTCTGATCCAGGTGGGATTCTCGACGAACCTCGCGCGGCTGCTCGAGGCGCCGGGCGGCAGGGAGCTGGCCGCGCGCAAGGTGAAATTCCTGTCCCTGATGGCGGGCGATTTCACCGGAAAGGGGCCGGAATACAACGTGAGGGAAGATATCCCTTCCGCGCAGAAACTGGCTGCGGACTGGCCCACGCCGATGATCTGGAGCGGATTTGAAGTGGGACGGACCATGAAATTTCCGGCGCGGTCGATCGAGCGCGATTTCGCCTGGGCGCCTCGCCATCCCGTGGTGGAAGGCTACCGGAATTACATGAAATTCCCGTACGACCGCGAGACCTGGGACCTGACGTCGGTGCTGTACGCCGCCAGGCCGGAGGACGGCTATTTCACGCTCTCCGGGCCGGGGCGCGTGATCGTGGACGAGCGGGGCTTCACCCGGTTCGAGCCCGATCCGGCGGGCCGGCACCGGTATCTGAAAGTGGACGATGCGCAGCGGGCGCGCGCTCTGGAAGCCATGATCTGGCTGGCATCCCAACCGGCGCGGAACGGCATGCGAAACTAGGATGTAGCATGAGCGAAAAGCTGACTGAGCCGTTGCCGCCGTTGCCGCCCGTGCGCCAATGGCTGCCGCCGCTGGTGATCGCCTGGCTGGTGCCCGGGGGCGGGCACATGTATCTCAAGCGGTACTATCGCGGGGCCATTCTGGGCGGTTGCACATCGGTTTTGTTCATCCTCGGCCTGCTGATGCGGGGCTATCTGTTCGAGCCGATGACCGGCGACCTGCTGACGACCATCATCTACGTCGGCGGCGCCATCGCCGACCGGGCGACCGGGCTGCTGTACATTCTGGCGCGGATCTTCGGCTACAGCGCGCCGGACGTGGCCGGCCATTCGATCGACTACGGAACGAAGTTTCTCGTGATCGCCGGGCTGTTCAATATTCTGGCGATGGTCGATGCCTTCGAGATCGCCGCGGGGAGGAAGGACTGAGCGATGAAAATGACGCTCACGCACTTCGAGGCGACGCTGATCCTGGCCATCTTCATTTCCGCGGTTCTGGCGGTGGTGACCAAGAAGACCGACGAGGAGCGGTTCCGCTACGGAATGCGGTCGCTCGGATGGTTCTTCGTGACGGTCTTCGGGCTGGCGTGGCTCATGTACCTGGGCCACCGCTGAAACAGCGGGCCGGCCTTCACTTTTTGATCCGTGTCACCGTCTCGCTGACCGTCTCCGGGCGGCCAAGCTCCCTGGGGCTGTTGAGGCTGGGACGCTGGACGGAAAAGACGGTGACGACGGAGCCGTCCGGGCTCTGGCGCGAGGTGAAAATCTGACGCTCCCGCAGCTGCGGAGCGGCGCCGGATTCAATGGTGCGGCCGGGCGCGGCCACGCCGTAGACGTCGACGACGGTGTCCTCGGTGCCGTCAGGATTCTTTCGCGTGACGCTCGACAGCTGCCGGCTGAGCCGGAGCGAGCCGGTGGTGGCGGCTTCATATTCCTCCACCTGCTGATGGACCGTTCCATCCGTTTCCCGGGCGCGGGTCACGCGCCGCTGCGCCGGGATGAATGCGCCGTTGGCGTCGCGGACGTAGACGGTTTCCTCGCGCTCGGAGGCTTTTTCGGCTTCCCGCACGGTCTCGGTCACGCTGCGCTTTTCGAGCACTTCGAAGCCGCCGCTCAGCGACGGCCGCTCGACGCGCGTTTCGCTCACCGTCTGCTCTCCCTGCCTGCGCGCCTCGCGCACCGACTTCTCCGCCGGCCGCAGGCTGCCGTTGATGTCGCCGCGGTAGACGACGGACGTTTCCACCAGCACGCCGTCCGGCCTCACGGCCGTTTCGGTCACGATCTTCTCCGGCGGCAGCGGAGCGCCGTTGGCGTCGAATCGCCGGATGATGCGTTCCGTGACCACCGTGCCGTCCGGGCGTTTGGTCACTTTCTCTTCGGTGCGCTCGACAGGCACCTGGCGCCCGTTGAGGTTCCGGATGGTTTCCGAGGACGAGCTCTCGTCGCGCGCCGCAACGGACCACTCCGTGCGGCGGCCGTTGGGATCGAACACATAGGTCCGGGATTCGCGCTGCTGGCCCCAAAGCGCGGCGCCGGCCAGCCACACGAGGAGGATGCGCCTCATACCTGCAGTCATCGGCATTCCGCCGCCGGAAGATTAGCCCCGCGTCACTGATAGACGCTGACCGGTGGCTGCGGGGGATTCAGCCGGACCTCGATGGTCCGTTCTTCTTCGTCGATCTCGAACGTCTGGCCGAACGTCTGATACCCCTTCGCGATCACCTGGATCAGAATGTCGCCCTGAGGCAGGGGCGGGATCTTGGCCACGCCGTCCTGGTTCGTCCGCGTCTGCCAGCTGGTGTAGACTTTCTTGCCCAGTTTCATGTAATTGCGCCCGCGGACGAACTTCACCACGACGCTTGCCTGCGGAATCGGGCGGCCCGTATGGCTCTTCACCTCGACGCGCAGGGTCGTCATCGGCGGATCCGCGCGCAGCGGAATGACCAGCAGCGATGCCAGCAGCAGCAGCCGGAGTCGTGCGCCCATGCTTTCATTGTAAGCCCGCGGCTCAGCCGAGGTCCGCCCGTTCCGGAAACAGGCCCGTCTGGCGGGAATCCGGAACCGCCCGGCGGCTCGATGTGCGAATCCGTTCTCATCTGGGAAACGATAACAGGATGATGGGTGCGAAATCGACGTTATCTCTCCTGCTGATGGTGGCGTCCCTGGCGGTGGTCTTGCGCGTGAATGCGCAGGAGGCGAGCCTCTCGGGCCGTGTCACGGATCCGGACGGCCGCGCCGTGGCGGGCGCGCGCGTGACGGTCGTGCAATCCGCCACCGGCTGGTCCGTGGAACGCAGAACGGACGCCGCGGGGGGCTACTTCGTTTCCGGCTTGCGTGTCGGCCGCTACAGCGTGCGCGCCGTGGCCGACGGGTTCCAGGCCGTCGAAAAGACTGTAGCCGTGACGGTGGGCGACCGACTGATCGCGGACCTGGAACTGCCCTTGCAGCAGGAGAAGGTCGTCGTCGAAGTGCGGGACTCGGCGCTGATCGTGAACCGCGAGAATGCGGCCGTGTCGACGCTCTTTACGCGCGAGCTGATCCAGGATCTGCCGCTGAACGGACGCAGCTTCCAGTCCCTTCTCGAGCTGACGCCGGGCGTCGTGCTGGCGCCGGCCAGCATCAGCAACCCCGGGCAGTTCGCCGTCAACGGGCAGCGGACCAATGCCAACTACTTCATGGTCGACGGCGTGAGCGCCAACGTGGCGGCCAGCGCATCGGCCACCTTCACGCAGCAGGCGGCAGGAACGCTTCCGGGACTGACGATTCTCGGCACATCCAGCGGGCTGGTTTCCATCGACGCCCTGCAGGAATTCCGCGTGACAACATCCAGTTATTCGGCCGAATACGGCAGGACGCCCGGGGGCCAGGTGATGTTGGTGACGCGGAGCGGAACCAACCGTTATTCCGGCTCTCTCTACAACTATTTCAGGAATGAAAAGCTGGATGCCAACGACTGGTTCGCCAACCGGAACCAGATTGCCCGGCAGGCGCTGCGGCAGAACAATTTCGGAGGAGTTTTCGGCGGTCCTGTCCTGATTCCAAAACTCTATTCCGGCCGGGACCGGACATTCTTCTTCTTTTCATACGAAGGCCTGCGGCTCCGGCAGCCTCAGGCGGCGCTGCGGAATTTCCTGGTCCCCTCGCAGGAGGCGCGGCAGAAAGCGCAGGGAGCCGCCAGGGCGGTGCTGGAGGCTTTCCCGCTGCCCAACGCTCCGCTGCTGCCCGCCGACCGGCCGGATCCGAATCTGGGACGCTACATCGCCGGCACTTCCAATCCAAGCTCCTTTGCCGGCATCAGCCTGCGCGCCGACCACCGGTTTTCCAGCCGGATCACTGCTTTCGTCCGCTGGAACACGGCGCCCTCGGAGTCCCGGTCCTGGGTGTTCGCCAATCAGAACAATCACAACGAGATCAACACGACAACCGTCACCGGGGGGCTCACATGGGCCCTTTCAGCGGCTTTGGCGTCGGACCTGCGCGTCAACTGGAGCGGCAGCGATGGACGGTTCGAATTCATCGGACGGGAGATCGACGGGGCGAAGCTGCCGCCCGATTCGCTTCTCTTCGGGCCCAACATCCCCAAAGAAACGTCTTCCGTGACTCTGAACCTGCTGCCATCGCCGAACACGCTGAGCCTGAGCCAGGGGCGGACGCTCGGCAACGACCAGCGGCAGTGGAACATCGTCGAGACCGTTTCGTACTACCGCTCCGGCCACAACATGAAGTTCGGCTTCGACTACCGGAGACTGGCGCCGGCGGTGAAAGCGCGCTCGATCGGAGTCACCCACGCCTTCACGACCAGGGCCGGCTCCAATGGCGTGACAGACCTCCTGGAGACGGGGCGCGTGAATGTTTCCATCCAGGCGCTCGCGCCTGTGACGGACTTCCGGATCCATAATTTTTCGGGCTTTCTTCAGGACACCTGGCGCGTCCTGCCGCGGCTGTCGCTCAATTACGGAGTGCGCTACGAATTGAATCCGGCGCCTTCCGGCAGGCTGCTGCCCTACCGTCTGGACCAGGTGCGCAACCCGCTCGCGGCGCGGCTCGCGCCGCCAAACACGCGCCTGTACGAGACGCAGTGGCTGAACTTCGCCCCGCGCGCCGGCCTGGCCTTGCAGCTCAACAGCCGGGGCGATCTCGTGCTGCGGACCGGCGGCGGCGTTTTCTACGATCTCGGCAACGGTCCCGCGCTTCAGGGCTACACGAGCTTCCCCTACAACTCGGTCCGCAACCTGACCGCCGAACCTTGGCCGGTGCCGTTCGAAAGGATCCAGCCTGCCCCGTTCAACCAGGACCCGCCCTATGCCTCGACGTTCCGCCTGATGGATCCCTTCATCCGTCTCCCTTACACCGTTCAATGGAACGTGACACTGGAGAAGGCCATTGGCACGGACCAGGTCGTTTCGCTCGCCTATGTGGGCTCGCGGGGCGAGCGGCTGCTGCGCACAGAACTGCTGCGCAACATTTCGGCAACGGGCCAGCCGGTCGTCCCCGTGATCAACCCGGGTCTGTTCGCGCCCACCAGCACGGTCTTCATCACGAGGAACGAGGCCAGCCAGCGCTACCATTCGCTTCAGGCGCAGTTTCAGCGCCGCATGGCGGGCGGGCTGGATCTGCTGGCGAGCTACACCTGGTCGCGCGCCATGGACAACATGTCCGACGAGGCCACGGCAGGACTGCCGGTGACCGGAATTGGATCATTCAACACGGATCTGGACCGCGAATTCGCCGCCGCGGATTTCGACGTCCGCCACACGTTCACGGCTGGCTTCACCTGGAAGCTCCCATCCCCCGCAGCCCGCGCCTGGCGGCACCTGGCCGGCGGATGGAGCCTGCAGGGCATCGTGCGGGCCCGCACCGGATTCCCGTTTCATGTCATTACGCAGGTCGTCGATCCCCTGAACTTCGGCTCCAACCGCCGCGTCGACACTGCTGTCCAAATTAGCCACCGAACCGGTTTGGTCTGACTGATTGGACTGGGTTTATCTCTGCTATCTCTTCTTTCCACCGAACCAGACCCCCCATCCGTTGGCGCCTGCTGTCCAAACTCATCCGAACTCGAGCATCAGTTGCGAGGCCGCGTCCAGTTGGGGCGGCGGCTCGAACGGCGCCTCCAGCCAGGCCATCAAGTCGCGGTAGACAAACAGTTGTTGTCTCAGCAGCGCCACCAGGTTCGACAGGCTCCAGTTGAAGCTGCTGCGCAGTTGCATGTACTTCACCAGCAGCATCGCGATCAGTGCTGTCCAAATCTGGATCTGCACCGCATTGGCGCTGGTGCCCACAAACGTCTTGATCCGCAACGACTGCTTCAGCGCCTTGAAGAACAACTCGATCTGCCAGCGCTCCCGGTAGACCGCCGCGACCGTCGCCGCCGACAACTTCAGATGATTCGTCACCAGCACCACCGTCTCGCCCTCTGCGCCCTCCACTTCAATCCGCCGCAGCAACGCCGCCGGCCCAGCCTCCTGCGTCCGGCTCAGCAGGATCACCTCGTCGCGCAGGATCGACTTCCGCCTGTCGGCCTCGCGCTGTTCGACGATGCCGTAGCTGGCCACGTCTTTCAGCCGCGTCACGAACCACACCTTGTGGCGCGACAGATCCAGCCACCAGTCATAGTCCTGGTAGCCGCGGTCGAACACCAGCATCGTGCCGGGTTCGAAGCGCTGCCGGCGGGCGACGTCCACGTCCGACGTCTTGCCCTCGGTGATGACGGCGAAGCCCGGCAGATAGCCGTCGTGGTCCAGCACCAGATGCAACTTCACCGCGCCCTTGCTGCGCCCGAACTGAGCCCAGTCGAACATGCTCAGGCAGAGTGGAATCAGCGTTGCGTCCAGGCTCATCAGCTTATGCTTGAAGCGAAATTTGCGCTTGCAACGCTGAGCTGCTTCCGAGGCGCAACGCTGATAGAGCGCGTAGAAGACCGATTGAAACAACTCCCACGGCCGGTGCTCATTGGCATAGGCCAGCGTCGAGCGCTTCGGCGCCGAGGCCACGCCGAGATGCTGCAGCTTGCCTTCGCAAGACGCCAGGCCACCCACGATTTCACGCAGCGACTGGGCGCGTCCCAGGTGGCAAAACAGCATGGCGACAAGCTGCGTCCAGCACCGGAATCCGCGGGCGTGGCGCTCGGCGCGATGCTGGCGGACGGCCGCCTCGAATTCCAGGCGCGGAACGAACTTCAAGACCTGGGAGAAAATACTGCATACTCGATTCATGGCGGTGGCCTCCTGACCGGCTGAATGGGCTTCTGGCGAAACCTCACTCAACCTACCAGAGCCGCCGCCTCACTGGTCAAAAGCTAATTTGGACAAGAGTGCCGCGTCGACTACCTCGGCGGGCCGAACTGGATCGACGATCCCGGCGCCCCGCGGGGCAGGCGGCTCAACCCGGCAGCCTTCCGCATTCCGCCTGAGAGCGGACGGCTCGGCACGCTGGGGCGCAACTCCCTGCGCGGCTTCGGCGTGCACCAGTGGGATCTGGCGGCGCGGCGCGAATTCCGGCTCTCGGAGCGCGCTGCTCTCCAATTCAGGGCGGAGGCATTCAACGTGGCCAATCATCCCAACTTCGGCCTGCCGAACCGCAGTCTGAATCCGTTCGTCGATCCTTTCTTCGGCCAGCCGACGCAGATGCTGGGCCGCAGCCTCGGCGCAGGCGGCACTGCGGGCGGCTTGAGTCCGCTCTACCAGGTGGGCGGCCCGCGCAGCCTCCAGCTCAGCCTGCGGGCGCAGTTCTGATGCAGTCTCGCATGAAATCCGACAGGAAAGGAAAACAATGAGCAGAAAACCCCTTGCCATCGCCGTTTGTCTTTCGCTCGCCGCCTCGGCGGTCGCTGCCGGAGGCGAAGAAACCCTTCTCTTTTTCCGCGGAGACAACGGTAAATTCGGTTACATCAATCTGAAAAATGAAGTGGTGATTCCCCCGCAATTCGAGAACACGTCGGGATTCCACAACGGCTACGCCGCCGTGGCCGTGGATGGCAAATACGGATTCATCGACCGGAGCGGCAAGATCGTCATCCCTCCCCGCTTCGACTTCGTCTGGCGGTTCGACGAAGGCATGGCGCCGTTCCGGTCAGGGAAACTGTGGGGCTATATCAACACGGCGGGCGAGGTGGTGATCGAACCCCGGTATGAGGCGGCAGAGAGGTTCAGCGAAGGGCTGGCAGCCGTCAAAAAGGACGGTCTGTACGGTTTTGTCGACAAGACAGGCAGGCTGGTCATCCCTCACAAATACGAGAAGGTGACGCCCTTCTCCGGCGGCGCCTGCCAGGTGCACTGGCGCGGAAAGCACATCTGGCTGGCGCGCGACGGGCGGGAAATCCGGGTGCTGGATTGATGGTATTTACGCGCCTGCTCCTCGCGGCGCTTGCTGTCGCCGCAGCCGCCCCCGCTGAAGGCCCTGCACGGGAGGCCCGTTCCTGCTTTCCCGTCGAAGATTTGCCGCCAGAGGACAGGCGCGAGGCTGAAGAGCTCTTTCTGAGAATTCTCGACTCGGAAGGCCTGTACACTCTGGTCGGCGGAATCAAGCCGGCCAGCAGCGGTTTCGTCCGCTTCGTTCTGGACGCCGGCTCAGCCTCACTGGAACCGGTTGACCGGGCGCGCCGCCTCCTTGAAACCTTCCGCTGCGGAGATCTCGTTCTCGCCACGGTGCATCACTTCCGGAAAATCTACGAACATCCGGAGACAGGAAAGAAGGAACGCCACTACGAAGGCATCGTTCTGGCGGTCGAACCCCTGCGGCGGCTTCTGCGCCAGCACGAGCGCGAGTTCGCCCTGCTGGGCGTGAGTCCGCATTCGCACCCGATGGAAGTGCTCATGGCCGTCGAGCACGCCGGCGAGATCGATCGATGGCGCGGCTACGGACGACTGTTTGGGTTCCCACCGGCCGCGGTGGATTTCTTCGTGGATGCGGGCAGCCGTCAGAAGAAGACGGGCGAGTTTGTGAAACGGCGGTTCGTCTCTCTGCCGACTTTCGCGCGCGCGGAGCGCGGCGTTGTGTATGCGGTGGCGGAGGACGCAGAGGAGTCGGAGGAAGACGCGCGGTTGCGGCGCGCCATCGAGGCCGCGCTGGCAGACTACAAGGAGCGCCGCGAACGCTATATCGGGCCGGGCAGACCGGGCGTCGCAAGGCTCCTGCGCGACTGGTTCTGCCCGGATGGAAAGCTGTGTGCGCTTCCCGCTGCGCCCTCCAACGAGGCGATGCCCGGCAGCAGGTAGATCCGCCGCTGGCCGCAAAACTGGCCGGCGGCCTCGGCAGCATCAGGCCGCCGGGTCCGGGTTCAGTCCTTTGCCTGACGCCTCTGCCGCCAGGCGCTGCCAAGGCCGATCGCCTGCCGCCCGGCGTCGCTAGAAATGGATCCGCGCGGCGTACTGCAGCTCGCGGCCGCGGTTCACCTGCGACGTGATCCGGCCGAACAGCGAGCTGGTCACCGAAGTCGAAGGGTTGCCCCACATGATGCTGTTCGTCAGGTTGTACGCCTCCATGCGGAATTCGAGCTTCAGCCGCTCGGTCAGCTGGAAATTCTTCGATACCGTGGAGTCGAAATTCCACCGGTTCGGCCCCCGCAAGCCTTCATATTGCTTCGGGTTTGTCCGCCGCGTATAGGGTTCCGGAATTGCAAAAATCTCGGTGCGGAACCAGCGGTCGCGGGTTGGATTTTCCAGTTTGGGGCTGGCCTCTTCGAGCAGCTTCATCTGATCGAACGTCAGCATCGAGCCCTGGTTCCATGTGAAGATGCTCGACAGGGTCCATCCGCCGATCACCGCCTCCGCCAGGGCGGGCAGTTCGCGGAGCCATTTGCGGCCGCGCCCGGCCGGAATATCCAGGGTTCCGGCCAGGCTCAGCCGGTGCCTCGGCTCCGTGCTCTCGCGCCAGGTCCAAACCCGGGCGTATTCATCCACGTTGTCCCAGAATTCGCGGAATCGTTCCCTGTTGTAGTTGTACGAAAAGAGGAACATATATCCGCTGGCGAACTGCCTTCGCGCGCGGATCTGCCAGGACCGGAACCGCGTCCGCCCCCCATCCTGATAGTTCTCCGTGAGGCTCAGGTAATGAGGGTAGGGCGTCAGCAGGCTGGCGATGGAGACCGTGGCGCGGTTTCGCAGCTGGCCGGGGAAGGTGGACTCGGTTCCGTAGCGATAAAACGGATTGGCGACGTTCTTCGACAGGGCCGCCTTGTAAGTGAGGCTCAGATTGGGGTCGGCCATGTTCACGTTGGCCGCCCACAGCGACCGGATCCAGTTGTAGTAAAACGTGGCGTCTACCAGGATCCGTTGCGGCAGCTCGCGCTGATAGGACAGCGTCAGGCGGTCGCTCCGCGGCCGCTCGAACTCCTGCTTGAACCAGACCGCGGAATCTCCCAGGTTCTGATACCGTCCGAGCGCTTTCCCCTTCGGCAGGATCAGCGGATTTTTGTCCGCGGGGAACGGATCGCGAAGGTACGACTGCGGCCGCCCTTCCACCAGCGGCAGCGTGTTCGTGGTCACCGAATATCCATACAGCTCCAGCGGCCGCTGCGTGTCCGTGATCGTCACCACCGGCGTGTAAAAGCGAGCCCAGCTCGCGCGCAACGCCGATTTGCCGTCCAGGCGCAGGGCCATGCCGGCGCGCGGGCTGAACAGCCGCGCGCTCGTCTCATACATCCCGCGGTGGTCGGGCGAAGTGAAATACCAGGCGCCCGTGAACTGCGGCATCTGCCTGTAGGCCAGCACTTCGGCCGGAAACACGGGCGGCTTCGACTGCATTTCCGGAATCGGATCCGTCAGGTCCAGCCGCCTTGACAGCCGGTACTCGGTGTCCCAGGGCGGCGTCTCGTACTCCCAGCGCAGCCCCAGATTCAGCGTGAGCCGCCCGTTCACGCGCCAGTCGTCCTGCACGTAAAGGCCGTAATAGTCGATCTTGACATTCTGCGGGGCCCGGTAGCGGGCGTAGGAATCGCTGCTCAGCGCCCCCAGCAGGAAGGTCGCGTAGGAATCTCCGTAACGCGAATTGTCCGCTGCGATGGCGTCGTTCGAGCTCAGTCCGGTGGCGAAATTGAAATACATCGGATACGGGAAATAGACGTAGCTGGTGTGGTACCGGGCTTCTCCGCCGTACTTCAGATAATGCGCTCCCCGGTTCTGCGACATCCGCGCATGCCAGCTGGTCTGCCTGGGCCGCTGATACCACATCGAGCTCCGCCCGAAGCTGCCCTTGCCCGCGATGTTCATCATGGGCAGCATCCGTTTCGGAATGTCTTTCGTGTAGGGCTCGTCCCACAGCCGTCCTCCCCACACTTCCAGCAGCTGCTCGCGGGTGGCCTGCGTCCACGTCGGGTCGTAATCGTCCTGCAGGTTGCCGTAACTCCAGCGGAGATTCAGGACCGTGCTCGGACTGATCGTGTACAGCGCATCCAGGGCGATGTTTTTCGTGTTCATCTGCCCGCCGATATTGTTGTTCACGGCGATGGAATCCACGAACCGGCTCAGGTCGAGCTGCGTGCGGAACATGCTGTAACGGCCGAAAATCCTCCACTTTTCATTGATGTTCCAGTCGACGCGGTCCGAGAAATTCCAGTACTCGTTCATCCACGCGTACGTCGTCCGGAAATTCTGGGCGCCGGTGATATCCACGCCCGGATTGTTCGGCCCCCAGATGTATTTGTTCATGAACACGCGCGCCACCGGGTCGATGCGGCTGGCGGGAATCACGTTGCCCGGAAACGGCTGGCGCGGCGCCCGGTTCGTGGACGTGTTCAGGACGGTCGTTTCGGGGTCGTAGATCACGCGCAGCGTCCCGTAACGGTTCAGCGACTTCGAAAAATCGCCCTGCCGCTCCAGATCGGTCGGCTGCGTTCCGACATACTCGCGCGGATCGCGCGTGATCCATTGTTCGAAAGTCGCGAAGTTGAACAGCCGGTTCCTGCGGAGCGGCCCGCCCGCGCTGAAACCGTAAATGTGGTTGCGCACCGTGTTCGGCGTCCGCGAAATCGCGTTCGACACCGCGTTCAGCTTCGGATTCCGGCCGAAATAGTACAGCGTGCCCCGCAGGTCGTTTGTGCCGGATTTCATCGACACGCTCATGATGCCCCCGGCGGAGTGGCCGAATTCGGCGTCCACGCTCGATTGCTGCACGCTGAACTCCTGCACCGCATCCATCGGCGGAGCGTAGGAGCCCTTGTTCCCGATCTGGATCGGCGTGCCGTCCAGCAGCAGATCATTCTGCCCGCCGCCCGACGTCGTGCTCGGCCCGCCGATGTCGATCTGCGACGAAGAATACATGTAGAACGGGTTGCGCTCGTTGCCGTAGCGGTTGACGACCGACGTGTCCAGCAGCGCCAGGCTGAACGGATTGCGCGCCAGAATCGGCAGCTCGTTCAGCATCTTGCGGTCGATGGTCGTCTCCAGAGTGCTCGTGTTCAGTTGCAGCGCCACCGGCGCATCGGTCACCGTCACCCGTTCCGTGATGCTGCTCGGCTGAAGAACCACGTCCACCGTCACATCGCCGCGCACCTGCACCTGGATGTTTTCCTGCACCACCGTCGCGAAGCCGGGCAGCTCCGCCTGCAGCCGGTACGGTCCCGGCTCGACGAAATCAAAAAAGTACCGTCCGGATCCGTCCGACACCCTCGTTACCGATACCCCCGTCGCTGCGTTCGTCAAGGTCACCTGCACGCCCGGTACAACGGCTTTGCTCGAATCAGTCACAACACCCTGCACCCGTGCACGGTAGTCCTGAGCGAAAGCAGGGCAAAGCAGACCCATGAATACCAATAGAGAAACTGGATGGCGCATGCTCCCTCCCGCACGTAGACCGGAAGTGGCCCACTGTTTTCAGACGATGGGATCTTAACGCTCCGAAAATCCGGAGTCAAGGTCTAAACTAAAAAATTGTTGTCTCTCATTCGAAACAGGCGGGCGTTCCGCCGGTGCGCGGCCGGACCCGGTTGGAGATCGCTCCGGCTGGAACGCCTGCAGACGGCTCCGTGTTGCGGGGGGGGACTTGCGGAACCGCGGGCGGTGATGGCGCTCCGCCTTTCGCTGCCGGCCGCCGCCCCGGGGTTGCAGGCTTCGCAGCGCCTGTGTTCGGCATTGTTCCGTTTGCGGCCCCGTCGTGATTCTGCGCGCGAAATCGGAGACTTGAGTTTTCTTTCAGCCGTCAGGGCTCGCCGCCCTCCGATGCCGGGAGGAATCCGGCTGGGAGCAGGGGAGGCGGACGCCCGGTTGCCAGGCTCGCCGGACAGCCAGCGGCGGCGGTGCGCCCGGAGCAGAATGGAAGATTCTTAATTCTGAAATCTGCAAATTAGTCCTTGACTCCATGAGGAGACTGGCACAGGCTGTAAGCGATTGCGGGCTGTCCGTTTTGGCGGCCGCGTGCCGCGGGGCCGGCGTGATCGCCAGTCACCGCGGGCAGTAGAGTCTCGCATGATTGCCAGCAAAGAGGTCATTCCAATGACACGATTCTTCCGTTTCAGCCTCTGGGCGGGCCTGTTCGCTGCGTGTCTCTGGGCTCAGCAGGACCGTGCCACTCTGGTCGGCACCGTCACCGATCCCACGGGCGCCGTTGTGCCACAGGTGAAGGTCACCATCGTTCAGACCACCACGAATCTCGCCATTGAAACCCGAACCAACGAATCCGGGCAGTTCCGCGCGCCCAACCTCCCCATCGGCGAATACCGCGTCGAGTTCGAAGCGCCCGGATTCAGGAAGGTCGTCCGCGACGGCATCCGCCTCAGCATTCAGGACGTCATCCGCGTCGACGTCCGGCTCGAGGTCGGCGCCACCGCCGAATCCCTCACCGTCACCGCTGAAGTTCCGCTTCTGAATACGGAAACGCCCGAGGTCGGCCAGGTTCTCGGCACCCGCCAGGTCATCGACCTGCCGCTTGGCTTCAGCGGCGGGCGTTATGCGGAAAATTTCGCGTTCCGCCTCACGCCCGGCGTCAGCGGAAACAACTGGACCAGCCACATCAACGGCGCTCCGTCTTTTTCGAAGGAGGTCGTGCTCGATGGCGCTTCGGCCACCATCTACATCAGCGGCCACATGGGCGAGTCCAGTCCCTCGATGGAGGCGCTGGAAGAATTCAAAATCCAGACCTCCGGCATGAGCGCCGAATTCACCCGCACCGCCGGCGGCGTCTTCAACTTCGTCATGAAGTCCGGCACCAACCAGTTCCACGGCAGCGGCATGTTCCAGCTCCACAACGAGAGCTTTGACGCCAACACCTTCGCCAACAACTTTTATGGCCGTCCGCGCCAGTTCGACCGGCGCCACAACTGGGCCGCCTCGCTCGGAGGTCCGGTCTGGATCCCGAAGGTCGTCAACGGCAGGGACAAGTGGTTCTTCTACGCCGCCTACGAAAAGTACAAGGAACAGTTCGCCGGCGGCGGCTCGCCCATCGTCACCGTGCCCACGGAAGCCTGGTGGAACGGCGATTTCAGCAATTACCTGACCGGCGAGATCATCGGCAAAGATCCGCTCGGCCGGGACGTCCCCCGCGGCGGCATCTACGACCCCGCCACCTACCGGCTGGTCGGCGGCCAGGTGGTGCGGGATCTGTTCCCCGGCAACCGCATTCCCGCCGCGCGCTTCTCCAAGGTCTCGATGAACCTGCGCGACATCATGCTGAAGCATTACAAGCCCGCCCTCCCGACGCTGCTGAACAACAGCTTCTTCCCCGTCGCCAACCAGGCGGGCTTCGAGCAGACGCAGTTCTCCACCAAGAGCGACTTCCAGATCAATTCGAATCAGCGGCTCGCCGGCTCCTTCGTCTTCGTCGACCGCCCGCGCACGCTGCTCGATCAGGGCGGCGTGTGGGACTTCAACGACCCCAACGGCGGCCCCCTCAGCCGCGCCCGCCTGCAGTGGGTCGCTTCCCACTATGTGCGCCTGGCCCACGACTGGACCATCACGCCTGCCATCCTGAACCATATGCTGGTGGCCTACAACCGCCAGATCAATCCGTCCACGTCGAAGCACGTCAAGGAGCCTGGCGGCCAGATCCTGGGCATCAAGGGCATCCGCCAGGACAGCAACTATCCCGAGATCACCGGCCTCACGGGCGACCGCGTCAGCTTCCCCACGCTCGGCTACCAGGCCAATGACATGGGTGCGGGCACCGCCTACCAGTTCGTCAACACCCTGAGCTGGCTGCGCGGCAAGCACGCCTTCAAGTTCGGCTTCGACTACCGCTGGAACGGCCTGAACTGGCGCAACAACGCCGGTCCGGGCAACTTCAGCTTCGCCGCCGACGTCACCGGCTTGCCCGGCTTCGCCCAGACCGGCCACGGCTTCGCCTCGATGCTGCTCGGCCAGGTCGCCGGCGCCAGCGTCAACATCGACGTGCCCGTCGGCAGCCAGTTCCCCATGTACTCCTGGTTCGTGCAGGACGACTGGAAAGTCAGCCGGCGCCTCACCGTCAACATCGGTCTGCGCTGGGACTACCAGCCGCAGGGCACCGAGAAGTACGACCGGCTGCACAACTTCAACACCGCGCTCACGGATCCGAAATACGGCATGCCGGGGGCGGTTGAATTCGCAGGATTCGGCCAGGGCCGCATCGGCCGGCGCATGTTCTTCGACAACAACCTCTGGACCACCTGGGGGCCGCGCATCGGCTTCGCGTACCAGCTGCCGGAGGCCACCAAGATGGCCATCCGCGGCGGCTACGGCATCTTCTATTCGCCCCGCATTCCCAACGGCTGGTCCGGCGTGCCCTGGGGCAACAAGGCAGGCTTCACCATGACCAGCCAGCAGAACCGCCCCGCGCCCAACCTGCCCGCCTTCAACTGGGACGACGGCTACAACGGCGTCATCCGCAAGGCGGAAATGGACCCCTCGCTCGCCAAATACATCTGGGGTCCGGTCACCTGGGATCCCGATGGCGGCCGCGTCGGCTACACCATGCAGTGGAATTTCAACATCCAGCGCGAACTGCCCGGCAACATGGTGCTCGACGTCGGCTACATCGGCACGCAGAGCGTCGGCCTTCTGGCCAACGAAATCCGACGGCCGACCCAGATCCCGTACTCGGCGCTTGTGCTGGGCGATACGCTCGGCGGCTGGGTCAACAACGACGCCTCGATCCCTGCGTCCGTCCGCCAGCTCGGCGGCCGCTATCCCTACGCCAACGACGGCGAATGGATCCCGCTGTGGCAGACCCTCAGCCCCACGCCCACCGTCATCTACTGGAGCAACCTCTACAGCTGGAATTCCCCGCTCGGATTCTCCAACTACCAGGCCCTTCAGATCCAGTGGAACAAGCGCTACTCCCACGGCCTCCAGTTCACGTCCAACTACACCCTGTCGAAGACCATGGGCAACGTCAGCTCTACCTTCGGCGATACGTGGGGCCAGAACTCCGGCCGTCCGCTCGATTACTACAACCTCCGGCTTGAGAAGAGCGTGATGGAGTACGATCAGCGCCACGTCGTCAAGGCGGGCGCTTCGTACGACCTGCCCTTCGGCCGCAGCCGCGCCCGCGGCAGGGGGATTCCCCTGTGGCTGGACTTCATCGCCGGCGGCTGGACCCTGCAGTACATCGGCAACTACTCTTCCGGCATGCCGATGGGGCTCGGCGCCACCGGCACCCCCAACTCGAACTTCGCCACCAACCGGCCGTTCCTGATCACGAACGGCCAGCCGCTCTACAACTCGAACTTCGACCCCAAACAGTTCGACATGACCGACATCAGCACCCCGCGGCCCGGCAAGACCTACATCAACACCTCGATGGTCGTCGACCCCGTCAAGGTGGACCGCTACGCCCGCGGCAACGCGTCGCGCCTCATCGATCAGCTGCGGGGGTTCGCCTTCTACAGCGAGGACACCAGCCTGCAGAAGAACTGGGTGCCGCGCGAGGGCACGCGCGTCCAGTTCAGGGCTGAGTTCCTCAATCTGTTCAACCGCCACCGCTTCACCGGCATCAACACCAACCCGGCCAACCCGCTGTTCGGCCAGATCTCGGGCGTCAGCAGCGACCGCCGGCAGATTCAGTTCGGCCTCCGCGCCGACTTCTGATACCGCTCCGCTCCGCGCGCCTGGGCCCCTGACGCCGGCGCGCGGAGCGGTTCGTCTGCCCAGATCTTTCCCTGAGGTTCTTTCTCCGCTATTTTTCTCTTGAGGCCCCCCGTTTTTTCCGAGAAGTGTAATCGGTGGCGCAGAAATAGCGTCTGTAAGAGAGAAGTGCTCGTGCCCATGCTGGTGCTCGCGCAGATTGATCAGCCTTCCCGGATACGGCCGCGGCCGCTGATCGCCGTTTTTCTTTCCATTGCCTTCGCCACGCCTCTCGCGGCGCAGTCCTGGCAGCTGGCGCCCGCCCCGCGCCTCGAACTGCCGGTCCGTCCCGACGGCAACAGCGCCACATTCTGGGCTGAAGGCGCGTTCCACGTCTTCACGTCCACCGGGCAGCCCCTCATGATCAGCACCGGCGGCAACCAGTTCAGCGAATGGGACAGCCAGCCCGTGGAAGTCGGCGCGATTGCTCATACGCCGCTGTGGATCGAGGCTGCCCAGAACGTGGACGGCGTGCTGTTCGGCTGGTATCACCACGAGCCGGGCGGAGTCTGCGGCTCGGTTCCGCTCACCAGCCCGAAAATCGGCGCGGTCGTCTCCTGGGACAACGGCCAGAGCATCACGGATCTTGGCATCATTCTGGACTCCCCGCACCCGCATGACTGCAATGCGAAGAACGGGTTTTTCGCCGGCGGACACGGCGATTTTTCCGTCGTTCCGGACAGGCTGCAGGAGTATTTCTACTTCTTTTTCACCAATTATTCCGGCCCAAGGGAAGAGCAGGGCATCTGCGTGGCCCGCCTCGCATGGGATGACCGCTTCGAGCCTGCCGGAAAAGTCTGGAAGTATTTTCGGGGGAAATGGGAAGAGCCCGGCCTCGGCGGCCGCTGCACGCCGATCTTTCCGGCGCAGGTGGAATGGCAGCGGGCCGACACGGACTCCTTCTGGGGTCCGGCCGTTCACTACAACACCTATCTCCGCCGCTATGTCATGCTGCTGAACCGCTCCTGCTGCGAGCCCGGCTGGCCGCAGGAGGGCATCTACATCAGCTTCAGCGCGGGACCTCTGGAATCGGCGCGCTGGACCGGGCCCGTCAAGCTGATGGACGGCGAAGAAATCGGCTTCCGTCCGGGCTATTATCCCCAGGTGATCGGAATCCAGTACGGCGAGACGGATACCCTCGTGGGCCAGCGAGCCCGGCTCTACGTCAGCGGAATCTCCGACTGGATCATCACCTTCTCGCGTATCGCCGCGCCCCGGCCGCCATCCACCGGCCCGCAGCCGCCTCCGGGCGATGGCGAGTGGCACTAGCGCCCGCGCCCGGCCCATTCCCTCCACCCGTTGCGCTCTCTCTGCGGCCGGGCCGCTTCATTTGCGGGCAACCTCCGGATTTCAGTGCTAAGCTGGGACGTCTTCCCGGTTCGCATTCCGGAGGACAGGAGGCGTCCCGTGCGGCCCAGGATTTTCCGGGCGACGCGTGAAGCCGGTATCGGGTCGGCCTGCGCCGCGTTTCTCTGCGCGCTGGCGTACGTCCTGCTCCAGCTTGCCGAATGGGCCGGCTGGCTGGGATCCTCGGGAGGTCCGGAAAGCGCCAGTGCGCCTTCAGGACTTTTTCTTCTGCTCACGCCCTCTCTCCTGCTCGGTCCCGCCTTCCTCCTCACGATGGTTTGCGTGCATGAGGCGGCGGCCCCCCGCCAGACGGGTGTGGAGCATGAGTGCGGTGGCCTTCGGGGCCGTGTATCTGACACTGATCAGCCTCAATTACTTCGTTCAGCTCGCGTGGGTGGCGCCCAGGCTCGCCGCCGGCAGGAAATCGGGACTGGAGCCGTTCCTGTTTGTGCCATTTGATTCTTTTCTCTATGCAGCAGACATCCTCGGCTACGGATTCATGAGCGTCTCGACGCTTTGCGCGGCGGCCGTCCTGGGGCGGGAGGGGGCGGAAGGCAGGGCGCGCCGGTGGCTGCTCGCCAACGGACTGCTGCTCCCGTTCATTACGCTCCAGATGTACTGGCATGCGTTGATCTGGCCGGCAGCTTTGTGGGCCGTCACGTTCCCTGGAGCAATGCTTTCGTTGGCCGGCCTTTTCCGGGGGTTTCCGATTGCCGAGGACTCGATCGGGGACGTTCCGCCCGATTCCGGCGCAGCGTAAGCGGGCCGCCGGGCGCGCCTACGCGCCGGGCTCGCGCCAGTGGAGCTCGGCGTCCGATCGCCGCACGTAATTGGCATCGAGTTTCGCCGGATCCTCCAGCCGGTCGAACGCCAGCAGCGCGATGGCGCCAGCCAGCGCCCGCGGCGTGGGCGTCGCCTGCACGCCGAACATGGCCGGGTCCGGCGTCAGCAGTTCCGCTCCCTCTGGCAGCGACGCGCGCCACACGGAGAACTTCGCCACGACCTCCGGCCCCAGCGGTTCGAGATGGTCGTCGTACAGCGCACCGTAGATCTCGCCCCGCCGGGCGTCGAAAAACGGAGCGCGCAGGGCCGATGTTCCGAAGCTGGCCATGGCCTGCAGGTTCGAAATGGCCGCCGCCAGCGCTCCGCTTGCCTCGGCCAGCCCCTTGGCCGCGGCCAGGCCCACGCGCACTCCGGTGAACGAACCAGGGCCGGCCGCCGCGGCGAACCCCGTCACCTGTTCCCACCGCCAGTGGTGCCGTTTCAGAAGCCGCTCCAGATGCTGGAACAGCGTGTGCGCGAACCCGTCGGGAGAATGCAGGGGAACTTCCTCGATCAGCCGTCCCTCTTCGGCCAGCGCGATGCTGCCGAATTCCGACGTCGTGTCGATGGCGGCGATCCGCGTCATGCCGTCCGCCTCCGGATTTTGCGGCCGCTCTGCGGAAAAAGGGGCGAACCTGCGTGGTCGAAATGTCTCAAAATGGTCACTGCCTTTTCAGGTCTGCTATTTCGCGTCTTTTTTCACCGGAAAGACGTAATCGAGAAGGTACAATTTGCCGGCGGCATTCAGGGCGGCCAGCCGGACGGCCAGCGCGCCCGTGGGCGACTTCATCAGCAGCGGATCCACCGTGAACGCGCCCGATTGGCCCGCGGCCAGATACCGCGCCCCTTCGCCGTCCTGCACCACCTCGCCCGTCAGCACGTACGTCATGCGCCGCGTCCCCCCGGTCTGCCGTTTGAGCGTGATTTCGAACGGAACGGCGGCGCCAGCTGTCAGCGTCTCTCCCGCCGCCGGCTTCGCCAGTTCGAACGGCGCCTTCTGCGGGCTCCGCTCCGGCTCCTGCACCGGCACCGGCCAGGATTCGAATTTGTAGCTGCGCAGCATCCCTTCCTTGCGCCCGTCGCGGGAAAGGTGCAGGACCCAGTCCTGTGCCGGACCGGGCGGAGACGTTTCGTACAGCTCCCCTTTCCAGCTCCTTTTCTCTTTGCGGCCCTCGCCCGTGGCGGGATTCACCCAGTAAACGTCGTAAGTATGTTTCCTCGTCGTGACTTTGACCGGGCCGGGTTTTTCGATATAGACAATGTATTCCGTCGCTGGCAGCTCATAATCTTCGGTTTTCAGGCCCGGAAGCGCGATGGCCCGCCCGCCTTCGACATCGAAATAGGGCTGGGTGTCCCAGAACCGCACGCGCTCGCTCATGAAGCGGGACCACGCCTCCATGGTGCGCGCATTCGGCGAATCCGGTCCGCTGCCGCCTTTCATCGAGGGATAGGCGCCGCTCATCACCGCCCTCCAGAGCCTTCTGCGGAATTCGTCCGGCGGCAGCGATCCGTCGATCAGCGCCACCTGCGGCACCGTGTTGCTCTGATGTTCGACGGCGATCAGCTCGTCCCGGTCCGGTCCGTAAATGACGTGGTCCATCCACCCGTCGCGGCCGAGAAACGCGGCCGAATCCCGCGCGCGGGTCGAGATCGGATGGCCGTAGGGATCCATTTTCTTGATGGCGGTTCCAAAGTCTTTGAGAATGTCGCGCGCGCCCGCCTGCGCCTCCCACTCTTCCACCAGCTGCCAGGTGCAATTGAAGGCGGCGTACCGGCCGGTGAGATAGCGCACCAGGCGCTCGCGTTGGGCCGGAGACGGAGCGATTGTGGCAAGATCCTTCGGGGTTCGCGCCAGCAGAAAATCGACGGTGATTCCGGCCGAGTGGATTTCGTAAACGCGGGCGTCGAGCTTCTCGAACCACTCGGCGTCCGGCTGGTCCGGGCCAGCAAATGCGCTCTCCGGCAGCACGCGGACGGCCAGATGCGTGAACCGGCGCGCCTTCCAGTCGCTGACCGCTGTTCCTGGCTGGTCTTCGGCGCCCATGTACAGGTGGGGCTTGCGCTCTTCCGTGTATTGCCAGTGGTGGACATTGGCGCGGCGGATGAACGCAGCTGGCGGCGGCGCCGGCGCGGCGTTGAAGTTGCCCTGCTGCCCGTCGTAAGCCGGCAGATTGCTCG
Source organism: Bryobacteraceae bacterium (assembly GCA_026002875.1). Classification (NCBI taxonomy): domain Bacteria; kingdom Pseudomonadati; phylum Acidobacteriota; class Terriglobia; order Bryobacterales; family Bryobacteraceae; species Bryobacteraceae bacterium. The sequence goes on from BPGE01000001.1 coordinate 1,946,203, forward strand.
TGAGGCGGTAGGTCCATTGACCCGCCTCAGTGGGCGTGAAGCGGATGGTCAGGCGCCGCCCGCCGCGCCAGAAGGCATGGACAAGATAGGTCTTGAACTCCGGGGAGCGGAACTCCGCCCTCAGGCTGACGGTCTCGTAAGGCCGGACGTGTCTCGTGGCTTCTTCGGCGCTCAGTTCGAATTCCAGTTCGCACGGCATGTAGACCGAGGCCTGGCTGCACGGCCTCTGGCCCGCCGCCGCCAGGCACGCGAGCATGCCTGCCACAATCCGAAGCCTCATTCCTCCAGTGTGAAAAAAAGGGGACAGGAACACAATTCCCCTTTTCCGGCCCCGTCGGCGGCCGTCCGGCGCCGGGCCCGGAGGCCCCGCGTCTCTTGCCGGCTCCCCGCGTGCATGACACCCTCTGCCCGAACGCCGCGCGGCGAGGCTGGCTGCGCAAGAGATTCAGACCCGCGCGCCGGCTGCGGTCCGCGATTCTTTCTTGCACCGCACGCCCCGCCGTCCGCTCCTGCGGCAACACTTCCAGCCTGGCGGCATTCTGCCATGGCGCCGTTCGTGGTCGACGCGTCAGAGCCTGTACCGGCCGGCCCCGGGGCTGGTGCCTCAGCCCGCCATCCGCGGCAGTTCTGGTCCGTTGCGCCGCTGATGGAGGGCGCAAAAAAGGGGAATTGTGTTCCTGTCCCCATTTGATGATCAGCGGGGCAGGGGCGTGGCGGCGCTCAGGTAGATGGCGTTCAGCACCAGCCGGAACGTTCCGAAAGTCTGGCCGCGGAACTGCGGGCGGAACCCGAACAGGACTACCCGGCCTTCGCCGAGAGGCGCTTCCACCGCGGCTGCCTTGCCCGCAACCACCCGTTCTCCGGAGACCCAGCCGCTGGCCAGCAGGTTCTTCGCGGCGTAGCGGACGAACACCCGCGGCCGCTGAAGGGAAGCCGTCTCCTCGATCTCGAAGAACTGGCCCCCCGTGGACGTGGCGTAGTGTTCCGCGGGCATGCCGAAAGCGATCGGATGCCTGGTGTCGGCCGTCATGCGCAGAATCGAGCCAGGGCAGAACCAGCCGCCCTGCTCCGGCTGCGCGCCGCCGCGCAGCCCCGGGCGGACATCGAGCGGGAACAGCGACAGCGGCAGCTCGGTGGCGGAGTCGAACGCGATCAGCGTTCCGCCCGCCCGCACGAACTCTTCCAGCTGACGCGCCCCCTCCAGGCCGATGCCTCCGGCGAATTCCGGCCTCTGACGCGTCGTCTCTCCGGTCCGCAGCTTCGTGACCTCCGGCGTGCCATGCAGGATGGACTGCATGGACTGCTGGGCGAGGATGATGACATCGAAGCGCCTGCGCAGACCGCCCGCGCGGATCTGTTCGTTGCGCACCAGTTCGTAAGGCACGGCGAACTGATCCAGCAGCCACTGCGTCCAGCCCGCGTCCATGTTGGCCGTATACGGTTCGTACAGTCCCACGCGCGGCAGCTTCCACTGCCATCCGGCGGCCGGCCGCTCCGCGCTGAGCGCGCCTTCGGAGGAGACGAAAATCTCGCGGCCTTCACGAAGCGCGGCGGCGGCGGCCAGAAAGGCCGAGTTCTGCCGCAGGTCGAGAGCAGGCGCCGGGATTTCGACCGCTTCCACCGGCGCGGTCTGAGCCTCGAAGGGCGCATCGATGCGGACCGTCTGCACGCCCATCTGATACGGCAGAGTCCAGCCGGCGAGGTCGTAGGGCCTCCGCACCGGACCGTTGGGAGCCGTGCGGATTTCGGGGTATTTCTGCGGCTCCATGAGATCGGCCAGATAGCCGCGGAAAGGCTGGGCGGCGTACAGGATATGCGTGCCCGCCGGATAGGAGGCGCCCCCGGCTTCGAACGGCGCCGTGGCGCGGTGGATCTGCACGCCCGCCATCCGGAGCCGCTCGAGCATCTGCGCCGCGCTCCACGGGTCGTGCTGCCCGGCGGGGACGATCCAGGCGAAGGGATTGCCGCGGCGCCCTTCGTCGATGTTCGCCCGCGCCATTTCCCAGGCCTTCTGCAGATAATGGGGAGCGTTCGAGGCGGCCTCCGACAGGATGGCGAAATCGGCCGTCAGCATGTACTCGACGGCGTCGCGCAGCGCCCAGCGGCCGCCCAGCCACGGCTTCGGATAGAAAACCGTCGGCTCGCGGGCCGGAACGCCGTTCTGGAATCTCTCCGGCAGATCGGACAGTTTGTATTCCTTCGGCGTCGCGTAATAAAAGAGCGCCGTTTCCGTCAGAATTCCGTGCATATTATGAAAAGCCGGAGCCGAGCGGAGGCCGCCGTTCCACCAGGCGTCGAAGCTGAGGTAGGAAATCACGCCCGGCTTGTCTTCCCGCAGAAAACGCTCGCGCATCACGCTTCCAATGCGGTTGATGCCCTCCATGACGGCCGGCTGGATGTTGGGATTCAGCGGCTCGGCGTAAGGCGGGATGAAAATGCGCGCCGGGAACGGGGCGATTTGATGCTGGTTATAGACGATATGGGGAAACCATTCCTGAAAAAGCATTTTGCCGACGTGCCGCGTTTCCGGCAGATTGTACATGAAATAATCGCGGTTATTGTCGTGGCCGGCGTATTTCTGGTACAGCCAGGGCAGAGGGGCGAGCTCGAACGGCGTCCCCACGTTTCCTCCGTACCAGGAGGCGACCATATCGAGCCCGTCCGGGTTGATGACAGGAATCTGGATCAGGATCACATTCGCGCGGATCCGGCGGATTTCCTCGCTTTCGCCGGTCACCATGCGCCAGGCGAGATGGGGCGCATGCTGGACCGGGGCGACCTCGGTGGCGTGCAGCCCGGAGTCGATCCAGACAATGGCCTTGCCCTCGCGGGCCAGCCTTTGCGCTTCCTCCGGCGCGGCGAGTCCGAGAGCGAGCCGGCGGTTGATGTCTTTCCAGCGCTCGAGCTGCCGCAGATTGGCGGCGTCGCTGATGAAGGCGGCGATCATCGGCCGCCCTTCGCTGCTCCTGCCGAACTCGGCCAGACGGATCCGGTCGCTCGAGGCTTCCAGTTTGCGGAAGTACGCGATCACCTGCTCGTGATTGGCCAGCCGGTAGTCCTCGCCGGGCTCGAAGCCGAAGTGATCCCGGGGGGCGGGAGGCGCGGCCAGCAGGGGCAGGGCGCAAAGTAGCAGCGCAGCACGGCGGGAGAAGGCGAATCCAGACACCATATGGAACAATCGTAGTATGGCTGCACGGGCTGACTCATCATCGTTCCGCGTGGGCCTGATCCAGGCGCGCGCATCGGCCGATCCTGCGGAAAATCTGGCGAAAGCGGAAGAGAGGATCGCGGAGGCCGCGCTTGGCGGCGCACAGATCATCTGCCTGCAGGAGCTGTTCCGCAGCGAGTATTTCTGCCGGGAAGAGCGCGCCGAGCTGTTCGATCTGGCCGAACCCGTGCCGGGTCCAACGACGGAGCGGCTCGCACGGCTGGCCCGCGAGCTGAAAGTGGCGATCGTGGCCAGCCTGTTCGAGCGGCGCGCCGCGGGCCTTTACCACAACACCGCCGCCGTGCTGAATCCGGATGGAGAGCTCGCCGGAATCTACCGCAAGATGCACATCCCGGAAGACCCGCTGTACTTCGAGAAGTTTTACTTCACTCCGGGCGATCTGGGATACCGCGCCTTCGACACGCCGTTCGCCCGGATCGGGGTTCTGGTCTGCTGGGATCAGTGGTATCCCGAGGCGGCGCGTCTCACGGCGATGGAGGGCGCCGAGATCCTGTTCTACCCGACGGCGATCGGATGGCACCCGAAGGAGAAAGAGCAGTACGGCGCCGCGCAGGCGGACGCCTGGCGCACGATCCAGCGGGGGCATGCGATCGCCAATGGCGTGTATGTGGCGGCGGTGAACCGCGTGGGGTACGAGGGGACGGCTGACAGCGGGCTGGAATTCTGGGGCGGCAGTTTCGTGGCCGATCCCTTCGGTGTGCTGCTGGCGGAAGCCTCCCGCGAAAACGAAGAAGTCCTGGTGGTCGAGTGCGACCGCAGACGGATCGAGGATGTGAGGCGAAACTGGCCGTTCTTCCGCGACCGGCGCATTGACTCTTTCGGCGGAATCACCCTGCGCTGGGCGGGCAAATAAAAAAAGCGGGCCGGTCTCCCGGCCCGCCATCGCCAGTAGGATTCACTGCGACTGGTTGAGGGAAGAAGAAACAACGGAAAGAACGGATGCCCGCGCGGGCTGCCGGACCCGCAGGAGAGAAGGAGAAACCGTCATCGGGAAGCCCGTGTCGCGCACGGCGCCTCCCCGCCCGCTGTGCACGCGGCGCCCATGAAGGTCGGTCAGGTCTCCAGGGCGCCGGACACGGGAAATTGCGGACGGGGAGCGCTCCGTAGCGGGAAGAAACCGGGAGGAGGATGGTCCCGGTGCTCCACACCCGGCGCGGCCTCGGAAACGCGCCAGGTGGAACTGGTTGAATCCCTGCGGGGCCTGCAATCGGTACAGCCGTGCGCCGGCCGCGCCCGGACCAGCCGGTTCAGGCGCGGCCAGCCACAGCGGCGCAAGCCTGGCCGGCGTGTTCGACTCCTCCACGCAGGCCGCATGCGCGCAGGCAGCCGGGTGGGCGGGCCCCGACTCTGCCACACCCGCCGGCGCCAGAGCCAGACAGAGTGACATTGCCTGGCAAAAGACAGAACTCATCCGCGGCGCTCCTGCCGGAGAGGATCGGGCGGCGGACCGGGTCTCCTGGCCTCTTCCACCCGTTCGGCGGCTGCGGCGGCGCCCGCGCGGAGCGGATCCGGAGGACGCCCCGGACGGATGGCGGCGGCGTAAACCTGTGCGCTGGACAGAACAAGCAGGACGGCCAGAACGGAGCGCCGGATCGTGTTCATGACAGTTGCCTCCTTGCATGTCGATTCCGCCGCGGCCCCATTTCCTACAGCCGCTGCGCCGCTGTCTTCACTTTCGGCGCAGCCAGGTAGCCCACGACGTTGTCTTTCTTCACTTCGTTGACGACCAGCTCGTAGGGAATGCGAGCCTTGCTGGGAACGTAGAACTGAACCGGCTCGTTGATCGTGCGGTCCTTCTTTTCGACCTTCCTGTCGTCGGCGACAATTTCCAGGGTGAAGCGGTTGCGCTTCACGTCAGCCTTCTTCAGCTGCACGACGACATCGCCGATCCGCTGCGGACCGCTCTGCCGGCTGAGGCTGAACTCGTAATAGTCGCGGTCGCCCAGCTGCTTCAGCGCAGCCAGTTCCTTGCTGTTGGTGGCGATCAGACCGCTCAGCACGCCCAGGTCCCCGGTCACGCGGCGCAGCTCGGCGATGGTCTTGTCAATCTCGCTGCGGCTGGCCGCCACTTCATTCTTCACCGCGCCCACTTCGCCCGTGATGTCCGTGAGCCTCGCCGTCGCCTGCTCGGTGCGGGACTTGATCTCGTCCAGCTGCTGCGCGATCTGCTGCTTCTCCGCCATCTGGCGCTCCGTCAGGCTTTTCTCGACCCGCGCCGCTACGGCTTCCGCCTGCCGCCGCGCATTGCGGCGGACTTCCTCGCTGGCGGAGGCGTTCTCTTTGCGGAGGTTTTCCAGCTCGCTGCGCAGCGCTGCCAGCGTCTGGACGGCGTTCACGTCGGCTGAGCTGATCGCCTGCCGCACCGTGGCCAGTTCATGCTTCAGCGCCGCCGTCTCCAGCCGGAGGTTGACCTGCTGATTGTGCAGGAACAGCAGACCCGCGACTGCGGCGACCAGCCCCGCCAGGAGCAGGATCGAAAGCCAGGGCAGCCGGGACGACGCCTGTTCCGGGCTCTTCGCGTTCGGGTTGATGACATCACTCATGTGCAATTCCCGGCCATTCTGTGTGCACTTGCCATGCCAAACAAAGAGCCATTTGTTTTCAGACGAATACGGCGTTCTTTGCCGCCCGGGCCAGTAAGAATTACCGGGTGTTGCAAAGCAGACGGACGGCAGGTGGAAACAATTACTACCCCCTAGCCATCCGGCGTGAATTGTCCTAGACTGAGGGCGCGAGAAAATGACCACCTGCCGGCCCAGGTCTGGATCAGTTTGGTGGCGCTCGCGGGCCGGGACCGGACCGGAGCGGTTCGGCAAGGGCGGCGCCGGCAACGAAAGAGCGGAAGGAGGCACGCCATGCCTGGCGACCGGTACGAGCTGAGATTCCCCTTGAGGCGCCTGTTGACTGGACTGCTGCTCACGGTCATTCCGATCTGCGCCATCGGGCTGATTGTCGTGAGCCGGGCAGGGCAGGCGCTGGACCGCCAGTGGGGGCGGTATTTCCGCACCATCGCCGAGTTCACCGCGAGTGAAATCGGAATGTTTTTCCATGAACGGATTCTTGCCGTCGGCACTCTGGCTGCCGACCCGCTGATCGTGGACACCGTAAGGCAGGCGAACGCTCGCTACACAGGAGCCTCCGAACAGGCGGTCACGGAGAGAATCAATCAGATCGAGCGGGACTGGAACACTGCGAAAGGGGAGCCGCTGGTGCGGGCCGTGCTCGGCAACCCGGCGGCGCGTCTGCTGGTCAAATGGCGGGACAGGGACCGCCGGTTCCTGCGGCTGACGCTGACCGACAAGTACGGCGCGGTCATCGCGGCTTCGCACAAAACGCTCGACTACTTCCAGGCCGATGAAGATTTCTGGCAGGCGATCTATGCCCAGGGCAGGGGAGCGGTGCACATCACCGACGTTCTCTATGACGATGTCACCAAGTCCTACTATGTCGGCCTGGGCGTGCCCGTGATGGACGAGGAGTCGAACACGTTCATCGGGGCGCTGGATGCGCTGATCGAAGTCTCCAGTCTTTTTCCGCTGTTGCACCGGCTGGATCTGGGGCCCACCTCGCGGATGATCCTCGTCAAGTACGACGGCACGGTGATTCATGCGCCGGGAGTCAGCCTCGCCATGAACGTCAAATCGGCCGAATACCATGCGGCTCAGGAGTCCATGGCGACGGGGCCATCAAGGTGGCCTGGATATGTGATCGCGCCGCTGCCGGGTGGCGAACCCGTCATCATCGGTTACGGCAGTCCGGGGCTGGAGGAGTCCTTCCCGAACCTGAACTGGCGCGTGCTGGTCGTGCAGAATACGAGGGAGGCATTTGCGCCGACGCGCGGAGTGTTGCGCCTGCTGTATCTCATGATCCTCGCCGGGCTGGCTGCGGTCACGCTGCTGGCGATGTACTTTGCGCTCCACCGCCGTCAGGAGATGGCGCGGGTGGCGTTGCGGCCGGAGGAACCTGCCGAGGAAGCGAAAGAAACCATCAGCTGACAGCGCGCAGGCTCGCGCAACCTGCGCCGCACAACGAAAGCGGGCCGCCCCTGCCAGGGCAGAGGCGGCCCTTGTTCAGGCGCGTTGAATCGCCCTACTTCCGGCTGGAGCGGGCCGGGGCGCACTTGACCCAGGTCCGTTTCCGGTTCGACTCCATCACGGCTTCCAGCAGCTGCATGCCCCGCAGGCCGTCGGCGAACGTCGGGTACTGGATCGGCAGCGAGGGATCGAGCACCCGCGACCAGAAGCGCTTGAACAGCTGCTTGTGGCTGTCGTCGTATCCTTCGCTGTGGCCGCCCGGATAATCGGCATAAGCCGCGGCTTCGGGGTAGAACAGGCTGCCGTCCTTGATGATGATCTGGTTCGGCTCGTTGCGGCGCCCAATCCAGAGCTCGTCCGGTCGCTCCTGATTCCAGGCAACGCTGCCCTTGGTGCCGCAGACCATCCACTCGAACCGGTTCTTGCAGCCCGCTGAAACCTGGCTCACCGTGAACGCGCCGCGGCACGTGTCGCCAAGATGAAGCATCGCCATGCCGAAGTCCTCGGTATCGATTTTCACTTCGTCATAGTCGGACGGCTTCAGAGTCTTGCCGGCGAAGGTCTCGATGGCGACTTTCGGCTGCTTGCGGGTCTTGTGGACGATCTTGAGATCGGCGCACAGCGACGTGATGGACAGCCCGGTGACGTGCTGGATCATGTCCATCCAGTGCGAACCGATGTCGCCCATGACGCGCAGCGGGCCGTTGTGCTTCTTCAGGATGCGCCAGTTGAAATCGGTGTCATACAGCAGCCAGTCCTGCGAATAGGTGCCCTGGACCACGAGGATATCGCCGAGGTCGCCGCGGGCGATCATCGCACGCGCCTGCTGCACGGCCGGATAGTAGCGCAGATTGTGGTTGGTCGCGTGGCAGAGCTTCTTCTTCTCGGCCAGGTCGAGCATCTCCTTCGCCTCTTTGGAGCTCATGGCGAGGGGCTTCTCGCACAGCACATGCTTGCCGGCGGCGAGAGCGGCCTTGGCGACAGGCGCATGCAGCGCGTTGGGCGTGCAGATGTGAACGCCGGCGATCTCGGGATCCGCCAGGATTTCCTTGTAATTTCCCGTGGCCTTCGGGATGTTGTAAGTCTTGGCGAAGCGGTCCGCTTCTTCCTGCGAGACGCCCGCCACGGCGGCCACTTCCACAAATCCGAGCCGGCGGAGGTTCTCGACATGGGTCTTCCCCATGAAGCCGGCGCCGATGACTGCAACTTTGAGTGTGCTCATAAAGAATCGTTCCTTTCGAGCCGATAATCGGTACGATGGGTGTAGACCCAATACACTCTATAACAACTGCGCGCGGCAAGGCATCATGGTGGTGAAGCTCCAGTGGAAACGGGCAAGAAGCACGCCGCGAACCGTCCGCCTCCGCACTGCGCCCGAGCCGCCGCCGCCACCGCTGACGCTGCGGGAAATTGAAGGCGGTCTGGCGGCTATTCTGTCCCCCGTGGCGGCCATGCTCTTCGCAGTTTCGTTGTGGCGGCTGGGGCAGGACCTGGGCTTCGCAGCCAATTTCTTCGTCGAAGAAGGACCTCTCGCCCACTGGCAGCCGTGGTTCGCACTGGCAGCCGGACTCGCCCTGGTCAGGTCCCGCCTGAACCGCCGTTCGCAAAGCGGCGGCGACGATGCAGCCGCCGCCGGTTAACCGCGCCCCCGCAACCCTGCGGGACTTCAGCCTGGATGAAAATCCCCGCGAATACAGAGCCGCGAGGGAGTAGCCCGAAGGGCTGCGACCGAGCGGTTCCCCAACCCCCCCAACCCTTCGATCCCTCCCCATCGCGCCGAAGGCGCGACCGGTCAACGCACACCCCAACGGGCTTCCCCTCGCGCTCGCGCGAGGGCTGCATCCCAACCGTGCCCCACCGCGCCCTCTCCTTCGGATTCCCCCTCGCGCTTGCGCGAGGGCTGCATCCCAACCGTGCCCCGCTCGCAGCCTCCCCAACGGGTTTCCCCTCGCGCTCGCGCGAGGGCTGCATCCCAACCGTGCCCCGCTCGCAGCCTCCCCAACGGGTTTCCCCTCGCGCTCGCGCGAGGGCTGCATCCCAACCGTGCCCCACCGCGCCCTCTCCTTCGGGTTTCCCCTCGCGCTCGCGCGAGGGCTGCATCCCAACTGTGCCCCACTCGGAGACTCCCCCCGGGTTTCCCCTCGCGCTTGCGCGAGGGCTGCATCCCAACCGCGCCCCACCGCGCCCTCTCCTTCGGATTTCCCCTCGCGCTCGCGCGAGGGCTGCATCCCAACCGTGCCCCACCGCGCCCTCTCCTTCGGATTCCCCCTCGCGCTTGCGCGAGGGCTGCATCCCAACCGTGCCCCGCTCGCAGCCTCCCCAACGGGTTTCCCCTCGCGCTTGCGCGAGGGCTGCATCCCAACTGTGCCCCACTCGGAGACTCGCCGACGGGTTTCCCCTCGCGCTTTCGCAAGGGCTGCATCCCAACAATGACTCTCAGCGGCCAGCGCTCCCTCCATTGAAGAATCACCCCGCTCTTCTGAAGTCTCGGCACCTCACGAAACAGCGCGGGAGCGCCCTGTCCTTCCTGCAGCTGGCTGTCTGCCCGCGAACCGCCTTACGCAGATCAGCCGCCCGGATTGCAGCTGCGCCCGGCGTTCCAGCTGGCCGCAGTCCGCCGCTTCCCCGCGGCGTCTTCAAGCTGCTTTACTGAAAGAAGCTTCGTTCCAGGGAGAACGTATGGACATTCCCACGACCATGAAGGCTCTCGTGAAAAAGAAGGCCGAGCCCGGGCTGTGGCTCGAAGAAGTGCCCGTGCCCGAAATCGGCATCAACGACGTTCTGATCCGCGTCGAGAAGGCGTCCATCTGCGGCACCGACGTCCACATCTGGAAATGGGACGATTGGGCGCAGAAAACCATCCCCGTCCCGATGGTGGTCGGCCATGAATTCGTCGGCCGCATCGTGAAAGTCGGCGCCAATGTCAACGACTTCTTTCCCGGCGACCTGGTGAGCGCGGAAGGCCACGTCGTCTGCGGGCGCTGCCGCAACTGCCTGGCCGGGCGGCGGCATCTGTGCGCGCACACAATGGGCGTCGGCGTCAACCGTCCGGGCTGTTTTGCGGAATATATCTCGGTTCCAATGTCCAATATCTGGAAACATGCCCCGGGAATTCCGCTGGATATCGCGTCGATTTTCGACCCCTTCGGCAACGCCGTGCACACGGCGCTCAGCTTTCCCGTGCTCGGGGAAGACGTGCTGATCACGGGCGCAGGTCCGATCGGGCTGATGGCGGCGGCAGTGGTGCGGCACGCCGGGGCGCGCTTCGTGGTGATCACGGACCTGAACCCGAAGCGCCTGGAGCTGGCGAAGAAGTTCGGCGTCACGCGCGCCGTCGATCCGCGCACAACCAGCCTCAGGGACGTCATGCAGGATCTCGGCATGAAGGAAGGCTTTGACGTAGGGCTTGAAATGTCCGGCAGCCCGCAGGCGTTCCGCGACATGATCGCGCATATGTGCCATGGCGGGAAGATCGCGCTGCTCGGCATTCAGCCGGGCGAAGCGGCGATCGACTGGAATACGGTCATCTTCTCGATGCTCACGATTAAAGGCATCTACGGGCGCGAGATGTACGAGACCTGGTACATGATGACCGTGATGCTGCAGTCCGGGCTCGATATTTCGCCCGTGATCACGCACCGCTTCCCCTACACGGAGTTCGAGAAGGGCTTCGAAGCGATGATGAGCGGCGAGGCAGCCAAGGTGGTCCTGGACTGGTCAGAGACCTAGTCGCAAGCCGCTGTCGGAAGCGGCTGCCGATGCCGGCGCACGCAGAATCCGCCGTTCCGTCGCGGCGGCGAATCCCCTCTGTGCAGACAGTGCGCAGCCCTCGTTTTCGGACGTGAACCGTGATGCTCCGCTCGAGAACCGCATCCCGGCTGCGGCAGCCTTTGTGCGGATGGCAGCGGACCGTCAGCAATTCTGTCCGCCCATGCGGTTCTGCATCACGGGCTTGATGCGGGTGCGGTTGCCTCCGGAGCCGAAGATGTCTTCTTCGCGTTCGGTGCGGTCGCGGGTCGGACCGGAATCAGCAGCCCGCCGGGTCAGAGACAGAATTCGCCCGCCCGCAGCGCAGACTCCGCCAACAGAAGGCTCTCAGCGCCAGTCACGCTTGTGCGGCTTGTACGCCTTGCGATAGTGCTTCGGCGGCGGAGGACCATAGGGCGCATACACCATCACGGGCGGCGGACCCGCGGGCGCGAACAGGATGTGCCGCGGAACCCGGTACCGCGAGCACACGAAATTCCAGCCGCCATGCCGGTAGGCATCCACAATGACCACCGGGCGCACGCGCGCATGGCGCGCAGCCACAAACACCAGCGGCGCGTCATACGCGGGCACGTGCCGCTCGACGTAGACGACTTCGGCCGGCGCATAGCCGTAATAGGGCGGCGAGCCGATGTTCACATGCACGTTCCAGTCCGCCAGGAGCGGGAGCGCGAAGGCCGTCAGCGCGGCCGCCATTGCAATGTGTTTCATGGCTCGTCTCTCCAGCACGGGAGACGCGGGCCCCGCAGTTCGAGTTGCAGGAAATTCGCCTGAGCTGCAAACGGCGGCAGCGCGGCGGTCAGACGGCGGCGCGGATTCGGCGGAGTTCCGGCAGCACGTCGCCGATGGCCACGGGCTCCGAGCCGGGGCGGCCAAGGGCGAAATAGAGCTTGCGGTAAAGCGGATAGAGCTGCTCGTAGACGGCGGCTTCGCGCGGGTCGGGTTCGACGATGCGGTACGAGGGGCAGAGCCTCTGCTGCGCTTCTTCAATCGTGCTGAAAGCGCCCGCGGCAAGGAACGCGAAGATCGCAGAGCCGAGGCTGGTCACCTCCTGGGCGGGCACCAGCACGGGCTTGTTGAACACGTTGGCGTAGACGCGGTTCAGCACCTCGTTCTTCTGCGGGACGCCGCCGCCATTGATGACGCGGTGGATGGGCACGCCGTGTTCCGCCATGCGCTCGAGAATGATGCGCGTGTGGAAAGCGGTGCCTTCAATCGCTGCGAACAGCTCGTCGGCGGGCGTAGACGTGAGCGTCCACCCGAGCGTGACGCCGCCCAGTTCGGCGTTGACGAGCACCGTGCGGTCGCCGTTGTCCCAGCTCATGCGGAGCAGACCGGTGGAGCCTGCCCTGAACTGTTCGAGACCTCTGGAAAGCTCCGCCACCGTCGTTGCGGCGCGGCGCGCGATGGCTTCAAAAATGTCGCCCACGGCGGACAGTCCCGCTTCGATGCCGAAGTAATCCGGATGAATCGAGCCCTTGACGACCCCGCAGACGCCCGGAATGAGGCCCACTTCTTTTGCAATGGCCATCATGCAGGTGGAGGTGCCGACGACGTTGACGACGTCGCCCTCGCGGATGCCGGCGCCGATGGCGTCCCAGTGGGCGTCGAACGCGCCGACAGGAATGGGGATGCCCGCGCGCAGCCCGAGCTTCTCCGCCCATTCGGCGCACAGACGTCCGGCGGTCTTGTCCGACGTTTCATAGCGCCCGCGCATCTTCGCGCGCACGCCTGCCAGCAGCGGATCGACGCTCGTGAGAAATTCTTCCGGCGGCAGCCCGCCGAGCGCCGCGTTCCACATCCACTTGTGGCCCATGGCGCAGACCGAGCGCGGCAGGTCGTCGGGAGAGCGGATGCCGCACAGCACCGCGGCGACATAATCGCAGTGCTCGATGGCGGTGGCGAAACGGTCGCGCTTGTCGGGATTGTTGCGCAGCCAGTGGAGAAGTTTCGAGAAGCCCCACTCGGAAGAGTAGACGCCGCCGCACCACTCGATGGCTTCGAGCTTCTGCTCGTGCGCTTTGGCCGTGATCTCGGCGGCTTCGCCCTTGGCGCGGTGGTCGCACCAGAGGTAATAGTCGTCGAGCGGCTCGAGGTTCCCGTCGAGCACGAGCACCGTGGAGCCGGTGGTGTCGAGGGCGATGGCCTCCACCTGCTCGCCGCTGATGCCTGCCGATTGCAGCGCGGCGCGGGTCGCCAGCACGAGCGCGTTCATGTGATCCGGGTGGCTCTGCGTGGCGTGATCGGGATCCTCGCGCTTCCGGTGAACCGGATATTCGGCCACCGCCGCGCCGATTCTGCCCTTTTCGCTGTCGAACAGAGAAACCCGCACGCTCTGCGTGCCGAAATCCACGCCTGCGACGATTGCCATGATCGGATGACCTCCCCGGGACATGCCATGATATCGCATACACTCGGTAGAGAGGCAAAGCGACTGAGATGCGGATTCCGGCACTGCGAGAAGAGGTTCTTGAGGCGAATCTGGAGATTGTCCGCCGCGGACTGGTGCTCTATACCTTCGGCAACGCCAGCGGCTTCGACCCCGAGGAGAGGCTGGTGGCGATCAAGCCCAGCGGCGTTCCGTTCGAGAAGCTGCGTCCCGCTGACATGGTGGTGACGGACCTCTCGGGCAAGATCATCGAAGGCACGCTCCGTCCTTCGTCCGATCTCGATACGCATCTGGAGATCTACCGGAACTTCCGCGGCGTGCGCGGCGTCGTGCATACGCACTCGGCGCATGCGACGGCGTTTGCGCAGGCGCGGCGCGAGATCCCCTGCCTGGGCACGACGCATGCGGACTACTTCCACGGCCCGGTGCCCGTGACGGAGCCGCTCAGCGAGGCCGAGATCCAGACGGACTATGAACTGAACACGGGCCGGGCCATCGTGCGGCGGTTCCTGAACCTCGATCCGCTGACGCATCCGGGCGTGCTCGTGGCGATGCACGGCCCGTTCGCGTGGGGCAGAAGCCCGTCGCAGGCGGCCATGCACGCCGTGCTGCTGGAAGAGATCGCGCGCATCGCCTCTCTGACGCTTGCGCTGCGGCCGGATGCGGCGCCCATCCCGCAGGCGCTGCACGACGAGCACTTCCTGCGCAAGCACGGGCCGCAGGCGCGCTACGGGCAGGGCTGAAACAGAACTACCAGAAAATGATCTGAAGCAGCACGAACACGCCGCCCACCACCCAGGCCCAGAAAATCGGGCGCTGGAACAGCGGGATGTCGCGCTCGTGCGGCACGTCCGTGCAGCCGTAGACCAGCCCCCGCAGCGAACTCTCCGGAAGCGGTTTGGTGGCGTAGCTCACGGCGACCGTCACCACGACGCAGATGATCCAGCACCAGAGGGCGCGGTACATGTTCTCAGCCATGTCCTTGGCGTGCTCGGACAGGGCGATGTAGCGCAGCGCGCCGGGATCCATCTTCACCCACGCCCACATGGCGATGGAGGACACCGTGCCCGCCAGCAGGCCCCAGAAGCCGCCCGCCGGCGTGGCGCGCTTCCACAGCATGCCCAGCAGCACGGTTCCGAACAGCGGCGCGATGAAGAAGCTGAACAGGGCCTGCACGTAGTCCATGATGGACTTGAACTGCATCACCAGGTAGGCGGTGCCGATGGAGACCAGCACGCCGAGCACCGTGCACCAGCGGCCCATGGAGACGTAGTGCGCGTCGGTGGCCTGCTTGCGCATGAAGGCGCGGTAGATGTCGTAAGTCCACACGGTGGCGAACGCGCTGACATTGCCCGCCATGCCGCTCATGAAGCCCGCGATCAGGGCCGTGATGCCCAGCCCCAGCAGCCCCGGGCCGGCGTAGCGGGCCAGCATCAGCGGCAGCACTTCGTTATAGCTGTGCCCGCCGGTAGCGACGGCCACGTCCTCCGGCACCAGCTTCACCGGCAGAACGGCGAGGGCCAGCAGGCCGGGCAGGATCACGATGAACGGAACCATCATCTTGAAGGCCGCGCCGATGATCGGCGCCATCTTCGCCGCCCGCAGGTCCTTGGCCGCAAGCACGCGCTGCACGACGAGAAAGTCCGTGGTCCAGTAACCGAAGCTGATCACCCAGCCGAGCCCCAGAACGATGCCCGTCCAGTGGATGCCCATCGGGTTGTCGGTGAAGCTGCCCATCGTGCGCCACAGATGCGTGAAATCCTGGCCGGCGAAATTCGCCTGGATGCGCGCCACCATGCCGTCCCAGCCGCCCGCTTCGATCAGTCCCACGATCGGAATGACCAGCGCGCCGGCCCAGATCAGGATGAACTGCAGCACTTCGTTGAAGATCGCCGAGCGCAGCCCGCCGAGCGCGACGTAAATGGCCACCGTCAGCGAGCTGACCCAGATCGAGAAGTTGATGTCCCAGCCAAGAACCACCTTCATCACCAGGGCCATCGAGTACATGTTGATGCCGCTCATCAGCACGGTCATCACGCCGAACGTGATGGCCGACAGCGCGCGCGCCGGTTCGCCGAAGCGGAGCTGCAGATAGCCGGGAACGGAGTGCGTCTTGGAGATGTAGTAGAACGGCATCATCACGATGCCGAGGAAGAGCATGGCGGGGATGGCGCCCACCCAGTACCAGTGCGTGGCGAGAATGCCGTACTGATAGGCGGCCGCGGCCCAGCCCATCAGCTCGAGCGAGCCCAGATTGGCTGCCAGAAAGCTGAGTCCGGCGATCCAGGCCGTCATCTCGCGGCCTGCAAGGAAAAAGTCCTCGCCCGTGCCGGAACGGCCTTTCAGGTAGAAGCCGATGCCGAGCACCATGGCGAAATAGATCACGATGATGGCGATGTCGATGCCGCCGAGGCTGATGAGTCTGCTGGCTGCCTGTTCCATGGCTGACACAAGATCCTATCGTATGCGCATACATCCCCGCCAGTGGCCGGGTCCGCTATTTTTCGGCGGCGAGGAATTCCCTGACGGCGGCGGCGATACGGGCGTCCTCGCACCTTGTCACCAGATGCCCGCAATGGCTCTTCAACGGCAGCACGTCAAACCCTGCAACCGCGGCCATTTCCAGCGCCGGGAGCGGGTTGACCATGTGATCCTGCGCGGCGGCGACGACAAGGACGCGCGCCCGCACAGCCGCGCCGGCTTTTTCATACGAGCCGCCGAAACGGCGCGTGGCGTCGTGCGAGATCATGGCCCGCAGCTGGGCAGCATAGTCCCGCGGATCCATGCCCTTGGGCGCCTCCTCTTCCAGCTTCTTCAGGAACGCCGGCATGTCCTGCGGCGGGCGGTTGCGGTGGAGCCATTCCGGCGAGGTGAGGGCGAACTCGTGCATCATCCGCACGGCCGGCATGATGCGGCGCGGATCGGCGCCCGCGGAGATCATCGTTTCAATCGCCGTCAGCTCGGCGCTCCACAGCAGGATGTCGGATGCGCTCAGGCGCGGCGAGCCGATGATCGGGATGGCGAGCCGGACCATGTCCGGATGCGCCGTGATCCACTCGAACGTCTGCATGCCGCCCATCGAAATGCCCATCACGGCGTGCAGCCGGCGCAGACCGAGGATCTCCGTCACGAGCCGGTGCTGCGCGGCCACCATATCCGCAATCGTGAGACTGCCGAGCGCGGCTCCGGCATTCGACGGAGAGCAGCTGACGCCGTTTCCAGGGGCATCCACCGTGATGACAAAGAACCGCGCGGGATCCACAAGACGGTCCGGACCGATGAACCCGTCCAGCTGCGCGGTCGTGCCAGTGAACCACGTCGGGAAGAGAACGGCGTTCGACCGGTCTGCGTTCAGAGCGCCGTAGGTGCGGTAGGCGAGCCTGCAGGAAGCGATCTCCTGTCCGTTCGCGAGACGGAAAGGACGCAGTTCGGCGAACTGCAGCGGGGGTTGGGCCAGCAGCGGGGCTGCGGCCAGCAGGAGCAGCAGAAACCTCATGCTGCCGAGATTACTACGAGCCGGAATGCAGATGGGCTGGCGAAACAGGCGAAGCCACGAGCCGAGGCAGGACTTTCTCTTCCGGAATCCACGGCTCGCTCTGAGGTGCCGCCGGCTCGCCGGGCGCGCGCACGACCAGTCCCAGACCCGTGCCCACAAGCAGCAGCGCCGTGCCGATCAGGAACATGGCCGCCACGTGGAGCCGGTCGGCGCGCGCCACGAGATCGAAGGGAATCGAGATGCCCCGGGCAGGCTGTCCGACGCGGGGTGGCGGAGGCAGAATGGCAGCCGTGCGCGAGAGATCTGCAGCGGAGGCCAGAAGCCACCGGTTTTGCGGCGGCACCATCGTGCGTGCGGCCAGCACGGGCAGGTGCCGTCGCAGCGGAGCGGCAAGCGCGGCGGGCATGGTGTTGTGCGGCGTCTCGATCAGGCAGCCGCCGTCCAGGGTGCAGAAGGCGGGTTGCGGATCGAAGAATACGAGCCTTGCCGGCGCTGCCTCGATCAGCGGTTCGGGCGTGAATCTCTGCTGGAGAACGGCGCCCTCCGAGAGCACGCCCGTCAGGTGCAGAACGAGGATGAAAGCGGACAACGAAAACGGATGAGTGCCGCGGCGGGACACGGACCCTGCTCTCCCCGGCAGCCGCCCGGGAGCGGGCCGAAGGCAGGATGACAGCACGTGGGTCTACTCCGGATCCTTCGACCAGCAGTGGATACAGCTTCTGGTTTCGCAAAGAGAGTGCCGTCTGACAGCCGGGATTCTCAAAGCAAGTTCTAATCCTCCCGGTACTCGGGCATATCACCCTTGCGGCAGAGCCGCCGGACAGGGCAGAGAGTCCTTGCGCAAAGATTGAAATCCGGCAGAGGCGGCAGCTCTCGCCATCCGGGCGGGAGTTGAGATACACTGAGAAACAGACGAACCGTGGGCGGCTAGCTCAGTTGGGAGAGCACCGCGTTCGCAACGCGGGGGTCGTGGGTTCGAGTCCCATGCCGTCCACCATCCCTCCTTCCTCTTCCAGTCGGCCTGGAGGATTCACGCCAGATTTGCAGGCAGGGCTGGAGTCCCTCCTCAGGAAGCCGGCAGAGAATTTTGACCCGCATCCTGCGTGAGCCGATGCGCGCCACGCGCCGCCAGCTGATTTGTGTACAGCGCGGGACGCGGATCCCGCGTCCGTTCCGCCGGGAAAAACCGGCCTTGGGCGCGCTTCCACCGCGCTCACGAGAGTCTGTTTCGACGCTCGCTCTCGTTCGCCGGAGGAAACGCTGCGTTGCGCTCAGCACGTCGCGTGTTTCATTGTCAACGGAGCGTCGCATATGGGAAGGAAATGCCGCCCATGGCAAACGCTCGAAATCCGATGCGGAACCGCGCAGCTCGCTCCGTGCGGCAATCCGGCCGTGACACAGCGTACTCGCCTGCGCCGCGGCAGCCCGGACCAGAAGGCGTGAACTATCTCTTGTGGAAGCCGGGCGCGGGAAAAAGGATCGGTGGAGGCGGGAGGGTTGTCGAGGGCAGCCTCCGCAGCAGCCTCCCGCCGTCCGGTTCACGCTGCCGCTATGCCGATGCGGCAAGCATGGAGCTGGCCGTTTTCTCCGGAACGTGGCGTTCGCCGTAGCCCACGTACATCTGGCGCGGGCGGGCGATCTTCTGCTCGGGATCGGTCAGCATCTCCTCCCACTGCGCCAGCCAGCCAACGGTGCGCGGAATGGCGAACAGCACGGTGAACATCTCCGGCTTGAAGCCCATGGCCTGGTAGATGATGCCGGAGTAGAAGTCCACGTTGGGATAGAGCTTGCGCTTGATGAAGTACTCGTCTTCCAGCGCGATGCGCTCGAGCTCGATGGCGATGTCGAGCTTCGGGTTGCGTCCCGTGACCTCGAACACGCGGTCGGCCGTCCATTTGATGATGCGGGCGCGCGGGTCGTAGTTCTTGTAGATCCGGTGGCCGAAGCCCATCAGCTTCACTTCGCCCTTCTTGACGCGCTCGATGTAAGCCGGCACTTTGTCCTTCGAGCCGATCTCGTCGAGCATCTTGAGCACTTCCTCGTTGGCGCCGCCGTGAAGCGGACCCGAAAGCGCGGCTGCCGCGGCAGCCAGCGCGACGTACGGATCGGCGTGGGAGCTGCCGACGCTGCGCATCACGTTGGCGCTGCAGTTCTGCTCGTGATCCGCGTGGAGGATGAACAGAATGTCGAGCGCCCGCGCCAGCACGGGGTTGGCGTGGTACTTCGGCTCGACCATCTTCCACAGCATGTTCATGAAGTTCTCGGTGTAGCTGAGGTCGTTGTCGGGGTAGACGTACGGATAGCCGAGGCTGTGGCGGTAGCAGTAGGCGGCGATGGTGGGCACCTTGGCGATCAGCCGCGTCATCTGCAGGCGGCGGACGTCTTTGTTGAAGATGTCGCGCGCATCCTTGTACACCGTGGACAGCGCCGCAACGGTGCTGATGAGCATGGCCATCGGGTGGGCGTCGTAGCGGAAGCCTTCGAGGAACTTCTTGGTGGTTTCGTGCAGCATCGTGTGATGCTTGATGGAGTCCTCCCAGGCTTTCAGCTCCTCGGGCGAAGGCAGTTCGCCGTTCAGCAGGAGCCAGGCGACTTCGAGGAAGGTGCAGTGTTCGGCAAGCTCCTCGATCGGGTATCCCCTGTAGCGCAGGATGCCCTTGTCGCCGTCGATGAAGGTAATAGCGCTCCGGCAGGAGGCCGTGTTCATGAACGCAGGGTCATAGCCCATGACGCCGAAGTCTTCCTCGTCTTTCTTGATCTGACGAAGATCCATCGTGCGGATGCAGCCATCGACGAAGGGAATCGTGTAGGTCTTCCCGGTGCGGTTGTCGGTGATCGTGAGAGTATTCTGGTTTTCCATCAGTGCAGCTCCAGCAAGGCAGAATCTGTCCGGCGCGCCCGGCGCCCCTCGGTGACACCGGACTCTCCGGCGAGCCAACACCTGCCGCCGGCCGCGGCGCAGGCGGCAAACCAATCCTCCTCACGGGACCGCTTGTCCCAGCTACCGTGTAGCACCTCCCGAGTCCGGATTCAAGGGCTATCAGGAGCATGTGACCTGAATGTCTGGAGGCGATATAGTAAAGAAGCCGCTGGCCCGAACCTGGCCCCATGTGCGGGCGGCGCGGCGAGATCATTGAGAGGTGCTGTCATGGAATCGTACAATGGCGTACCGGTACCCGCGGAGGGGCAGCCCGTCGGCTATCAGAACGGGCGTTTCCTGGTTCCTGACAATCCGATTCTGCCGTTCATTGAAGGCGACGGCACGGGTCCCGACATCTGGCGGGCGGCGAAAGCGGTATTCGACGCCGCCGTGGAGAAAGCGTACGGCGGACGCAGGAAGGTCGTCTGGTACGAGGTCTTCGCCGGAGAGAAGGCCTTCCAGAAGTTCAACACGTGGCTCCCTGAAGACACCCTGAAGGCCATTCAGCGGTTCCGTGTGGCGATCAAGGGGCCGCTGACCACGCCTGTCGGCGGCGGCATCCGCAGCCTGAATGTCAGCCTCCGCCAGCTGCTCGACCTGTACGTGTGCATGCGCCCCGTCAAATACTATCCGGGCGTTCCCTCGCCGATGAAGCGTCCCGAGCTCCTCGACATCGTCATCTTCCGGGAGAACACGGAGGACGTTTACGCGGGCATTGAATACAAACAGGGAACGCCTGAGGCTGCCAGGGTGATCGAGTTTCTCACGAAGGAAATGGGCGCCAGGATCCGCCCGGATTCCGGCATTGGCGTGAAACCGGTCAGCGTGACGGGCTCCAAACGCCTGGTGCGGCGGGCGATTCAGTATGCGTTGGAATATGGCCGCCGCAGCGTGACGCTTGTGCACAAGGGCAACATCATGAAGTTCACCGAGGGCGCGTTCCGCGATTGGGGCTACGAGGTGGCCAGAGACGAATTCGCCGGCCGCGTCGTGACCGAAGCGGAAGCCGGCGCGAATCCGCCTGATGGAATGGTGATCATCAAAGACCGCATCGCCGATTCGATGTTCCAGCAGCTCCTGCTGCGGCCCGATGAATACGACGTCGTAGCGACGCCCAACCTGAATGGCGACTACCTGTCGGACGCGGCGGCGGCGCAGGTCGGCGGACTCGGCATGGCGCCCGGCGCCAACATCGGCGACGGCTACGGCGTGTTCGAGGCGACGCACGGCACGGCCCCGAAATATGCGGGGCAGGACGTCGTGAACCCTTCGAGCGTGATTCTGTCCGGCGTCATGATGTTCGAGTTTCTCGGCTGGAAGGAGGCGGCGCAGCTCATCGAGAAAGGCGTTACGGAGACGATCCGCCAGAAGCGCGTCACTTACGACCTGCACCGGCTGATGGAAGGGGCTGCGAAGCTGAAGACGAGCGAATTCGGCCAGGCGATCATCGGGAACATGTAGGCTGCGCGGAATCCAGAATGCAAGAAGGGCGCGCCCGCCGGGGCGCGCCCTTCGCCTTTCAGACTGCCGCAGCCCGCCTCAGAACGACATGCGCAGGCCGAAGCGGAACTGCCGGGAATTGTCCGCGCTCGTGATGCACATGAAGTTGTTCAGCGGGAACGGGAAGTCGGTGTTCAGCGTCCCGTCGGGCCGCAGGCGCATGTTGCCGGAGAAGCCGTTGGGGTTGCCCCACCGGCGCGCCGCGGTGACGTTGTAGGACTCGGCCCGGAATTCCATGTTGACCTTCTCGGTCACGCGGAAGTTCTTGAACAGGCCGGGATCCAGCCGCCAGAAGCCCGGGCCGCGCATGCTGTTGATG
Organism: Bryobacteraceae bacterium; assembly: GCA_026002875.1. Lineage (NCBI taxonomy): Bacteria > Pseudomonadati > Acidobacteriota > Terriglobia > Bryobacterales > Bryobacteraceae > Bryobacteraceae bacterium. Next base: position 1,967,858 of record BPGE01000001.1, read on the forward strand.
CCCATGCTGCCGGGGATGTACTGCGGGTTGGCCGGGTTGAAGTAGAACAGCGGGTCGCGGAAGCTGGACGGGTCGTAGTAGGGCTGCTGCGGGCCCTTGCCGCCAAGCTTCTTCACGGGACCGATCTGGTGAGCCGTCTGCGTGCAGCCGATGCACTGCAGCGAAGCCGCGCTGCCCGTGACGGTGAACGGCGTGCCCGAGTAGGCGCTGAACATGCCGGTCAGACGCCAGCCGCCGGCGATGAAGTCCGCCACCTTGTTGTCGATCGAGTAGCGGCGGCCCTTGCCGAACGGCATCTCGTACACCCAGCCGGTCGTGAACATATGGGTGCGGTCGTAGCTGGCCGGCGAGTAGTTGCGGCGCAGCATGCCTTCCCAGTTGAACGCCTTCGGACCGGCCCATCCCGTGTCGTCGGCCATGTTCAGGGCCTTGCCGAACGTGTAGGACGTCGTGAAGTACAGCCCGTCGCTGAAGTTCTTTCTCACGTTGACCTGCAGCGAGTCGTAGGCGCCGTAGCCCCAGCCGTCCCACATGTTGGCGCCGATCGTGCGGCCGTGGGCCCTGAACAGCGGCAGGTTGGCCGTGGTCACGCCCAGGCCCGGACCGACGGTGTTGATGTTGCGGTCCATCAGCTGCTTGATCGTGCGGGTGGCCACATAGCCGGCGCTGGCCAGGATGTTCCACGGCAGCTGGCGCTCCAGCATGAAGTTCCAGCTCTGGATGTAGCCCCGGTTCAAGAGGCCGCCCCACGGGCTGCGCGGGCCCATGTCAAAGTTCAGCGGCAGCGGAATGACGCCCGAGCTCACGTCCGGCGTGGGCACGTCGGGGATGCCCTGGTCGAGCGTGTTGTACCAGCCGAACACGCTGACCTGGGGAACCCACGAAGCCGACAGCGTGGCCGGATACAGGCCGCGCAGCGGACGGCCGAACGGGATCGGGTCGTAGGTGATGCCGTAGCCGGCGCGGATCACGTTCTTGTCGCCAAGGCGGTAGGCGAAGCCGACGCGCGGAGCGAACAGCTTCTTGCTGACCGTGATGCCGGCGTTGCGCGGCACGTTGCCGATGCCGCCCAGGTACACGAGGTTGGTGGACGGATCCCAGCGCTCGATGCCGCGGTCGCCGCGGTTGATCAGCGGGTAGTATTCATAGCGCAGGCCGAGATTCAGCGTCAGCCGGCGGTTGACCTGCCAGCGGTCGCGGAAATACCAGGCCAGCTGCCATTCGCGGGTCTTCATTTCGAAGAACTGGATCGACTTCGAGTAGGTCGAAACCAGCCCGAGCAGCGCGGCCGCAAAAGCGTTGGGCTCCTGGGCCACTTGCGCCGGGTTGTTTGTGATGCCGCCGGCGAAGCTGATGGCCCCGCGCGGATTCGCCGTCTCCGGCTGCCAGTGGTTCAGCTCGAGTCGGCGCGGCTCGAAGCCCCAGCGGAGCTCGTGCGCGCCCTGGATCTTGCTGAAGTTGGTCTGGTAGGTGTAGCTGCGCTCCTTGCGGAACAGCGGGGCCCAGGTGGCGCCGACGCCGATGTAGCTGAAGCCGAAGCCGGTCAGCTGAGGCAGGCCGCCGTAGCGCGGGTCGTTGGCGAACTGGCGTCCGCCGTTCGTGCCGGGGATCTTCCAGTCGTCAAGGCCGACGTTGCGGCCCATGCCCGGGATCGTCACGTCCTGGTCCATGCGGGTGTACCCGAACACGCCGTCCATGTAAAACGTGGGAGAGAACGTGTAGGTGTGACCTGCGGTGACCAGCTGCGTGGTCGTATCGCCGATGCCCTCCGTGCCGAGAGCCGCGCCGCCGAGATCGCCGAACGGGTAGTGGCCCTGCACAGGGGCGTCCATGCGGCTGTACTTGCCCCAGACCATCAGCTTGGACGTGGCATTCCAGTTGGACTTGAAGTCGTACTGATTGCGGATCAGCGTCATCAGGCCCTGCGCCAGATAGTTGCCCTGCAGGTTGTTGGGATCGGTGGGCGAGATCTGGTTGGGCAGGGGCATCTTCGCGTAGATGTTCGGGAAGATCGGGTTCCACCGCGCCTTGGGCACGATGTTGTTCGGGAACGGCGTGCGGGCCGCGGCATTATTGGCCGGCGCGCTGGCCGGATCGTACACGCGGGCGTAGTTGATCCACTTGCTGAAATCGCCGTCGCGGAATTCCTGGGGCGCCACGGAGTAGTTGCCGGATTGGCCCGTGGCCTCGTCGGTGCGCTCGTACGAGAAGAAGTAGAACAGCTTGTCCTTCTTGATCGGGCCGCCCAACGTGCCGCCGGCGATGTTCTGCGTCGTCTTCGGCATGCGGAACGTCGCGGCGCGGAAATACGGCGCGTTCATCAGACGGTTGTTGGTGTGGAACCAGTAGGCGACGCCGTGCAGGTCGTTGGTGCCGCTCTTCGTCGTGATGGTGATGGCGGCGCCGCCGGCCATGCCCTGTTCGGCGTCGAACGAGTTCGTGCTGATATTGACCGTCTCGATGGTCTCCACCGGCTGCACGTAGGCCACGTGGTGCGGCAGCCAGATGTTGATGTTCACCGCGCCGTCGGTGAGCGTGTTGTTGTTGTTGCGCGGCGTGCCGTTGATGTTGGTCGTCAGAGCGCGTCCGGGGGTGTCGACCGGAGCGTTCTGGAAAGCCGCCGGCGTGGCGCCAGGCACCAGATTGATCAGCGTCTGGTAGTTGCGGTAGCCGGGCAGAGGCATGCTGGTGACCGTCTGCGAGGAGATCTCGGCCCGCACATCGCTCTTGTCCGTCTGCAGCACCGCGGCGGAGGCGGAGACGGTGACCTGCTCGGTCATCTGGCCGACTTCCAGGCGGGCGTCGACGCGGGTCACGGTGTTGATCGTCACTTCGACGCCGGTCTTGCTCAGCATCCGGAAGCCGGGCGCTGAAAACCTCAGTTCATACGTGCCCGCAGGAAGCGTGGGCACGGTGTAACGGCCCGCCTCGTCCGCTTCGACTTCGCGCGTGACGCCTGTGGCGGGGTTGGTGATGGTGATCCTGGCTTTGGGAACCACCGCGCCGGTGGGGTCTTCCACAACGCCAACAATCGAGCCGTAGAGAACCTGCGACAGGGCAGGCGATGCCGCCGCAACAAGCAGGGTTGCGAGGGCAAGGATAGTGATTGTGATCTGTCTTCGCATAGGCGACGAGACAACCTCCTCCCCGCCATTAGACTCCAATTCCGGATTCCGGTCAACCCTGCAAATCCTGCAAAGCACGTTTCAGATTTGTAACTCTGACAGGTCAGCCGCTAAGGCCGGCTCTCGCGGATCTGGCGCAGAGCCGGAGCGAGATTCCGGGGCAGGTAGATCGAGAACACCTTGCCGCCCAGTCCCTTCACCAGGCTGGTCAGAGCGTCCGTGTCCTCGGGCGTGTTCGGCAGCGAATATGCAAGATGGAATGCGGGCGGAGACGCCTCTTTCAGCGCCGGATCCATGGCTTTCACCTTCGGCCCTCCCCGCCACCGCGCTCCGATGAAGATCAGCGCATCCGGCCGCGGCTCGCCGCGCAGCCCGCGCCGGACGAGGTCCTGCAGGAAATCGCCCGGCAATGGCCCGTCCTTCAGAGTCTGCAGCGGGATGGTGCCGTAGTCGATGCGCGCCAGTTGCCGGGCCAGCTGCCCCACGTCTTCCGGGCGGACCTGCTGCGCCTCGAAGACGACTTCGCGCTTCATGAGATCGAAAACCGTCAGCGACGCCGACCGGAAGCCCGCCTCGCGCAAGACCGCATTGAGCGTGCTCAACAGCACCTGGCGGTCCCACGGCGAAAGCCGCGTGACGTAACGCCGCGGCCGCACGGGAGAGGCGTGCAGGAAGATGGCCGCATGGCCGCGGCCCTCCCCGTTGAACCCCTGCCACAGTCCGCTGTCCAGCGCGCCCACCATTCCGGGTGCAAGCGTGGCGCTGTCCTCGCGGACGTTGATCGTGGACTGCGCCCGGCACTCGCCGCCCGCCGTCGTCATCACGAGCATTTCGACGCGGTACTTCCCGCGGCCCAGAAGCCAGCCGCCCCCCAGGCTCATTTCGACCTTTTTCAGGTCCGCCCCCGGCGGCGGATCGGGCACGGAGAGCCTCTGGTACAGGTGAGCCGCCTCGCCCTTCGGTTCCAGCGGAGTGACCCGCGCCACCGTGATGACTTCCCGGGGAGGATCGCCCTGCATCAGCGCGGCGGCAGGCGCGGACAGCGTGTAGCCGGACCACACCCGGAGGCTGTAGTCGAGGAAGGGCGGGTATTGGCCGAACCGGCAGGCCATGGGCCTTTCCGGCTTGCGCCGCCACTGGTCGTCGAACGCCGCAATCAGCCGGCGCCCCGAATCGGACGCGGGATCCACCAGCCACTGCGCCGCGGCCGGCGCGGCAAGCGCGATCCAGGCTGCCAGGATTGCTTTCACGGAGGCCTGATTTCATGATGCCCGAGCCTCCCTCGCGGGCGCAGGGAGCCCGGGAAGGCCTCCAAACCCGCTTCCGCAGGGCCTCCGGACGCCCTGGAGGCAAAAAAAACCCTGAAAATCCGCGGTTCCGGTGCGTTTCCCCCTTTACAGTGGCCCTCGGTTTCCCTTATGATTGATCTGCGAACGGAACCATCCAACATTTCCGGTTGGTTTTGTTTTATTCACTCCGGCACGGCCCGGCGGCCGCGCCGGCGAAGGGAGAGACAGAGACAACTATGGCCGAAGTGAAGAAAATGACCCAGACGCAGGTGGTCAACGAAGTCGCCACCGCCGCAGGCATCACCAAGAAGCAGGCGAAGGCCGCCATGGAGAAGCTGGTGGAACTCGCCATCGCGCAGACGAAGAAAGTGGGCGTGTTCGTCATCCCGGGCATCGGGCGCCTGAAGAAGGTGGAGCGCAAGGCGCGCATGGGCCGCAACCCCGCCACGGGCGAGCCGATCAAGATCCCGGCCCGCAAGTCGGTGAAGCTCACCCTGTCGAAGTCCATCAAGGACGCGATCGTTCCGCCCAAGCCGAAGAAGTAAGGGCGGACCATCCGGTCTGTCATGGCCCCGCTGCCCGGCGCCGGGCGGCGGGGCCGTTCTTTTTTTTGCCCGGCGCCCTCGGGACATGAAAATGCGAAGCCCCGCCCGGCCTTCCGGGCCGGGCGGGGCGTGTCTTCTGGAGAATCCGGAACCGCCGCCTCGCTTGCTGGCGGCGCGTCAGCCAGACGCGGTCTGATGGCTCAAGCCTGCTTCTTCTCTTCCGGCTTGGCGGGCGTCTGTTCTTCCTTCAAAGCGTTCTTGAAGTTCTTGATTCCTTCTCCGAGGCCTTTGGCCAATTCCGGGATCTTCTTCCCGCCAAACAGCAGGACGGCGACGCCCAGAATAATCAGCAGTTCAGGTAAGCCAATCGACCGCACGGGGCCTCCTTGTCACCTTCATTGTATGGAGCCGCGGAAACAGGCGTCAAGCAAGACGTTTCGGCCGCCGCCAGAAGGCCTCGCCCGGCGCCACGGTCGGCGTCACTCCACGCGCAGCGCCTCGGCCGGGTCCAGCCGCGCGGCGCGCAGCGCCGGCGCCAGCCCGCTGGCCACGCCCACAACGAAAAGCGCCGCTGCCGAGATCATCACGATGCCCGCCCGCACGCGCAGCACGAGATCGCCCCTGCCGCTGTCGTCCTCGAACAGCGCGCTCAGCATCGGCATGGGCGGAATCATCCACGTGATGGCGTACGAAAGCAGCACGCCCAGCACGCCGCCCGCGAGCGTCAGGAACAGCGCCTCCGCCAGAAACTGCCCGGCCACGTGCCACCGCCTCGCCCCCAGCGCCCGCCGCAGGCCAATCTCCCGCGTGCGTTCCGTGACGCTCACCAGCAGGATGTTCATCAGCCCGATGCCGCCGATGGCCAGCGTCAGGGCGCCGATGAAGAGCAGCAGCGCCTGAAGCCCGATCGTCAGCCCGTCGATGATGGGCCGGATCGTCGAAGTGCCGAACGCCGTCAGCGCCCGCTCGTCGCGCGCGTCGAAGCGCAGCCGCTTCGCCATGGCGGCGCGGAACTGCCGCTCGGCCTCCACCTCGTAGACGGGCGCGATGGGCTGGAGCACGGCATTGGTGGGATAGCGCGCGTCCCACAGTTCCGCCGCCGTTTCGTAAGGAATGAATACGGAGCGGTCGTCGGGGCCGTAGTAGTTGCCGAAGCTCAGCTTCCTGTCCATCACCCCAATGACGGTGAACCGCGCGCCCTGGATCGTGATCGTCTCGCCCACGGCGGGCCGGCCGGCGAACAGCTTCTCCTTCGCCCAGTGGCCGAGGAAAGCGACGCGGCGCCGCTCGGCCTGATCTTCCCTGGTGATCCACCGCCCTTCGGAGGGAATCTCGCTGCGGATCTCGCCATACTCGGCGCAGACGCCGCGCACGTTCAGGCTGACCAGACGGTCGCCGTAGGACAGGTTGACGCGCCGGATCGTCTCCGGGCAGATCTGGCGCAACAGCGTGCATTCCAGCCGCACGGCTTCGAGATCCGCCAACTCGAACCGGATGCGCCGGCCCGCCCGCTCGCCTCCGGCCTGCATGCTCGTCTGGCCCGGAAACACGATGATGGCGGACTTCGAGAAGTTCTGGAACACGCCAATCATCAGCGAGCGGAAGCCGCTGCCGTAGGCCATCAGCAGCGTCACCGAGGCGATGCCCCAGACGATGCCGAGCATCGTCAGGATGCTGCGCGTCGGGTTGCGGCGCAGCGAGTCCCAGGCCTGCAGCACGATCTCCACGAGCATCGCGAACATGGCCTCAGCCTCCCGCCTCGAAGTGCAGCGCCTGCACGGGATCGATGCTGGCGGCACGCGACGCCGGATACAGCGCCGAAAGGAACGCCACCAGCCCCAGCAGGGCCGCGCACGCCGCGCCAACCTCCCAGGATGGCATCAGCCCGGCAAAATACTGCGGCATCGGCAGCTTGTTGACAAAATGGCAGACCGCGAGCGCGAACCCCATGCCTAGAGCTCCGCTCGAGAAAACGATTAGCGCCGTCTCGAGAAAGAACATCATCTGGATCTGCCGCCGCGTGGCGCCCACCGACATGCGCAGGCCGATTTCGCGGGTGCGCTCCCGCACGGCCACCAGCATGACGTTCATTGTGCCGATGCCTCCGAGCAGCAGCGTCACCACGCCGATGGCGCCGAGGAAGTGCTTCATCCCGTCCGTCATCGTCTTGAACGCGCGCGACTCGCGCACCGTGTCCCAGATGGCCGCAGCCATCGTGTCTTCCGGATCGAAGCGGTGCAGACGGGCCAGCCCGCGGCGCACTTCGGTCACGCACGCCTCGTGCTGTTCGATCGTCCGCGCCTTGACAATCAGCTGGTCCACCGTGTCGGGCGGCCAGGGCGGCGGCTGCGGCAGATCGCGGATCATCGCTGAAAACGGCACGAACACCTTGTTCACGTCCCGGCCGTCGTAGCTCGAATCCTGATCCTTGAACTGCATCACGCCGATGACGAGATACGGAAACCCGGCGATGGAGATGCTCTCTCCGATGGCATTGCGCGCCCCGAACAGCTGCTTCTTCGCGTCCGCGCCGAGGAACGCCACGCGGCGGCCCTGCGCTTCGTCTTCCCAGGAAAAGAACCGGCCTTCCGCCACGGTCAGCGCGCGCAGCCGCTGATACGGCGGCTGGCTGCCGCTCACCAGGAGCGATCCGGCGTTGTAGTCGCTGCGCACGGCCACCGCGCTGCGCGTCAGCTCCGGCAGGATATGCTCGCACGACGGTGCATGAGGCCGCAGCAGCTCGTGGTCGCGGACCGTCCACATGACTCGCCGGCCGGCGCGCTCGCCGCCCGCCTGCATCGACGTGCGGCCCGGAAACACGATGAAAATGTTTTCCCCGAAATTGGCCGCTACCTGCCGCTGGCCTTCACGGAAGCCGTCCCCGGCGGCCGTCATCAGCATGATGGACACGATGCCCCACATCAGGCCGAACATCGTCAGTCCGGCCCTCAGCTTGTGGGCCATCAGCGTCTGCAGCGTGTCGCGGACCAGGTCGCGGAAGCTCAACCCTGCAACGCCTCGCTCTACTGCAGAATCACCTGCGCGCCTTCCTCCAGCCCGCCGAGCAGCTCCGTCCTGATGCCGTTCGAGATGCCGAGCTTCACGGCAACCTTCCGCCGGCCTTTTTCAGCCGCCGGATCGGGCACTTCCACGCCGGGGTTGCGATCCTTGTCATACAACACCGCGGCCTCGGGCACCAGAAGCACGTTCTTCTTTTCCTCGAGGATGATCTCGGCGTTCGCGCTCATGTTCGCCTTCAGCTCGCGGCCCGGGTTGTGGATGGAGACCTGCACCTCGAACGTCGTGACGTTGTCCTTCTCGACCCCGTACGGGGAGATGCGGTAGACCTTGCCCTCGAACCTGCGGTCGCGGAAGCTCTCGACGACGATCCGCGCCGGCTGGCCGAGATAGACCTTGCCGATGTCGGCCTGGTCTACCTTGCCACGGACGAAAACGTCGCTCATGTCGCCCAGCGTGAAAAGCGGCGCCGCCTGCGAGCCCTGCACGAGAATCGAGCTGACGGCATTGCCGACCTCGACGTTGCGCGAAAGCACCAGCCCGTCGATGGGACTCACAATGGTCGAGTTCCGCAGGTCTTCCTCGGCGCGCTCAAGCACGGCTTTGGCCTGCGCCACCTGGGCGCGGGCGCGGGTGATTTCAGCCCGGCTCACCGCCAGCGCGCGGATGGCGGCGCTCTGGCGGTTCAGGGCCAGCTGGTAGGCCTTTTCGGCCTCTTCCACCACGTTTTTCGCCACCAGCTTCTCTTCATGCATCCGCTGGGCGCGCTCGAAGGCGGACTTCAGGAACGGAATGTCCGGCCCCTCCGCCTCCACCTTGTTCCGCTCCAGCGCGGCCGCGGCGCTCTCTTCCATGGCCTGCGCCGCCTGCAGATTGGCGCGCGCTTCCCGCACGCGCGCCTCCAGCTCTTCCTTGTCGAGCTCCGCCAGCACCTGGCCGGCGCGCACCGTGTCGCCGTAGTTGACGTAGATGTTCTTGACGATGCCGCTCGCCTTGGATTTGACCTCCACGATGGCCCGGGGCTCGATCTTTCCCGTCGCGACCACGACGCGGGCGATGTCGCCGCGCTCCACTCGCGCGAGCTTCGAAGGGTCGATCCGGTTGTCGGGCTTCAGCGCCGCCCGGACCGCGGCGCCCGCGCCGGCCATCGCCGCCACTGCCACGATCACCCAGATCCAGACCTTCTTCGACTTCCGCCTGCCGTTGTTCGCCATGAAAAAACAGCTCCGTTCATCTGTTTGATACGCGCGGGCGCGCGAAATGTTCCGTGCGGAACGATTCTCCAGCGCGGGCTCCCTTCGCATATGATGAAACCCATGTTGCGCAGGACGTTTCTGGGAGCGGCGGGCGCGGCGGCCGTGGCGCGCGGACAGGCGCCGGATCTGGCGCAGTTGAAGCAGGCGGCTGCGGAGATGGTGGAGGGGCGGCACAAGCTGACGCAGGAGATCGTGGATTCCATCTACTCGTTCGGCGAGCTCGGCTACCAGGAGTTCGAGACGTCGAAGTACGTCACCTCGATTCTCGCCAGGCACGGCTTCCGCATCACGCAGGGCGTGGCCGGCATGCCGACGGCGTGGGTGGCCGAGTGGGGGGAGGGAAGCCCCGTCATCGGCTTCATGGCCGACATCGACGGGCTGCCGGAGACATCGCAGACGCCCGGCATCCCGTGGCATCAGCCGCAGGTGGAGGGCGGCCCTGGCCACGGCGAGGGCCACAACGCCGGCCAGGCGGTGAATGTCACGGCCGCGCTCGTGGTGCAGGAGCTGATGCGGCGGCACGGCATCCGCGGCACGCTGCGCGTCTACCCGGGCGTGGCCGAAGAGCTGATCGGCAGCCGGACCTACATGGTGAACGCGGGCCTGTTCCGCGATCTCGACGTGATGCTCAGTTCGCACATCGCGTCGGACTTCGGCACCAGCTACGGCCCTGTCGGCACGGGGCTCGTCAGCGTGGAATACACCTTCCGCGGCCGCAGCGCGCACTCGGCCGGCTCTCCCTGGGCAGGCCGCAGCGCGCTGGACGCCGTCGAGCTGATGAACATCGGCTGGAACTACCGGCGCGAACACCTGCGGCCGGACCACCGCTCGCACTATGTCATCACGCAGGGCGGCGACCAGCCCAACGTCGTGCCTCCGGTCGCGAAGGTCTGGTACTACTTCCGCGAGTGGGATTACGAGCGAATCAACGAACTGCACGAAATCGGCACGCGCATCGCGCGGGCGGCGGCGATGATGACCGACACCGAGATGAGCGAGCGCACGCTGGGCGCCGCATGGCCGGGACATTTCAACAAACCTCTGGCGGAAGCGCTCCATGCCAATATCGTGCGCGCCGGCATGCCGCACTGGTCGCAAGCCGACCAGGCTCTCGCCCGCGCGGCGCAGCGCGAGCTGAAAGTCAAAGAGGAAGGACTCCGAACGGAGGTCGCCGAGCTGCGCCCGCCCGATCCGTCGCGCCGCAGTTACGGCTCCGACGACATCGCCGAAGTCGGCTGGAACGTGCCCACGGTCGTGCTGCGCTATCCGGGCAACATTCCGGGCATGATCGGGCATCACTGGTCGAGCGGCATCGCCATGGCGACGCCGATCGCGCACAAAGGTTCGACTGCGGGCGCCAAGGCGCACGCCATGACGGCTCTGGATCTGCTGCTCAACCCGGCGCTGCTCGCAGCAGCAAAACAGTATTTCGCCGAGCAGACGAAAGAAACGAAGTGGAAATCGCTGATCCCCGTCGATCAGAAGCCGCCCACCGATCTCAACCGCGAGCGCATGGAGCGGTTCCGCCCGCAGATGCGGAAGTTCTACTACGATCCGTCGCGCTACGCGACGTATCTGGAGCAGCTCGGCGTTGCCTACCCGACGCTGAAGAAGCCATGAAGCTGCGCCTGCCCGCGCTCGATGCGCTCCGCGGGCTGATCATGGTGCTGATGGCGCTGGACCACGCCTCGCTGCTGCTGGCGCGCGTCCATCCTTTCGAGATGTGGAACCAGCCGCTGCCAGCCTACGGGAGCGCGTCGTGGTTCTTCACGCGCTGGCTGACGCACCTGTGCGCGCCGGGATTCTTCCTTCTGATGGGGGCGGGCATGGCGCTGCTGGAAGCGTCGCGGCGCGAGCGGGGCTGGAGCGGGGCGCGGGTGCGGCGGTTCTTTCTGCTGCGCGGAGCGGTGCTCGTAGTCATCAGTTATGCCTTCGAAGTCGCGCCGATGGCTCTGATGGCGCATTCCGGGCGCGACGCGATGTCGGTATCGCCGGTGGTGCTGGGAGTCCTGGTGACGCTGGGGCTCAGCATGATGGCGGCAGCATGGATGTTGGGGCTGGCGGCGCGCTGGTGGTTCGCCATTGGGGCTGCCGCGGTGCTCGCGCCCAACCTGCTGCTGCCGTGGCTCAGCGCTGAGCGGGCGCAGCATGCGCTCGCGCTGCTGCTGGTGTCGCCGGGGCAGTCGGGGCTCGTCACGAGCGGATATCCCGTGCTGCCGTGGTTCGGCATCTGCGCGCTGGGCGTGGGATTGGGGCATCTGCTGCGGCGCGGCGCGGAGCGCACTCTGCAGGCGGCTCTGCCCGCGGGGCTCGCGCTCGTCGCCCTGTTCGTTCTGGTGCGCGCCAGCGGCGGATTCGGCAACCTGCGGCTGGCGGAAGGATCGGGATGGATGGCGTGGCTCACAGTCGTGAAATATCCGCCAAGTCTGGCCTTCGCGTCGCTGATGATCGGGCTGGATCTGGTGCTGCTGTCGCTGCTGCACCGTTCCCAGGATCGCCTCGGCGCACTGATCCGCGTGCTTCTGGTATACGGGCAGGCGCCGCTGCTGTTTTACATCGCGCACTTCTACCTGTTCGGCGCCGTTTCCATGATCGCCTTCAGCCGCCAGCCGTCGCCGCAGTGGCTGCTCTATCCGCTGTGGCTCGCAGGGTGCGCGGCACTCTACTATCCCTGCCTGCGGTTTCGCGAATTCAAGCGGAAGCAGCCGGAGAGCTCGCTGTGGCGGATGCTGTGAGCCTTACTCGTATTTGAGTTCGCTGCCCAGCAGGCTGTGGGGAATCGCGAACACGATCATCATGACGATGGCTGCGCCCAGCACCCACGCGCCCGCCCGCTCCGGCGTGCGGCGCAGCTTCAGCCACGCAATCAGCCACGCCAGCCACGCCACCGCGGTCTTGTTGTCGGTCAGGTCCGTTCCGAACGGCCACCCCGTCCAGTAAGCGCCGAAGGCGTACTTCTGCACGATGGGGCCGAGCACCAGCCCTCCAACGGTCAGCAGACCAACGGTCCAGAGCAGGAGCGCCCGGTACTGCGGCTGCGGGCGGAAGGACTCGAGCCCCGCGCGCGTGCCCACGAGCATCGCCCCGAACATGGCGATCACGTGCAGCACCAGCACGGCCATCGGCACTTCGCCGCGGAAACGGAGGATCACCGGCTCGCCGCCCAGAGTGACGCGCTCGCTGCCGTCCTGCAGAATGACGCGGTAGGCCAGCTTGCCCGCCGGCGGCTGCTGCGGGAGTTTCCCCACAAGCTGATCTCCGTCGCGCGTCATCTCCACGTATGTCCAGTCGTCGCGCGTCTTGTGCCGCTTCCACGCCAGCGTCCCTTTGGTTTCCGGCGAAACGGCGGGCGCGCGCACTTCCGCGTCTCCGCCCGCCATGCTGCGCACCAGCCGGTACCGGACCTCCTTCCCGGCCAGCGTGGCCTTCCCGCGTTTCGGGTGCGTCGGTCCGGTGATGCGCTGATAGACGGCGGACGCCAGAGTGATGACAAGAGCAAGAATCCAGAGAACCCATGAACGGCGCATAGCGCGCTCATTCTTTCAGAATCCGCCCGAAGTCTGCACGCGTCAGCCGCATGGTGATCCATTCGTTGAGGCGGCGCGCGCCGAAGCGCTCGTAAAAGTCGAGCGCCGGCCGGTTCCAGTCCAGCACCACCCACTCCATGCGCCCGCAGCCCCGTCGCTCCGCTTCTTCCACCAGGCGCAGGAAAAGCGCCTTGCCCGCGCCGCGGCCGCGGTGCTCGGGCTTCACGAAGATGTCCTCGAGATACAGCGTGGGCAAAGCAAGAAAGCTGGAATAGGTTTCAAACACGAGGGCGTAGCCCGCCGCCTCTCCGTCCACGAACACGAGCCACGCTTCCAGCCGCGGCTTCTCGCCGAAGATGTCTCGCACCAGCCGCTGCTGCGCCGCTTCGTCCGGCGGTTCGAGCTTTTCGTATTCAGCCAGACCGAGGATCAGCTGGAGAAGAACCGGCGCCTCCTCGGGGCGCGCGCGGCGGACTTCATGCATACCGACTCCCAGTGTAGCCGCCGGGCGCGGCGCGCACTCAGCCTTTGATCACGCCCATGGGACGCAGACGCGCCACCTTCCGCGCCAGCCCCGCCTGATGCACCACCTCGATCACCTCGTCGACGTCCTTGTACGCCTCCGGCACCTCCTCGATGATGCCGTCGCGCGTCTCGCTGCGCACCAGAATGCCGCGCTCCTCCAGCTGCCGCTGCACCGCGCGCGCGTCCCGGCCATGCTTGGCCGCATGGCGGCTCAGCAGCCGCCCGGCCCCATGGCAGACGCTGCCGAAACTCTCCTTCATCGCTCCTTCGCAGCCGGCCAGCACCCACGAAGCCGTGCCCATGCTGCCGGGGATCAGCACCGGCTGGCCCACCGGGCGGTAATCGGCGGGAATCTCCGGATGACGCGGCGGGAACGCCCGCGTGGCCCCCTTGCGGTGCACCAGCACGTCCACCGTGCGGCCGTTGTATTCGTACTTCTCGCGCTTGGCGATGTTGTGGCAGACGTCGTAAATCAGCCCGAGCCGCACGTGCTTGCCGAATACCTTCTGGAACGAGCCCCGGACGAAATGCAGCATGGCCTGCCGGTTGGCCCAGGCGAAGTTGGCCGCTGCGCGCATGGCCTTCAGATACGACTGGCCCTCCGGGCTCTGGATGGGCACGCACGCCAGTTGCCGGTCCGGCAGCGTGATGCCGTATTTCTTCATCGCCGCGCCCATCTGCGCCAGGAAATCCGTGCAGACCTGATGGCCCAGCCCGCGCGAGCCGCTGTGGATCAGCACCACCACCTGGCCCTCCTCCAGCCCGTAGCACCGCGCCGCCTCTTCATCGTGCACGCGGTGGACGAACTGAATCTCGAGGAAGTGGTTCCCGCTGCCCAGCGTGCCGATCTGCGGCCGGCCGCGCTCTTTGGCGCGCGCGCTCACCTCGCCGGCGCTCGCTGCCGCCAGGCAGCCGCGCTCCTCGCAGTGCTCGATGTCGGACGGCTCGCCGTAGCCGTGCTCGACCATCCACTCCGCGCCCTGCTCCAGAATCTGGTTCAGCTGCTTCTCGCTGATGTCGAGATGGCCCTTGCCGCCGACGCCGCAGGGCACGTCGCGGAACACTTGGTCGACCAGCTCTTTCAGCCGGGCCCGCACCTCGTCCTTTTCGAGATTCGTCCGGATCAGCCGCACGCCGCAGTTGATGTCGTAGCCCACGCCGCCGGGGCTCACCACGCCGCTGTCCCAGTCCATCGCCGCCACGCCGCCGATCGGGAACCCGTATCCCTGGTGGATGTCGGGCATGGCCAGCGACGGTCCGACGATGCCGGGCAGGCAGGCGACGTTCATCGCCTGCTCGAGCGCGCGGTCCTTCTCGACCTGCTCCAGAATCGGCCCGCTCGCGTAGAACAGCACATCGGTGCGCATGCCGTGGCGCGCGCCCTTCGGAATCCGGTGGCGGACTTCGTCGACGTGTTCGATCAGCATGTCAGATGTCGAGGAAGACCTCGGCCTCCCACATGCCATTGTGCTCACGGATGACAAGTTGATGAAAGGTGGCCGCCTTCACCACGATCCGCGGCGGGTGGCGCGCGTCGTCGCGCGGCTCGCCGCAGGCCAGGGCGCTGACGTCATCGCCCTCCAGCCGGAGATCGTCGAAATGCACGGGCAGGAAGCGCTCTCCGTCCAGCAGCCAGAGCACTTCGTTCAGCCAGTTGATGAACCGGTCCTCGAGAGTCGCGCCCGTGCAGCGCAGCAGACGGCTCTCCACCGGGACGGCGCATGAAGGATTCACCGCGATCGACACCAGCGCTTCCGCCGCTTTGACGAACAGCTCTTCGAGGCTCGCGGCGCGGACGCGGAACCCCGTGTCCGCCGTATGGTCGAGCAGCTCGTAGTCCGCCATGGGCTCCTACACGCCGAGATGCTTCTCCAGAAACGGAAACCCGAGTTTGCCCGAGAACTGATGCCCCGCTTCGAAGATCTCGTGCCCGATCCGGTCCTCCGCCCCGAAGACGCGGTACACCTTCTGCACCTCGCCGAAGGCGAAGCGGAAAGCGTCGATCGGAAAGATGTCGTCCTTCGTCCCGGACTCGCAGAATAAAGGCCGCGGTGCGATCAGCCCCGCGACGTCGTACATCTCGCACCAGTGGAGAATGCCGGGAACGTAGTTGTCGATGCAGTGCGAGAGGCTGAAAATCGAATCGCGGAACGTGTTCAGGTAGCCGCTGATCAGCGCCGCCGAGATGCGCGGCTCCAGCGCCGTTCCGAACGTCGTGATCGTGCCGCCGCCGCTGATGCCCATCAGCCCGATCCGGCGCGCATCCACTTCCGCGCGCGTCTCGAGATAATCCACCGCGCGCATGACGTCGTAAACGCGCCACCCGATCATTGTTTCGCCCATCAGCAGCGCCGCTCCAGCGGCGGGTTGGCAGGAAGACTGCCCGAGTCCGCGGCGCCGGCTCGCCGGATCGCGGCGGCAGCCGAAGCCCAGCGGCTCGATGGCGAACGCCGCAAAGCCCCGCTCGGCCGCCTGCACGGCGAAGTCAAACTGATAGGGGCCCTTCTCCGTGCGGTCCTGTCCTTTTTCGTCGATGCCTGCAATGTCATCGGCGCCGCGCCCGTGCCCGGGCACGCAGATCAGCACCGGGCGCGGCTGAGGGCGGTTCTTCGGGATCAGGAAATAGCCCAGCACGCCAAGCCCCGGCCGCGACTCGAAGATCACCGTCTCGCGTACGTAAGCCGGAAACTCCCGCTGCTCGAGAATCTCCGGCCGCAGCGGCGTGCGGCGCGGGAAGCCGCCCAGCAGTTCCGTCAGCTTCGCGCGCAGCTTGCGCTGCCACGCCTGCGCCTCGCGAAGATTGCGCGCGCGGAAGCCAAGCTGGCGCGGCATCTCTTCGTAACGCTTCCGCGTCCACGCGAGGGAATCAAACGAGTCCGGCGGGTAGCGCCCCTCGAACTTCTGCAGTGCGCCCCGGTAAGCGGGCTGCTGCGCCCGGGCGCGTTTCGCGGTGGTGAGGGCTGCGGCCGCCATGGCAAGATCTCTGCGCGTGATCACACGTTCAGAGATATCATGCCGCGCCGCCCGCCGGAGCCCGCCTCAGGCCTCGCTCCACTCGTCTTCCTTGAACCCGAGCAGGACCTTCGAGCCGTGCACGAGAATCGGACGCCGGATCAGATTCGGATTCTCGCTCATCAGGCGCAGCGCTTCCTCGCGCGGCGGCGGATTCGTCTTCATGCCCATCGTGCGGTAGAGCTCGTTTTTCGGGTTCAGGAACTCGCCGTAGTCGCGCTTTCCGATCAGGCGGTCGAGCTCCTCGACGCTGAGGCCTTTCGACAAATCCACCACTTCCGCTTCCACCCCCTTCTGAACCAGGAAACTCCTGGCTTTCCGGCAGGTGGTTCAGGTGGGCTTGGTGTAGAACTTCGGCTTCTGTGGCATGGCCGTGTCAGTACCGGGGAACCTGGGGATCGATCTGCCGGCTCCAGAGATCGATGCCGCCGATCAGCGACACGCACTGCTCGACGCCCTGCCGCCGGAGCCAGTCGACCACGCTCAGGCTGCGCACGCCGTGGTGGCAGTAAATGATCAGCAGGCTTTCGTCAGCGGCCGCCTCGATCTCCTGCAGGCGGTGCGGAACCGTGTTCATGGGGATCAGCTGCGCGCCGTCAATGCGGGCGATCTGATACTCATGCGGCTCGCGCACGTCGATCAGCCGCGCCTTGCCCTCTGCCAGCAGGCGCCGGGCTTCGTCGGGCGTGATCTCCAGGGAGAGAACGGAATCACTGCTCATACTGCGGGGTTCTCAAGAACCCGATTCTAGCGTAGAATCGGAGTGTGACGCGGACGCCCGCGGCCATGCGGCCATTCCTGTTTGCCTGCGATTAAGCCTCCTCCCTCCGCGCGCCCGCCTGCAATCAAAGCAAAAGATTCCTACTTTGAGGGAGATACGCCCATGTCCACCACCACCCGCCAGGATTTGCCCCGGATCCTGACCGAATTGCCCGGTCCGAAGGCCAAAGCCATCGTCGAGCGCGACCACGCCGTCATGAGCCCCTCCTACACGCGCAGTTACCCGTTCGTCATCGAGCGCGGCGAAGGAGCCATCGTCATCGACCCCGACGGCAACCGCTTCCTCGACATGAACGCCGGCATCGCCGTCGTGGCCACCGGACATTGCCATCCCCGCGTGGTGGAGGCCATCCGCCGCCAGGCGGAGCGGTTCCTCCACATGTCTGGCACGGATTTCTACTACGAAAACATGGTGGCGCTGGCAGAGCGGCTCGCGAAACTCGTGCCCGGCGGCGGTCCGCGCCGGGTGTTCCTCAGCAACTCCGGCGCCGAAGCCATTGAGTGCGCGCTGAAGCTGGCGCGCTACGCGACACGGCGCGACAAGTCCATCGCCTTCCTCGGCGCCTTCCACGGGCGCACGATGGGCGCGCTCTCTCTGACAGCCTCGAAAACCGCGCAGCGCGAGGGCTTCGCTCCGCTGTTTCCGGGCGCCACGCATATCCCTTACGCCTACTGCTACCGCTGCGCCTATAACCGCACGCCGGACACGTGCAACGTCGAGTGCGTCAAGGTTCTCGAGCAGGATCTGTTCCGCACCATCCTGCCGCCCTCGGAAGTGGCTGCTGTGTTCGTCGAACCCGTGCAGGGCGAGGGCGGCTACGTCGTGCCTCCGCAGAAGTTCTTCGACGAACTGCAGGCTGTGTGCCGCCGGCACGGCATTCTGCTGGTGGCCGACGAGGTCCAGAGCGGCATGGGGCGCACGGGCAGGATGTTCGCCAGCGAGCATTTCGGCCTCGAGCCGGACATCGTCGCCATCGCCAAAGGCATCGCCAGCGGACTGCCTCTGGGAGCCACGGTGGCGCGCGCGGAACTGATGACCTGGAAGCCCGGCGCGCACGCCTCGACATTTGGCGGCAATCCTGTTTCGGTGGAGGCGGCGCTCGCCACTATCGATCTGCTCGAACAGGAGCTCGTCGACAACGCCGCCCGCATCGGCGCGCGCATGATGGCACGGATGCGCGAGTGGCCGCAAAGGTTCCGCCACGTCGGCGACGTGCGTGGCCTGGGCCTCATGATCGGTTTCGAGCTGGTGAAGGACCAGGCATCGAAGGAGCGCGCGCCCGAGCTCCGCGACCGCATTGTGGATCTTGCGTTTGAAAAGGGCCTGCTGATCCTCGGCGCCGGTCCGAACTCGATCCGCCTTGCCCCGCCGCTGGTGCTGACCGCGGATCAGGCGGACTTCGCCGTCGAAGCGCTGGAAGCCTGCATCGAGGAAGCCTCGCGCGGCTGAGGCATCGCCCCGCCGCCGGAATCCATTCAGACCACAAAGACGAAGCGCGTGCAGCGCACGCCCGCACTCTGCCCGCACGCCCGGTGAAGTTGCGCGTCGACGTCCTGTCAGTCCGCTCCCGGCGGACCTTCGCCCCGCAGCTCCCCGGCAGCCGTTACCGATTCTTCACTCTGCTGTGACTTCCTGTTGACCTGCGCCCGTTAACCTGTCCATTCACTACTCCACACTCTTCAGAGGGATTCCTGCAATGGACCGGAAACGGACACCTGCCATTCGTGCGCTGACGCTGCTGCTGGCGTTGCTGACCCTGGTGATCCCCGCCGGAGCGCAAACCGACGTCAGCTCGCTGTCCGGAGTGGTCAGCGATCCAAGCGGCGCCCCGGTCCAGAATGCGGAAGTGCGCCTGCAGAACCGGCGCACCCAGGCGGCGCGCACGGTCAGGACGGACGAAGGCGGGCGCTTCCTGTTCGCGCTGCTGCCGCCGGGAGAGTATGCGCTCGAAGTGGAAGCGCCCGGTTTTCGCATGTTCCGCGACGATTCGGTGCGGCTGCAGGTGGCGCGCTCGGCGAGCGTCAACATTCAGCTTGAAGTAGGCGCCCTGACCGAGCGGATTGAAGTCAGCGGTACCGTATCGCCTCTGCTGACTGAATCGGTGGCGCAGGGCACCGTGGTGACGGAGGAAAAAATCATCGGGCTGCCGCTGAACGGACGCGAGTTCATCCAGCTCGCCCTGCTCGTTCCCGGCGCCAACGCGGGCGGACGCACCGTGCAGCAGAACTCCGTTCGCCTGAACCAGACCGGCGGATTCAGCTCGAGCGGCGGACGCACCAACAACAACGCGTTCCTCCTCGACGGCGTGGCCAACACGGATCCTGACTACAATTCGCTGAACTATTCGCCCGTCATCGATGCGATCGCCGAATTCCAGGTGCAGACAGCGCAGTTCAGCGCCGAGTACGGGCGCGCCAGCGGAGCCCAGATCAACGTCGTGACCAAGAGCGGCAGCAACACTTTTCACGGCTCGGCGTGGGAGTTCCTGCGCAACCGCGCCCTCGACGCGCGCCCGTTCAACCTGAACGTCTCGAAGCTGCCGCAGTTCCAGCGCCACCAGTACGGCGCCTCCCTCGGCGGCCGCATCGTCCGCGACAAGGCTTTCTTCTTCGCCGCCTGGGAAAGGCTCAGCATCCGTCAGGCGGCGGCAGGGCTGACCACCGTCGCCGTGCCGACGCAGGCGCAGCGCAACGGCGATTTCAGCGGCGGCCCCGGCATCTTCGATCCGGATACGCTCGACGGCGGCGTGCGCCAGCCGTTCCCCGATTTCCGCATCCCCGAATCGCGCCTCAATCCGCTCACGCGCGCCGCCATGTCGGCGATGCCTCTGCCGAACATCGGCTCGACGCAGTATGTCAACGCAAGCAGCGTGCTGCGGCAGAACAGCGACAACGGCTCCATCCGGCTCGACTGGAACGTGCGCCGCAACCTCAGCCTCTTCGGCCGCTACGCCATCTGGGACGAGAACAACGTGATTCCGGACGTCGTGCCCGACCGCGACCGCCTCGGATTCAGCCGGCCGCAGAACGCCGTCCTCGGCATGACGCAGGTACTAAAGCCCACGCTCGTCAACGAACTGCGCGGCGGCTTCAACCGGCTGCTGTTCCAGGACGGCCTGCCCGAGCCGCTCTTCAACGTCGGCGGCGCGCAGCGGACGCTGCCGCGTTTCGTCGTGGCCGGCTATCCGACGATGGGCGGCGCGGGCGGCTTCACAGGCACCACGGGCGGCGGCACGGTGCTCGTCCGCAACAACACCTTCCAGCTCTACGACAACGTCAGCTGGTTGCGCGGCCGTCACAATTTCCGCTTCGGCGGCGAGGCGCTGTGGATCCAATACAACCGCTTCGAGTCGGCCAACACCCTCGGGCAATATCAGTTCACCGCCGGATTCACTTCGCGCACCGCTTCCAACGACGGCACGGGCCACATCCTCGCTTCCATGCTGCTCGGGCTGCCGCAGCAGGGCTCGCGCTCGGTCGGCCCCGGCCGCATCGACGGCCGGCAGGAGAATTACGGGCTCTACTTCCAGGATGACTGGAAAATCCTGCCGAACCTGACGCTGAACCTCGGCGTGCGCTATGAACTCGCGCCGCCGCTGTACGATCACCGCCAGCAGATGGGCAGCATCGACTACCGCAACGTCCCGTCGCCGTGGCAGATCTTCGGCGAAGGCCGCCTCGCCTTCTACGAGCCGCTGTTCTTCATCTGCGGCCAGGAAGGCTATCCGAAGGGCTGCGCTTACACGGACAAAAACAACTTCGCGCCGCGCGCGGGCCTCGCCTGGCAGCTGGCCCCTCGCACGGTGGTGCGCGCCGGCGCGGGCTTCTTCCATGCGGCTAACGACCTGAACCCGCTGTTCCGCCTTGCCGCCGTGCTGCCGGGCAACATCGCCCAGACGCTGTCTTCCAATGCCTTCATCCCCACTCTTGTCCAAATTAGCTTTTGACCAGTGAGGCGGCGGCTCTGGTAGGTTGAGTGAGGTTTCGCCAGAAGCCCATTCAGCCGGTCAGGAGGCCACCGCCATGAATCGAGTATGCAGTATTTTCTCCCAGGTCTTGAAGTTCGTTCCGCGCCTGGAATTCGAGGCGGCCGTCCGCCAGCATCGCGCCGAGCGCCACGCCCGCGGATTCCGGTGCTGGACGCAGCTTGTCGCCATGCTGTTTTGCCACCTGGGACGCGCCCAGTCGCTGCGTGAAATCGTGGGTGGCCTGGCGTCTTGCGAAGGCAAGCTGCAGCATCTCGGCGTGGCCTCGGCGCCGAAGCGCTCGACGCTGGCCTATGCCAATGAGCACCGGCCGTGGGAGTTGTTTCAATCGGTCTTCTACGCGCTCTATCAGCGTTGCGCCTCGGAAGCAGCTCAGCGTTGCAAGCGCAAATTTCGCTTCAAGCATAAGCTGATGAGCCTGGACGCAACGCTGATTCCACTCTGCCTGAGCATGTTCGACTGGGCTCAGTTCGGGCGCAGCAAGGGCGCGGTGAAGTTGCATCTGGTGCTGGACCACGACGGCTATCTGCCGGGCTTCGCCGTCATCACCGAGGGCAAGACGTCGGACGTGGACGTCGCCCGCCGGCAGCGCTTCGAACCCGGCACGATGCTGGTGTTCGACCGCGGCTACCAGGACTATGACTGGTGGCTGGATCTGTCGCGCCACAAGGTGTGGTTCGTGACGCGGCTGAAAGACGTGGCCAGCTACGGCATCGTCGAACAGCGCGAGGCCGACAGGCGGAAGTCGATCCTGCGCGACGAGGTGATCCTGCTGAGCCGGACGCAGGAGGCTGGGCCGGCGGCGTTGCTGCGGCGGATTGAAGTGGAGGGCGCAGAGGGCGAGACGGTGGTGCTGGTGACGAATCATCTGAAGTTGTCGGCGGCGACGGTCGCGGCGGTCTACCGGGAGCGCTGGCAGATCGAGTTGTTCTTCAAGGCGCTGAAGCAGTCGTTGCGGATCAAGACGTTTGTGGGCACCAGCGCCAATGCGGTGCAGATCCAGATTTGGACAGCACTGATCGCGATGCTGCTGGTGAAGTACATGCAACTGCGCAGCAGCTTCAACTGGAGCCTGTCGAACCTGGTGGCGCTGCTGAGACAACAACTGTTTGTCTACCGCGACTTGATGGCCTGGCTGGAGGCGCCGTTCGAGCCGCCGCCCCAACTGGACGCGGCCTCGCAACTGATGCTCGAGTTCGGATGAGTTTGGACAGCAGGCGCCAACGGATGGGGGGTCTGGTTCGGTGGAAAGAAGAGATAGCAGAGATAAACCCAGTCCAATCAGTCAGACCAAACCGGTTCGGTGGCTAATTTGGACAGCAGTGCTTCATCCCGCAGTTCCGCGGCTTCGACATCTTCGGGCCCGCCGTCGTGGGTCCGGTGCAGATCCAGCAGGCCGGCATCGATCTGTTCCAGCGCTCCAGCTATTCGCCGCAGTGGAGCTTCACCGTGCAGCAGGAGCTCCGGCGCGACCTCGTGGTTGAGGCCGGCTATCTGGCCACCATGGGGCTGAAGCTGTCGCAGAACACGCAGCCAAACAACGCGCGGCCCGGGCCCGGCGCCGTCGATCCTCGCCGCCCCTACCGCGCGCTGCGCTTCGCTCCCGGCACCGTGTTCCCGCCCTATGTTGTGGTGCAGGGCGAAACCGTCCCGGTCGGCTTCATCAACTACCTGCCCAACGCCGCGCAGTCCAACTACCACGCCTTCTTCCTTCGTGTGGAGAAGAAGCTGACCGCCGGTCTGAGCTGGCTGAGTTCGTACAACTGGAGCAAAGCCATCACCAACGCGCCGCAATTCCGCAACGCCGGCGGGGCGCGCGGCGCGGAGAACTCGCCGCCGCAGGACTCGCACAACGTCCGCGAGGAGCGCGGCCTGGCGTCGTTCGACGTGCGGCACCGCTGGGTGAATTCGGCCGTGTGGAACCTGCCGTTCGGTCCGCGGCAGAAGTGGCTGAACTCCGGACTCGCCGCATGGCTCGCCGGCGGCTGGCAGATCTCGGCCATCCATTCCATGCAGACCGGCTTTCCGTTCACGGCGAACCTCGCCGGCGATACGGCGGGCATCGGCGGCGGCACGGGCGCCATCCTGATCCGGCCCAACGCCGTGCCCGGTCAGCACTTCAGACTGCCCGCGGGCGAGCGCACCACGTCGCGCTGGTTCAACACGGCCGCTTTCGTCGCGCCGCCCGCCTTCCAGTTCGGCAATGTCGGCCGCAACACCATCATCGGCCCCGGGCTGCTGAATTTCGACCTGATGGCCGCGCGCAGCTTCCGCATCACCGAAGGTGCGTCGCTTCAGTTCCGCGGCGAATTCTTCAACGCTCTCAATACGCCCAACTACGACATCATCGGCCGCATCCTGAACAACCCGCAGTTCGGCGTCGTGCAGAGCCAGCTTCCGCCGCGGCAGATCCAGTTCGGCTTGCGGCTGGCGTTCTGAACTGAGAACAGCCCCCGGTCTCCGCACGCTGGCGCGGCCTCCGGCGCCGCGGTAGCCTGAGGGCATGCGTCATGCAATTGCCGCTGTTCTGCTGATCAGCTTTTGCGCCGCGCCGCATGCCGCGGGGCAGGGAATTGATTCGACGGCGCTGGACCGCTACGTCGCCGCGCCTGATGACGCATACCGCATCGTTTCGACGACACGGCTCCCGCTCGGCGGTCTGACCGTTCTGCTGGCCGAGCTGAATTCGCAGCGCTGGCTGGAACCGGCTGAGGTCGACCGCACTGAGTGGCGGCACTGGCTGACGGTCGCCTATCCGGAAACCGTCCGCTTCCGGACGGCGATTCTGCTGATCAACGGCGGCTCGAACACTTCTGCTGTGCCAGCGCCCGATCCGCTCGTCGCGCTTCTCGCGGCGCAGACCGGCGCGGTTGTTGCTGACCTGCGCACGGTGCCGAACCAGCCGCTGAAGTTCGCCGGCGAGGAGAAGCCGCTCAGCGAAGACGCGCTGATCGCCTACACCTGGAAACGGTTCCTGGAAACCGGCGACGAGCGTTGGCCGGCGCGCCTCCCGATGACCAAGGCTGTCGTGCGCGCCATGGACGCGGTGACGGATCTGCTGCGGCGGCAGAACGCCGGGCTGGCGGACCGCTTCATTCTGATCGGCGCTTCCAAGCGCGGCTGGACGGCGTGGACGGCGGCTGCCGTGGATCCGCGCGTCGTCGCCGCCGTGCCGCTCGTCATCGACATGCTCAACCTGCAGCCTTCGTTCCTGCATCATTACTCCTGCTACGGTTTCTGGGCGCCCGCGGTGGAGGACTACGTGCAGCGCGGCGTCATGGACAAATTCGGCGATCCGGCTCTGGATGCGTTGCTGAAGATCGAAGACCCTTATGAATACCGCGGCCGCCTCACTTTGCCGAAATACATTGTGAATTCCACCGGAGACCAGTTCTTTTTGCCCGATTCCAGCCGGTTTTACTGGAACGATTTGCCCGGTGAAAAATATCTGCGGTATGTGCCCAACACGGACCACTCCCTGTCCCCGGAAATCGCCGTGAGCATCCAGGCGTGGATCGAGCTGATCCTGCGCGGCGAGCCCCGTCCGCGCTTCTTCTGGGAGATGGACCGCGCCGGCGGCCGCATCCGCCTCCGCCCCGTGGATCCGCCGAAATCCGTCCTCCTCTGGAAGGCGCACAATCCCTCGGCGCGGGATTTCCGGCTGGAAACGATCGGTCCTGCATGGGAGTCCTCGCCTGTCGAGCCGCAGGATGGAGTTTATGAAGCCGCCGTGGAAGCGCCCGAATCCGGCTGGACAGCCTTCTTTCTGGAACTGACCTACGACGGACCCGGCGGCAAGCCCCTGATCTTCACGACCGAAGTGGCCGTGGTTCCGGATCAGTGTCCGGGAGACGAAGCCGCGGCGCCCGCCTCCCGTCTCCCCGGAACCTGACTCCGCCTCCGCCAGCCCGCAGCTTCCAGCCGGAAATAGCCTCGCGAAAGCCCGGGTCCCGCTGCAGGCCATCAACACGAGTGAAAATCCCCCGGGCCCTCCCCCGGGTTTCCCCTCGGCCTTGGCCGAGGGCTGCATCCCAACCTTGTTTCTCAGCGCAGCGAGAACCAGCAGTACCAACGCAGTCGTGAATGGAGCGGCGATTTGCGAGCGAACCTCCATGACCCTGCGCGACATCCGCAGGGATGAAAACCGGCCGCCTCAGAGCCAGCGGTTATCCAACCATGTCCTTGCGCGCTCTGGCCAGCGGGCTTCCTCTCGCGCAAGCGCGAGGGCTGCATCCCCGCCGTGCTGACCTCGTGCGCGGAAGCCAGCGGTTCCCTCGCAGCCCCACAACCCAACAGCGATTTTCGAGGGTGCGGTCACAGCCGCCTCCCATCTGCGTCAGAAGACGGTGCAAGCGATTCCCTGACCCTCTCCCCTTTGCGCGCCAGAAATTGTCTTCGAGGACGGGCGAACAACGCCGCCCGCTGCGGCCGTTTCCACTCCCCTGGCCAGAACTTTCCCCGGAATTCGCGCCTGCGCACCCGCCGCCGCCGCTGCCGGCGGCGCTGGATTCTGCCACGCCGCGCCTGTCCTCGTAACGCTCGCCCCGGCAGTGCGCCTGCCGGCTATGCCATTGTGAAAGGACAGGCAGGTCTTCCGCCTTGCCGGAAACATCGATCCTCGAATCCCCAAGGGTGCATGAATTCGTTCCTCTGGTATTTTCTCGCCGCCGCGGGCGAAATCGCGGGCTGTTTCGCGTTCTGGGCATGGTTGCGGCTCGGGAAAAGCCCGCTGTGGACCATCCCGGGCATGATCTCGCTTGCGCTGTTCGCGCTGATCCTGACGCGCGTCGATGCGGCGTGGGCTGGGCGTGCGTACGCAGCGTATGGCGGAGTCTACATCGTGGCGTCGCTCGTGTGGATGTGGCTCGTCGAGCGGAGCGCGCCGGATCGCTGGGATGCGCTGGGCGCCATCGCAAGCCTGCTCGGGGCTGCAATCATTCTGCTGGGGCCGCGCGGCCGCTGAGTCATGGACGCCAGGGATTGCGCCGTTCCCCCGGAGCGGAGAGCGGACTGGCAGGGCGGAATCAGGCAAGAGCCTGCGGCTCCGGTGCGGAGGATTTCTTTCTCCTCTTCATTCGGCCCAGAAAGGCCGGTATCCCAGCCACTGCAGATAGGCTCGGAAGGCGTGGAGCAGCAGGGCAGGGAAGACGATCGTCATCAGCGAAGCCAGCCTTGCCACCCAGCTCTTCTCCCTCAGCGCCAGCGCCACCGCCGAGAGCGCAAGCCATAATGCCGGCCACACTGTCGCCGACGACAGCGCCATCAGAAGGGGCAGCGCCATGCCCGTTTGCAGCCGCGCGCGGGCCGTGCAGTTGCGCATCAGCGACCACAGCGCGAGACCTGAGAAGCCGACGGCCAGCAATTCGGCCAGCCGAAGCCATCCCAGCGCCGCCGCCGCAAGGCACAGGACCAGCAGGCGGGCCACCCAACGCTCGAATGCGGCTTCCCGTTCAGGCTGCTTCGGCGACATCGCTTCCCCCCGGCGCCTCCACGCGGGTCAAACCATGTTCTGTCTTTTCCCAGTAATGCGGCCGCCAACACAGCTGCCAAAGCGCTCTCCATGCGGCAATCGACATCAGCAGGTAATAGGCGGGCAGCTGCAGGGCGCAGAAGACGAGCAGGGGCCTCCCCCGGTGCCAGGCCGCCAGCATATGGAAGTAGACCAGCAGCCCGTTGCCTGCCAGCAGCAGCAGCAGAGAAATGTCCAGCACGTAGGCCGGAAACAGGAGATCCAGGGCGTGGGTCCTCGTCAACAGCCAGTACGCATACATCGCCGTCAGCGGCGGAAACGCCAGCGGACCCAGGAAAGTCCCGCCCACGAACGCCTGAAATCCGAGGAATCCCTTCCAGCCCAGGCGGCGGAACGTGCGCCACGGGTTGCGCATGTAGACAAGCCAGGTTTGCAGGTATCCCTTCACCCAGCGCGAGCGCTGGCGGATCCAGTTGCCGAGGTGGTTGTTGGCTTCTTCATACGTTGTCGAGTCCAGAACGCCCACGCGCCAGCCGCTCATCGTGAAGCGGACGCCCAGGTCTGCATCTTCCGTCACGTTGAAAGGATCCCAGCCGCCAATGGCGCGCACGACTTCGGTGCGGAAATGATTCGACGTGCCTCCCAGCGGGATCGGAATGCCCAGCGCCTCGAGGCCGGGCAGGTACCAATCGAACCACAGAGAGTATTCGAGCGTGAACAGGCGGGTGAGCCAGTTTTCCCGCCAGTTGAAATAATTCAGGCGCGCCTGGAGGCAGACGACCTCCCATGGCGCCTTCCGGAAGGCTGCCACAGCCTTTTTCAACTGGTCGGGCTGCGGCAGATCTTCGGCGTCGTAGATTGTCAGCAACTGTCCCCGGGCGAAAGGCAGGGCATAGTTCAGCGCTTTGGGTTTCGTACGGGGCAATCCTGGGGGCACGACAATGAGCTCCACGTTGCCCTCCATGGCGGCCTTCTTGCAGGCCTGGATCGTTTCCTCGTCGTCGCCCTCGAGAACGAGCTTGATGTCGAGTTTCGACCGCGGATAGTCGAGCGCTCTGAGGGCCCCGGCCAGTTTGGGCACCACGGCGGCGTCCCGGTACAGCGGCACGAGCACGGTGTAGACCGGCAATGAACGCTCGTCCAGCGCGGCCAGTTCTTCCGGCGTCGACTTCGCCTGATACAGCGTGCCGCTGCCTTTCCACACCAGGGCCATTCTCAACAGGAAGCTGCCCAGAAGGAAAAGCCCGAGCAAGGCGTTGACGGCCACCAGCGCGGGCACGGGCTTCCAGACCAGAACCGCCGCCAGAGCGGCGGCTGCGGCGCCCAGGATCAAGGCCTGAGGCCGGCTGAGAACCTCCGCAGCTGAGTGGTCCGGATCGCACCGGAGCCGGCGGTAGACCGCGTCGGCCACCAGCCTTTGCTGCGCCATGCGCTGGATGGACCAGAGAATGTCGAGCCGCGACGTGATGACAAACTGCGTCTCCGGCCCGTACCGGGACCGCAGATCCTGCAGCGCTTCCCCGTCCGGCTCGGCCAGCGCCACCGTCACCGCGCCGCCGGAGGCTCGCCACGGCACGTATTGAAGCCGCGCGTACTCGTCATACCGGCTTTCGTCAAACAGCGCGGGATCCGGCGGCTGCCGGACAAGGTCGACGAATTCGAGGCCCAGCTGCCCGGCCAACGCACGGTAAAAATCCAGCGGCCTCACCCATCCTTCCGAGATCAGGATCTGTCCAATCCGCGACCCGTTGGCCTGTTGCCGCGCCAGCGCCTCCTGCAGCTGCTCAGCGCTGATCAGTCCCGCATCCACCAGGCCCTGTCCGATCGGCCGGACGGCCGTTGGCGGGCCTGAAGAATCAGTGGGGCTCCGGTTTGTTCCGCTCATCCCACAGCCTCCCGCTGCACGGAGCCTCCCCGCCTTCCGCGGGCCGGGCGTTCAGAAGCTTCTCCACACGGCAAGCACCCACTGGCCGCCCCGTCCGACATTTCTCCCAGCCGCATCCTGCGCGTAGCCGAGCTGGACGCGCCAGTGGCCGCCCAGCCTGGTCACGACGGAACCCTGAAGCCGGACAAGGTGGTAATACGGCTCGATCATCGGGTTGACTCCAGGTTCCAGCCGCGGGAACGCGCCCACGCTCCGGGTCAGAAACGCCTGGCCCATCACGGTCAGCCTCGGTGTCGCATGCAGCCCGCCTCCAATCTCGCCGCGCCACTGGTCCGCAGGCCGCCCCCATCTCTTCCGGAAGCCTCCTTCGCTCGTGAAAAAGCCCCATCGGCTGCCCACCGGGAAACTGCGGCCCGCTAGCAGCGTGGACTCCAGATCCGCCTGCCCGTTCCCCGGACGGGGCTGCGTATCGGCTCCATACGTCGGCGCTTTGCCCAGCACCTGCACGGCCAGCTGCCAGCCGTTGTCCGGACGGCGCAGCGCCCTCCGGAAGCCTGCCTGCAGGTCCCCCGGCGCAAACGCACTGGCCCGGTAGCCCGTCTGCGTATACCTCTGCCACGGAGCATTGAAAGACAGGATCCCCGTCCAGTCGTCGGTCAGCCCCACCTCGGCCCACAGATGCGGCGAAATGCTCCGGAACCGTCCTTCCGGGCCAAGCGGCTCTGTCCCGCCACCAAAAGCAGCAAACCGCTCATCGGCGCGGTAGGCGTTCACTCCCGCGATGACGATGCCATGGCCGCGCTTCTGCACCCACGGCCCCGCTTGCGCCGCCGCTGCCGCAAGGACGAGTGCGATCATGGCGCAGAGCGCCCGCCGCAGCCACTGATGCAATGCTGCCGGACCGTTCCCCACATTCCACTCATCGGCGAAAGCCTTTCATTTCTTTATGCCCGGAGTGCGGCGCCAGCCTTCCGCCTCCCGCCCCCCGCATCCGCGCCGCCCGCCAATCCGGCCTCCGGCCCCCCGGCGGGTATAATGCAGGCATGACGGGCCTCGTTGCGCTGGGCAAGAACCCGACTCCCGATGTGGCGCTGCTGCGGGAGAAGCAGGACCGGCTGTTCCGCATCCTGCGCAATCTGGGCAAGGTTCTGGTGGCCTACTCGGGCGGAACGGATTCCGCCTATCTGGCCTGGGCGGCCCGCGAGGTGCTGGGCGACAACGCCATCGCCGTCACCGCCGACTCGCCCTCGATCCCCGAGTCGCACAAGCGCGACGCCATCGCCTTCGCCCAGCGCTACGGCATCCGCCACGAGATGATCCCGTCGCACGAGTTCGACAACCCCGCCTACACGGCCAACAACCCCGACCGCTGCTACCACTGCAAGGACGAGCTGTTCCGCCGCATGGAGCAGATCGCGCCGCGCTACGGGGGCGCGGTCCTCGTCTACGGAGTCAACACCGACGACCTGGGCGATTACCGCCCCGGCCAGAACGCCGCCCGCCTCCACGGCGTCAAGGCGCCGCTGGTGGAAGCCGGCCTCTCGAAAGCCGAGATCCGCGAGCTGTCCCGCATGGCGGGGCTGCCCACGTGGGACCGTCCCGCGGCCGCCTGCCTCAGCTCCCGCGTGCCCTACGGAACTCCGGTCACCCCGGAGATCCTGCGCCGCGTGGAGCTGGCCGAGGAGCGCATCCGGGAGCTCGGATTCCGGCAGTTCCGCGTGCGCTATCACGGCGAGCTGGCGCGTCTGGAAATCGAACGCGCGGAAATCAGCCGCGCTTTTTCGCTCGAAATGTTCGACCGTTTATCGGCGATTTTCAAGGAACTCGGCTTCCTGTATTCGGCCATCGACCTGCGCGGCTACCGGCAGGGATCTCTGAATGAGGCCCTGGCCCTGTCCCAGGGCGCATCCCAGGGGGAGAATCCGCCATCCTAGATCCTCAAATCCCGCCGATTTTCGAAAACCTTTCCGGCTATCTCGAGCTGGAATCCGAAGAGCTGCCGGAGACCTTCGACGACCAGCTCGTCGACTGCGCGATGGACCTCAACAGCATCTTCGCGGCCGGCCGCAACCGGACCCTGGCCCGCCACGCCTCGCGTCTCTACCGGGCGGCCATGGACCTCGTCGACAGGCCCTCCCCGCAGTCCATGTCCGCGGTGCTGTCCTGTTTTCTCAACCTGCTCCATCATTACCGCGAGTCGCTCCGGCTGGAGCCCGGCGCGGTCTTCTGGCGGCTGGCGGCCCAGTATTCCGATGTCGCATCGAACCTCTCCCAGCCCGCGCCGGCCGAAAACCAGAACTTCGAGCACCTGCCGGAGATGCTGGCCTCGCTGCCCTGGGTCACCGACTTCCTCCTCAGCCTTGCGCGCGCGGGCGGGCTGACCGCCGCGCAGCAGGACCAGCTCGCCTCCTTCTCCGCGCCCGCCGCCCGCCGCCTTCTCCGGCGCGCCGAGCGGACCCCGGAAGGCGCGTTCCTGCACCAGGCGCTGCGCATGCAGCGGGCTCTGGAAAACCGCCTGCGGCAGGTCTGGCTGCTCGAACAGTTCCAGGAAGGCGAACCCGCCGCTGTGGAGCTCTATGCGGCCGCGCACCGTTCCCTGTTTCCCGCCTTCCATCCCTCCTTGCCTGCCGCGCGCGTCGAGCAGGAGATGCGGCGGCTCCGCCTCCTGGCCGCCTCGCTCGATCTGCCGCAGTTCGCCGAGTGCTACGAGTCGCCCGAGTGGTTCGCCCACTACTCCCTGTTGCACTTCACGCCGCCGGACCCGTCTTCCTGGGCGCCGGAGAGCATCGCCCAATACGACCGGCTGATCAGCGGCCGCGTGTCGCGCTGGTACACCTATCCCTTCCTGCACACGCTGGCGCCCATGGAATATGTGGCCACCGTGCTGCGGCTCGGCAGGCCGCTGTTTTACGAGCGCGCCGCAGCCCATGCGCTGCTCGAATACGTGCTCCTGCAGCCTGTGGCGTTCGACTCCTCCCGGCTGGGGCAATACCTGGAACTCGTTCGCGTGCTCGATTTCCAGTTCCAGATGCTGTTCGACGGCTTCCTGCTGCGGGATGTCTGGTATGCGCGGCTGAAGGAACCGCGCGGGTGGTGCCTGTATCTGGACGCGCTCCAGCGCCTGCACAAGGGCGAGGTCCCGCTCGAAGATCTCGAGCCATTCCGGCGCGAATTTCTCCGCGCCCGCGGCTTGTCGGGCGTCGATGAGCTCCTGTGCCGGCTCACCGGCCTGCAGGGCTCCGTCCAGTAGCCGCCGCTCAGGCGTGCATCTGTTGCAGGCACCACACGCGCAGCGGGTCGCGGCGCCGGCTCTCGATGGCCTGCACCGCCGCGCGGGCGCCGGCGATCGTCGTGATGCACGGCACGCGCCAGGTCACGGCCGAGCGCCGGATGGCCCGCTCGTCGCTGAACGAGTGCGCGCCCGTGGTCGTGTAGACCACCAGCTTCAGCTTCGCGTCCTTGATCAGGTCCACCGCGTTCGGGCGGCCTTCGTTCACCTTGAAGACCGTCTTCACCGCAAGCCCGGCGGCGCGGAACGCAGCCGCCGTGCCGCGCGTCGCCGCCAGCTGGAATCCCAGCGCCGACAGCCGCCGCGCCAGCTCTACCGCCTCCGCCTTGTGCCGGTCGTTCACGCTGAAGAAGATCATCCCTTCCTGCGGCAGCGGCGCCCCCGCGCTCAGCTGCGCCTTGCCGAACGCTTCGCCGAAGTTCTCCCCCACGCCCATCACTTCGCCCGTCGACCGCATCTCGGGACCCAGCGCCGGATCGACGCCCGGAAACTTCGAAAACGGAAACACGGGCGACTTCACGCAGACCTGCTTCACCGGCAGCACGCCCGAAGGCCTGCCGCCCGTCAGTTCGCCCATCTCCCGCAGCTTCCGCCCCAGCATGATGCCCACCGCGATCTTCGGCAGCGGCACCCCCGTCGCCTTCGACACATAGGGAACCGTCCGCGACGCGCGCGGGTTCACCTCCAGCACGAACACCTGCCCGTCTTTCACGGCGTACTGCACGTTCATCAGCCCGCGCACGTTCAGCGCCCGCGCCAGCCGCACCGTGTAGTCTTCGATCACCCGCAGCGTCCCCTCGCTCAGCGACTGCGGCGGCAGCACGCAGCTCGAGTCGCCCGAGTGGATGCCCGCCTCCTCGATGTGCTCCATGATGCCGCCGATCAGCACGTCCTTGCCGTCGGACACCGCGTCCACGTCCACTTCGATCGCGTCTTCCAGAAACCGGTCGATCAGCACCGGGCGGTCCGGCGAGAACAGCGCCGCTTCCTGCATGTACCGCCGCACCGTGTCTTCTTCATACGCGACCGTCATGGCGCGCCCGCCCAGCACGTAGCTCGGCCGCACGAGCACAGGGAAGCCCAGCCGCCGCGCCACCTCCAGCGCTTCTTCCACGCTCGTGGCCGTGCCGTACGGCGCGGCAGGAATGCCCAGCTCGTCCAGCACGCGGCCGAACAGCTTGCGGTCCTCGGCCAGGTCGATGCTCTCCGGATCCGTCCCGATGATGGGCACGCCGGCGCGCTTCAGCGGCAGCGCCAGGTTCAGCGGCGTCTGGCCGCCGAACTGCACGATCACGCCGTCCGGCTTCTCGGTGTCGTAGATGTTGAGCACTTCCTCGAGCGTCAGCGGCTCGAAATACAGGCGGTCGCTCGTATCGTAGTCGGTCGAGACCGTCTCCGGATTGCAGTTGACCATGATCGACTCGACGCCGAAATCCTGCAGCGCGAAGGACGCGTGGCAGCAGCAGTAGTCGAACTCGACGCCCTGTCCGATGCGGTTCGGACCGGAGCCGAGAATCATGACTTTCTTCCGCTGCGAGGGCTCGGCTTCGCATTCGTCCTCGTAGCTCGAGTACAGATACGGGGTGAAGCTTTCGAACTCCGCCGCGCACGTGTCCACCCGGTTGAACACCGCTGTCACGCCCAGCTCCTTGCGGCGGGCGCGGACGGCCAGCGGATCCGCATTCAGCAGCCGCCCCAGGCGCGCGTCGCTCAGCCCGTCCCGCTTGGCGCGCTTCAGCTCTTCGCGCGGCAGCGACTCCAGCGCGCGCCCTTCCAGTTCCTTCTCGTACTCGACGCCCTCGCGGATCTGCCGCAGGAACCACGGGTCGATCTTCGTCATCTCGAAGACCTCTTCCACCGTGTAGCCGCGCTCGAAGGCGAACCGGATGTAGCTCAGCCGGTCCGGGTTCGGCGTGATCAGCTTCTGCGTGATCAGCTCCTCGCGCAGCACGGCGGGCGAACTCGCCTTGCCGGTCTCCAGCCCGCGCATGGCCTTGTTCAGCGCCTGCCGGAACGTCCTGCCGATGGCCATCACCTCGCCCACCGACTTCATCTGCGTCGTCAGCACCGGCTCGGCGCCGGGGAACTTCTCGAACTGCCAGCGCGGGATTTTCACCACCACGTAGTCGATCGTGGGTTCGAAACAGGCGGGCGTGACGCGCGTGATGTCGTTGGGGATTTCGTCCAGCCGGTAGCCCACGGCCAGCTTGGCGGCGATCTTCGCGATCGGGAAGCCCGTGGCTTTCGACGCCAGCGCCGAGCTGCGCGACACGCGCGGATTCATCTCCACCACCACCATGCGGCCGTTCTCCGGGTTGATGGCGAACTGCACGTTCGAGCCGCCCGTGTCGACGCCGATCTCGCGCAGCACCGCCAGCGCCCCGTCGCGCATCATCTGATACTCGCGGTCCGTCAGCGTCTGCGCCGGCGCCACCGTGATCGAGTCGCCCGTGTGCACCCCCATCGGGTCGAAGTTCTCGATCGAGCAGACGATGATGGCGTTGCCCGCCAGATCGCGCATCACCTCGAGCTCGAACTCCTTCCACCCGAGCACGGATTCTTCCGCCAGCACTTCATGCACCGGCGAAAGATCCAGACCGCGCTGCAGGATCTCGACGAGATCCTCGCGGTTGTAGGCGATGCCGCCGCCCGTTCCGCCCAGCGTGAAGCTCGGCCGCAGGATCAGCGGGTATCCGATTTTCGCGGCGAATTCGAGGCCCTCTTCCACCGACGTCAGCAGGCGCGACTGCGGCGTCTCCAGCCCGATCTTGCGCATCGCGTCCTTGAACAGCAGCCGGTCTTCCGCCTTCTTGATCGCTTCCAGCTTGGCGCCGATCAGCTCGACCCCGTACTGATCGAGAATGCCCCGCTCGGCCAGCTCCACGCTGAGATTCAGCCCCGTCTGGCCGCCGACGGTCGACAGCAGCGCGTCGGGTCTTTCCCGCCGGATCACCTCCTCGGCGTACTCGACCGTGAGCGGCTCGATGTAGGTCCGGTCGGCCACGCCCGGATCGGTCATGATCGTCGCCGGGTTCGAATTCATCAGGATCACTTCGAACCCGTCGGCCCGCAGCGCCTTGCACGCCTGCGTGCCGGAGTAGTCGAACTCGCACGCCTGCCCGATGACGATGGGGCCGGAGCCGATGATCAGGATGCGGTGAATGTCGGTTCTGCGCGGCATTCTTTACTGCTGGAACTCCTTCATCAGGGAGGCGAAGTCCTCGAAGAGGTATCGCGAATCATGGGGGCCGGCGGCGGCTTCCGGGTGATACTGCACGCAGAACAGCGGCAGCGAGCGGTGCCGCAGACCCTCGAGCGTCTGGTCGTTCAGGTTGATGTGCGTCAGCTCGACTTCATTGGCGTTCAGGCTGTCCGGATCGACGCAGAAGCCGTGGTTCTGGACCGTGATTTCCACCCGCTGCGTCCGGTAGTTCAGCACCGGGTGGTTGATGCCGTGGTGGCCGAACTTCAGCTTGAACGTCCGGCCTCCCAGCGCGAGGCCGAGCAGCTGGTGGCCGAGGCAGATGCCGAAGATCGGAACCCGCCCCATCAGCCTGCGGATCTCCCGCACCGGCCCTTCCAGCGGCTCCGGATCGCCCGGACCGTTGGAGAGAAACACCCCGTCCGGCTTGAGCGCCAGCACGTCTTCAGCCGGAGTGGACGCCGGCACCACCGTCACGCGCGCGCCGATCGACGCGAGGCAGCGCAGGATGTTGTGCTTGATGCCGAAATCGTAGGCCACCACGCGGAACTCGCCTGCCGGCTGCAGGCCGATGAGTTCCGACGGCGAGCAGGGCTCCAGACGCTGCGTCCATTCGTACCGCTGCGCGGTGGAGACCCGCGTCGCCAGGTCGAGCCCCGCCATCGGCGGCGTGTTGCGGGCCATTTCGATCAGCTCTTCCGCCGTGTGTCCGGCGGTGGACAGCGCCCCGCGCATCGCCCCCTGCGTCCGCAGCCGCCGCACCAGGGCGCGGGCGTCGATGCCGCTGATGACCGGAATGCCGTCCCGGCGGAGAAACTCGTCGGCGCTCATCTCGGCCCGCCAGTTCGAGGGCGTCACGTTGAACTCGCGCACCACCAGCCCTTCGATGTACGGCCGGGGCGCTTCATTGTCGCTCAGGTTCGCGCCGTAGTTGCCAATGTGCGGGTAGGTCAGCACCACGATCTGCCCCGTGTAGGACGGATCGGTGAAGACCTCCTGATAGCCCGTGATCGCGGTGTTGAAGACCACTTCGCCGGTGCGCACCGCCTCGGCACCGAACGCTTGGCCGCGGAAGACGGTTCCGTCTTCCAGGGCAAGGATCGCCTGTCTGGACAAACTCGCTCCTTGAGAACCGGAAGGCTGGATTGTGGGGGACAAACCCTATTGTTTCAGAAGCGCCGCCGCGCTTCAACAGCCCGATCCTCCTGCTAGCATAGGGGGATTGAATCGCCGCGAGTCGAGGCAGGAGGGAGCATGGGAGCGCTGGCCCGCATCGGCGTCGCCATCGACGAGGATCTGCTGAAAAAATTCGACGCGCTCATCGAGCGCCGGGGCTATACGAACCGCAGCGAGGCCTTTCGCGATCTGATCCGCGACGCCCTTGTGCAGGACAAGGCCGCCGCGCCCGAGGCGGAGGTCGTGGGCACGCTGACGCTTGTCTACGATCACCACGTGCGCCAGCTGCAGGAGCGGCTGACGCACATGCAGCACGAGCATCACACCGAGATCATCTCCGCGCTGCACGTCCACCTCGACCATCATCACTGCCTCGAGGTGCTCGTGCTGCGCGGCAGAAGCGCCCGCGTGCGCCAGATCGCAGACCGCCTGATCGCCACCAAAGGCGTTCAGCACGGGCGGCTCACCCTGACCTCCCCCTGACGCCCGCACCGGCGCTTGGCGCTGCGCCCTGCGGCGGCTGCATCGCAGCCGTGTTGCCCGTATCCTCTCCAGCAGGTTTCCCCTCGGCCTTGGCCGAGGGCTGCATCCCAACCATGCCCCCCTCGCCCTTGGCCGAGGGCTGCATCCGAACTGCGCCCGGTTCCCCTCTGCCTCCGGGCGGCTGCATCGCAGCCGTGTTGCCCGTATCTTCTCCAGCAGGTTTCCCCTCGGCCTTGGCCGAGGGCTGCATCCCAACCATGCCCCCCTCGCCCCCCACGGGCTTCCCTTCGGCCTTGCCCCGGGTTTCCCCTCGCCCCTTGGCCGAGGGCTGCATCCGAACTGCGCCCGGTTCCCCTCTGCCTCCGGGCGGCTGCATCGCAGCCGTGTTGCCCGTATCTTCTCCAGCAGGTTTCCCCTCGGCCTTGGCCGAGGGCTGCATCCCAACCATGCCCCCCTCGCCCCCCACGGGCTTCCCTTCGGCCTTGCCCCCGGGTTTCCCCTCGCCCCTTGGCCGAGGGCTGCATCCGAACTGCGCCCGGTTCCCCTTCGACCTTTAAAACGGCTTCCCCTCGCGCTCGCGCGAGGGCCCAACTGTGTTGCATGCCTCTCTCCACAACGGATTCCCTCCCGGCGCGTGTTTCCCCGGATTTCCCCTCGCCCTTGGCCGAGGGCTGCATCCCCCCATATCAACGATTCTCCGTCCGCCCTTGAACAGCCGCACAAAGCGGCGCCAAAGCCCGTCGGCCTCCCCGTCCTCGACCAGACTCCAGAAAAGAAAACCGGCCGCCCCGTGGCAGCTTGGGGCGGCCGTTGAAGAGAGGCTGGTGGGCAGACTACTGCTTCTTCTGCTCCTTCTTTTCCTCTTTCTTCTCTTCCTTCTTCTCCTTCTTGTCTTCCTTCTTCGGCTGCGCGGTCTGCGCGGGCGGCGTCTGCGCCAGAGCCACAGCAAAAGCAGCCGTCGTCAGCGCGGCAAGAATCTTCTTCATCGGAACTTCACTCCTTATCCTGATTCGAGGCGGCTTCACGCTGCCTCCGATTTCGAGCGTAAGGCCGGAGGCCCGGTTCGACCTATCGCCCCGCGGGGCTAGGGAAGGGAACGAATCGGGGGGATGCGCCCGGGCGGGTGGCGTCTGCTATCCTGCCATGGGAGCCGGGCCAAGCCGCCGATGAGACTGATCGACGTCATCTATTTCGACGCCGGTGGCGGCCACCGCGCCGCGGCTACCGCCCTGCAGCTCGTCTGCCGCCAGCAGCAGCGCCCCTTCGAAATCCGCCTGGTCCACCTCAAGGACATCCTCGCGCCCGTGGACGTCTTCCGGAAGGTGCTCGGGCTGGATCTGGAGGAGATTTACAACCTCATGCTGCGCCGCGGCTGGACGCTCGGCTCCGTGCAGGGGCTGCGCTTCATGCATGCGGTGATCCGGCATTATCACCCCGGCGAAGTCCGGCTGCTCAGGGAGTGGTGGGCGGGCCGTTCCGCTGCGCGGGCGCCGGACATGGTGGTCAGCGTGGTTCCCAACTTCAACCGCGCGCTGTTCGAGGCCTGGCAGGCGGTGAAGCCCGGCGCGCCCTACGTGACGATTCTCACGGATCTGGCCGACTATCCGCCGGCGTTCTGGATGGAAAAACAGCCGCAATATTTCATCTGCGGAACCGAAAAAGCCCGTCTGCAGGCGCTGGAAATGGGCCATCCGGAGGAGCGCGTTTTTCGCGTCTCGGGCATGATTCTGCACCCGCGTTTCTACGAGCCGCTCGGCATCAACCGCGCAGCGGAGCGCGAAAAATACGGCCTGGATCCGCAGCTTCCCACGGGCCTCGTGCTGTTTGGCGGCTACGGATCCGCGGCCATGGAAACCGTGCTCGACAGCGTCGACCGCAGCGGGGCGGACGTCCAGCTCATCCTGATCGCCGGCCGGAACGAGCCCTTGCGTAAGAAACTCGAACAGCGCAAAACGCGGCTGCGCAAACACGTGCTCGGCTTCACCACGGAAATTCCTTACTGGATGCGTCTTTCGGATTTCTTCATCGGCAAGCCCGGCCCGGGCTCGATTTCCGAGGCGCTGCACTGCGGCCTGCCGGTGATCACCGTCCGCAACGCGTGGACCTTGCCGCAGGAGCGCTACAACGCGGAGTGGCTCGAGGAGAACGGAACCGGCATCGTGCTGAAGCGCCACGGCCAGGCGGGCGCTGCCGTGGCTTCTCTTCTGTCAGGCGGCCGGCTGGCCCCGATGCGCGAGGCTGCGCAGCGCATCGTCAACCGCGCCGTCTTCGAAATCCCGGCCATCCTGGAACAGATCCTGGACTTGGCTTCCAGCCGGCGCTAGAGTAACAGGGCGCGGGCGTATCGCGCCCGGTGATCCCGGAAACTAAAGCCCCGGCGGTGAATTGCCGAACTAGGATAGGGAGGGAAGGCCCGCCCTTCATGCCGAAGCCACCCCTTGCGGCTGATGCCAGCCGGTCTCCTGGCAACCGGTCCGCGCCGGTCGCGGAGATCCACGCCTCGGGCCTGAGGGCTGAGCGGCCGGCTTTGGTCCCGGACCGGCCGGAGCCGCCGTCTCCGGGCATCAGCGGTCGGCTGCGTCCCCTGGATCCAGAAAACTGTTGGAGGATATCGATGCCAACGCTTCTCCTCGCCGCTTTGATGATCGCTTCCATCGCCGCTCCGGACGCACGGGCGGGAGAGCCTCCCTCCGCGGGTCAGCCGCAGCACGCGGAATCGGTTGCATCCGCCCTCGCTGTTGACCCAAATCAGAAAATCGACGCAAAAATCCTCCGGCTCGCCGAAGCGGGCGCCGGGGAGATCCCGGTTTTCGTCCTCCTTCGCTCCCAGCCGCAACGCGCGGTTCTTGAGGAAGTCGAAAGCCGCCATGCCGGGCGGCTGAGGCCGGCCGAAAGGCGCTTTGTCGAAGTCTCGCTGAGATCGCGCGACAACGATCCCGTCGTCAGCGAAGCCAGGGAGAACCTCGAGAAGGAAATGCTGGCGGCGCGGGAAGAGGCTTTCCGGCAGATCCGGACGCGCATCGATCCTGAACAGGAGGCCGTTTCCTCGCGGATTGAGACGCTCGGCGGCAGGGTCGTCTACCGCTACGCTGCAGTCAATATGCTGGCCGCCGTTGTGCCTGCCGGGGCGCTTGACGCGCTCGCAGCGTCGCCCGACGTGACCCGGATCGTCTCCAGCGGGCACGCCTCCGCCCAGCTGGTGGTCAGCACCCAATCCATCGGCGCGCCCGCGTTCTGGGACGCCGGGCTGGGCGGGGCGGGCGAGTCCGTGGCCGTCCTGGACACGGGGCTCAAGCAGGATCATCCGGCCTTCGCCGGCATGCCGGTCGTCCACCGCGTTTTCCTGAACGGCGGCGCTTCCAGCTCCTGCTTCAACGATCAGAGAACCTCCGCCCTCGATCTGCAGGGCCATGGGACGCACGTCTCCGGCATCGTCGCCAGCCGCGGAGCCGGCGGATGGTCTTCTTACGCAGGCGTGGCCCGCAGCCTTGGAGTGCTGTACAACCTCAAAGTGGCGTTCCGGAAATCCACCTCCCCAGCCTGCGCCGAAAGGGGCAACTTCGATGTCAGTGATGTCATCGCGGCCTTCGACTGGGCGATTCAGAATGCGCCCCTCGTCAAGGTGTTCAACTTCAGCGCCGGCGCCGATGCGGCCGGCGACGATGACGATCTGGCCCGCCTGTTCGATTTCCTCGCCGACACCTACGGCCTGACGATCGTCGTGGCGGGCGGCAACGAAAGCCGGCCCGGCTATACGGGGCCGCGCACCGATTCGCCTGCGCTGGCTTCGCCCGCCATCGGCTACAACGTGATCGCCGTCGGTTCGATGAACACGAACAACACCGCGGACCGCTCCGACGACGTGGTGTCGATCTTCAGCAGCCGCGGACCCACCAGGGGCGGCCGCAAAAAGCCCGACCTCGTGGCGCCCGGCGGGCTCAGGGACGACCGGTTGCCGGCCGGTTGGCAGGCGTTCCAGGGCATCTGGTCCGCGGCGCATGACTCGAGAGATTTCGTTGCGATGGCGGGCACCAGCATGGCGGCGCCTCATGTCGCCGGGGCGGCGGCCCTGTTGCGGCAGGCCGGAGTGCGCGATTCCGGGGCGCTGAAGGCGCTGTTGCTGAACAGCGCCGACTCCGCAGACTGGGATGCAGCGCGCGGCTGGGGGTATCTGAATCTGGCCCGGGCCTTCGAGCAGAAGGACTTCACGGTCTCCGGCGCCGCCGCCCGGGGCGAGATCCGGCTGCTCAAAGGGCGCGCCAGCGGCCCCTTCCGGGCCACCCTCGCCTGGAACCGGAGCGTCAACGCCGCCCGCTCGGCCGGCTGTCTGTCGAATCTGAACCTTGCGCTGTACCACGCCGGGTCGGGCGCGTTGCTCGCCAGTTCGAATTCCCTCATCGACAACGTCGAGCAGGTGCGGGCGCAGGTGGCCAGCGACGTCGTGCTCGGCGTCCACCACCTCGGCGAGGGCTCCTGCCGGGACAGCGAAGCTTTCGGCCTCGCCCTCTCTCACGGGGGATTCGAGTGGGCGTCGGGACCGGTGCTGGGCGCATCGTGCGAATTTCCCGCTCAGGCCCCGCCCGCCAGCCAGGTGCAGATTTCGTGCACGGTGCGGAACACGGGCGACCTGCCCGCGTTTTCGGTGGAGGGCGGGCTGGCGGCCTGGGGCTCCACTCTTCCGGTTTCGCAGCCCTTCGGCGTGATCCCTCCAGGCGGCTCGGCCACCCGGACGTGGACGGTCAGCATGCCGGAACCGGCGGGCAGCCACAGCCTCCGTTTCACGGCGCGGGGCAGCGCCTTCGGCCTGCCATTGGCGAGTTCGGCGGAATACAGCCTCGTCAGCGCCTCTTCGTCCACTGCATGCACCTACTCGTTGTCGGGCACGTCGGCGGAGGTGCCCGCTGCCGGCGGCAGCCTGGTCATCTCCGTCTCGACGCTGCAGGGCTGCTCGTGGACGGCCAGCAGCACG
Organism: Bryobacteraceae bacterium; assembly: GCA_026002875.1. Lineage (NCBI taxonomy): Bacteria > Pseudomonadati > Acidobacteriota > Terriglobia > Bryobacterales > Bryobacteraceae > Bryobacteraceae bacterium. The sequence goes on from BPGE01000001.1 coordinate 2,009,395, forward strand.
CTGCTCTGGGCCGCTTTCCAGGGCGGCACGCAGGGTTCCGGCAGCGGAAGCGTCACGCTGCAGATCTCCGCCAATTCCTCCAGCAATCCCCGCGTGGGCACGGTCGTCGTCGCCGGACGCACCTTCACGGTCCGGCAGGAAGGTCTGAGCGGAGGCTTGCGGCAGAGGCGGGTCCTGCCCCAGATGGCATTCGGGGTCAGCACCGAGCTCGGCGCCTGGACCACCGAGCTCTATCTGCACAACCTGACGGGCTCCACTGTGTCCGCCGCCGTCAGCTTCTTCGCTGAAGACGGCTCCCCGCTGAGCGTGCCGAAGTGGGGACCCGCGGCCAACATCACCCTCGCCCCGCGGGGCGTGGCCCAGGTGGATCTCGTCTCTTCCGGTCCGCTCGTTCAGGGATCCATCCACCTCGATCTGCCGGAAGGGGTCACCGGGTATGGCGTCTTCCGCCAGTCCTCCGCGGGCCTCAATCCGCAGGAAGGCGTGATCCCCTTCTCCTCCAGCACCTCGGCCCAGTCCACCATCGTGTTTGACGAAACCACCTACGTGACCGCCATCGCCATCGCCAACCCTGGCTCGGCGCCCGTGACCGTCACTGCCTCCGCCCGCGATGCGGCAGGCAATGCGCTCGGCTCCTTCACTCTCAATCTCGGGCCGAAACAGAGAAGCGCCTTCGTCCTCAGAGACAGGCCGGAACTCTCCTCGCTTGCCGGAAAGCGCGGATCGGTCGAGTTCCGGGCCGCCGGCGGCGCGCTGAGCGTGCTCGGTCTCCGCTTCAACGGCCTCGCGTTCACATCCATCCTGCCCCTCGAGCAGTAGCGGCAGACTTCCGGCCATAGCCGGGCCAACTTCGGGGCGTTCCGGGCACCCCGTGATGCCCGCAGCAGTGCGGCAGCCGTCAGTGCGGGCGGGGCGTGCCCCTGCGGGCAGCCGCCGTCCCGGCTGCACGGACCAATGGTTCCGTGCATCTGAAAGGCGCCTGAAGAGCGGCGCGCAGGGCCCTCCCGCCCTGCGCGCTTCTCGGCTCGCCCCAGGCTCCTCCGCCCGCCGCTTGCCCCGCGCCGCTTCCGCAGGAATGCCGCCGATCTCCCGCTTTCGTCCTGTCTTCGCTTGCCACCGTTGCAGTCACGCTTTAAGATATGCGGAGGCTGCTCCAATGAGGCAACTGCACCTGAACTGGTACGGTTTGCAGGAATGGGAGCGGATGGTGGCGCGCGTTCTGTCGCTCGCCTGGGGTGTCTTCTGGGCGTGGTTCGGGTTCGCCTCTGGCGTGGCGGAGTACGCCTCTTTCGCCGATGTGCTGCTGCAGACGCTGCCCGGACTGATCTTCATCGGCATTTCTCTCTACGCGTGGAAGAATCCCGCTGCAGGCGGCGCCATTCTGCTGGCGCTCGCCATTGTCGTCTTCTGCGCCTACTGGTCCGGCGCCGGAGGCGAAACCGCCGTCGAGGGTCTCGGAACGGCGGTGTTGCTCTCCTTGCCCCCGTTCATGAGCGGCGCTCTGTTTCTGGCTGCCGCGCCTGAGCCCGTCCGGCGCGGCTCGTAGATCTCCTCTCCTGATAGACTCTTGGCATGGCTGTGAACCGGAGGGCGTTTCTTTCCCTGCCTGTCGCCGCTGTGTTCGATCCCAGGCCGGCGCGCATCACGCTGGATCGGATCAGCCTGCTGACCGACGAAATCGCCCGGTCTCCTGAAGAAGCGATCGCCTTCTGCAGGCAGTACGGAGTGAAATGGGTGGAACTGCGGACGGTGCCCGGCGGAGGCGGAACTTACGCGCAGCTGGAAGAGCCGGTCCTGGTGAAAACGGCGGAGGAACTCAGGCGCGCCGGACTCCGCGTCTCGTTCCTCAACACGCCCATGCTCAAGTTCACCCTCCCCGGAACCGAGCCTGCGCGCCGCCGCAACGAGACGCCCGAGCAGAGGCGCCTCAGGGAGCAGCGGGATCAGGCGCGTTTCGACCGCCGCCACGAAGAGCTCGCGCGCGCTCTCCGCGCCGCCGAAATCTTCGGCGTCAGCCTCGTGCGCGTCTTCACCTTCACGCGCGTCGCCGAACCCGCCGCGCTGCTGCCGGAAGTGGCGAAAATTCTGGCCCCGATGGCTGCCGAAGCCCGCAGCCGCGGCATGAAACTGCTCGTCGAAAACGAAGGCTCCTGCAACGTGGCGACGGCTGCCGAGCTCCGGCGGATCTGCGAACTCGTGCCCGATGCCGGTCTCGGCATCAACTGGGATCCCGTCAACGCGCTCGGCTTCAAGGAAGAGGCGTGGCCGGACGGCTATCAGCGGCTTCCGCTGGACCGTGTGGGCAACGTCCAGATGAAAGCCCGCGGTCTCGTCATCGAGCCGCCCCTGTTGCCCTGGAAGCGGATCTTCGATGCGCTCGCTGCGGATGCTTACAGCGGCAGGATCGGGCTCGAGACGCATGTGTTCGATGGCACGCTGATCGAGAAAGCCCACCTCTGCATGCGCGAGATCCTCCAGCTGGTTGGCGAGGCGTGACCCATGCGCCGGACGCAGATCCCCGCCGTGGTTCAGTGGAGCGCCGCCGGGCTCGCCGTGGTGGCCGTCATTGCAGCCGCCGGATACTGGCTCAGCCTCGGGTCGCAGGCGCGCCTTGAAGTGCAGTGGCTCAAAGTCCGCACCATCGCCACGGGACCGGAGTCCTCGCTCGCGGTGTTCGACATCCGCATCCACAACCCCTCCCGCGTCCTGTTTCAGGTGAAGGAAGTGGAAGTGTCCGTCATCGACTCCAGCGGCTCGCAGCACGAGGGGCTCGTGGCGGCGCAGACGGATCTCGACCGCGTGCTTGGCTATTTTCCGCTCGCCGGTCCGCGCTACAACCCTGTGCTGATGTTCCGGGAGCGGATCCGCAGCGGAGAGACGGCGGACCGCACCGTCGCAGCCTCGTTCTCCCTTCCCGCCGCGGTGCTCGAGTCGCGCCGGAGCTTCCAGCTGCGCATCCACGACGCCGACGGCGCCATCATCGCATCCGCCGAGCGCCCCGCACGCTGAAGCCGTCAGGCGGTCGCCTCGCGGGCAGCAGGAGGAACGTCCCCGCGCGCTTGCTTCCGGTCGTGCTTCTCGCCGTACATGCGCTTGTCGGCGCGCGCCAGCAGCTCCTCGGCTGTCCTTCCGTCCTGCGGGAAAAACGCGGCGCCGCCGCTCACCGACACGCAGCTCGCGCCGCACAGCTCGATCCCGATGCGCTCCACATACGAGCGCAGCCGCTGCAGACGGAGACCGATGGCGTCGTGCGTCACGCCCGGCAGCACCATCACGAATTCATCTCCGCCCATCCGCGCCACGAAGTCGTACTCGCGGCAGTTTTCCCGCAGCCCCTGCGCCACCAGCTGCAGCAGCCGGTTCCCGGTCAGGTGCCCGTACTGATCGTTGACGTTCTTGAATCCGTCGAGATCGAATACCAGCAGCCCCAGCGACGTCTCGGTGCGCGCGCAGCGGGCCAGTTCGTTCTGCAGATGCAGGAAAAGCGCGCCTGCATTGGGCAGTCCGGTCAGGAAGTCCACCGACGCCCGCGTCTCCGCCTGCTGGAATTTCGCCGAATTCTCCACCGTCACCGCCAGCTTGGAGGCGATGCTCATCAGCAGGCTCAGCTGTGAATGCCGGAACGCCAGGTGCCGGCACGAGTAAAGGTTCAGCGTCCCCACAAGGCCGTTGGGTCCGTCCAGCGGGATGATCATCGCCGACTTCAGCGCCTCGGCGGCCACCGGGTTCCGGTGCGCGATCGGATCCGCCGTCGGCGACACGTTGATCATCGGCCTCAGCGTCGTCGCCACGTGGCCCGTCACGCCGGTCGACATCTGCAGCGACAGATTGTGGAACAGCGTGAAGTGCTGGCCCTCGACGAAGTTCGCCTCCAGCCGGTCGCCCTGCCGCAGGAACAGCACCATCGTGTCGAAATCCATGCTGCTGTGCAGCCTGCGCGACAGCTCGTTCAGCGTTTCATCCAGATCCAGCGAGGAGCCCAGGATCTGGGTGAACTCGAGCACCATCTGCTCCTCCCGCCTCGCCTCGGCGATGGCCCGCAGGAACGGCGGAAGATTGCTCGACGGCGCGGACTGCGATGCAAGCTCTGCTCCCTGGGGCGGCGCAAGGACTCGCAGCGACGACGCCTGCCGGTCGAGGTCCCGGTACACCTGCCGCAGCCGGCTCACCACCACCGGATCCAGTCCGCGGCCGGCCTCCCGCGACACATGCTCCATCGCTTCATCCAGAGGAATCGCCTTCCGGTAGTGCCGGTCCGTGCTCAGCGCCACCAGCATGTCCACCGCCGCCAGCACGCGCGCCTCGATCGGGATCTCCGCCCCCTTCAGGCCAGCCGGATACCCCGTGCCGTCCCATCGCTCGTGGTGCGACCGCACAATCGTGCTCACCAGGCTCGGGAACCCGGCCTGCTGGATGATCTGCGCGCCGATCTCGGGATGGATCTTCAGCCGCTGGTACTCGTCCGGCGTCAGCCGCCCCGGCTTCATGATGATGTGGTCCGGCACCGCCACCTGGCCGATGTCATGCAGCACGGCCGCGATGCGGAGGGCCCGGATCTGTTCGTCATTCAGGCCCAGGGCCTCCGCCAGCCCGGCGGCGAAGTGCACCACCCGGTGCAGGTCGCTCACCGGCGTCACGTCCTTCGATTCCACCGCCAGCGCCAGCGCTTCCACCATGTGAAGCTGCATGGCCGCCAGATCCTCGGCGTGCTGCCTCTCCCTCGCCAGTGATTCCAGTTGCAGCCGGTAGGCGTAAAACAGCAGCAGGCCGACAGGAGCCAGAATCAGCGCCGAGTACCAGAATGAAACCTTTGGCAGCGTGGCCAGCAGGCCGGCCACCGCCGTGCCGGCCATGTAGTAGGGCAGGGACCACAGGAACCGGTTCTTCCAGATTCTCCGCAGCGTCTCGTGCTCCTGCAGAGCCTTCGCCGCCGCCTGCGGAAACGCCGTCACGATGAACAGCACGATGCCAGCCAGCGGCAGCGCCCCGGTCGGGGCGAACCCCGGCACCGCCTTCGTGATCCCCCGGTACGCCGCGTCCGCCGCCGCGATGCCCAGCACCCACACCGACATCTGGAACATCGTCGTCAGCCAGTTCGACCGCGGTTCTCTTTCCACCAGCGCATGGATCCCGGCGCCCGTGATGCCGATCGCCAGCGTCTCTTTCAGCGGCAATTCCGGCAGACTGGCCAGGACGAAGATGAAGCCGATGGGAACTGTTCCCGTTGCCGACGGAAGTCCGAATCGCGCCAGCGACGCCGCCGCGGTGGCGAAAAGATAGGTCAGATACAGCACCGTGCCGCTGTCGGAGTCGAGGTAGGCATGCACGGCCAGCCAGATGATGGCGGTGCCGACCACGACCCACTCGAACGGACGGGAGCTGAAATTCATCGGCTTGAAACGCCTCCGCGTACCGCGAGTGGCCTTGCAAATAAAAAGCCAAATTCTGCGCAAGTTCTCCTCCGCGCGGCCTCCGCTTGTATTGCCCTATTCTTGCTGCATTTCGCAAGCCGTTGCAAGCCCCATTCCCGCGCGCATGGGACAATTTGTCCCGCTCCGGCGGCGCATGGGACAATTTGTCCGTGTTGCCTCAACCGCCGTCCGACCCCGGCGTTTCCGCCCGGGACGGCCAGGGATTCGTCGACATTCACGCCCACGTCCTCCCGGGTTTCGACGACGGTCCCGCCACGATGGATGATGCGGTGCGGATGTTGAACCTCGCCCGCAGCGCCGGAACCGCCGTTCTCGTCGCCAGCCCTCACGCCAGCCCCGCATTCGCCTACGACCGCGCCCGCACCGAAAGCATGCTGGATCAGTTGCGCGCCCGGGCGCCCTCAGGTCTTCGCCTGGTGCGCGGCTGCGACTTTCATCTCACCTTCACTAACGTAGAACGCGCCCTCGTTTTTCCCGGCGATTTTGCCATCAACGGCCGCTGCTGGCTCCTGATGGAGCTGTCCGAGCTCACCGTCTTCTCCAATACCGGCGCCCTCTGGCAGCGGCTCGAGGATGCCGGTCTCCGCATCATCCTCACGCATCCCGAGCGCAACGCCCTCCTCAGGCAGCGCTTCGACCTCGTCAGGCAATGGGTGGACGAAGGCCGTTGCATGCAGATCACCGCAGGCAGCCTGTTCGGCGATTTCGGCCGCGCCGCGCGCCAGTTCGCCCTCCGCCTTCTGGACGCAGGGCTCGTGCAGTTCGTCGCCTCCGATGCGCACGACCTCAGCCGCCGCCCGCCGCGCCTCGATCTCGCTTACCGCTGGCTGGCGGAACGCTATGGCGAATCCTATGCACTCCGCCTCGTCGCCGGCAATCCCCTCCGCGCCGTGGAGGGGCTGCCGCTCGAGCCCGATGCTTTCCGTCCCCCGGAAAAGCGCGGCGGATGGCTCGGGCGCCTCCTGCGCCGCGCGCCGCGCAACATTTCTCCATCCTCTTGAATCTTTGCCCGCCCTCTCCCCGTCCAATGAAACGAACCCCTGCTATACTAACGGCAGACAACGTCAGACTCGGGCTATAGCCTTCCACAGAGAGATTCGTGCAGAACACCAAGACCGTTTCCCCCTACCGCCTGGATAATGTCAACTGGGTCACCACCATCGCCCTGTTGTTCCTCCACATCGGCGCCATCGCCTCTTTCTTCTATTTCGACTGGAAGTCGGTGGCCATCGCCGCCGTGCTCTACTGGATTTGCGTCGGCTGGGGCATCGGCATGGGCTACCACAGGCTGCTCACGCACCGTTCCTACCGCGTGCCGAAGCCTCTCGAGTATTTCTTCGCCATCTGCGGCACGCTGACCCTGGAAGGCGGCCCGATTTTCTGGGTGGCCACCCACCGTCTCCATCACCAGCGCTCCGATCAGCCCGGCGACCCGCACAGCCCCAAGGATGGCCCCTGGTGGGCCCACATGGGCTGGATCATCTTCGGCGAGACGAAACACAACGCCACGGAAATGATGAGCAAGTACGCTCCGGACCTCGGCCGCGATCCCTTCTACCGCTGGCTCAACACCTACCACTACGTCCCGCTCATCATCATGGGGCTCGTCCTGCTCGGCTTCGGCGGCCTCTCCCTCCTGCTGTGGGGCGTCTGCACCCGCGTCGTCGCCGGTCTGCACGCCACCTGGCTCGTCAATTCGGCCACGCACCTCTGGGGCTCCCGCCGCTTCAACACCCGTGACGACTCGCGCAACAACTGGTGGGTCGCTCTGCTCACCTTCGGCGAAGGCTGGCACAACAACCACCACGCCCACCCTGCCTCCGCCCGCCACGGCCTCACCTGGAAAGAGTTCGACCTGACCTGGCTCCAGATTCAGCTGCTGGCCTGGCTCGGCATCGCCAAAAAGGTCCAGGTGGCCCGCATCGGCCAGCTGCCGCCTGCGGAAGAAGAAGCCGCCGCCTGAGCCCGGCGCCCGCTCAGATCCGCCCGAACTTTTCCACCGCTTCGCGGATGCTGCGGAACTTCTCGATGAACGGGTACATCCGGTGCTCGATGTCGTCGAGCTCCTGCGCCCGCTTCAGCACCTCGGCCGCTTTCTCTTTCGGCACCACCGCCACGCCGTCCTCGTCAGCCGTAATGATGTCTCCCGGACGCACTTCCACCCCGGCGCACATCACCGGGACGTTCGCCGCCTTGAAGCGGTAGTGGTTGATCGACGTCGAAGGCACGATCCCCGTGCTGAACACCGGAAACTGGATGCGCCGGATCTGCGGCACGTCGCGGATGCCCGCGTCGATCACCGCCCCCGCCAGGCTCCGGTAGCGCATCGCCGTGGCCATCAGTCCGCCGATGCCCGCGATGTCCTCTCCATCAGGCAGCACCAGCACGTAGACCGAGCCGGGCGGCGCGGCGTCGATGGCGTCCAGCATCCCCTGCGACGCCTTGCTGCCCTCGTCGTGCTCGGCTTTTTCCATCAGCACGGTCACCGCCGGTCCGGCGAATTTGCAGGGAAACAGCGGCCGCATCCGGTGCGACATGTGCGCGCGTTTCCCGTAAAGCTGCTCCATCGCATCGGCTACGGAAGCCACTTCCACCAGCCGGAACCCTTCGATCAGGGGATCGGCTGCAGGCCGCTGCGCCAGCAGCATCATCGCCGCCGCCGCACAGACGGCGCCGCACGCCAGGATCATGCGTCTCTTCATGACGTTCATCCTAGCAGGCGGCCGCCCCGCCTTATCCCGGCGTCCGCGTGGCTCCGAGGCATGCCGGGTCCAGCCCGATCGTCCCCGTCAGGCTCCCCGGGTAAGCGGGCGACTCGACCGCCTGCAGCCGGGCGCGCGCCGCTTCCAGCCTCCGCCGCAGCGGCAGGCCATGATACAGTTTCCCGCTGCGCTGCTGCCCCAGCGCCGCTTCAAGCGCCGCGATGTGGCGGCGCCACAGCGCTGCGTCCCGCGCCTGCTTGGCCTGCAGCCGCTGCTGGTACCACCCGCTTTCCAGCAGGGCTTCGCGCCTGAACATCGCCCGGATCTCCGCGTCCGCCGCCGTCTTTCCTTCGTAGCTGCCGTAGGCCATGATGTGCAGCAGCGCGCGCACCGGCGGACAGGCCATCTCCACGCTCCCGTCTTCGAAATACTGCAGCGCCACCCGCCGCTGCGACTCCACGATGGCGTCCACCCCCTGCACGAACAGCCGCAGGTCCTGCGTCTCCGGCTTCAGCCAGCTTTCGGGAAAAACAGCGTCCGGATTTTCGAAAATCCGGCCCAGAAAATGCTCGGCGAACTGCCGCGTAATCCGGTATCCGAGACGGCTTGCCGCCACCGTGCGCCCCTCGAAATCGAAATCCTCCAGCTTCTCCAGATAGCCGTTCTCGATCAGGTACCGCGGATCGCGTTCCGCCACCTTCATCCGGCACCACAGCTCCGGCGCCAGCATGCTCAGATCGTGGTCCACCCGGAACCGCGGCCCCACGTAGCCCGCCACGCTGCTGTAGCCCTCGTACCCGGTCAGAATCGCCGACACCAGCGCATTGTTGACGTCGATCACCGGAGGCATCGCATTGAAAGGCCCCTTTGTCAGCGCGCCCTCGCTGCCGAATCCTGTCGTCGATGGAGACCGCCCGGTCAGGCTGCTGATGAAGTCCATGAACAGCTCCGGCAGCTCCTGGTAATGAATCGGCGCGTACACCGCCAGGGCGGGAAGCCCGATCTCCGGCTGCGGCGGGTTGGCGCGCCGCCCGGGCAGCACCGAATTCACCACGAAATCGGGGCGCGTTTCCGCCGCCAGCCCCCGGTCCAGCCGCGCGCACACCTCGGCCAGGTGCGTCTCCCGGGGGCGCACCAGATCGGGACGCGGCTGTTGGTAGCGGGGGTTCTTCGTCGGCTTGCCGTCCACGATCCGCGGATTGGCCGAGCAGACCGCGTAGCGCGGTGCCTCGCTCCGCACGAACCTCTCCAGCAGCCGCTTCATCGGCTCCGTGAATCGGTCGAAGTGCGCCGCGTGATCCACGATCCGTTGCACCTGCTGCCGGTTGAGCGGCTCGAAATTCGACAGGAAAACCCCCGGGCTCGCAATGTCGGCCTCCGCCTGCGGGTCCGCGCCCGGCTCGATGGCGTCGTCCGGCCTCTGGAACAGCAGCCGCTCGCAGTTCTCCAGCGCCTTCACCGACGGATGCAGCTCCCGCGGATCGAGCCCGGGGAACGCCTCCCGCGGCAGCGTGACCGAGACGCTGATGTCATCCTCCACCTGGATTTTGTCCGCCGGATAAAAGTCGGGCCTCAGCTTGAAAATCCGCCACGCCCCGTCTTCGTCGTACCCGACCCGCAGGTAATTGGCCACCAGCTTCTGGTCGTCGTATTTCAGCTCGTGCCCCAGCTGCCCGTTCACGCTGTCCACGGTGAAATGCTCGCGCCAGCGCGCCCCCCACTCCGGACGGTAATACCGTTTCACCGCGAACACCAGCTGCCTCACCGTCTGCGGCAGCTGCCGCAGCCATGCGTTGTACTCGTCGGTGTATTCCGACGACGGAGTCAGCAGCTTGATGACCGAGCCGAGGCTCCGCTCCATGCTCAGGATCGGCCGCCGCGCCCGTTCCGGCGGCTGCGGCGTGCGGTGGATGCGGGAGAAATCCATCGCCAGGATTTTCTCCACTTCATCCATGTCCGCCCGGTAATCGCGGACAAAAACGGGCCCTTTCAGCAGCGAACCGCTGATCGATTTTGAAATCTCGCTCTTCCCGGCGCCCGACACCGTGCACGGCTTGTGGATCAGCGTCCCGTCCGCCCGCGTGCCCACCAGCCGCCACATCGAGCCGCTCAGCTGCTTCTCCAGCCGCAGCCGGTAGCCGGAGGGCAGCACGTAAACGTCTCCCTTGCGCAGCGGCAGCTTCTGCTCGGCGCCTTCATGCCGCCAGCGGATTTCGCCCGCCCGGACGTCGAACACGCTGTCTTCCGGCACGTAGAAAACATCCGGATATTTCCTGTCGACGGCGTACCGCTCCGGCTTCACCTCCACGCCGTCGCCCAGCAGCCGCATCGCCTCCTCGAACGGCGTCCGCTTCAGGGGCACCGTGCGGTCCGCCAGGAAGTCCTGCCCCAGAATGTAGGCGGGAAACGCGATCGCCCCGCCGGCGTGCTCCTCTTCCGCCAGTCCCGTCAGATTGGCCGAAAAACTGATCTGCGTCTTGATTTCTTTCTTGCAGTACCCGTAATAGCTGTCGGCGATGATCGTCACGATCACGCCGCGCGCGTCGCGGCATGTGATTTTGAACGCGCCGCCGTTGTTGTACGGCTCGGACGGGTCGCGCCAGCACATCCCGTCCCGCCGCTGCCTTTCCGTCGCCTGTTCCCAGCGCGGCAGCCCCAGTTCCTTCTTCGGTATCCCCGCCAGATGCGGCGCCAGGATGATGCAGCCCGTGTGCCCCGTCCAGTGGTCGCAGTCCAGCGCTGCATCGTTCTCGGGCAGGAAAGGATCTCCGGCATTGCCGAAAATTCCTTCGACGAAATCCAGGTTGCTCACCAGGCTGCCGGGCGCGAAAAAGCGGATTTCCATGCTCTGCCTCTCGAGCCCCGGAGCCTCCGGAACGACAATCGGTCTCAGCAGCAGCGACACCCACGCGTGCGCTTCGTGCTCCTGCCCGGCGGTGAACGGCAGCCGCAGCACGTCCTTCGGCGGCTGCAGCGCCCTCTCCAGCAGCGCCGCGAACGCGTGTTTCGGAACCGCGATCTTGTCCGCCGGCACGGGGAATCCGCCCTCGGTCACGTGGAAAATCCCGTGCGTCGTCCGCCGGTCGCTTCGCGGATTGTGCAGCACCCCCTGCGCCACGCGGTAGGAGTCCAGATAGGGCGAAGAGAAATGGTCGCTCTTCTGCGGCAGGCTCATCGCCCGCGCCAGCCCCGCCCTGTCGAGCACGAACGTGCGCGCGGGCAGCTTCGGCGCCCCATTCGGACAGCAGCCGCCCAGATAGTCGTCCAGAAACGCGTGGATCCTCTGGTCCGCCGGGCAGTACAGCCCCTCCAGAATCTGGTCGCGCACCAGATAGTTCTTCAGCAGCGGACGGGCGAGCTCGAGGAACGGCTCATTCGCTGCGCTGTCCGCCGGCGGCTCTCCCAGCGCGGCGAGTTTCAGGTTGATGTAGCGGATCAGGTCCTGTTCCGGCGCGGCGTGCGCCGCTTGCGGCGGATTGGGTTGGGACACGGACTCCATGACAGTTTTCCTGGGTTTTGTTTCGAACGGTTGCGGCAGGACGGGGCCGCGGGCAGAAGATCTGCGATCCTTTTTAGCCTATCAGCCGCGGCGTGTGCGGGACTCAGTTGCCGAGGATCCGCCCGTAGGCTCTCGTCGACGGGACGCTGTCCAGTGCGGCTTTCAGTCCCGCCGTCACGGGGATCGCCAGGAACAGTCCCGCCGCTCCCCACAGCAGGTACCACACCATCAGCGCCACGGTCACCACCAGCGGGTTCAGATGCACGCGCGCCCCCACCAGCTTCGGGTACAGCAGGTTCAGCGCGATCAGGTGGAACACCGCCGTCGTCGAGCCGATGATCAGATACGCCGGCAGGGCGGTGTACACGGGCAGCGCCGCCACCAGCGGCGGAATCAGCGCCAGCGGCAGCCCGAGGTACGGCACCAGGCTCAGAAAGCCGCTCAGCGGTCCTACCACCTGCCAGTACGGCAGCTTCACAAACCAGAAGAACCCCGCGCTCGCGACCGCCAGCAGCACGCCCAGGATGAAATTGCCCACCAGATACGCCCGCGCCACCGCGGCGATCCCGTTCACCGCCTGCAGCAGGCTCTCGCGCTCTCCTTCGCCCGGCAGCGCTCCCAGGATCGTCTTCAGGATGTGGTCGCTCCAGCTCAGCATGAAGTACACGAGGAACGGCACGAAGGAAGCCATCAGCAGCGCATCCGTGTAAGCCGACAGCCGCTGGTACAGGATGTTCACCAGCTGGCCTTCCTCCCGCCGGATCCGCACTTCCTGCACGGCGGGCGGCGCCGGTGGCGCCTCCGCCGCCGGGCGCTTGCGCGCCTTCGCCGCTTTGGCTGCCGCCGTGGGTTCCGCCGCGGGAGGCGCCTCGCGCAGCCGCTTCGGGACGATGATCTCGCGCGCCTTCGATTCGATGTCCTCGATCTGCTGCACCGCCGCGTCCACCAGTTCCGACACCCGCCGGCTGTAGTTCGGCAGGTCTTCCCACAGCCCCTGCACCTGCATCCACAGCCCCAGCCCCAGCAGATAGAGCACCACCAGCATCAGCGTGCAGGCCAGAAAACTCGCCAGCCCGCGCGGCGCCCGCAGCCGCATCAGCCCGCGCACCAGAGGCTCCAGCAGAAACGCCAGAAGCACCGCCGTCAGAAACGTGATGAAAAACACCCGCCCTACATACAGCGTCAGCGTGATCAGCAGAAGCGCCGCCAGGACGCTGGCGATTCGGGCGGGACGGTCGGTTGCCGTGGCTGGAGTCATTCAGCGGCGAACAATCACTTCCTGCAGGCTCTCTCGCGTGAGATAGAACTTCAGGGATTCGAAAGACTGGAAGAGCTTCTCGATGGCCCTCGTGCTGTACGCCCTGTATAGCCGCGCGGCGCCCGCCGGCTGAATCTGGAGAGAACTGCCGTCAGCGATGCGGCACGCAAGCGGCGCGCGCGTCCCCTGATCGGGATAGAACAGCGCCAGCACAAGGCCCCCGGGCGCCAGGGCGCGGTGCATCCGTTCCACCAGAGCTTCCGACACCGCCTCCGGCAGAAACTGCAGCCGGTCCCAGCAGAACACCGCATGCACCGAGGCGCGCGGGAACTCCAGCCACCCGGGCGGCAGCGCTCCGCCTTCTTCCGGCGCTCCGTTTTTCGGCTGGAAGCTGGCCGCCTCCAGTGCCTCCTCCGCGTACAGACGGTGACCCATGCCGGTCACGTAATCGATGTTGTTCTGGCACGCGCCGCCCAGATCGACCACCCGCCCCAGCTCGAAACCGCGCAGGTATTCCGTGATCTGCTCGAGCGCGTACGACCGCCTTGCCGCCGCCGGTGAGCCGCCCACGTGCTGTGCCGACGATTTGGCCAGCGGCCGGACATTCATCCTTTCCGGCTCTCCTGGCGGGACCCTGCGCCCCCGCCCCCCGCCGCTGAGGCGGCCGCCTGCTGGGCTGGCTGGGCTGCAGCGGCTTGCGCCGCCGCAGGCTGTGCGCTCGCGGCGGCTGCCGGCGCCTTCGGCGCCTCTGCGCGCACCGTCTCCACGTTGCCCTTGAAATAGGCTTCGTCTTCGATCACCGGACGCTGCGCCTTCAGGTCGCCGATCACCTTCGCATGCTTCTTGATCTCCACGCGCTCGCTCGCCTGAAGGTTGCCCTGCACCGTTCCATAGACGACGATCTCCCGCGCCCGGATCTTCCCTTGCAGCACGCCCGAAGGACCGATCGTCAGCCGGTGCTGGGGCAGATCCACGTCGCCTTCCAGCTTGCCGTCGATGACGAGATCCTCCTCTCCGCGGATCTCTCCCGTGATCGTCAGGCTCTTGCCAATCAGCGCGCCGGAGCGCACCGTCCCGAAATCCGCCGTGCGCGTTGGATGTGTTGCCATCGGAATCGCCTCTTGAGGTTCTGGCTCGCGAGCGCTGCCGGCCTGTTTCGCCGGAGCCTCTTCTTCTCTCTTGTTTCGGTACCACATCGAAATTTCCCTCTCCTGACTCCGGATGCGGTCCTTGACCGCGGAGGGCGCAGCCGGTTTGCTCTCTATGGTAGTGGCCGCGCCGGGCGGAATGCAATCTCGCCTGCCCGGCCGGAAATTGCGGACCGCGATGGGATAATAGCGGTGTGACCCGTGCCAGAGAACTGGAAGACAGGCTTCACCGTCTCGAACACCAGCTCGCCGTCTATCAGCGCATCAGCCGCCTCATGGTGCGCGAACTCAGCCTCGCCGATACGCTCCACGCCATCGTCAGGCTCGTCCAGGAGTTTACCGGCTGCGACGCCTGCTTCATCTACCTCATCGACGGCGAAGACCTCGTCCTCTGCGCCAGCCTCCGCCCGCACCCGTCCCACATCGGCAAAGTGCGCATGCACATCGGCGAAGGCCTCACCGGCTGGGTCGCCCGTGAACGCAAGCTGCTGGCCATCAGCGCGGAAGCCTACAAGGACGCACGCTTCAAGAGCTTCAGCGATCTGCCCGAAGACTCCTACGAAGCCTTCCTCTCCGCTCCCGTCATCGCCCGCAACCGCGTCGTCGGCGTCATCAACGTCCAGCACCGCATGCCGCACCGCCACACCGGCGCCGAAATGGAGCTGCTCACCACCGTCGGCGAACAGGTCGGCTGCCTCCTCGTCGTCGCCCGCATGTCGCCTGACCTGATCGAGCAGGCCAACCACGTGGAACTCGTCACCTCCCACGGCCACATCGCCCGGCCCGACGAGGCGCTGACGGAGACCGCCGGCGGCTGATCATGCGCCGGCGCCAGTTCCTCCCGCTCTGTCTCGCCGCCCCTGCGGCCTTTCAGCCCCCGCCCCGCCTCGAGCCGGTTCCGCCGGCCCCGCCCGTTCCCGCCGCGGTGGACTCGGGCCCGTTCGCCGGCCGGCGCTGGAAAACGCACTACCTGCACGACGACGACAGATGGTCGGCCGTGCTCGCCGATTTCTGCTGCCCCTCGCCCGAACGGGCCGTCGCTGCGCTCTGGCTTGAATCCGGATACCGCACCCGCTCCGCCGCCCTCGTTTCCCGCGACTCCGGAGCCTCTTGGAAAGAAGCGCCCTTTCCGGAAAAACCCCTCTCCCTTTTCGCCCTGGATGAAAACACCATCTGGGCCGTCGGTGAAAAATCGCTCTGGATTTCCGCCGAATCCGGCTACCAATGGAGCCGCCTCAGCCTCCCGAAAGCCCCGCGCCGCTTCAGGCCCTTCCGCGTGCATTTCCTCGACAGCCGCCGCGGGTTCGCCTTCGGTCCAGGCAGGGTCTTCCACTCCACCAGCGACGGAGCCGCCTCCTGGAAGCCCGTGCCCGAGTCCCAGGCCATCCAGCTGAAAGAGGCAAACACCGTCTGGACCTCCATGGATTTCCTCGATGCCCGCAATGGTCTCATCGTGGGCTTCTCCGATCCGCGCCTCGACGAGGAAGAGCGCATGCCCGCATGGATGTTTCCGGAGCGCGCCAGCCGCAGGAAACTCGCTCCCATCACCACCATCGCCGGCGAAACCAGAGACGGCGGCGCCACCTGGAAATTCTCCATGACTTCCGCCTTCGGACGCGCCGTCCGCCTCCGCGCCGCCCGCGGACAGGGAGTCGTCGTCTACCACTATTCGGAGAGTTTCCCGTTTCCCAGCGAAGTGTATCTGCTGGATTTCCTCTCAGGCGCCAGCCGCCCCGTGTTCCGCCGCCGCGACCTCTGGGTTCACGACGCCCTGCTCCTGCCCGATGGAACCGTCATTCTGGCCGCGATTCAGCTCGCCGGCGGGTTGCGCGATTCGCCCGTGCCCGGCAAGCTGCGCCTCCTCTATTCCACAGACCGCCAGCAGTGGGCGGAAATGGCCGTCGACTACCGCGCGGAAGGCTTCCGCGCCTTCCTCGCCGCGCCCTCGCCGGACTCTCTCTGGGCAGCCACCGACCAGGGCTGCATCCTGCGCCTCGCCTGAGGCGCATATCATGGGAGTGCCATGGCACTCTCGCGCCGTTCCGTGCTCTCCGCTGCTCCTCTGCTCGCCGCGGCGCCGCCCGCCGCGCCCGCTCAGGCCAGGCCCGCAGGGAAGATCCGTCTCGCCGTCTCCACTTACTCCTACTGGCATTTCCGCGGCCCCCGTTTCCCCATCGAAGACGTCATCGACCACGCCGCCGCCTTGGGCTTCGAGGGCGTCGAGATCCTCCACCGGCAGATGCGCGATGAATCGCCCTCCTATGTGAACAGCCTCAGGCGCCGCGCCTTTCTCCACGGGCTCAGCCTGCCCATGCTCTCCATCCATCAGGACTTCGTCTTTCCCGCTGCCGACGAGCGCCGCCGCCACATCGAGCACACGCGCCGCTGCCTCGAGCTCGCCGCGCGCCTCGGCATCCCCTGCGTGCGCCTGAACTCCGGCCGCTGGAAAACCATCCCCTCTTTCGACGAGCTCATGAAGGTCAAGGGCATCGAGCCGCCCCTGCCCGGTTACACCGACGAGGACGCCATCGGCTGGTGCATCTCGGCCATCGAGCGGCTCCTCCCCGTCTGCGAGCGGCTCGGCGTCATGCTCGCCCTCGAAAACCATTGGGGGCTCACCACGAGCGTGGACACGCTCCTGCGCATCTACAAAGCCGTGAATTCCCCCTGGCTCGGCGTCAATCTCGACACCGGCAACTACCCCGGCGACCCCTACGAAGGCATCCGCGCCCTCGCCCCTCACGCCAGCATCGTCCAGGCCAAAACCTATTACGGCGGCGGCGAATGGTACACCCTCGACCTCGATTACAGGCGCATCGCCGGCATCCTCCGCGACGCTGGCTTCCGGGGCTGGGTCAGCCTCGAAATGGAGGGCAGGGAAGAGCCGCGCGCGGCGGTGGAGAAATCGTACCGCATGCTGCGCGAAGCCTTCTCATGAACAGCGCCGTGCCGGTTCCCCTTTCCCCGCCGCTTTGATAGGATCGGCACGCCATGCTCGAAATCGGCTTCCACACCGACGCCTTCAATTCCAGCTACTGGAGTTTCGAAGACTGCCTCGCCTGGGCGCGGCGGAACCAGGTTTCCCGCATCGAGTGCGGCGCCATCGACGGCGTCAGCTGGATCCACGGCCTCGGCTATCAGCCTCACGTCGCCCTGTGGGAAGATCCGCTCCTCCTGCGCCGGAAGATGGACCAATACGGCGTGCAGTTTTCGCAGATCGACGCCGCATTTCCGCTGTCGAAGCCCGAAGGCGCGACGCTCGGCGTCGAATACGTCCTCCATGCCATCCGTTGGGCGAAGCTCGCCGGCGTGCCCTGCGTCGACACCACCGACGACCGCCACGCGCCCGCGGGCATGACGGAGCGCGAGGCGCTCGACCACATGCGCCGCATCTACCGTCAGATCGTGCCGGTCGCCGAAGCCTATGGCATCATCCTCAACATCGAGCCGCACGGCTGGTTCACCACCAAGCCGGACTTCATGGAAGAAATGCTCGGGTTCTGCGATTCGCCCTTCCTCCGCATGAACATGGACACGGGCAACACCTTTATCGCCGGCCAGGACCCCGTGGCCTTTCTCTCCCGCTTCCTTGGACGCGTCAGCCACGTGCACATCAAGGACGTCAGCCCTTCGCTCGCAGCCTCCGCGCGCGGCGAACTCACGGGCATCGCCGTCAGCCACTGCGCCATCGGCGACGGTGTCAACGCCGACAACATCCGTCAGTGTGTGCGGATGCTCCTCGACAACGGCTACGACGGCGTCCTCAGCCTCGAGTGCGAAGGCGCCGGCGGCCCGATGATCGAAAAAAGCCTCGCCTGGGTGAGGGAACTTCTATGCTCCTTGCAACCGTCCTGATCCGTGTTCTCATCGTCACCGGCCAGACCGACCTGCCCTACCATGACTGGCGCGAGTCTGCGCCCTTCCTGCGCGCGGAACTGTCGAAATCCGGCCGCTTCGACATCCGCGTCCTGGAAGAGCCCCGGGCGCTGAACCGCGCCGCTCTGGATGGCTATGACGTCATCCTCTGGCACTACAACGGCCCGCGGCTTCCGCGCGAAGCCGAACAGGCGGTCGAGGAATTCGTCGCGTCCGGCAAAGGCTTTGTCTCGTTCCACGGCGTGACCTACGGCCCCGCTCACGGACAGACGCGGAAGCCCGACATGCGCTGGCAGCAGGACTCCGATCCCTGGCCCGCCTTCCGCAGGCTCGTGGGCGCAGCCTGGAAAGTCGAAAATATCGGCCACTCGCTCCGGCATCCTTTTCCGGTGAAATATGTCGAGCGCAGCCACCCCGTCGCCCGCGGCCTGCCGGAAACCTTCCTCGCCAACGACGAGCTCTACCACAGGCTCGATCTGGAGCCTGGCGTCACCGTGATCGCCCGCGCCTGGAGCGATCCGGCGCTGCAGGGCACTGGCAGGGACGAACCGATGGCCTGGACCGGCGCTTTCGGCAAAGGCCGCTTCGCCCACACGCCGCTCGGCCACGACCTGAGCGCCATGGCGCAGCCGGGCTTCCTCGCGCTGCTGGCCCGGTTGCTCGAATGGGCCGCCACGGGCGATGTCGCTGCGCACGATCCTCCAAGACCCGCTCCGGTCCGCGCGCTCGTCGTCACGGGAGGCCACTCCTACCCCTCTGAATTCTTCTCGCTGTTCGACGATCCCCGCATCGCGTGGGAACACGCCGGCTCTCCCGGTGAAGCGTTCGGCCGGAAGCTCGCCGGCCGGTATGATGTCATCGTGTTCCACGATATGTGGGAATCCATCGGCGAAAAAGAGCAGGCCCATCTCAGGGAATTCGTCGAAAATGGAGGCGGTATTGTGTCTACCCATCACGCCATCGTGAACTACACGTCATGGCCGTGGTGGTACGAGGAAGTGATCGGCGGCAAGTTTTTCACCCAGGACACGGCGGGGCGGAAGAAATCTCTGTGGAAGGACCATGTCGACATGGTTGTGACCGCCGCGAAAGGGGCGGAACGCCACCCCGTGCTGCGCGGCGTTCCGCCGCTCGCCCTGCGCGACGAGGCCTACCGCAACATGTGGCACTCGCCGCGCATCCAGATTCTGATGGAGACGCAGCACCCGGACAACGACCGTCCTGTCGTCTACATCGGTCCGCATCCGAAGGCGCGCAGCGTCTATATCCAGCTCGGCCACGAAGCGGCCACGCTGCGCTACCCGGGCTACCAGGCGCTTGTCCGGAATGCAATTCTCTGGACGGCGCGCCGCCTGGCGGAATAGCAGGGAGAAGGACTGTGCCGAAAATCGTCCGTTACGAATTCATGGGAAGCTGGTTCTGGTTCTGGCTGCTCTGCGTCACGATCGTCGGCATCCCCGTGGCCGTCCTGTACCTGATCAGCGGCACGCTGCGCATCGAGCACGAAATCAGCGATCCCGAGCGTTTCGTCGAGGAGTTCCGGTCGGGCAGGCTGACGGAAAAGCGCTGAGGCATGCCTCAGGACACCCGCTTCTGAAGCATCTCCCGCATCCGGCGGATGTATTCCGACCGCGCCCGCTGCGGCGCGTTCGGATCCTCGTCCGGCATCGCCAGGATCTGCGCGATCCACGGCCGGGCGCGCTCCCCGATCGCTTCCACCGCGTTCAACGCCTCGACAGCTGCGTACGCTCCGCTCTGCACCGGGTGGCAGAGGGGAACCAGCGCATCCATCGCAGCCTTCAGCTCCTGCGCGCCTCCGAACCGCCCCAGCGCTTCCGCAGCCGCGATCCGCACCGCCGCTGAACCATCGCCGAGCGCTTTTTTCAGGCTCTCCGCGTGCGCCGCCGCTGCCTTCTCGCCGCGCATCAGCAGCCCCATCGCGCCCCAGTACCGCACGCCGCTGTCGCTGTCGCCGAGCATCTTCGCCAGCCGCGGCGCCGCCCCGGGATCCATTCCGGAAGCCAGTTGCGCCGCATCCAGCAGCCGCGCCCCGTCGAAGCGTTTGGGATCCCGGGCCATGTCATACGGCGATTCGCCGCGCGAACGCGCATGCATCTCGCTCTCAGCCAGCATGCCCGCGTCGCGGATCGCCAGCTCGTAGCGGCGGTGCTCGGCGCGCATCCTCTCCAGAACCTGCCGGTGCGCGGGCGAGCCGGCAAGGTTGTTCACCTCGTCGGGGTCGCTGCGCAGGTCGTACAGCTCCTCGGGCGGCTTCGGCTCCCAGAACTTCCGCTGCGCGGCGTTCAGCTTTCCCTCCTTGTACAACCGCTCCCAGACCTGCGTCGTCGGCGTCTCCCACATGTAGGCCAGATACTGGCCGTAGATCTTGTGGGGCATGTAATTGCGGATGTAGACGTAGCGCTCGTCGCGCACGGAGCGGACGCTGTCGAGCCGTTCGTCCATGCGTCCGCGGAACCCGTGCAGATACCGCTTCGGCGTCCGCGCGAACGGGCCCAGAAACGCTTCTCCATGGAAATGTTTCAACGGCTCGATCCCCGCCAGGCTCAGCACCGTCGGCGCCAGATCGATGAACTCGATCAGCCGCCCGCTCCTTCCGCCCTGCTGGTAGCCCGCCGCCGCCAGGTGCCGGTACTTCGCCGGAATCGACGCGATCAGGCACACGTTGAGGCCGGAGTTGTAGGGCCAGCGCTTGCTGCGCGGCATCCCGGAGCCGTGATCGCCATAGAAGAACACGATGGTGTCGTCGAGCAGCCCGTCGTTCTCGAGTTCAGCCAGCAGCCGCCCCGCCTGCCCGTCCATCGTGGTGATGTTGTCGTAGTATTGCGCCCAGTCGTGCCGCACCTCGGGCGTGTCGGGATGATAGGCGGGCACGCGCACGCGCGACGGGTCGTGCGCCAGCGTGTGCGGGCGGCGGCGAATCTGGCTCTCGTGGGTGATCGTGTGGTTGAACACCGCGAAGAACGGCTGCCCCTTGGCGCGCTTGCGGTAATGCGCCTTGTCGGAGGACTCGTCCCAGGTGCCGTCCGGCTTGACGAGGTTGTAGTCCTCCTTGACGTTGTTCGTGCAATAGTAGCCTGCCTGGCGCAGATAGGCGGGGAACATCTGGATGCCGGAAGGCATGGGCGCCAGTGACCGCATGTGGTGCGCACCCAGCGCGCAGGGATCCATGCCGGCGATGATGGCCGTCCGCGCCGGCGCGCACACGGGCGCGTTCGACCAGGCGTTCATGTAGAGGCTGCCCCGCGCAGCCAGGCGGTCCAGGTTCGGCGTCACTGCGTACGGATCCCCGCACGCGCCCAGGTGCGGCCCCATGTCTTCTGCCGTGATCCAGAGGATGTTCGGCCTGGGCTGCTGCGATGCGCGGATCAGGGGAAGAAAAGGTGTTGCCGCGAGTGCGCGGCGGCTGAAGGTCTGGCTCATGAGATCGGCTCCGGCGGAAGCCTGCGGGCCCCCGTCTAGGAAGCCAACCTAGCAGATTACGATGTCCGTTACGAGGCGGGCTCGCCGAAGCGCTTGTTGAGGAAACGGAGCAGCCGGTCCACCCACGCCGTGGGCAGGCAGGCGATGAGCACCAGCGTCACGCCCAGCATCATGACGGCCAGCATCAGCGGCCACGGCAGCAGATCGAGTGCTTCCTGCACGGTTTGCGCCCCTCTCTTCCTTTCTGATGCAAACCTCCGCGTGCAGGTGACCGCAAATTCGCCCCGCTCCGCCTGAAGCCCGGGCCGGCTCTGTTACTCTGAAAGACAGAGCCGGTGTAGCTCAGCTGGCAGAGCACCTGACTTGTAATCAGGGGGTCGCGAGTTCAAATCTCGCCGCCGGCTCCAGCCTTTCTTCTCCCATCCAGTCACCCGCCGCGCGAAACCCCCGCCCCCTTCAGCGCCGCGTCGATCTCCCGCGCTGCACGCATGCCTTCGGCCACCGCCTGCACCACCGTGGCCCCGCCGTTCACCAGATCCCCCGCGGCCCACACGCGCTCCCGGGTGGTCTGCAGCGTTCCCGGCTGCACACGGACCGTGCCCTGCCGCGTGAACTCAACACCCGGCAGCGCCGCGCGCAACGCATCGTCGATGGCCTGCCCGATCGCCTCCACGGCCGTTTCGCAGGGCAGCACATGCTCGGTTCCGGCGATCGCCTCCGGCCGCCGCCGCCCGCTCTCGTCCGGCGCGCCGAGCCGCGTGCGCGCCACCTTCAGGCCCGCCAGCCGCCCCGAAGCGTCCGAAACATAATCGAGCGGTTGTGTCAGCACCAGGAAATGCACGCCCGCGCGCACCGCCGCGTCGCGCTCCTCCGGCCAGGCGGGCATCTCGGCGAACGACCTCCGGTAGACGATGTAGACGTCCCGCGCGCCCGCGCGCAGCGACGACAGCGCCGCGTCAATCGCCGTATTGCCGCCGCCCAGCACCGCCACCGCGCCGGAAACCCTCGCGCCCTCGTGCTTCAGCCGGCGGAGAAACTCCAGCGCCCCGAAAACACCCGCCTGCGGCCGCGCCGCGCCGGGCAGCGGAATCGAGCTCGACAAACCCGCCGCCACCAGAACGGCATCGAAGCCCTCGGCGAACAGCGTGTCCACCGTGTGCCCCGCATTCAGCTCGAACTGCCGCCGCTCCACCGCGCCTGAGGCCGTCAGCGCGTCTTCGAGCTCTTGCCTGAGGATGTCATCCGGCAGCCGGTCCAGCGGAATCGTCTCCAGGGCCGCGCCTCCCGGCGCCGGACGCCGGTCCAGCAGCGTGACGGCATGGCCGGAAGAAGCCAGCGCCACGGCCGCCGCCACGCCCGCCGCGCCCGCGCCCACCACAGCCACCCGGAAGCCTGTCGCTGCAGGCCGCGGCCGCGCCTCGCGGCTCCAGCCCTCCTCGAGCGCCATGCGCGACACCCACCGTTGCAGGTGCCGGATGGGCACGGGTTCCGAGTAGTGTTCGTTGATGCAGCCAGACTCGCACAATGTCTCCGACGGGCAAACATACCCGCACACCGCGGCCAGAACATTCGCCTCGCGGATTGTTTCATAGGCGTCCCGGTAGCGGCCGTCCACGATGGCCTGGATGAACTTCGGTACGTTGACGCCCGCCGGGCACTTCGGCACGCACGTCGGGTCGTTGCACTGACGGCAGGCCGCCGCCTCCTTCCGGATCGTGTCCAGAGCCTCGGCGCGCCCCGCCTTGTAGATCGGCTCGTAGATCGCGGCATCGCGGGGCACGCATCCCGTGCGCCCCCCGTCGCGCATGATCTGCGTGCACGCCGAGCACGCCACGCACACCTTCTCCGCATCCAGCGGCCGCCCGGCAAGCACGTCGCGCGGGAAATCCGGATACGCGAACGCCATGCGCCCGCCGCCTGCCAGCGAAACCCAGCCGCGCTCGACCGCCGCCGCCGCCACGTGCGGCAGAAACTGCCGCAACCAGGAGTAGCCTCCGCCCACCACCGGCAGCTGCGGATACGCCTGCTGCACCTCGCGCACGATGTGCAGGAACCGCGCCACCCCCTCCAGCGGATGCTCGGGCGGCAGCGGCGCCCCGGCGATGGGAAGATCGAACGGGCGGTTCACAAACGGGTTGAAATACGGGTTGCCGATCGTGATGTTGACCAGCGGCGCGCCATTCTCGGCGAGGAATCCCACCAGCCGCAGCGGCTCGCTCAGATCCGGACGGTCGCTGCCATCCTGCGCCATGCCCCAGCCGTAAGGGTGCGGCATCGCGTCATAAGCATTCATTCGCGTCGTCACGGCGATGCCCGGAACGCGGTCCCGGATCTTCTGCACGGTGTTGCGGAAGAATCGCGTCCGGTTCTCGAACTCCATGCCACCGTAGCGCGAGTTCTCGCGCGTGAACGACGCGTGCAGCTCGCTCACCAGGTAGCGGTGGCACGCCTTCACGTCGATGGCATCGAAGCCCGCCTCCAGAGCGCACCGCGCCGCTTCCACATAAATGTCCTCCAGCCGCTCCAGTTCATCATCCGTGATCAGCGGATAATCCGGCGGCAGCCCCATCACCGGATCCAGAAACTTCGAGTGGTGCGCAAGAACCGGCGCCGGCTTCCTGCCGGGCTTGGAATACCGCCCGGAGTGCGTCAGCTGCAGCACGAACACGGGGCGGTGCGCAGCGCCCATCGTCTCCTCAGCCGCGCGCCGCGCTTCCTCCAGCATGCGCGCAAACGCTGCGATGTTGCCCGCATGAATCCACAGCTGCCGCGGATTGGCGCGCCCTTCATGCACCACCGCGCAGGCTTCCACCCACAGCAGTCCCGCTCCGCCCGCCGCGAACCGCCTGTAGCGCCGGTACGTCAGCTCGTCCGGCGAACCATCGCCTGTTCCATCGCAGCCCTCCATCGGCAGCACGACAAACCGGTTGGGCAGCCGGAACCGTCCGCAGTCGAGCGGCGCGGCAAGGGAAGAAAAATCCGAAGTCAGCGGGATGTCCAGGCCCAGGCGCTCAATGTCGCGGGCCAGTTCTTCAGGCGAATGGTAATGAAACGGCTGGTGCGCAAACATTCCGGCTACCACCATATCAGAGCGGGACGTCCGGATTGCCCAGTCCCGGGCAGGCTGTGCTCGTTTCGAAAGCGCATTCACGCGTCTGTCACCGGATTGACGCCTGAATTTCAGCCTCGTGTCCTATCCTCTGAGAGGCAACAATAGCGGAACTCGCTCGCTCCGTCTGGGAGGCTTCAACACATGACCGTGAGATTCATGGCGTTTTTCCTGCTCTGCGCCCTGGCCCCCGTGCCAATGGTGGCGCAATTTGAAACGTCAACCGTCCTGGGAACAGTCACGGACCCGTCGGGGGCGGTCATTTCGGGCGCCCGCGTGGAACTCCGGTCCGAGGAGACCAATGTGGTGTCGGCCGCGGTCACCAACGCCAGCGGAGCTTTCGAATTCTTCAACGTCCGGCCCGGCCGCTACACGATCTCCGCCACTGCGCCAGGCTTCAAGAAGGCTGTCTCCGAGCCCTTCACGGTCACGGTCGGCACGCGGCAGCGGGCGGATCTGAGGCTCGATCTTGGCAACGTCGAGGAAGTCGTCACAGTCAGCGACACGGTTTCGGTGGTCGAGACCGACACGTCCTCGCGCGGCACCGTCATTGGCAGCCGCCAGGCTGTGGATCTCCCGCTGAATGGCCGCGCCTACGCCGATCTGACGCTGCTGACTCCCGGCACCGTGCAGGCGCTGCGCGGCACCAGCATCGGCGGCGCGCGCGACGCCAGCTATCACGTCAACGGACTGCGCAGCTCCTATAACAATTTCATGCTGGACGGCGTGGACAACAACGCCTACGGCACTTCCAACCAGGGCTTCTCCAACCAGGTCGTGCAGCTCTCGCCCGACGCCGTCGGCGAATTTCGCGTCGTGACAAACAACTTCTCCGCCGAATACGGCCGCGCCGGCGGCGCCGCCATTATCGCTGCCTACCGCAGCGGAACCAACGACATTCATGTAACCGCATGGAACTTTCTGCGGAACAAAGTCCTGAACGCCACCGGGTTTTTCAAGCCGGTCACGGGCGAAAAGCCGGATATGAAGCAGAACCAGTTCGGGATCGCCGGAGGAGGCCCGATCCTGAAAAACCGGCTCTTCTATTACGCCGATTATGAAGGTCTCCGCCGCAAGCAGAGCGAGCTCTTTTACGCCTCGATCCCGGATGCGGCGATGCGCCGCGGGGAGTTCCCCGGCGTGGCGTTGCGCAACCCCTACGACGGGACGCCGTATCCGGACGGACGCGTCCCCGCGGCTTTGCAGACGCAGTTCGCCCGCAAGGTCCTTGCCGATCTGCCCGCCCCCAACCGCGCCGGCTCTGGTCCGCTCGGCGTCGGCAACAACTTTGAGACCCTCGGCGTGTTCGACACCCCCGACAACAAGTGGAATCTCAAAGTCGATCAGTTCTGGAGTTCACGGTTCACTTCCTTCGCCCGCTACAGCTGGCGCGAACTGAACGCCTTCGAGCCGCCCGCGATCCCGGGCCCTTCGGGCGGCAATTCCAACGGCCACGTCTACGTCAGAAATTACTCTCTGGCCGCCGGCGGCACTCTCACGCTCGATGCGGCTTCCCTGCTGGAAATCCGCTTCGGCTGGACAAAAACCGAAGCCGGCAAAAACCCGGTCAATTACCGCGAGCCGCACATCGAAGACACGTACGGCATCCGCGGCATCAGCAAGGATCCCAGGGTTGGAGGAGGGCTGAACAGCCAGGGCGTCACCGGTTTCACGGGGTTCGGGCGGCAGTCCAGCAACCCGCAGTTCCAGTGGCCCGCCGTCTGGAACCCCCGCGTGAATTACTCGCGTCTCGCCGGCGCCCACGCCCTGAAAGCCGGCTATGAATACCAGCGCATTGACACCGAAATCAACGACCTCGCTCCCGTCTACGGGCAGTCCACCTACAATGGCCGCTTCAGCGCCGCTCCGGGCCTCTCCTCCACATTCAACCCCATCGCCAACCTCGCCGATTTCTTCGTGGGCGCCCAGAGCCAGTACGCCATGAGCAATTTCGCGGTGCTCGATTACCGCCAGCGCATGCACTTCTTCTACATCCAGGACGACTGGAAAGCCACCCGCAGGCTGACGCTGAATCTCGGCGTGCGCTATGAGTTCTCTACGCCTCAATGGGAGGCCAACTACAAGCTGGGCAACTTCGATCCCGTCAACGCGAAACTCTTCTTCGCCAGACCCGGCTCCATCCAGGACCGCTCCACCATCCGTCCTGACTGGAACAACTGGGGACCGCGCATCGGGCTGGCGTACACGATCAATCCGAAAACCGTCGTCCGCTCCGCTTACGGCATCAGCTACGTTCACTTCAACCGCATGGGCGGCGAAAACATTCTCGGCTTCACCGGACCCTTCGTCTTCGCCGTCGCGCGCGACCAGGTGGCGCCCGCGGCAGGCGGCGCCAGCCCGCTTCCGCTCTGCTCGCCAGGACGCGACTTCCTCACCTGTTTCCAGCGCACGCAGGACGGCTTCCCCGATGGCTTCATCGATCCCCGCCTCTACAACACCCGCACGACGCGCGTGAACTACATTCCTTCAGACACGCCTGTTCCCTATGTGCAGACGTGGCACCTCACCATTCAGCGCGAGCTCTCGAAAGATCTCCTGCTCGATGTCGGCTACGTCGGCAACCGCGGCGCCAAGCAGCTGATCCTCGCCGACTTCAACCAGGCGCAGCCCAATCAGCCCGGACAGAACCTCTCTCTCGATCTGCGCCGCCCCTTCCGCGACTTCAGCTTCATCCAGATCGCCTTCGCCGGAGGCAACACGTTCTATCACGGCCTCCAGGCGAAACTCGAAAAGAAATTCTCGAACGGTTTCTACCTGCTGAATTCCTACACCTGGTCGAAAACCATCGACAACGCCCCGGGCCACCTCGAAACCTACAACGGCGACAACTCGCGCGTGAACTTCTACGGGCTCAGGTCAGAACGCGCGCTGTCCAGCTACGATGTCACGCACAATAACGTGACGTCGCTCATCTACGAGCTGCCCTTCGGCCGCGGCCGCCGCTGGGGTTCCTCCTGGAATCCCTGGGTGCAGGCGCTCCTGGGCGGATGGCGGACGACGCTGATCAACACAGCCCGCAGCGGCTTCCCCGTGAATCTCGTCTACAATCCGGTCTCGGCCCAGCAGGTCTGCTCCAGCTGCAGCTACCGCCCGGACGTCATCGGACCCGTACAGGACGGCAGCCACAATCCGGGCAACTGGTTCATCCGCTCCAACGTGATCATCCCGACCGACGTCACGCGGCCCTTCGGCACCGCCGGCCGCAACATCGGCCGGATGGAGCCGTTTTACCAGAGCGATTTCGGCCTCTATAAATCCTTCGACCTGCCGCGCGAAGGCGCGCGCGTCGAGTTCCGCAGCGAGTACTTCAACCTGCTGAACGTCACTAACCTCGGCTCGCCCAACAGCAACGCCTCTTCGACAGCCTTCGGCACGGTCACCTCGGCGTTTCCGGCACG
Organism: Bryobacteraceae bacterium; assembly: GCA_026002875.1. Taxonomy (NCBI): domain Bacteria; kingdom Pseudomonadati; phylum Acidobacteriota; class Terriglobia; order Bryobacterales; family Bryobacteraceae; species Bryobacteraceae bacterium. Next base: position 2,037,279 of record BPGE01000001.1, read on the forward strand.
CCAGATCCAGTTCGCGCTCAAGCTGTACTACTGACCCACGTGCGCAGGCGGCGTCCGGCTGCGCCTGCCCCTGCAGCCGGACGCCGCTATTCTTCCAGCGCCTCCGACATCCAGCGCCCGCGGCTCTGCAGCTGCTGTACTTCGATCTCCGCCAGCTCGCGCAGCCGCAGCGTGTCCACCTTGGCCACGCGGTTCAGCGGCATCTGGCCGGGCTCGACGATCACGTAATGCAGCGGGCGCTTATAGGAAGTCAGCGAACGGGCGTGTTTGCGGAGCTCCGCTTCGGTCAACTCCACTCCGGGACGCTTCTCGACGAAGGCGACAATCGCTTCCACCCAGATCGGGTGCGGCACGCCCACCACGCCGCAGGAGGCCACCTTGTCCGACAGCGCGCAGATGTGCTCTTCCACATCGCCGGGGAAAACCTGATAGCCCGCAGGCTTGATCACCCACTTCGCGCGTCCGCTGAAGTGAAGACCCGCATCATCCACGCTCCCCATGTCGCCTGTATAGAGCCAGCCGTCCGTGGAGATCGTCTTGCGCGTAGCCTCTTCATCATGCACATAGCCCGCGAAAGTCTGCGGTCCGCGGAAACAGACGTGACCGATTTCCCCCGCGGGCAGCTCGGCGCCGGCTGCGCCGTCGGCGCGCATCGGCTCGCGGATCGACATCGGATAGACCGGCGCGGCATGACCGAGGCTCGCAGCCACCTGATCCGCATCGGCTGTCAGCGGCGTGTACGTGCAGAAGCCCGACGTTTCGGTCAGCCCAAGCCCGGTTCCGATGCGCGGCGCCATGGTGCGGAGCCTGTCGAGAAACGGGCGCGGCACGCCCTGTCCGCCATAGACCGCCGCCTCGACCGACTTCAGATCGCGCTTCTCGTATTCCGAGTGCCGCCACATCATGTGGAACATCGCCGGAATCTGGCCCACCAGCCGGATGCGGTATTTCTCGATCGCCTCCAGGCTCTTGCCGGGATCGAAAATTTCCAGCGTCACCGCCGTGCTGCCCCAGAAAAGCGTGGTCATCAGCAGCTCGCCCTGACAGCCCACGTGCGAGGGCGGCAGGTTCACGAGAATGCGCGACTCGGGAAACTCGAACGCCGTCCCCAGGCAGTAGTTCTGCACCGTGATCCCGATGTGCGTCAAAAGGGCAGCCTTGGGGCGTCCAGTGGAGCCCGTCGTGAAGATCACCTGCGCCCCGTCCTGAGGAAGGATCTCCGGCAGCGGCGCCTCCGGAGCCTGTTCTCCAGCCTTCGCAATGAACTCGTGCAGGCTGCCCGCGTCCCACACATGCTCGAGCTCCGCAACCTCTCCGGACACGCTGTGCGGCAGCGCCGTCGCGTAGCCCCGCGCGCCCACCAGCCGGAGGCTGCGGATCAGCTCATCCCGCGACAGCCGCAGATCCAGCGGCACGTGAATGACGCCGGCGCGGAAACAGCCGTACTCGAGCACGATGTGATCGTCCGTCAGGGGCAGGGAAGTCGCCAGAAAATCGCCCTTGCGGAAGCCCAGGCGCGCGAGCGCCCGCGCCACCGCCAGCGACCTGTCCCGCAGTTCCGCATACGTCAGCGACGTGCCCCGCGTGGCGTTCAGCACCGCAGGCGTCTGCGGCGCCCGCTCCGCCCAGTGGTCGATGACTCCGTGCAAGGTCTGGCGCGCGGCGAAGCGCGCCAGGAAATCGTCCCACGTGCAATCCCTGAAAGTCATCTTGGATATCATCTACAATCAGTGAACCGCCTTGCAATCCTTTTCTTCGCCGTGTTCTCCGCCGCGGCGCAGCCCTTCCTGTTCACGTCTTTCAGGGGCAACGGAGAATCGGGCGTGTACTTCGCTCTCTCGGAAGACGGCTATCGCTGGACCCCCGTCAATGGCAACCAGCCCGTCCTCCGCCCGCAGATCCCTGGCATGCTCATGCGCGATCCGTTCCTCGTCCGCGGTCCGGACCGCCGCTGGCATATGCTCTGGACCACCGGATGGACTCGATCCAGGGAAGACGGCTCGCTCACCATCGGCTACGCCATTTCAGTGGACCTCGTCCATTGGGAAAACCAGAAACGCATTCCGATCCCGCTCGAAGGCGCGCGCAACGCCTGGGCGCCGGAAGCCGTCTGGCACCCGGAACAGAAACAATGGATCGTGTTTTGGGCCTCCACGATCCCGGGCCGCTTCCCGGAAGGAGAACAATCCGGCGACTCGGGCTACAACCATCGCATGTGGGCCATGCGCACGCGCGGCTTCGAAACGTTCTCGCCGCCCGAAGTGTTCTTCGACCCCGGGTTCAACACGATCGACTCCACCATCGTCAAGGTGGGCCGCCGGTGGCTGATGGTGTTCAAGGACGAGCGCCGCGAACCTCTGAAAAAGAACCTGCGCCTCGCCTGGGCGCAAGATCCCGCCGGCCCCTGGCGCGCCGAACCCGAATCCTTCACGAAATCCTGGATCGAGGGTCCGTCCGTTTTGAAGATCGGCCGCGATTGGTTTGTCTTCTTCGACCACTACGGCAAACCGCAGCACTACGGCGCCTGCAGAACCCGGGACTGGCGGCGCTTTGAAGACGTGACGGAGAAGCTGTCGTTTCCTCCGGACCACCGCCACGGAACCGTGGTCCGCATCACCCGCGCCGAAGCGGAACGCCTCCGGGCCTTGCGGTAGAAACGTCCTCCCGCCCTGCCAGCGCGGGTCCGCCGATCAGCGCCCTCCGTCGGAAACCGCGATCGGCTTCAGGCGCGCCGGCCCCATGGCCGCTTCCACCTCCGCCCGCACTGCGGTCGCATTCACGGGCTCGAACACCAGAATCCGCTTGTGGCCGATCGTCGTCCCCCGCGACACGTCCACCCGGCGCTCCCCCACGCGAGCCTCCACCCGGAACCGCCGCACCATCCGGCCATGCGCCAGGTCTTCCTGCAGGACCACCCGGTCCACGCGCCGCGGTCCGGGAAACGCTATCGAAGCGGGGTTCGAAGCCGGAGCGGTTGCCAGCGGCTTGCCGAACAGCCGCCGCACTTCGGCGCCGAATTCCTCGAGCCTCTTCACGTCTGCTTCCGGCGGCAGTCCGCGGTCGTCCGGCGCGATGCCCAGCAAGGGCTGCGCGCCCCGCCCGGCGGTCTTGTGGTAGATCTCCATCAGTTCTTCGCGCCTCTTCAGGCGCTTCTCGGAATTCGGGTGCCAGAACCAGTGGCCGTCGCGCAGCGGCGTGTCCGCTTCGGCAGGCCGCCACCGCAGAATGCCCTAGTTGTCCACAACGTGCCAGTTCTCCTCGTGCGCGAGGCCGCTCTCGTCGCCCGCCCAGCGGATGTCGGCGTACGGCATGAAGTCGAGGCTCGCAAACAGCAGCGCGTTCGGCTGGTCGGTCCGCATCGTGCGCACAGAGCGCGCGAAGTCATGGACGTGGCCCTCGCTGCCCGCGCCGCCCAGCCAGAACTCGACGAGCGGTCCGTCCTGCGTGGCCGGCTTCGTCATCTGCGCCACGTAGGAATCGTCCTACTTCCTGTTGTCGGCACACCGGGGATCATGCCGGTCCCGCGGCGACAGGCAAATCCCGAACGCCAGCCCGTGCCGGCGCCACGCCTGTTCCGCTTCGCGCACCGCATCGCCTTTGCCCTGGTTCCACGGGCTTCTTTTCACGCTGTAGTCGGTCTGCCGCGAGGGCCGCAGGCAGAAGCCGTCATGGTGCTTGGCCACCAGGATGAGATGCTTCGCGCCGGCGGCTTTCGCCGCGCGCACCCGCTGTTCCGCATCCAGCTGCACCGGAATGAACGCCGCCGGATCGGCTGTCCTGTCGCCCCGCTCGCGGTCGGGAAACGTGTTGGTCCCGAAGTGCACCAGAACGCCGATCTCCATCTCCTGCCATGCGATCTGCTGCGGGCTCGGACGGATGTCGGCGAAGTCCTGCGCCTGCGCTGCACAAACAAATAGCAGAAACGCGAGTGTCCGCCTCATGCCGAGATCCTGGCGCCAGGCGTCGCGCGCGGGCGCAGCCGCCGGGAGGGAGAAGAGCGGAATCAGAACGGCTCCGGCATCTGATCCGCGTCCGGCAGTGACCGCACAGGCGCGGAACGGCTGTGCCAATGGAGTCTGATGTCCCCCGCGGGCTCTGCGGAGACTTCCAGGCTCTGCAGCGGGCTGTGAGCGCGGCGAGCCGGAAGACGGCGAAGCCCGCCGCGCCGGAAGGAAGCGGCGGGCTTGCATGTTGTGTTCTGAGCCGGGGTCAGCGCGCGTGCACCTTGCCCACGCTGTACGTGGAGTTCGTTCCGTGGCAGACGGAGCAGCTCTCGCCAAGCGAGGTCGTGTTCGCTGCCGCATGCGCCCAGGCTTCCTTCGTGTCGTGGCACGACAGGCAGGCGTTGGTGGCAGGCGGCGTCGGGTTGATCGGCGCCTGCGGGTTCCGCGTCGGCAGCAGCCCCTGCCTCAGCGGCAGCATCTGCGAGTTGCCCGTGTGGCACTGGGAGCAGTTCGACAGGATTCCCGGGTAGCCGATCTCGGCGCTGTGGATCTCATGGATCATCGTCGAATAGTTCCAGCTCCGCGCCGGGTTGCCCGCGGTCAGGTTCGGATTGTGGCAGAACGTGCACATCTGCGCTTCATTCCGGTTTCCTCCATGGAACTCGAGCACGTAGTGGCACTGATTGCACTTCTCGGTCGTGACCACCGTGCGCCGCGGCTCGGCCGTGCCTCCGGTCGAGGCGTAGAACATCGCGTTCGGGGCGTAGTCGCGGATCGTCCGCTGTTTCAGGGTGCCCTCCAGCACGGTCGTCGTCCGGTAGCCCTCGATCCCGAACTGCCATGTGCCGCTCGCGTCGGCGGGCAGTTTGGCCGCAAACGTCCAGAAGTAACGGCCCGTGCCCGCAGGTCCCTGCGCCGTCAGCGCGGTCTCCCGGACATAGCTCGGAATGTCGGTCGTGGGACCCGCCATGTAAATGCGCAGGCTCGTCAGCGTCCGGATGTCGACCGGCCTGCCCCTCTTGTCGGTGATCGAGAAATCGACCGTCGGGCTCTTTCCCGGCGCGACATCCGCCACCGCGTTGATCTTGAAGCGGATGCCGTCCAGCAGCGAGGACTCGATCGGCACGGTGTGGGCTCCCGCCACCGAGATGTCGAAGTCGATCTCGCCCTTGGGCTGATGGCACGTTCCGCACAGGTTGTCGCTCAGCTGCGGGATGCCGGCGTGATTCTGCCCGGTCTGGAAGTTCACGTTGTCATGGCAGGCGCCGCAGGCTTCCCGGTTCGGTCTGGTCATCCAGTGGTCCGCCTGCGCCGCGCCGGATGCTTTCTGGTCCTCGTGGCACGACTTGCAGGCCATTGCCGGGGCAGGGAACACGACTGCGGAATAATCCCGCCCGCCGACGATGTATTTGCCGCCCGCGCGCACGGAAGGCAGGTTCGCCCCGTAGTGAATCTTGTGAATCATCTCCGGCATGCTGGTGGAGACGCCTTCGTTCCGGGTCGGGGTCTGCGGCGTGTGGCAGAGATTGCAAACCTCCATGCTCTTGCGCGATCCCCCGTGGAACCCGAGATCCGAGTGGCACTTGTTGCAGCTCTGCGTCCTGACGATGTCGCGAACCACTTTCACGGGCGAGCCGTCCGGCACCCAGTGATACACCGCATCGTCGTAGTTCGTGCCCAGGTCGAACTCGGTCAGATTCCGTGAACCGTAGATCGCCACAGTGTGGGTCGCTGTCCTGTCATAGCCCGCCGGAATCTTGTTCGCAAACGTGTACCTGTACTCCCCGTTGCCGATCTTCGTCCACGTCCCCGTGTTTTCGCCCGTCGCCTGTGTGACCGTTCCGGCGTTGCCCGTGCGCGTCCGCGTGATGTAGCTCACGTACGGTTTGCCCGGTCCCGGAATGTATCCGACGAGAAAGCTTGCACTGATCGGTCCCGGTGTCTCGACGCCCATCCGGTCCAGCCCCGTTCCGCGCGGATCCGTCATCTTGACCCAGACGTTGAGTGTTCCGTCGGCGGCGATCTCCGCCTTCGTGATCGTGAACACCAGCCCCGGACGGACGAAATTGACCGTGGCTTCATCCGCATAAAACGCCTTGTCCGCAGCCGAAAAGGGTGGCGGACTGTCTGCTGACAGCAGAACTCCCGCCAGAGCCAGTACCACGAGTGTTGAAATTATCAACACAGCCGCTTTTCGTAATCGCATGAATCCCTCTTCTTGTGGTGCCCTGGGGGCAACCACGCAACGATTGCAGCGTCATTCTATCAGGCAAACGGATCTGTAACTCTGGTTGTGTCAAGAAAATTGTTGAACTTTTCTTCACAGTCTGTCGAAATGCCCGACCTCCGCCCGGTCGGCCAGTCAACCCTTCGGCTGCCTGTGGCCCCTGCGCACCGTCAGCATGGATCAAAACCGCGGCGGCGCGGTCTGAGCTGCGGGCGAGGCGGCCGCAGGCCGCGGCAGCGAGCGTTCTCCGGCCGTTACCCGTGCGCCCCCCCACAGCGGGCTTCCCCTCGCGCTTGCGCGAGGGCTGCATCCCAACGGGCTTCCCCTCGCGCTCGCGCGAGGGCTGCATCCCAACCGTGTCCCGCCGCCCCTCCCAACGGGTTTCCCATCGCGCTTGCGCGATGGCTGCATCCCAACCGTGTCCCGCCGCCTCTCCCAACGGATTTCCCCTCGGCCTTGGCCGAGGGCTGCATCCCAACTGTGCCCATTCCCTCCCCGGAAGCCACTCTCCCGCAGCACCCGACAAACCCCAAAACCGCAATTTTACGAAACGAACCGAAACCCGCCCCGCCCAAACAGAGCCGCGCGGGAGCAGCCCGAAGGGCTGCGACCAAGCGGTTCAAACACAACCTCCCCAACCTTCCAACACCCTCCCCTCGCGCCGCAGGCGCGGCCAGTCCGCCGCCCCTCCCAACGGATTTCCCCTCGCGCTCGCGCGAGGGCTGCATCCCAACCGTGTCCCGCCGCCCCTCCCAACGGATTTCCCCTCGCGCTCGCGCGAGGGCTGCATCCCAACGGGCTTCCCCTCGCGCTTGCGCGAGGGCTGCATCCCAACGGGCTTCCCCTCGCCCTCGCGCGAGGGCTGCATCCCAACCGTGTTTTCCTCAGCCGCGCGGAAGCAAACTCCCATGACCCCGCGCAACCTCAACACAGACGGCAACCCGCGCGGCCTCTGCCCCGTCCCCACCGGCCTCCCACCGCGGCCCCTCTCACCGCTTCGCTGGCCGCGCCGCGGGCGGGCGCGCCGGCGCTGCCGGCTCCCGCACTTTCAGAATCTGGTCCGCCGCCACGTTCTCCAGCATCTGCCGCGCCCCGCTCGGCCACACGATCTCCACCGTGCGGATCGACGCTGCCTTCCCCAACCCGAAATGGACGCGGTGATCGCTCGAGGCGCTGTAGCCCGTGCTGGTCGTGGCGTGGTTCACCTGGACGCGCCCGTCCTCGGCCGTGATGCGGATGCGCGCCCCGATGCCCATGCGGTTGCTGCGCGTTCCTTCGAGCAGAAACAGAATCCAGTGATTCTGATTCTTCGTCGTGTTGCGGAAGTGCTCGGAATGGCCGTTCAGCGTCGTCGTCACGAAGTCGATGCGCCCGTCATTGTCGAGGTCGCCGTAGGCCAGCCCGCGCCGCAGCAGCGGCTTCATCGCATCCGGCCCCGCCGCATCCGTGACGTCCGCGAACCGGTTGCCTCCCAGGTTGCGGAAGATCGCCAGCGGCTCCTCGGACTGCCGCATGGACAGCATCGCCAGGCTGTGCTGCACGTTGCCCCGCGCCGTCACCAGGTCGCGCCAGCCGTCGTTGTCGAGATCGAAGGCGCCATTCGACCACGCCGACATGTTCCGCGTCGTGTGGCCCAGCCCGGCGCGGTGCGTCAGCTCCTCGAAGCCGCGCCCTTCGCCCAGGTTCCGGTACAGCGGGAACGTCTCGCCCTCGATGGCCGTGTGCCAGATGTCCTCCCATTCATCATTGTCGAGGTCGCGGAAATCGGCCCCCATGCCGGAAATAAAGGCGCCCGATTCCGGAAAAGCCACGCCCATCTGCATCGCAACCTCGGCGAATGCCTTTCCTTTTTTGTTGTGGAACAGGAAATTGGGGGCGTTGTCATTCGCCACGAACACGTCCATGAACCCGTCATGGTCGAAATCGGCGAACGCGACGCCCATGCCCTTCCCCAGATGCGGCAGGATCCCCATGGCCCGCGAAACGTCCGTGAACGTGCCGTCGCCGTTGTTGCGATACAGCGTGTTCGGCAGCGGATCGTAACTGTCGGGATGGCAGTAGGCCCGCGTCTCCGGGTTCGGACCGCAGAACGGGTCCCTGTTGACCTCCCAGACGCAGTAGTTGGAGACGAACAGGTCCAGGTCGCCGTCGTTGTCCATGTCGAACCACCCCGCCGCCACGCCCCACATTTTGCGCCCGTTCATTCTGGCGCCGGAAAGACCTGCCTTCTTCGTGACGTCGGTGAACGTCCCGTCCCCGTTGTTGCGATACAGCTGGTTGTCGGTGACATTGGCCAGAAAGATGTCGGGCCAGCCGTCGTTGTCGTAGTCTCCCACGGCGGCGCCCATCCCGTAGCCTTCACCCTGCACGCCCGCCTTCTCCGTAACGTCGGTGAACGTGCCGTCCCGGTTGTTGCGGAACAGCCGGTTCCAGTAGCGTGGCGATTCCTTTTTCAGGGACGGGATGGCCGCTCCGTTGACGAAATACACGTCCAGCCAGCCGTCCTGGTCGTAGTCGATCAGAGCGACGCCGGAGACCATGGTTTCCGGCTGGTTGCGGTTCGGCGTCGGAGAACTGTCGCAGTAAAAAGACAGGCCGGACTGCGCCGTCACATTTTCGACGCGGATCTCGGAGACCACCGCCGCCGCCAGGCCCAGCAGGGCGGCTGCCGCCGCCACCAGCGAGACACGCCACATGAGGTTATTGCCATTCTAGCAGCCGGGCCCGCGCCGCCCGCCCTATTTCGCCGCCGGCACGGGCATCGTCACCGATCCCAGAAAGCGCGAGCCGCGGTCGTAGATCAGAAACCGGACGGATTTCGCGCGCGGATCCACCAGGATCTCCTGATCGAACGGCAGGCCCTCTTTGGCCGCTTCAACCAACTGCTGCTTCGGAAGCCTCATGTTGAACGTCATGGGCTGCGTGGATCCCAGCAGGTTCTTGCCGTCGTACTGCGCGTACATCACCGAGACCTGGCCTGCGGCGTGGCCCGCATCCTCGATCGTGAAGAGGCTCATCGGAGCGATGCGGATCCGCACCATCCCTGCGCCAGGCTTCGAGCCCGGCGTAATGCTGCCCCGCAGGTCCACTTCCGGGGCGTCGGACGGAATCTTCAGCAGCGCGCTCATGGCCGCAAATTCCAGCGCGGGCACCTGTCCCTGGCTCGGGTACGCGTAATAGCGCTGCCGGGCAACCACCTTCACCCCGCGCCGCTCGCACTGCACGCGCAGGCGGTGGAACTTGCTATCCCAGTTGTCCGCCGGAGGCGCCGCCAGCAGGAGATCGGATCCAGAGGCCGCCTGCGACAGCTGCGACAGCACCGAATCCAGATCCTCGCGGTAAAACGTGCGGCCGGCCGTCAGCCCCGCCACGTCTTCCATCGACAGCGTCACGTCCGGCTGCAGAATTCCGTAAGAAAGCGGATGAACGGCCACGCCCGCGTTGTCCAGCGTCACGGCCAGGTGCGGCACGTACAACGCGCATTCAACCCAGTCGCCCGAGCACTGCTGCCGCGTGTCGAAGACGTTCGGCACCCCGTCGGTGATCCAGACCAGATCGCGGATGCCGGGAAAAACGCCCAGGTGTTTGGCCACCGTTTCCAGCGCCACGTACGTCTTCTTGACCACGTCTTCCTGGAGAATCCCCGCCGGACGCGCGCGGCCGAGGTTCTTCGAATACTTCTGCAGCAGCTTCGCGGCGTTCTTATGCCAGTCCGCCGGCGGGGCTACGATGTTGCCCTTTTCGTCCTGTGCGGGGATCAGCGGCTCGAGCGTCCCGTCGAGGTTCAGCAGGTAGAAGTAGACATTGCCGCTGGATGCCAGCTTCGGCAGCGCCGCCTCGACACGCTGGAACGAGTCGAGCCGGTTGTTCTGCAGCAGATTGAACAGGTCGAACAGAATGGCCACGGTGTGGGGCGCCGTGTTCGACGTGCGGCTCGACACCCAGCCCTGCGCGGCTTCCGGCAACGCCAAAGCGGCCAGCGGCGGATGCAGGAACGCCGGCGTCAGGGACCGGTTCTGGTCCGTGATCTTCAGCTCGCTGGCCTTCAGATCGAGCACGGGCGCGCCCTTGGCGTCGGTGACCACGACGCGCGTGCGCACGAGCTGAGGCAGCGAAGCCGGAGACTGGCTTTGCGCCAGCAGGACGGCAGGAAGGAGGGAAGCAATCAGCAAAACGGTTCTGGATCTCTTCATCGGCCGGACCCCACAGCCAGCTTATGCGAGCCCGCCCCGCGGCGGCAACCGCGGCGGCGCCCGGCAGCCCGCCCGTCCTGTCTCTCGCCTTCATCCGCCCCCGGCCCCAGGCAGTCCGGATCCATTCCCGATGCCCGGCGAAACTGCCAATTGTCTTCCCCCGCCGGTTTCGGGATGATGAAAGGGAAAGGAGGCGGGCCGTGTTCTTCTCGCTTACAGAACTGGAGCACCACCCGATCCTGTTCGACGTTCTTTACGATCCGGGCGAGATCTCGTTTCCGGAAGACCTGCGCCAGATCGGGGCGCTGGCCGCGCGCGGGCGCACCGAGCTGCTCCGCAATACTCTCGGCGAAATCCGCATCCGCGGCCACATCAAGGCCCGGATGGAAGGCGCCTGCGACCGCTGTCTCGAGCCCGCCGTGGTGGAGATCGACTCCGACTTCGATCTCTTCTACCGGCCCGTCCTGCAGACGTCGAACCACGCAGAGATCCACCTCGAAGAGGGCGAAATCGATCTCGCCTTCTACGAAGGCGACGGCGTGGAGCTGGCCGAGGCGCTCCGCGAGCAGATCCTGCTCAGCCTGCCCATGCAGCTCTTCTGCCGCCCGGACTGCAAGGGCCTTTGCCCGTACTGCGGCGCCAACCGGAACCTCGGCGACTGCGGCTGCCGCTCGCCGTTCCGCGACCCGCGCTGGGCTTCGCTCAAAGACCTCGGATGACTGCCGGACCGCCCGGACTCCCGTGCGGCTCCGTCCCGGTACTGCCATCCATCGCCGGTCCGGTCTCTTCACGCCTGGTTGTCCTCTTCCTTCCCGCAGGCTGACCGCTTCGCGCGCCTCCATCCCATACCGGACCCTGTTCCTGCTGGATCATTCGCCCGATACTGTCTGCATGGGCCTCACGACGGCGAATCTGCACATCAACGCGCCGGGCCTGCCGGCGGAATCGGCCGCCGCATCCCTCCGCAGGATCGTCTGCGATGGCGGAGGCTGGATTGAGGATGCAGCGTCGGAGGAGCGGGTGATCGCCGTGCTGGCAGGCGAGCCGTGTCCGTGGCTCTCCGTGTATGACACAGGGCTGGCAGAGCCGGACTCCGCGGCCGCGGAACTCTCCCGTGCGCTGAGCCGCCCGGTCGTTGCGGCCGTGGTCGAAGACAGCGACCGCTATTCCATCACCCTGTTCGTTTCGGGCAAGCGCGTGGACCGCATCTCCGCTGGAGTCCTGCGCCGCAAAGGCTCCGGCCATCCGGAAAAGTGGGTCGCGGCGCTGCCCCATGTATCGGCGCAAGAGCTGGCCGGAGGAATGGAGGGCGGCGGCACATTTGCCGAGGAGGCCCTGCGGCGCGCCGCTGCCGCCCTGGCCCTGCCGTACGAACGCGCGGTCGCCGTGGCGGAAGAAGCCGTGCGTGCGCCATCCGCCTCTGTCCGTCTCTGCTTCCGCCGCGCCGCGGCCGTCTCTGAGCCTGCCGGACCGCCCGCACTTGTGTGCGGCTCCGTTCAGGCACTGCCGGGCATCGCCGGTCAGTCTTTCCCGCGCCTGATTGTTCCTGTGGCAAACCGCGGTCCTGAAACGCGCGGCGTCCGCATCCGCGTCAGCGGGCGAGCTCTTGACCAGAAGCTGATCGCACCGGAGGCGGTCCACGCCTTCCGGATCGTCCGGAACCCTGATGGCCTCCCTGGCGGCCCGCAGTGGGACGCTCCGCTCGCCTCCGTGCAGCAGGGCTTCGAAGCCGAGATGCCGGACGTGGCTCTGCCGCATCAGCCGGATCCGCTCACGCTGGGACGCCGACTGAGGACAAGGAAAGCGATGGATGATTTCCTCAGTCTTTTTGTTCACTTCACGATTCTGGGGCAGGCCCTTCAGGCGGGGGAGGCGCCCCTGAACATACGGATTGAATGCCTGAACGCCGCTGCCGAGCCGCTGGAATTCGGATTGCCGGTCCGCATCCTGCCCTCAGGCTGAAACTGGATACCCGCACCGTGGCCGCTGCGTCTTTGCCGGAAACTTCGGCCGGAGAAAACGCGTCTTACTGGCGGATTCGGTGCCGAATTCCCGGCAAATCGGGATTTCTTTCCGGGACCTGGACCGTAGAATCCGGCCATGAGAGCCTCGCTGCCCATCCTGCTGTTCGCCGCGCTGGCGGGAGGCTGGCTGTTGTGGCTCAGCCGGGAGCCGCCGCTCGCCCGCAGCCGCCCGCAGCCGGTGGCCCGGCCCGAGCAGCCTCCCCTGCCCTTCCGCGACGCCTTGCTCGAAGAGGCGAAGACGCTCCAGCCGGAGCTGGCGGAGCGAATCCGGCAGGAGTTGCAGGCGGGCGCGCGCGACCCGCAGCGGCGCGCCGTGCGGATGGCATGGCTGTGGCATCAGGGCGGGCCTGGATCCGTTGTCGAGCGGACAGATCACCTGCTCTGGTTCATCCGGAACGAGCCGGTGTCGGAGTTTCTGGACTGGCCGCCCGCGTGGTTCGGCGCGGGGGAACTGGGCCCTGCCCGCATGGAAGAGATCCTGACGGCATGGCGGGATGCCGTCCGCGCCCATCCTTACGACCCGCGCGTGGCCTGGCTGGCCGCGAAATGGTTCCAGCGGCATGATGAGCGCGACGCTCTGGAGTTTTTGAAAGCGTCGATGCGCGCGCAACCGGATTTCGCGCCGGCAGCCGATGCACTGGCGGAATGGTGCGTACGCCAGATCGCATTGCAGGGCGCGGATGCGCAGGAGGCGCGCCGGCTGCTGTCGACGACGATGAACCCGGAGATCCAGAAGCGCGCGGCGCGGCGGTTTCATCAGCTTGCGGAGGCTGAGGAGAAAGATCCCGCACGGCGGAAGGCCTGGAGGAAGGAAGCCCGTCAATGCTTCGGGCGGGCGCGCGAGATCCAACCGTATCTCCGGAAGGACGATGTTTTCGGCGCCGCAGGCAGGGCTCTGGAAACGCCCGATCAGGCGCCGTATTCCTCTCCCGAATTGCACGCGATCCTGAACGCGGGACGGCATCATCTGAAGCGGCTTCCCGTGGATGCCTTCCCCGAGCTGCCGCCCGCCGTCGCCGCCACGCTCCGGCAGATGGGATGCACAATTCCGCAGGCCGACGAATTGCCCGCCTGGCGAAGCCCGAACAATGTCATCCGCGGACGCTTCTACGATGCCGAACGCGAAAGCTGGGCCGTGTTGTGCTCCGTGCAGGACACCGTCAGGCTGCTCGTCTTTCAGGACGCGGCGGATACGAAGCCCGAGACATTGCAAGGGGGCCTGGAGAGCGACTGGATGCAGACGACAGGGCCGGATTCAGCCGGCTTTTCGTGGGCGATCACGGTGGCGGACGAGGCGAAGATCCGCTGGTACCACGGCCACTACGGCGGCGCGCCGCTGCCGCCGCTGGACCATGATGGCATCGACTCGCACTTCCTTGAAAAAGCCTCCGTGGTTCTGTATCACCATCGGGGAAAGTGGCTGCGGTTGCAGGGGGCGGACTGAAAAGGCTGGTCAAGGCGCGGCCCATCGTGGCCAGCGCCTGTCGAAGCTGCTTTTTCCGCAGGCCGCCTGGCCGCTGAGGCGCTGCACTCCTGCCGGTTCAGGCAAGTTTCCTCCCGGACGCTGGCCGGGCGCTATACTCGAAACAGGCCGGCCGGGAGCCGGCTCTTTCTGTCATACGCCCCATGCCCGATCTGAGCCTGCTCTGGCTGCGCGCCGCCGCCCTGCTCTACACGGTGGCGTTCTTTCACCCTGTTCTGATGCTGCTGCGGCGGATGGACCGGCCCGCGGGAATTTCCGCGGCGGCCTTCCGCACGGCTGCGGTGCTGCACTTCGTCGCGGTGGTCGAACACAGCGCCGCGCTGGGTCAGCTCGCCGCCAACAACTTTTTCGAAACCGCATCGCTGTGCGCGCTCATTCTGGCGTGGGCTTATCTCTTCATTGACTGGCGCTACCACTTCGACGGGCTCTGCGTGTTCTTTTTCCCGCTGGTCACGGTGCTGGCGTGGATCGGGGCGGCGGGCGTGTCTCCTTCCGCCTGGGAGCAGCAGAATCTGCGGGGCGCGCTGCTGGCGGCGCACATCTTTCTGGTACTGCTGGGCATCAGCGGATTGCTCGTGTCAGCCACGGGGGCAGTCTTTTATCTTATGCAGGAGCGGCGGCTGAAACGCAGGCACGAGCCGGCGGGATGGCTCGCGCGGCTGGCGCCCTCAAAGCTGCCGCCGCTCGAGACGCTGGATGGTCTGATCACGCGGGCGATGAATTTCGGCTTCATTGCGCTGACGCTTTCCGTGGCGGTGGCGACCGTCTGGGCGTCGACGGAATTCGGCACGCGGTGGATCGGCAAGCCGGCGATTCTGATTTCGCTGGCGACGTGGGCTTTCTATCTGCTGATGGTCGTGCTGCGCACTTGGGCAGGCTGGCGCGGACGGCGCGCGGCCATGCTGTCCCTGGCGGTTCTGGGCTTCGCGGCGCTGAGCTGGGCCGCGCACATCAGCCTGCGGCCGCTGCTGGAACACTGAGCCGACGCCATGCTGAATCTTCTGCTCACAGGGCTCAACCACAGGACGGCGCCGGTGGAAGTGCGCGAGCGGCTGGCGGTGAACGCCGAGCAGCTCCCGGCTGCGCTGGACGCCCTGCGCGCGTGTCCGGGCGTGGACGAGGTGATGCTGCTGTCGACCTGCAACCGCGTGGAAGTGCTGGCGCACGGCGGTTCAGACAGGCCGGTGGACGAGCGGCCTCTTGTGGAAGCGCTGGCGGCGATGCGCGGGCTGGACGCGGCGGCGCTGATGCCGCATTTTTACGTTTACCGGGGCGAGGACGCGCTGCGGCATCTGTTCCGGGTCGCGTCGAGCCTGGATTCGATGGTGCTCGGCGAGCCGCAGATTCTCGGCCAGCTGAAGGACGCCTACTCGGCGGCGAAAGAGCGGGGCGCGCTGCAATCGGCTCTCGAGCCGGTGCTGGCGCGCGCGTTCGCCGTCGCCAAGCGGGTGCGCAACGAAACGGCGATCGGGCGCAACGCCGTCAGCGTCTCGTATGCGGCCGTGGATCTGGCGAAACAGATTTTCGGCGATCTGCGCCCGCGCCACGCGCTGCTGATCGGCGCGGGAAAGATGGCAGAGCTTGCCGCCAGGCACCTGCGCCGCGGCGGCTGCGGCCGCATTTACGTCACCAACCGCACGCGGGCGCGCGCCGAGCAGATGGCCGCCCTTGTGGAAGGCGCCGTGATTGATTACGAATCCTTCCAGACGCGGCTGCACGAGATGGACATCGTGCTGGCCTCCTCGGGGGCTACGGACTACATCCTGCGCAAAGAGGATATCCGCACGGTCCTGCGGAAGCGCCAGAACCGGCCCGTGTTCCTGATCGACATCGCCGTTCCGCGCAACATCGATCCGGCGGTAGACGAGCTGGAAAACGCCTATCTCTACGACATCGACGACCTGGGGCGCGAGGTGGAGGCCAACCGGCAGGCGCGGCAGCGCGAGGCGGAAGAGGCCGAACAGATCATTCAGGAAGAGGTGCAGCGCCTGATCGAGCGGTTCCGCACGCGCGAGGTGGCGCCGGTCATCGTCAGCCTGCAGCAGCGGCTCGACGAGCTCGCCCGCGAGGAGATGGAGCGCTGGCGCGGAAAGCTGGGCGTGGACGGCGAACGGGCGGAAGCGCTGGAGGCATATACGCGATCCCTGCTGAACAAGCTGGCCCACGGACCGATCGTCGAGATCCGCCGCGCCGCGGCGCTGCCCGAGGGCGACCGCATTCTTGCC
This sequence comes from Bryobacteraceae bacterium, assembly GCA_026002875.1. NCBI lineage: Bacteria > Pseudomonadati > Acidobacteriota > Terriglobia > Bryobacterales > Bryobacteraceae > Bryobacteraceae bacterium. The sequence goes on from BPGE01000001.1 coordinate 2,053,375, forward strand.
GTGATCCGGCGCATGTTCCGGCTGGAGGAATCATGAAGCTGCGCATCGGCAGCCGGGGCTCGCAACTGGCGCTGTGGCAGGCGCGGCGGATCGCCGCGCGGCTGGCGGAACTCGGCGTGGAAACCGAGATCGAAATCATCCGCACGACGGGCGACAAAATCACCGATGTCCCGCTGGCGCGCGTGGGTTCCAAGGGTCTGTTCACGAAAGAAATCGAAGAGGCGCTGCTCGAGGGCCGCATTGATCTGGCGGTGCATTCGCTGAAAGACCTTCCCGTGGACCTGCCGGATGGCCTGGCGCTGGCCGCGGTGCCGGAACGCGAATCGCCTTTCGATGCCGTCGTGGGGAAACGTCTGGATGAACTGCCCGCGGGCGCGCGCGTGGGCACCTCCAGCCTGAGGCGCGCCGCGCAACTCAAGCGGCTGCGGCCGGACCTGAAGATTGAAGACATCCGCGGCAATCTCGACACCCGGCTGCGCAAGCTGGACGAGGGCCGGTACGACGCCATCCTGCTGGCTTCCGCAGGACTCAGGCGGCTGGGCTGGGAGGCGCGGATCACGCAAATGCTCGACCCGGAGATCATGTGTCCGGCGGTGGGCCAGGGCGCCCTGGCCGTGGAGACACGCCGGGCGCCCGATGCGGCCTTCGAGATCTGCGCGAAGCTGGATGACGCGGCCGCGCGCGCGGCTGTCGAAGCCGAACGCGCGCTGCTCGCTGCGCTGGGAGGCGGCTGCCAGGTGCCGCTGGGAGCGTATGCGGAACTGCGCGAGGGCCGGCTGCAGCTGCGCGCTGTCGCAGCCGACCCGGCGAGCGGCGACGTGTTTTCCTGCCTGGAGGAAGGCCCCGCCGATGATCCCCGCGCCGTGGGCCGGCGGGCGGCGGAGACGCTGCTGGACGGCGGCGCGCGGCGCATCATCGCGTTGGTCAATCCGCACGCTCTGCCGCTGGCGGGCCAGACAGTTGTCGTGACGCGGGCGCGGAAACAGGCGGGGGCTCTCTCCGCGAAGCTCCGCGCGCTGGGGGCGGATGTCATCGAGCTGCCGCTGATCGAGTTCCAGCCCCTGGAGTTCGAGACGCCGGACTGGGACGCCTACGACTGGGCCATTTTCACGTCGGCCAATGGCGTCGAGTTTTTCTTCGAGCGTGTCGAGCCGCGCCCCGGTCCGCGGATCTGCGCCATCGGACCAGCGACGGCCGCAGCGCTGCGGCAGCACGGGCTGGAGCCGGATCTGGTGCCGCCGGAGTTCGTTGCCGAGAGCGTCGTGGAAGCTCTGCGGGCGGCGGGCGTCGAAGGCAGGCGCGTGCTCCTGGCCCGTGCCGAAGAAGCGCGCGACGTGATTCCCGCGGAGCTTGCCAAAGCAGGGGCCCGGGTGGACGTTCTGGCCGTGTACCGCACGGTGGCGCCCGAAGGGATTGAACAAAAAGCGCGGGAAGTGTTTGAAACAATCCGGCCGCAGTGGGTGACCCTGACGAGCTCTTCCACCGTGCGCCACCTCCTGCGGGCGGCGCCGAAAGAGCTTCTGGCCGGCGTGCGCCTGGCTTCGATCGGCCCCGTGACCACGCAGACCGCCCGCGCAGCGGGGCTCGAGATCGCCGTCGAAGCCGGGGAGTACACGGTGGAGGGGCTGGTTCGGGCGATCGCCGACTGGACGAGGGCCCCGATCCGGCAGTAGAGGGGCTTTCCGGGTCTGTTCCAGCGCAGCCGCGCCCGCTCGAAAAACCGTTCACAGCGGGGGACGGGAAAGAGGCGCTCCCTCCGGCGGCTGGCTCGGTTTTCCATAGTGGCGGGCGTCTTCTCCATGCAAATGGCTTGCGGCGGCATCGCGAGCCCTGCGGACATCGCCCGCTCAGCCGGGGCGGGCTACAGACCACCCGCTCTCGCAGCCTTGGCAAACACGGTTGGGATGCAGCCCTCGCGCAAGCGCGAGGGGAAACCCGTTGGGATGCAGCCGCCGCCCAAGGGCGGCGGGAAATCCGCTGGGATGGGCGGCGGGAGATCCGCAGTCGGGGCGCAGCGGGGCATTGCTGGGGACCGCTCGCTCTCGCTGGACAGAACCTGCACAAGACCCGCATGGAACCCGCTGCCGCGGTTTTCGTTTGTGCTGAGGTTGCGCGGGGTCATGGGAGTTTGCTTCCGCGCGGCTGAGGAAAACACGGTTCGGATGCAGCCGCCGCCTGGGGGTGGCTGGAAACCCGCAGGGGGAGGACGCGGAGGACGCGGAGGGTGAAGCCGCGGCGGTTGTCGAAGGGCTCGACGACGGCTTCCAGGCCGATGACGGGCTGGACGGTCAAGTGGCCGTAGTTGCGGTAGACATCGGCGAAGAGGGCGGCTTCGAGGAAGCCGGTCCAGTCGGCGAGGGTGACGAACTTCATGACGCCGTTGGGCGTGGGGTGGCGGCGGTCGGCGACGACGAGGCCGGCGACGCGGACGGTTTTGCCGTAGAACTCGTGCTGGCGGCGGGCGAGATCGGCGGCGGAGAGGAAGCTGTTCCAGGCGACATGGCCGCCCCAGAGGGCGAGCGGGTGGACGCTGACCGGAAATCCGAGGACTTCGGCCTCCCAGCGGGCGCGGTTTTCGGCCGAGGGCTCGAAGGGGGGCGGGGGCTCGGGCTCGATGAGGCGGCGGCCGGGCGCGCCGTAGGTTTCCAGGCGCTGGAGGCGCCAGAAGAGGCCGCCGCGGGGTTCGCCGAAGGTGTCGAGGGCGCCGGCTTTGAGCAGGGCGAGCCACTCGGGGCGGTCCGGCTGGACGCGGCGGTAGAAGTCTCCGGGGTCGCGGAAGGGGCGGTGCGAGACGATGCGGTCGAGGGTGGCCTGGGACAGGCCGCGGACCTGGTCCAGGGGGAGGCGGATCTCCGCGCCGCGGACGGCGAAGCGGCGGGGATCGGACAGATGAATGTCGGGCGGGAGGAAGCGGGCGCCGAGGCGGAGGGCTTCGAGAACGTAGACGATGGGGGCGTAGAAGCCGCGGCGGGAGCTGAGGACGGCGGCGAGGAACTCGACCGGGTAGCGGGTCTTGAGCCAGGCGCCGGAGAAGGCTTCGACGGCGTAGGCGGCCGAGTGGGCCTTGTTGAACATGTAGCCGCGGAACTCGCTGACGAGTTGCCAGACGCGCTGGGTGTCCTCGGGGGAGCGGCCGAGGGCGAGGGCGGACTGGCGGAATTCCTGGCCGAGCTGATCGATCAAGGCGGCGTCGCGGTTCTTGACGAGGGCGCGGCGGAGGAGGTCGGCGCGGCCCCAGGGCATGCCGGCGAAGCCGTTGGCGACGAGCAGGATGTGTTCCTCGAAAGCCATGAGGCCGTAGGTGTCGGCGAGCAAAGGTTCGAGTGACGGGTGAGCGTACTGGACGGGTTCGAGGCCCTGCTTGCGGCGGGCGAAGGCGAGCTTTTTGCCCTCGTTGGCGGCGCCGGGGCGGATGATGGACTCGACGGCGGTGAGGGTGTCGATGTCGCGGCAATCGGTCATGACGAGGAGGCTGGTCATGGCGGGGGACTCGATGTGGAAGACGCCGCGGGCGTTGCCGGTGGCGATGGCGTCCCAGGTGGAGGCGTCGCTCCAGTCGAGTTTGGATAAGTCCGGGCGGAAGCCGTGGTTGGACTCGATGTTGTCGAGCGTTTTGCGAAGGACGGTGAGGCCGGCCTGGCCGAGCAGGTCCATTTTGAGCAGGCCGAGTTCCTCGACGTCCTCCATGTCGTAGTGGGTGGTGAGCCAGCCTTTGGAGGAGGCGAAGAGGGGCATGCGGCGGGCGAGGGGCTCGGAGCTGAGGACGAGGCCGCAGGGGTGCATGGCGAAGTGGCGGGGGATGCCGTCGAGTTCGGCGGCGATGCGGAGGACGGTGGCGTAGGGTTCTTCGTTCCAGGGGAGGTTGCGGCACTCGGGGGTTTCGAGGACGGCTTCAAGGGCGTCGCCGTGGTGGCGGGGAAGGTGCTCGGTGAAGCGGCGGGCTTCGCGCTCGGGGATGCCGTAGACCTTGGCGATTTCGGCGACGGCGGAGCGGCCCTGGAAGGTGTGGATGGCGCCGATCATGGCGGCGTGCCCGGGGCCGTACCGTTCGAAGACGTGTTCGATGACCTCGTCGCGGCGGTCCCAGGGGAGGTCGAGGTCGATGTCGGCGAGCTTCGAGAACTGCATGCGCTCGCGGTTGAGAAAGCGCTCGAAACACAGGCCGAAGCGGAAGGGGCAGACGTTGCTGATGCCGAGCAGGTAACAGACGAGGCTGCCGGCGGCGGAGCCGCGGGCGAGCGTTTCAATGCCGCGCGCGCGGCACCACTCGACCAGATCGGCGAAGACGAGGAAGTAGCCCGAGTAGCCGACTTCTTCGATGACGGCGAGTTCGCGGCGGAGGCGCTCGAGGACTTCCGGGGCGGGAGAGAGGCCGTAGCGGCGTTCGAGTCCTGCCTGAACTTTGGCGCGCAAAAGCTGGACGGGGTTGTCGCAGGGGAACTGGGGGAAGCGGATGTCGCCGAGTTCGAAATCGAAGTGGCAGCGCTCGGCGATGCGGAGGGTGTTCTGGATGGCCTGGGGCAGGCCGCCGAAGTGGCGGGTGAGTTCGTCGGGCGAGTGCCAGTGGTAGCGGCCGGGCGGGAGTTTCGCAGGGTGGGACTGGCCGAGCAGGGTGAGGGTGCGCATGGACTGGAGGATGTCGAACTTGAGCCATTCTTCCGGCTGGAGATAGTGGATCTCCGGTGTGGCGGCGAGGGGGACGCGGCAGCGGCGGGCGAGCTCGACGAGGAAGCGGGCGAGGCGGAGGGCGGTTTCGTGGCTGGGGTTGAGTTCGAGGGCGAGGTTTTTGCCGTAAATCGACTGGAGCTGCTGGAGTTCTTCGTCGCCCGCACGGCCGCGGAGGAGGGCCTGGGCGACGGGGGAGCGGGCGCCGGCGAGGCAGATGAGGCCCTGGCTGTAGCGGGCGAGCTGGTCGAAGGTGACGCCGTGGGGGTTGAGACGGGCAGGGCTCTGGGAGCCATGTTCAAGTGCTTGAGATTTCTGGACTGAAGCTGCTGATTCTGTGAGGAGTTGGCAGAGGTTCGAGTAGCCCTGGCGGTTTTCGATGAGGAGGACGAGGGTGGCACCGGTGGCCAAGGTGACTTCCGCGCCGAGGACGGGGTGGACGCCGAGCTGGCGGGCGCGTTTGTAGAAACGGACGGCACCGGCGAGGGTGTCGCGGTCGGTGAGGGCGGCGGCGGGGAGGCGGGCGGCGTGCGCGGCTTCGGCGATGCGCTCCGGGGGCAGGGTGGAGTCGAGGAGGGAGTACCAACTGTGGGTGTGGAGCGGAGCGAGGGGCATAGTGTAAGCATTTATAGTATAGCGCGGGGAGGAGAGAGGGAGAAGAGGGGGCGAAAGAGACTTGGGGAAATTGGCACGGTTGGGATGCAGCCCTCGCGCGAGCGCGAGGGGAAACGCGTTGGGATGCAGCCCTCGCGCAAGCGCGAGGGGAAACCCGTTGGGGAGGGCGAGGGAGGGCCAAGGTTGGGGAACCGCTCGCTCGAAAATCACCCGCCACGTTGTTGAAGACATTCCGCTTTCGCTGTTTGTTTGAAAAAACTGGAAACGCGGGGATTTTCATCCATGTGGGTGGCTCGCAGGGTCGTGGGAGAATTGGGCGAAAATCGCTGTGCCGCGAGGGACCGGGCGTGCAGCGCGCGGTCGCGCCTGCGGCGCGATGGCGGGGGATCGAAGGGTCGGGAGGTTGTCAAACCGCTTGGTCGCAGCCCTTCGGGCTGCTCCCGCGCGGCTCAGAATCCGCCGGGATTTTCGTCCGTGCTGACGTCCTGAGGGGTATGGGGAATTGGCCGAAAATCACCGTGCCGCGAGGGACCGGGCGTGCAGCGCGCGGTCGCGCCTGCGGCGCGATGGCGACGGATCGAAGGGTTGGGAGGTTGTCAAACCGCTTGGTCGCAGCCCTTCGGGCTGCTCCCGCGCGGCTCTGAACCCGCAGGGATTTCCGTCCGTGCTGACGTCCTGAGGGAACAAGGAATTGGCCGAAAATCGCTGTGCCGCGAGGGACCGGGCGTGCAGCGCGCGGTCGCGCCTGCGGCGCGATGGCGGGGGATCGAAGGGTTGGGAGGTTGTCAAACCGCTTGGTCGCAGCCCTTCGGGCTGCTCCCGCGCGGCTCTGAACCCGTTGCAGGCGCGGGGCATGGGTTGGCCGGCCGTGGTACACGAGAGGAGAGGAGGCGCGCGCGTTTTGTATTCAGAGCGATTGCTGGAACATTTCCGCAACCCGCGCCATGCGGGAGTGCTGGAGCCGCCGGCGGTGGTGATCGATGCGGAGAACGCAGCCTGCGGGGATTGGCTGCGGCTGAGCGCCCTCATCGAAAACGGAATCATCGTCAAGGCGGCGTTCCAGGTGAAAGGCTGCACGGCGTCGATCGCGTGCGGGTCGGCTCTGGCGGAGTGGCTCCATGGCAGGCGGCTGGAGGAGTTGCGGACAGGCGGCCGGGAGGCCGTGCGCAGGGCCATTCAGGGTGCCGTGGGGGAACTGCCGGCGGCCTCGCGCCACGCGGCGGAACTCTGCGCGGACGGCGTGCAGGCGCTGCTCAGGGCCCTTGGGTGGGCGGTCTGAGGGGGCTGGGCGTGGTGTTTTGAAAATCGTGCGTTCAGCAGAGGCTGGGCGGGGACGGCTTTCTGTCGCGGCGCAGGCGGGCACGGTTGGGATGCAGCCCTCGCGCAAGCGCGAGGGGAAATCCGGGAGGGAGGGCGCGGGGAACACAGTCGGGATGCAGCCCTCGCGCAAGCGGGTCTGTGAAAAAATCCCCCGCCCCGATTTTGGCCAAAAGTGAGACGTTATAGCCCTCGCCAGAAGTCCCAGGACGCGCCGTAAGAGGCCGCCTCAGGGTTCGGCTACCCCCACACAGGAACCGCTGTGTCCGGTAGGCGATTTTTTCTCAAACCCAAGCGCGAGGGGAATCTGGAGGGCAGGGGGAAACCCGAGGGGCCGCGAGCGGGGAACACAGTCGGGATGCAGCCCTCGCGCAAGCGCGAGGGGAAATCCGGGAGGGAGGGCGCGGGGAACACAGTCGGGATGCAGCCCTGGCGCAAGCGGGTCTGTGAAAAAATCCCCCGCCCCGATTTTGGCCAAAAGTGAGACGTTATAGCCTTCGCCAGAAGTCCCAGGACGCGCCGTAAGAGGCCGCCTCAGGGTTCGGCTACCCCCACACAGGAACCGCTGTGTCCGGTAGGCGATTTTTTCTCAAACCCAAGCGCGAGGGGAATCTGGAGGGCAGGGGGAAACCCGAGGGGCCGCGAGCGGGGCACGGTTGGGATGCAGCCCTCGCGCAAGCGCGAGGGGAAATCCGGGAGGGAGGGCGCGGGGAACACAGTCGGGATGCAGCCCTCGCGCAAGCGGGTCTGTGAAAAAATCCCCCGCCCCGATTTTGGCCAAAAGTGAGACGTTATAGCCCTCGCCAGAAGTCCCAGGACGCGCCGTAAGAGGCCGCCTCAGGGTTCGGCTACCCCCACACAGGAACCGCTGTGTCCGGTAGGCGATTTTTTCTCAAACCCAAGCGCGAGGGGAATCTGGAGGGCAGGGGGAAACCCGAGGGGCCGCGAGCGGGGCACAGTTGGGATGCAGCCCTCGCGCAAGCGCAAGGGGAATCTGGAGGGCGAGGGGAAATCCGCAGGGAAGGGGGCAGGGGGGCGTGGCTGCCGGATTGTTTGCCCTCGTGGCACCGAACCCGCCGTGAGTCCACGGGGGCGAGGAATTGGTGAAAAAAGGTCGAGCCAGTTCCAGTGGAACCCGCTGTGAGTCCGCGGAGGGGGGAGTTTGTTTTCCGGTTCTGTTCCGGCAATGATCGAACCCGCTGTGAACTCGCAGGGGGAGGAATTGGTAAAAAAAGGTCGAGCCAATTCAGGTGGAACCCGCTGTGAGTCCGCGGAGGGGGGAGTTTGTTTTCCGGTTCTGTTCCGGCAATGATCGAACCCGCTGTGAACTCGCAGGGGGAGGAATTGGTAAAAAGAGGTCGAGCCAATTCAGGTGGAACCCGCTGTGAGTCCGCGGAGGGGGGAGTTTGTTTTCCCGTTCTGCTCCGGCAATGATCGAACCCGCTGTGAACTCGCGGGGGTGAGGAATTGGTAAAAAAAGGTCGAGCCAATTCAGGTTGAACCCGCTGTGAGTCCGCGGAGGGGGGAGTTTGTTTTCCCGTTCTGCTCCGGCAATGATCGAACCCGCTGTGAACTCGCGGGGGGAGGAATTGGTGAAAAAGGGTCGAGCCAATTCAAGTGGAACCCGCTGTGAGTCCGCGGAGGGGGGAGTTTGTTTTCCCGTTCTGTTCCGGCAATGATCGAACCCGCTGTGAACTCGCGGGGGCGGGACCGTCGAGCCTTGTGCGGAAGGGGTGTCAGCGCTTCGGCCGGACGAGGTCGGGGGCGGTGAGGTCGAGCTCGCTCAGCGGAATGACGCGGACGGGGCCATAGGCGGCGAGCGCTTCGGCGAACTGTTTTGCGTCGCCGACGGCGGTGATGGCGAGCCGGTCGGGCTGGAGGAAGCGGCGGACGGCGGCTTCGACATCCGCGCGGGTGAGGCGGTCGAGGCGCTGGCGGTAGCGCTGCCAATAGTCGCTGCCGAGTCCGTTGACCTCGGCGGCGAGGACGCGGGCGGCGACGGAGGACGCCGTTTCCGTGGCGATGGCGAACGAGCCGGAAAGATACGCCCTGGCTTCTTCGAACTCTGCGTCCGTGGCGGGATTGTCGCGGTATTCCCTCAGGAGGTCGACGAGCATGCGGATGGCGTCGGCGGTTTTTTCGGTGCGGGTGAAGGTACTGGCTTCGAAGATGCCGGCGAAGCGGCTGGGCTCGAAGTAGGAACTGGCGCCGTAGGTGAGCCCTTCGTTGGCGCGGAGCTTCATGTTGAGGCGCGAGTTGAAGCTGCCGCCGAAGATCTGGTTGCCGAGCTGGAGGGCGATGTAGTCGGGGTGGTTGCGCGGGATGCCGGCGTGGCCGACGGCGATCTGCGTCTGGTTTTCCGAGGGCATGTCGATGACGAGGACGCGGGGCTGCGGCTCGGGGGCGGGAGGGAGCGGCTCGTCGGCGGGACCCGTGGCGTTCCATGGGCCGAACCACTTTTCGGCGTACGCGAAGGCTTCCTCTGCGCCGAGGTCTCCGGCGATGACGAGCCAGGCGCGGTTGGGCGCGTAGAAGCGTTCGTAGAAAGACACGAGATCCTGGCGCGAGAGAGCGCCGAGGGTGTCCGGCGTGCCGTCGCCGGGGTAGGCGTAGGGATGGGCGCCGAGGATGGCCCGCGCCGCGGCGGCTCCGACAAGATACTGTGCGCTGGCGTACTGCACGGCCAGGGAGGAGAGGGCCTGCTGCTGCTGGCGGGCGATCTCTTCTTCGGCGAAGACGGGATGGCGGAGGATATCGGCCATCAGCTCGAATCCCAGGTCCGCGCAGGATTTCATGAACGCCATCGACACGGTCGCCACGTCGTTTCCCGCCGTTGCGTTCAGCTGGCCGCCGGCGCCGTCGACGGCGCGGGCGATGTCCTGCGAGCTGCGGGACTTCGTGCCTTCGCGCAGGAGCGCGGCCGTGAGGCTGGCGAGGCCGGCTTTTTCCGGCGGCGCATAGGCGTGGCCGGCGAGCACCTGAAGGGAGGCGGCCACGAGAGGCAGGCGGCGGTCTTCGACGAAGAAGACGCGCAGGCCGTTGGGGAGAGTGCGCGAGACGGCGCGCGGGAATTCATAGGGACGGGGCGGCGCCGGGGGCGGCGGCGCCACTCTGGAGGGGGTCTGAGCGTGAATCGTCATGAGAATCATCCAAAGGCCGGCGGTCCGGATCTTCACGGAGAATCCTCTGATCCGGCTATTTCCCGGCGCCGGGTGCGGGATGGATGAAGACGCGGGTCTGGCGTTCCGGCGCGAGGTAGGCGGCGACCACGCGCTGCACGTCGGCGGCGGTGACGCGGCGGTAATTTTCGATTTCGGTGTTATAGCGGGCGGGGGTCCCTGAGAAGGACGGCGCATTTGCCCAGAAAGTCGGCTTTGGCCTGCATGCTCTCTCGGTCGAGGATGAAGGAGGCGAGGATCTGGTTTTTCGCCTTGTCGAGCTCGTCCCGGGAGACGGGTTTTTCGGCCATTCCGGCGAGGATTTTTTCCATTTCCGAGAGGATTCCGCGGATGTCTTTGCCTGGATTGGCGATGGCGTAACTGAAAAAGAGCGAGGGGCCTTCGAGGAACAGCGCTTCGCCCTGGGCTGTCAGGGCCGTCTGATCCTCGTAGACGAGCTTGCGGTACAGGCGCGAACTCTGCCCGGCGGAAAGGATGGAGGCGGCGATTTCGAGGGCGTGGCTGTCGGGATGACCGGCCGGGGGCAGATGATAGGCGGCGACGACGGCGTCGAGGGGCGCCTTGGGGTCGGCGAGAGAGGCCTCGCGGCGGGCCTTCTGGGCGGGTTCCTTCGTCCGGACGCGGGGCACGGGCCTGCCGCGGGGGATGGGGCCGAAGTGCTTCTCCGCGAGCCGGAAAGCCTCGGCGGAGTCGAAATCGCCCACCAGAATCAGGGTGGCGTTGTTGGGGACGTAGTAGGTGGCGTGGAAGGCGCGCACGTCGGCCAGGGTGGCGCGGTCGAGGTCCTCGGCCGAGCCGATGGGGGAGTGGCGGTAGGGGTAGCGGATGTAGGCGTTGCGGAGGACCTCCTCGAGGAGGTTGCCGTAGGGGGGATTCTCGACGCGGAGGCGGCGTTCTTCCTTGACGACCTCGCGCTCTTTGCGGAAGTTCTCTTCGGAGACGTCGAGCGACGCCATGCGGTCGGCTTCGAGCCAGAGCATGCGTTCGAGGTAGTTGGAGGGGAACGTCTCCCAATAGACGGTGGTATCGAAGCCCGTATAGGCGTTGACGACGCCGCCCGCCTGGCGGACGAGGCGCATGTGCTCTTCAGGGCCCACGTTTTTCGAGCCGCGGAACATGATGTGCTCGAAGAGGTGGGCGAAGCCGGCGTGGCCGGGCTTTTCATCCTTGGAGCCGACGTGGTACCAGACCTGGAGGTTGATGACGGGACGCGAACGGTCCTCGGCGGCGACGATCTTGAGGCCGTTCTTGAGCGTCTTCTGCCGGATCTGGAGGGCAGGAGGGGTGTCCACGGCAGGCAGGTTGGCGGCGGTCATGAGCAGCATCCAGGAGACTCTTCGGGCGGCACGGCTGCCGCTTGGAAATCGGAGCATAGGGCGATGCGGAAAGCGAACCCCTTCCTTCGAGGGTAGCAGAAGCCTCCCGGGGCGGCGGGGTAGGAATCGGGCCGGATTTGTTTTATCTTTGTGCAAAGGGCCATGAATCTGCCCAATGCTCTGACCCTGCTCCGGATCTTCTTCGTGCCGCTGCTGGTGGCGGTGCTGGTGCAGGAGAAGGCTGTCTATGAAGTGGCGGGGCGGCAGATTTCGAACCAGATGGTGGCGCTGGTGATCTTTCTGGCGGCCGCGGGGACGGATCTTCTCGACGGCTACCTGGCGCGGCGCTGGAACCAGATCACGACAGTCGGCATGCTGCTGGACCCGATCGCCGATAAGCTGCTGGTATCGGCGGCGCTCATCTCGCTCGTGCAGATTCAACACGTCCCGAGCTGGATGGCGGTGCTGATCATCGGGCGGGAGTTCGCCGTGAGCGGGCTGCGGAGCATCGCAGCGGCGGAAGGGTTCACGATCCAGGCGAGCGATCTGGGCAAGACGAAGATGATCGCGCAGGTGGCGGCGATTGCGCTGACGCTGATGGCGGCGGACTGGCCGGGGCTGCAGCCGGCGGCGACGGCGGCGCTGTGGGGGGCGATGCTGTTCGGGCTGATTTCCGCCGCCGGGTACGCACGGGAGTTCTGGCGCCGGATCGATGAAAGCATCAAGGAGCGGCGCCGGATCGAGCTGCTGCGCCTGGAGCGGGAGCACCGGCGCGAGCTGCGCCGGCAGCGGAGGCTGGCGCGGCGGGGGCTGCTGAATCCCGTGATCTCGCGTCCGCCGGAATCGCCGGAGAAGGGCTGAGGGGCGGCGCACGGCGGCCGTCTCAGCGGAGTCCGGCCGCCGGGCTGGCAGGCGGGGTCACCTGCCGGCGGGTTGAGCTGCGGCGGGGCGGCCGGGCTTCGGGGGCGGGAAGGGGTAGACGTCGGGCACGACCTTCACGGCGGTGGTGAATTTCCAGCTGGAGCCGCCGGGGGTGGGGAAGGCGAATTCGAGGAACCCGGCGGCGAAGCCGCGGGCGGGTTTCGGAATTTCGGCGACATAGACGCCGTCGGCGCGGGGCTGGACGTCCACGCTCGTCCAGGCGCGGCCGATCGTCTCGAGGCGGAAGTCCCGGGCGCCGGGATTGGCGGCCGTCCAGAGTTTCACGGCGGAGGGACGGTCCTTGCAGACGGCCTCGATTTTTCCGTCGGGAGTGATTTTCCAGGAGAATTCCGGCCGTTTCCAGCCGCGGACGATGGACTCGTAAAAGGCCGCGAGGCTTTCGGCGGCGTCCGAGCGGCGGGTCACCCCGTGGTCGGTGTTGGGCACGTAACGCAGGTATTTCTCGCCCTTCAACTGGTCGAAATAGAATTGCGATGAATCCGGGACGAAGAACTGATCTCCGGCGGAATTGAGAATGAATTTCGGCATGACGAGGCGGTCGCGGTATTCGAAGGGCTCGACGATTTTCATGAGGCTGGCGAATTGCGGCGTGCCCATCCAGTCCATGACGCCGTGCTCGACGTAGTCGCTGACGGCGGGCGCCCAGAAGCCGTAGACGCGCCAGTGATGGATGAAGGACTGCTCGAGATTCAGCAGGTCAATCACTGCCGGGATGATCGCGACCACACGCCGGTCCACGGCGGCCGTCGTCCAGGTCGTCCAGCCGCGCTTGGAGCCGCCGGTGACGACCCAACGGGCGATCTTGGCGCCGCCTCCGGCTTCGGAGGCGATGAACTGCTGGACGGCGTCCATGGCGCGGACGGCGGCTTTGGTCATGGGCAGGCGTGCGGGCCAGCGCTCGTCGCCGGTCTCGAGGTAACGCTTCCAGGTGTAGGCGATGATGGCGTCCTCGGTGCGCTGGCGGGACTCGCCGAAGAAGCTGAGCGGCTGGTTGGGCACCTGGCGGAGCTCGGCGGTGACGGTGCGCGTGCGGCGCGCGATGATGGCGGCGATGGGATCGGCTTCTTTGGGCGGAGCGCTGCCGTTTCTTCCGCCTCCGATGAGGAGCAGCGCCACGTCGCTTTCCACGCGGTCCGGGCGGACGACGGCGAGGTGGTGGCGCCACTCGGTGCGGTCGACTTCGTCCGGCGCGAGCCAGTTCTGGGAGACCATTTCGAGGACGAAGGTGGTGACGCCGTTGCCGGGGATCGTGTTGACCAATTTCCACTGAAAGGCCGGATCCGGGGCGTGGACATAGCGGTCCAGAGGCGTTTCAGTTTTCGTCTGGGCAAAGGCAGATAGAGCAACTGCTGCGGCGATAATGAAAAGGCGTTTCATGCGAACCTTCCCATGATAGCCGATATACTGAAGCCGGAGAGCCATGTCGCATTCCAATCCCCTCGCCTACCTCACCGCGCAGCTTGAGGAGATGCGCGCCGCCGGAACGTATTACCGCCTGAGAGAGCTGGAAAGCGCCTGCGAGCCCGTGTGCCGGGCTGACGGGCGGGAGGTGATCAATCTCGCCTCGAACAATTATCTCGGGCTGGCGAACCACCCGAAGCTGAAAGAGGCGGCGATCCGCGCCGTGGAGCAGTACGGCGCCGGCACGGGCGCGGTGCGGACGATCACGGGCACGATGGCGATGCATATGGAGCTGGAGCGCCGGATCGCCGCGTTCAAGAACACGGAGGCGTGCGTGGTGTTCCAGAGCGGGTTCGCGGCGAACGCGGGCACGGTGAGCGCCATTCTCGGCCCCGACGATCACATCATCAGCGACGAGCTGAACCACGCGTCGATCATCGACGGCTGCCGGCTGTCGAAGGCGAAGATCCACGTTTTCCGGCACCGCGACGCGGCGCACGCGGCGGAGATTCTGGAGGGGCTGAAGGACGCCGGGGGGCGGAAGCTTCTGATCACGGACGGGGTGTTTTCGATGGACGGCGACATTGGTCCGCTGCCGGAGCTGGCGGAGCTGGCCGAAAAGCACGGGGCGATCATGATGGTGGACGACGCGCACGCCTCCGGGGTGCTGGGCCGCAACGGGCGCGGCACGGTGGACCATTTCGGGATGCACGGGCGGGTGCATGTGCAGGTGGGGACGCTGTCGAAGGCGATCGGGGTGCTGGGCGGCTATGTGTGCGGCAGCCGGGATCTGATCGAGTATCTGTATCACCGCGCGCGGCCGTTTCTGTTTTCGACGTCGCATCCGCCGGCCGTGACGGCGGCGTGCATGGCGGCGTTCGAGATTCTGGAGCAGGAGCCTGAGCGCATCGAGCGGCTGTGGGACAACACGCGGTATTTCAAGGAAGCCCTGCGCGCTCAAGGCTTCGACACGGGGGCGAGCGAGACGCCGATCACGCCGATCATGGTGGGCGAGGCGGCCACGGCGCACCGGTTTTCGGCGGAGCTGTTCGAAGAAGGGCTGTGGGCGACGGGGATCGGCTTCCCGACGGTGCCGCGGGGCAAGGCGCGGGTGCGGACGATCGTCACCGCGGCGCATACGCGCGAGCAACTGGATCGCGCGGTGGAGATCCTGGCCCGGGTGGCGCGGCGGATGGGAATCCTGGCGGCCTGAGGGGCGGGTGGAAGACGGCCAACAGATTGAAATAGTGGCTGGAAGCCGAGGCGCATTGCAGCAGGGGAGACTGCCGCTGGAAGCCGGCCTCTTCGAGCGCCTCCAGGAGAATCCGCGGGGCGGGGCGGGTGGTGTCCGCGAGCACGAAAACGCGGCCGTGGAGGGAGGCCGCGAGGCGGCGGGCCTCTGCGCGCAGGGCTTCCTCCGGGTGCAGGCCTTCATAGCCGGGGTGGGCGTCGATTGCGGCGGGGAAGGATTGCCGGCGCGCTGATCCGGCCTGCCAGTAGAACTCGACGGGCTTGCGGGTGAGGCGGCAGAAAACGACCGTGTCGGAAGCGGAAGCGGCGGCGAGTTGGCGGGCGGCGTCGAGGCTCGTGCAGGCTGTCTGCGAGGCTGGCCAGTAGATCCACGCCGCGCCCGCCGCCATTGCGGCCACGGGCCAGACTCCGGCTGCGGGGCCGCCCAAGGGCGCCAGAGCGGCCGCCATGAAGGGCGCCGCGATGATGGTGAACCGCGACTTGAAGACGGGTTTCCAGAGCGAGATGACGCCGGGCAGCACGAGCGCGAGGAGGAAGGCCGCGGCGGCTGCGCGCGCCTCGCGGGGCCAGGGCGCAACCGCGGCGCGCCGCTGGAATGCCAGAGCCAGCAGGGCCGCAGGGAGCGCAGCTGCGACAAAGACGGCGTGAGCGCCCGCCGTTTCCGCCCATTTCAGAAAATCGACCGGCTGGACCCAGGCCAGATGCTGGGGCCGCTGCGTCACCTGCTCCCACGCAGCGCGGCCCCAGACGAGCGCCCAGAGGGCCAGCCCTGCCGACCACTCCGGCAGGAGGCGGACCGCGGAGCGGCCGTGGACGAGCACAAGCCACAGGACGAGGGCTGCGAGGAAGATGCCGAAGAAATGGTGCGTCAACTGGCCTGCCGCAACGGAAGCCGCAGCCAGGACGGAACAGGCGCGGCCGCCCTCCCTGAGCCGGCGATCCGAGGCCAGCCATGCAAGAACGCAGAGGCAGACCAGCATGGCGTACATGCGGCCGTAGGCCGCCATCACCAGCAGGATTCCATTGGCGGCCAGAAACCAGGACGCCCAACCGCGGCCCGGGACTGACGGGGGCAGCAGCAGTCCGGCCATGATCAGGGCTGTCGCCGCCATGAGGAGCGAAAACAGGCGCAGGGAGACGAGGGTGAAGCCGGACAGCTCGAGCCAGATCTTGACCGCTGCATAGTACAGAGGGGGGTGCACATCGGCCCGGAGGTGGGCCCAGAGGGCGGGCCAGTCCAGCCGGGCGGCCTCGAGCGTAAAGACTTCGTCGGACTGGACCGGCGCTGCCAGCTTCGCCGCCATCACGGCGAGCAGCGCAGCGGCGGCGGCCAGCGGCGGGGACCAGGCGAGCGCACGATGCCTCACATCCCTCAATCGGCGGTTGGATGGCCGGCCATTAGCGGAGCCGTCCGACGGGCTGAGGCCGTGCCGGATGGCAGCCGGCGGAGCCGCCCGGGTCAGGAAGGAGGGGCAGGTCCCACGGAAGGAGGGTTTTCCCCGATGATTCACTTCAACCTTGCCCTCAGGGCTATTTCGTAGTAAGATCAGACATCAATGCATGTCGGGCAACTGGTTCTCTGATCGCATCATGCATTTGGAGGAGACAATGAAAACCATCGTCTTGATGCTGGCGGCCGCCCTCGGGGCGCAGGCCGCAGTGATCACTCTCAACAATCACGGCTTCGAGCTGGGGAACGCTTCTGGGTGGACGACGTCCGGAATCGTCAACGTGCAGGCAACGGCGACGATCGCGGCCGGGCCGAATACGTGGCTTTACGGACCGGCGGGCAGTTTTATGGCCGTGTTGAGCGCTGGCGAAGGATTCGACATGCCTTCGGTCGCCTCGCTTGAGACATTTTTCGGAGTGACGCCCGGTCTGTTGTCGGGAGGCTTGCCGCCGGGCACAGCCACGGTTGGATCGGGCATTTATCAGGATTTCTCCGGCAACGCCGGGGACACGGTGAGGATGTATTGGGCTTATGCCGCCACGGACTACGCGCCTTATAACGACCCGGCCTTTGTGGTCGTGACGGGTCCGGGCGTGGAGCAGCTGACAGTCCTCGCCAGCATTGATAACGGCGGCATCACCGTGGGTTCGTACGGCGCGACTGGGTGGCAGTCCTTCATTTATACGTTGCCCGCCACTGGCGCCTACCGGCTGGGGTTCGGGGTAGTGAACACCGGAGACTCCATTGTTCCCGGGTATCTCCTGCTGGACAACGCCGCAGGAACTTTTTCGGGTGAGATTCCCGAACCAGGCGCATTCGTTCTGGTGGGGGCGGGTCTGCTGGCATTGGGCGCACTGCGGCTGCGCCGGACCGCAGCGTGAGTCTCCGGCGCTCCCGTCGATAGAGGCAGTCCGCGCGCCGCTGCGATAGAATTCCCCTGGCACAGGAAGACTGTCATGAAAGCGCGGCGCGAATTTCTGAAGACGGCGTCAGCCGGCCTGCTGGTGGTTTCGCCGGAGACGGCGTTCACTTACCAGGCGAATTCGACTGTCGAAGTGGGCATCGTCGGCTGCGGCGGACGGGGCAACTGGATTGGTCCGTTCTTCCCGGAATACGCCGGCGCGCGCGTGGTGGCGCTGGCTGACGTGCAGAAGGCGAATCTCGAATCCACGGCGGAAAAGCTGAAAGTGGACAGGAGCCGGGCGTATCTGGGACCGGACGCCTATGCGAGGCTCGCCGAGTCGAAGCTTGACGCGGTGGTGATCGAGACGCCCACCATTTACCATCCCGAGCAGGGGCTGGCGGCGGTGCGGGCGGGCAAGCATGTTTTCATGGCGAAGCCCGTCGCCGTGGACGTGCCTGGATGCCGCACGGTGCTTGAGAGCGGCGATCTGGCGCGCAAGAAAGGGCTCTCCTTCTGGGTGGATTTCCAGAGCCGAGCCCGGGATGTGTACAAGGAGACCGTGGAGCGCGTGCGGCGCGGCGATATCGGCAAGCCGGCTTTCGCCGAGGTGCACTATTTCGCCGGGCGTCCGTGGAAAGACAAGGGCACGCCGGAGATGGATCCTGGCCAGCGGCGGATCCTGAACTGGTTCGGAGACCGCGTGCTGAGCGGCGACATCATTGTCGAGCAGAACATCCACGTGATCGACATCGCCAACTGGCTGCTGGGCGCGCGTCCGGTGAAGGCCAACGGCACGGGCGGGCGCACGGACTGGCGCGGCACGCCGAATGAATTCGGCGATGCGTGGGATCATTTTGCGGTGAATTTCTGGTATCCGGACGGGGTGCATGCTTCGTTCGCATCGCATCAGCTGACCAGCAGCTTTTCCGACCTCTGCGTGCGCGTGTTCGGCATCCACGGATGCGCCGATACGCACTACGGCGGAACGATCCGGATCCTCGGGCGCAATGCCTGGATGGGTGCGGAAAAGGATGACACGTTCCGGGGCGGCGCGATTCAGAACGTGAAGGATTTCATCCAGTCGATCCGCGAGTCGAAGCCGATTTACAACTACGAGGTTTCGGTGGAGTCGAACCTCACGGGGATCCTTGGGCGGACGGCGGCATACAAGGAAGCCACGGTGACGTGGGAGGAAATGATGGCGGCGAACGAGAAGTGGGAAGCGCCGCCGCTGAAGCTGAACTGGTGAGCGCGGAGAAAGCTCCGCTGAGAAAGAGCGCGTATCCGGAGGATTGCCAGTCACCGATTCAATGAGGGGAACGGCGTCTGGATTCGGCGCCCGGCCGAGCAGGGAACAGCACCGGATTCCGCTGGCCAGACAGCGATTCCAACTGGAGGCGGCTCTCCGCGCGGTCTTCTGCCGCCCGCCGGAAGATTCGAAGAGAGGCTCGCTTTCGTAAGCGCTGGCTGGAATGAGCGCCGCTGAGACAGGAATGCACCGTCTGTCTTTCCTGCCGGGACGTCGGGAATACCTGCATGCCTGGCAGCACCGTTTGGCCGGAACGGGAAAGGGAGTTACTTCCCAGAACCGCAAGATTCCAGCCACCCCAGGACCAGGACGGACGCCAGAAGAATGCCCAGAATGCGTCCTCCGCGAACCGGGCCATGCCTGACGACAATTCCGAGTTGTTCGTCCCAGGATGTCTTTCCCTTACGAGTCAGAGTGGAATAGGAGGACATCAACGTGAAGAACGCCACGAGAGGAATTCCCAGTCCGAGGCCTTTTTTCGCAATGCTGGAGGCGCGGCGGAGGGCTCGGGCGAAGGAGAGGCGGCCGCCGCTCTGGTCGGACAGGCGAATATTGAACAGCCACTTTCCTGGCGTCGTGCCGATGGTAGAGAGGGACGCGGCTTCCAGCGGTATCCAGAACAGGACAGCCAGGAGTCCGGCAATGAAGAAGCCGGCATCCGCCTTGTTGCCTTCGGCAATGGCGAAAGCCGGGCCGAACACGAGTCCGAAAAGGAAATAATCAACGGTCCGCGCCCAGTATCGAAGCCATGGGCGCGGTGGATCCGGGGAGATGACGCCGGCTGCTGCGATCGGCTCTCGGCCGTATCCGCAGTCGCATGCCGTTGAACCCGGAGTATTGATGATGCCGCAAACGGGGCAGGTCCAGGGTGCAGGTCCGGCTTCTGATTCGGCAAATGCCGAGGAGACCTGCGCGCCAACCGCGCCTGTCGAAACTGTCTGAGTTGCCGCTGGCGCGGATCCGGAAGAGCCGCCATCGCCTCCTGTGCCGGTCATTTCGTTCCCGTTGGTGTTTCCCTGAGCGGCGCTGCCGGGGAACGGCCTTCCACAGTAAGGACAGAAACGTCCGGCAGACTGGCGGAGCTTTCCACAGAACGGGCAGTACATCCGGATCTTCTCTCTCCTCCCCTTTTTCGGCACCACGCGCCGCCGGGTTTACATCCATTTGCAAAAGGCGTGTTTTGACCGGGTCAATTTTCTCAATGCACATCGCCTGCAGAACCTGATTTTCTCCCGGCTATTCCGTCATCCCCGCTGCTACCCATGTGACCGGGTGGAAGGAAACACCGCGTCGGCGAGAGGGCTGGACCTGATGGGCATTCCCCGGCTGGGCATTCCCGGAGCCGTCATCCCGCGCGCCAGGCAAGGACGGTTGGTGAAGCCAATCCGGCTCCAGTTCGAGCGCGGGAGAGGCTCTCTTCTGCGGGCCGGCGCGGCGCTTCGGCACCGGATAAAGAGCGGCTCCCCGGGGCCAGCCGGCCCGGTGCGCCGGGATGCAGGCAACGCCCTGGGCCGAGCGCGCGAGCCGCGGTCAGAGCCTGGCGGCGACCGCGCGGCCGACAGCAAGGAGCGCGTCGCGGCCAACGAGGCCGGGGCCGCCGAGTTCGACCCATGCATCGCCTTTCAGGATGAACAGGCCGGTGGCCAGGGGCGCGAGGTAGGCGCGGTCGCCGATGCCCTGGAGATCCGTGGGTTTGCTCGAGCCTTCTTTCGCGCCGGCGAAAGCGCCCATCATGCCCATGGCGGCGCGGTAGCCAGCTTCCTGCCGGCGGGCGTCTTCGCCGTAGGTGACCTTGATGGTGAACAGCGGGCCGCCTTCCTGCGCCGGAGCGGATGCAGCGAGGCCCTTCATGAGGTCCTGCATGAGACGGGCGGCGTCCTGCTCGCTGGCCGCCTGGTTCTCGCGCATCTTCTGCATCGCCTCCTGCGCCTGGGCCTGGCCCTTCTCGGCGGCCTGTGCGGCGGAGCCGAAGTAGAGGCATTCTCCTTCCCGAGACTCGGTGCGATGGATGGAGAGTCCCGTGGCGGTGGAGGCTTCCGCAGCAGACAGCAGCGCGCAGGCATCCGAGTACCGCCGGGCGGCGCCGGTGGCGGCGGGGGCGGAAGAGACGCCCATGTTTTCCGCCGCGGTCTCCACTTTTTTCTTCAGCCAGAAGCCCGTGACGAGGAGTCCGCCAACGGCGAGCACTCCCAGCACGACGATCACGCCCCCGGCAATCAGAATGATCTTGCCGATGCCGGAGCTTTTGGCGGGGACCGGCGGCGGGGCAAACGAGCCCTGCGGCGGCGGTGGCGGCCCGGCTGGCTGCTGCGGGGGCGCGGCGGCCCGGGCGCCGCAATGGGTGCAAAACGAGCTGCCGGGCGGCAAGGGGCTGCCGCAACTGGTGCAGTGTGGCATGGTCACCTCCTCCAGGAAGGGATTGACCACATTGTACATCCGAGGCGCGAACCGCAGGCGGGAAGCAGGCAACTTGCGCCGTTCCGCCGGCGTCTTTATACTCGACAGACTACAGCGTGGTGTAAGCAAGACGGCCCTGTCCGCCGATTCTGTGGATGGAGGTCAAGGAAGTGCAGATTCTGGGCAATCGGCGCTTCGTGGAGATCCCGGGGACCCGGACTCATGAGCTGCCCCCGCTGCTGATCGGGGCGGTGGCCGAGTTGCCGCGGGCGGAAAGGACACTGGAGATCGCAGAAGAGCTTGTGGATCAGGAGGGACTGATCCCGCTGCCCGGGGAAGACCCGGCGGTGGAGCCGCTGCTGGAACGGCGGCGGCTGGATCTGGCGATCCAGATCGTGGAACAGTACTACGGCATGATCTCGCACTGGAAGCTGGGCGACGCCATTCTCGAGTGGATCCGGCAGTGCGAGACAACGTTCGAACGGCGGCAGGAGCTGCGGCCGCTGCTGCGTCCTGACGTGTGGCCGCACGCGGGACGGTCGAGTTTCGTTACTCTGCTGCGGGACAAGGCCGTGGACACTCGGGGGCTGGATCCGGAGAAAGCCGTGGGCACGCGGCTGAGCTTCCGGCAGCCGCCGCCTCTCGACATCTGCACGGACCAGTTCCTGTTCTATCTGCGCTCGACGATGGCGCAGGCTGCGTATCAGGCGTGGGCGGCGCTGACGCCGGAGCCGATTTCGAGCCTGCCGCCGGAGAGGTTCGTGTTCGAAGTGCACTCGCTCTGAGATCGCGGGGGCACGGACGCCTGGAACGGCAGGAAGAACCCCGAAAGACGGCGTGTGAGGCGGCGCAAGGAGAGCGCGGCCAGGGTCCGGCCATCGCGCAAGGCTGCGGCGAAGGCGGACCAGCCGGCAGACAGCTCTCGCGCGAGCGCAAGGGGAAACCCGCGGGAGAGGCTGCGGGGGCGCGGCCGGGGAGCGCTGATTCTGGCGGTCAAGGCGCGCACGGCCGGGCTGCAGCCGCCGCCCCAAGGGCGGCGGGAAACCCGTCGGGGAGGGCGAGGCGGGGCAAGGTTGGGGACCGCCTGCTCTTGCGAGCCTGCGGCCGCTTCGCTCGCGGCTCGGAATCCGTTTTCAGCTCGCGCGGATTTTCAGGGACGCTGATGGCCCGCAGGTGCATGGTTGCGGCTCTTCGGGCTGCTCCTGCGCGGTTCTGCTTCAGGGCCGGCTGCCGTGGATGTGGTAGGGGACGTAGTAGCGAGGGTCGTCGTCGCGGGTAGTGAGCGTGAAGCCGAGATCGGCGAGAAAATCCCACACGAAGGCGCGCGTGCGGAAGTGCTCGCCTTCGCCGCGGTCAGCCCGGAAATCGTGAGCCGCGATCGTGCAGAAGCGCGTGCGTTTCAGCGCCTCGCGGCAGCCGGGCAGGGCGGAGCGCTCCGCGCCTTCGATGTTCATCTTGAGATAGTCGATCCGGCCGATGCCGTGGCGGCGGCACAGGGCGTCGAACGGAATCGCTTCCACTGGAAAGGATGTCGGCGAGGGCGGCCCTTCGCGGACGTAGTTCGACTCCCATACCGGAAGCGTTTCCACCTGGAGCTGTCCGGGCCGGTCCAGACAGGCGAGGTTCAGGCAGGTGACGTTGGAGAGGTTGTACGCCTCGCAGAATTCCACGAGGTGGCGGAAGTTTTCCGGGTGCGCCTCGATGGCCCAGACGCGGCCGCGCGGACCGGCGGCGAGCGAAAAGGCGTAGACGTCCTCGCCGCGGCCGGCGCCGATGTCGGCGATCACGTCGCCCTCGTGCGGCTTGTAGACATGGAACCAGTAGTCGCGCGCGTCGCGCAGATATTTGTCGAGCTGCTCCGGCGTGCGGAGCGCGGCGCTGTGTCGTTGCATTGTCTCCGGCGGATTCCCTTTCTCGTCCTCTTTCGTCTGCGCGGCGTTCAGGCGTCCACGTGGCTGGCGAAGAAGCGGTCGATGGACGCGCGGAGGGCGGCGCTCACGCTGCGCGGCAGGCTTTTCATTTCCTCCTCCGACAACGGCCGGAAATTCTTCGCCACGCGCAGGTTGAATTCGAGGTGCTCCAGCTGCGGCATGCCAACGACGCACGCCGAGACGGGCAGAGTCATGGCGTAACGGAGCAGGATGTCGGGCGGGGCTTTGCCGAGGAGCTTCTCCTGGGCGAAGACTTTCATCGCCGTCAGACCGATTTTCTTTTTCAGCGCCACCGGCAGGGCGATGGCTTCGAAGCCCGAGGCGCCGGTCATGCCTTCGCCGGCGCGGTCCGACGGGCGGGCGTTGCCGATCTGCGCGATGTTCAGCGCCATCTGGACGGAATCGAAGGGATGCCGTTCCAGAGCCGTTTTCAGGACCGCCGGATCAGTGTGGCAGGTGACGCCGATGAAGCGCGTCATCTTCTCCTCTTTCGCTTTCAGCATGGCCTTGAGCTGACCATCGGCAGCCTCGATGCGCGAGAGGTCCTCCTGGCTCCCGAGCGAATGGATGTGCAGCAGGTCCACCTGCGACACGCCGAGGTTTTTCAGAGACCGCTCGAGCAGCTTCATGGTGCCGGAGTAGGTGCGGTCGCCGCCGAGCTTGGTGACGAGGAGGAAATTCTTCCTGTGCGATTTCAGATACTGGCCGATCCAGCGCTCGCTCTGGCCGTCGCCGTAGCTGGCGGCCGAATCGACGTAGTTGATGCCGGACTGGAGGGCGCGGTGGAGCGCGTCGAGCGCCTTGTCTTCGGCCCCGTACATGAGCCAGCGGCTGCCGGCTCCGAAAGCGAGCAGGGAAACCTTTTCGCCAGTGCTGCCCAGCGGACGCAAAGGCATGCCCGTGGCGGCATCGACCTCGGTGACGGCGGCTGCAGCGGCCGCATACGCAAGAAACTGCCGGCGCGTGAAATCCATGTCCGTCTCCTTCGCCCGTATCCTATCGCACTGCGGCAAGCTTCACGGCTCGCCGATCAGGTGCGCAGCGACCGACCGCATATGGCTGCCGCGGCGGTGCTCGAACAGATAGATGCCCTGCCAGGTGCCCAGGACGGGCGCGCCATTGCGCACAGGGATCGACAGCTGCACCTGGGTCAGCGCCGCGCGGATGTGCGCGGGCATGTCGTCGGGGCCCTCGATCGTGTGGACATAGGCGTGCGGATCTTCCGGGGCGAGTTTCGCGAAATAGCGGAGCAGATCCGTCCGCACGTCGGGATCGGCGTTTTCCTGAATGAGCAGAGACGCCGAAGTGTGCCGGCAGAACAGAGTGAGCAGGCCGTCGCGGATGCCGCTTTCGCGCACCCAAGCTTCGACCTGGCCGGTAAACTCGTGGAGGCCCGGACTGCGGCTGGGAATGCGGAATTCGTGATGCAGCTGGCGCATGGTTATTCGACGGTGACGCTCTTGGCGAGATTGCGCGGCTGGTCCACGTCGCAGCCGCGGCGCACGGCGATGTGGTAGGCGAGCAGTTGAAGGGGGATCACTTCAAGCAGGGGCAGAAGGAGCTCCGGCGCGGGCGGCACCCACAGCACATCGTCGCTGTGACGGGCGGCGGCTTCCATGCCTTCGGTGGCGATGCAGAGGACGCGGCCGCCGCGCGCCTTCACCTCTTCGATATTGGAGAGGGTCTTTTCGAAGCGCAGCAGGCTGGCCGGGTCGGACGGATCCGCCGTGGCGATGACGACGACGGGCAGCGTCTCGTCGATCAGGGCGTTGGGGCCGTGCTTCATCTCTCCGGCCGGATATCCTTCCGCGTGAATGTAGGAAATTTCCTTCAGCTTAAGGGCGCCTTCGAGGGCGATGGGATAATGGATGCCGCGGCCGAGGTACAGAAAATCCGTGGCTTTGAACAGGTGCCTGACGAGCCCGTCGTAAGGCTCTTCGTGGGAGAGAAGCCGCTCCATTTTTGCGGGAACGGAGAGCAATTCCCGGGCCAATTCTTTTGATGCGGCCGCGTCCAGCTCGCCGCGGACCTGTCCGAGATACATGGCCAGCAGAAAGAGGGCGGCCAGCTGCGCGGTGAAGGCCTTGGTGGAGGCGACGCCGATTTCGGGACCGGCGTGCGTCATCAGGACGCCGGCGGCCTCGCGCGACATCATGGCGCCCATGACGTTGCAGATGGAGAGCGTGGGAGAGCCTTTCCGCTTCGCCTCGCGCTGCGCAGCCAGCGTGTCGGCGGTCTCGCCGGACTGCGAGATGAGAATGGTGAGCGTTTCGGGGCCGACGAGCGGATCGCGGTACCGGAACTCGCTCCCGTAGTCCACCTCGACCGGCAGGCGGGCGAGCTTTTCGATCATGAACTTTCCCACCAGAGCCGCATGCCACGAAGTGCCGCAGGCGACAATGCGCGCATCGCGGAAGGAGCGGAACTGTTCCGGAGAAATCTGCATTTCGTCCAGAAAAACGCGGCCGCTTTC
Organism: Bryobacteraceae bacterium; assembly: GCA_026002875.1. NCBI lineage: Bacteria > Pseudomonadati > Acidobacteriota > Terriglobia > Bryobacterales > Bryobacteraceae > Bryobacteraceae bacterium. The sequence continues at coordinate 2,078,525 of BPGE01000001.1, forward strand.
CTGGCCAATGCGGTTCATGATCGTGTCGCGCACGGCCCGGGGCTGCTCGAAAATCTCCTTGAGCATGAAATGGCGGTAGCCGCCTTTTTCCGCCAGAACAGGATCCCAGAGAATGCGCGACATGGCCCGCTGCACGGGGCGTCCCTCGAAGTCCGCAAGTCGGACTCCGGAGGGCGTCAGGATGGCCATGTCGCCGTCCTGCAGGAAAAAGACGTCACGGGTATGGCTGAGGATGGCGGGAATGTCGCTGGCGACGAAGTATTCGTCCTGTCCGATGCCAACGACGACCGGAGGACCCTGGCGCGCGGCGACGATTTTGCCCGGATCGAGGCGCGAAATGGCGGCGATGGCGAAGATGCCCCGGAGTCGCGCGAGGGCGCGGCGGACGGCTTCCTCGAGATTCCCCTGGAAATGTTCCTCTATCAGGTGGGGGATGATTTCCGTGTCCGTTTCCGTCTGGAAGGAGTGGCCGCGGGATTCGAGTTCGGATTTGAGTTCGAGGTAATTCTCGATGATTCCGTTGTGGACGACGACCGTATCGCCGCGGGAATCGCGGTGGGGGTGGGCGTTTTCTTCCGTGGGCCGGCCGTGCGTGGCCCATCGGGTGTGTCCAATGCCGTACCAGCCGTCGAGAGGCGCCAGCCGCAGGGCTTCCTCGAGGTTATGGAGCTTGCCGGAAGCGCGGCGGATTTCCAGCCGCCCCTCCGTATCCACGACCGCCAGGCCGGCGGAATCATAGCCTCTGTATTCGAGCCGTCTCAGCCCATCCATGAGAATGGGCACAGGCTTTCTGGCCCCGATGTAGCCGACGATGCCGCACATGCAGAATGGCCTCCTCCGCCCTCTCGCGCGTCCACCCGCGGCGCTGAACCGCCGCTCGGGATCAGTCCTTCAGCAGCTCGACGCGGAACTCTTCGATCACGGGATTGGACAGGACATCCTCGGCGATCTTCTCCAGCAGAGGCCGGGCCTCGCCGGCGGAGACGCCTTCGAGTTCGATTTCGAAGAACTTCCCCTGCCGGACATCGGTGATCTCCGGGTGGCCCATGCCCTGCAGGGCGCGGGCGATCGTGGCCCCCTGCGGGTCCAGAACCGTTTTCTTCAGGGTGACGTAGACGAGGGCCTTCATGGCTTAAAGTCAGTGTAGCGGATTCATCCGCGGACGGCAGGTCCGCCTGGTTCCAGAACCCAGCCCTCCACGCGCGCCTCCGCAGGCGTTTCGCGCAGCGGGACGCCCGGCAGGCGGAGGGCCAGCGTCTGCACCTGCCAGCGGTCCGGGATTTCCTCATCGGCGGGCGGGCGGCCGAGCAGCGCCGGCCAGACTTCGGCGAAAACGACCCGCGCGCCGGCAGGATTCTCGAATGGCCAGACCCGCGCGCCCAGCGCCCGGCGCAGACGCTCGAGCGATGCGATGCCGAGAATGGATTGGGCGCCCACGGCGCCGGCGCCGCGCAACTGGAACACAGGTTTGGGATGCAGGCCGCGGCGCTTCAATTGCAGTTCGCACTCGCGGTACTCGGTCCACAGATAGGGACGCGGCTTGCAGGGCATCTCCCGCAGGCCCCAGAAGGGGCCGTCCTTGCCGCCGCCCAGCCAGTGGTTGAATTGCCGGGCGGCGTGCTCAGGTCCCTCGGCAGCGAGCTGTTCGAGCAGCTGCCACACGCGGTGCCAGCCGCCCAGCCGGTGCATGGCCCATGCAGGCAGGGCGAAGCAGAAATCGAACCCCGCCAGCACGGGGCCCGGAGCGGCTGACAACGCGGCGAGGATCTGCTCTTCCGCCTGATGCTGCGTGCGGCAATAACGCGGCCCGTCCAGCCATGTGGCGGACCACCAGATAGCGTCGCGCGCCGGGCGCGCCGGGGCAGGGCGCGCGCGGGCGCTCCAGTCGGCCACCAGGGCGTGCTGAAATGCGGGCGCGGAGTTTCCGCCGGATGAACTCGGCCGAAGCAACGCCAGGTGTGAGAGACGGGCCATGTGCCAGCTTCATGATGCCCGATCCGGCTCCGGCGGTGCGGATTTCGTTTTGTTGGACGGCGCAGTTCATCGGTCGACGGTTCCGCTGCAGCCGTCCGCACCGGAACAGTTTTGGGCAGGCGTCCCGCCGCCTGGAAAACGGCCCGCTCAGCAGGCGCCGGGCAGGCGACCCTCATCACGGGGCACCAAGAGGTCAAGGTTGTGCCCCCGGACTGCTCCGCCCCTTGATGTCCCCGCAGGTCCATCTGGAGGAGCGAGAACGGGCAGCGGACACTGCGGATTTCCGCCGCGCACTCGTGCGGATGCCCAGCAGGCGGCCAGAGGAGGGCCGAAACCCTCCCATCGAGACGTCGACGGGGCGGCAGAGCGGCGTGAGCCGGACGCATGACGGGTTCGGCAACCGGTTGGCGCAGAATGTGACGAAGGGGACGGCGAGGCGTGGTTTCCCTGTCGACCAGCGCGACGACGAACCGCGCGACGAGAGGCTTCGCCCTGACGGGGCAGGCCAAGGGTCGCAAGGGCCGGGGTGAGGCGGCGGGGAGCCGAGTCGGAGTCCATCGCGCCGCAGCGGCGTGCCGCGGTTGGAGGGAGCAGAAAACCGGGTCCCGGACCGAGTTGTTCAGCGGGGCGGTTGGAGGATGAGGGAAAGTGGCCGATGCAGACGGAGCCGGGGCTGCCGGCTGCGTTGCCTCAGGTATCGGTTTTCTCGATCAGCTTCTCGACGTTCATCAGGAAAATCGCGGGTTTGCCCATGCGGTCGCTGACGAACAGGATCTTCTGGCTGTCGGGCGTGAAGACGGGCGAGACCATGGCGACGTCAGAGGCCTTGTGTTCGCAGAGAGAGAATTCGCGCCGGTTGATCCGCAGCAGGATGAGGATGTAGGGAGACGCAAGGCTGCGGCTTGCGCCCAGAAACACGCTCCCGTTGGCGTTCCGCGCGAACCGCCCGAACTGGGTCGTGGGCGCCAGAAGCCGGTCCTCCCTGGAATCCAGCGACTGTTCGCGGATGGTGCAGCGGGGGCGGTCGCCGCCGCTGTCGTGCAGATAAAGGATCGACTGGCCGTCGGGGGACCAGTGGGCCTCGAGAACGCGGCCCTCGGGGACTTCGAGCCGGCGTCTGAGCGTGCCATCGAAGGCCGCCACCTCAATCCCGCCGCCGGTCGTGCGCCACAGCACCCTCGCGCGCCGCGGATTCGGCGCGGGCGCCAGCATGGGTTCGCCGGCGCTGGCTACTTCGGATTTCGTTCCCTTTGTCAGATCGAGGCGCACGACGCACCACTGGGAGGCGCGTTTCTCGGAAAAGAAGAGCGCGGCGCCATCCGGCGAAGGGGCCACCGGACTCGCCCACTCCGAACCTGCAGCCAGGACCGCCAGCGGCCGGGGTCTCAGGCTCGAGATCGGCATCGCCAACAGGCGTTCGCCGTCGGCGAAGATCGCCTCCCGGCCCGAAGCGGAAAGGGTCAGCGTCTCTGCGACGAAAGAGCGATGCGAGCCGAGCTGGCGGCTGAGGCCCGTTGTCAGATCCATCACCCAGGGCTGCGGCTGGCCGGAGCGGTCGCTTGAATAGACGAGAGTCCGGCTGCGGCGGTCGACGGCAAGAGCCGGCGGGGAGGGGAAGCGGCTTTCGAACTGCGGATCCGTAAGGAGCAGCACCTCGAACTCGGTGGCCGGATCGAGGTACTTGCGCCACTCGGGCGCCGGCGCGGAGTTCTGGGCGGCGAGCGGCCAGGCCAGACTGGCCAGAAGAGCCCTGCGGGTCCAGGCGCGGGGCTGCAGCGCGGAGTCTGCTTCGCTCCCGTGCGCCTCAACCCTGCCGCCTGTGCTCCGGAACCGCACGCTCACACTTCATGGATCCTTTCCGCATCAGGCCGGTTGCACGAAAGACAGTGCTAGAAGGGGAAGTCCCGGGCGGGATTCGGAGCGGACATGGCGGAGCGGGCCAGATAGCCGTACGGGTTCACCGCGACACCGCCGCGGCGAACCTCGTAATGCAGGTGCGGGGAGGTCGCCCGTCCGGTGGCGCCGGTGGCTCCGATGACCTGGCCGAGCCTCACTTCCTGGCCGGGGATCACGTCGATGCGCGACAGATGGGCGTACCAGGTCTGCAATCCCTTGCCGTGGTCGAGCACGATGAGCTTTCCGTAGTTGCCCATCCAGTCGGCTTCGATGACGATGCCGTCCGCCGCCGCCTTGACCGGAGTGCCGACCGGGGCGCTGATGTCGACTCCGGTATGAAACGCCATGTGGCCGTGGAAGGGATCTTCGCGGGTGCCGAAGTTGCTCAGCAGCCGGCCGGTCACGGGCCAGAGGCTGGGGGTCGTGTTCACGAGCCAGCGGCGCGAGGACAGCCGCGTGCTTGCGGTGAGCGAGGCGGTGCGGAGCTTGTTGTAGGTTTCGAGTGTCTCAGCCAGGGTCGGCGTCAGCTTCGCCGACGCCAGAGCGGGCTCGGCCTCCGCCGGGTAGGCGGGCTGGCGGTGAATGCCGTAAGCCACGGAGACTTCCGCCGCGAAGAGCGACAGCTTGGCGACTTCCTCGTTGGCTTCCTGAGCCTCATTCAGCAGCCGCTGATAGCGCGCCCGCAGGACTTCGGCTTCCTGCCGCAGGCTGTTGTAGTTGGAGACCTTCCACGCCATGCGGACGTAGCTGGAAACCATTCCAAACAGCGTAAAACAGCCCAGCAGCGCCAACGCCAGAACGGCAAAGACAATTTTTTGATCGATGTGGAAGCGCCGCAGCCGGCCGTGAAGGGAATGAGCCAGGACTACGATAAAGTATGACTGATTCATCGCGGCTCTCGCGCAGGGGAGGAATGCTGCGCATCCGCCAGGGCGACTTCCTGGCTGCCAGGCCAGTTGATAAGCGAGAAATCAACTGACCGAAATTCCTACGTTAACCGAAGACAACCGGTTTGTCAACCCTGAACTTGCCTGTCAGTCGCCCGTATTCGCCATCCGTTCGCCTCTGGCCCCTGTTTCTGCGCCCGGGAGCTTCCTCAACCGTGCAGCACAGCAGCCCTCCACATGGTGCGCGAAGGAGCGCCGCCGGGCTGCTGTCGGGCCCCGAATTTCAGGGAAGCGAAGTGCAGGAGGGCGGGGTGGTCCGTTGCGGGGCGAGAGAGGTCCGGATCTTTGGTGCGGGCACGGGAGGTGAGAGGGTCTTTCCGGCTGCGCCGCCGCGAGTCCCGCAAAGGCGTTTTTTCGAACATCGCCGGGGCAGGCGAGCCACTGCCGGGGACGGCTCACTGTCGCGGCTCAGGCAGACATAGTTGGGATGCAGCCGCCGCGCGAGCGCGAGGGGAAATCCGGAGGTTAAGCGCGAGGGGAAACTCGTTTGGAAGGGTGCCGGAGACACAGTTGGGGTGCAGCCCTCGCGCAAGCGCGAGGGGAAACTCGTTTGGAAGGGCACCGGAGACACAGTTGGGATGCAGCCCTCGCGCAAGCGCGAGGGGAAACTCGTTTGGAAGGGTGCCGGAGACACAGTTGGGATGCAGCCCTCGCGCAAGCGCGAGGGGAAATCCGGGGGTTAAGCGCGAGGGGAAATCCGGGGGTTAAGCGCGAGGGGAAATCCGGTGGCAAGTGCGGGGGAAATGTGAAGGCGAGGGGAAATCCGGATGGGGGCGAGGGGAGGCCAAGGTTGGGGACCGCCGCTCTCGGGTGCTTGGCGCCTCTCGCTCGCGGCGCGAACCCGCTTTGAGGCCGTGCGATTTTCAGTGAAGGCCCGCTGGGGCACCGTGGCTGCCTGCCGGGCTGACAACACGGGGATCACGAGGACTGATCCGCGGCTTTCCCTGTCTGCTCCCTGAGGATCCGGTTCACGGCATCAAGTACATCTCTGGCTTTCGAGGCGGCGTCTGCGCCCGCTTCAGAAGCGCTGGCCGCTCCGTAGCCGGTCATCACGAGGACGCTTCTCATGCCTGCGTTGCGGGCCAACTCGATGTCCGCCGGCTTGTCGCCGATCATCCAGGAGCGGGACAGGTCGATCTCCAGTTCACGCGCCGCCCGCTCTACCAGCCCCGTGCGGGGCTTGCGGCACGGGCAATCCTGTTCCGGGGCATGGGGGCAGACGTAAATTGCGTCGAGCTTCGCTCCGGCGGCCGTCAGCAATTCTTCCATGCGGCGATGCACGGCTTCGACGTCTTCCATGCGGAAATAGCCGCGGCCGACGCCGGACTGGTTCGTGAGCACGACCGCAAGGAAGCCCGCCCGGCGCGCCCTCCGCACGGCCTCCGCCGCGCCCGGGACCAGCGCCACCTGGGCGGGATCGGACAGGTAATGGCGCTCCTCGATCAGGGTGCCGTCCCGGTCGAAGAAGATGCAGGGCTTCATTGGCTTTTCGCGAGAGCGGAGACGGCGCGTTCGAGCACCGCGAGATTCTTCTTCCAGGAAAACCGCCCCATGGCCGCACGGCGGAAATGGCCCTCGGCGGGCGGACGGGCGTAGTCCCCGGCGGAAGAGCAGCGGAAGACGCCCTCCGGAAGGTCGCTCCCGAAGGCATCGCAGACCTCGGGCGAAGCCAGAACCGGGCGGTTCATTGCGAGCGACTCGAGCACCTTGTTCGGAATGCCCCGCACGACAGGCAGCGGCGCCACCGTGGCCGCCGCATGGCGGTAATACGGGCGCACGTCTTCGACGGTTCCCGCGACTTCGACGCCGGGAATAGCGTTCAGAGCCAGGACAGCCGGCGGCGGATGCCGTCCCACGATGATGAGTTCCAGCCCCGGATCGCGCGCGGCGAGGGCGGGGAAGACGTTGCGGGCGAAGTCGAGGATTCCGCGCTGGTTGTCCCGGCAGTCGAGCCGGCCGCAGAACAGCAGATACCGGCGCGCTGCCAGCCGGGTGTCCAGCGGGGAGGCGGAGGGGTCGAAGTGGTCGAAATCCACTCCATTTTCCGCCGTTTCGCAGCGCACGTCCGGGGCGCGGTCCAGCAGCTCGCTGCGGATCTGGGCGGAGGCGGCCAGCGCGAGGCTGGCGCGGCGCGCCTCGCGGACCTCGAGTAAAGCAAGACGTTTCGCTTCTGTTTCAAACAGAAACCGGGGTTTTTCGCGCCGGGCGCGGGCCATCCAGTAGCCGGAACCCCGTTCGGGCAGATCCAGCACGAAGGGCATCCCGGCGGGCACGAACGGCGCCATCGGCGCCGTGTACGCCACGGCGCCGCCAATCGGCCTGCTTCCGGTCAGCTCGAGCAGATCCGCGCGGAAACGGGCGCTGAAGTACAGCGCGTCGTGGAACGATTCCCCCGCCAGAAACCGCCCCGCCGCCCGCGCCGCGTGCAGAGGGAAGGGAAACAGCGGCGCCGTGTAGACGGACGCGCAGCGGTCCAGCAGCGCCCGGGCGTGGGCGATTTCCTGCTCGCTGTGCGCAAAGCAGCTCAAGTGCACGCGGTGCCGGCTGGCGAGGCGCGTCAGCTGGTGAAAGGCGCGGATCCTGTCGCGTCTGTCCGGCGGGTTGGGGACGCAGGGGGAGAGAAACAGCAGCTCCACGCCCGCGCCCTAGCTCTTGGCGGCTGTGTCGGTCGATTTCGAGGAGGATTCCGTGCTGCCGCCGCCGGAGGACTCGGCGGCGCCGTTCTTTCCGTTCTTTCCATTGCCGCCCTGGCCGCCGGCGCGGGCGTAATCGGTGATGTACCAGCCGGTGCCCTTGAACTGGATCGCCGGCGCCGAGATCAGCCTCCGCACCGCGCCCCCGCACTTGTCGTGCGTGGACAGGGGCTCGTCGCTGAATTTCTGCATCACCTCGAAAATCTCATCGCATTGATCGCACCTGTACTCGTACAACGGCATGGCTTTCGATCTATGCCCCCTTGCCAGAATGTTGGCTCGCGGAAAATCCGCCCTGCGGAGCGGCTTGCGCCTGCGCCTGCCTGCCGCCCAGAATTTCCAGCGCCTTCTTCAGCACGCCGTCTTCTTTCTTTTCGGGCTGCTTCAGATCCGCCGGCGCGGGCAAGCCCGGCTCCTCGGTTTCTTCAAAACTCTGCGGCGCGGCGTCCGCCACCAGATGGGCGGGAACCACCGACGTTTCGCTGATGGCCTTCCCGTCGGGCGAATAATACTTTGCCACGGCCAGCAGGACCGCCCCGCCGTCTCCGGTGACGACCGGCTTGCGGACCGCCGCGTCTCCGTAGGTCCTTTCGCCGACGATCTCGGCGCGCTTGTGGGCCGCCAACGCGGCCGCGGCCACCTCTGCAGCGCCTGTTGTTCCGCGGTTGGTCAGCACGGCGAGCGGACCGCGGAACACCGTGCGGTCGGGCGCGGCTTCATAGCTCTGCTGCTTCAGGGTCTGGCCCTTCACGGTTGCGATCGCGCCCTTGTCCAGAAACAGGTTCGCAAGCGCCACGCCCTCTTCGGGCACGCTGAGGGCGGCGCCGCGGAGGTCGAGGACCAGCCGTTTGGCTCCCTTCGCCACAAGCTGCTTCACTGCTTCCGCAACGGCCGCCGACTTGCCGGCCCGTAGGTCGACTGCGGCGATGTAGCCGGTCTCGGCGTCCAGCATCCGGGATTCGAGAGGCGGCGGCGCGACCACGGCGCGCGTCAGTTTCACCTTCACCGGCTCCGGACGGCTGAGCCGCAGGACCGTCAATTCGACTTCCGTGCCCGGCTCCCCGTGCAGCAGGACATCGGCGTACGCGAGCGGCATGTCGCGCGTCTGGATGCCGTTGATCGCTTCAATGATGTCGCCGGTGGTCAGTCCCGCCTTGTCCGCGGGAGAGCCGGGGATCGCCGCCACGACCCCGATCTCGTAGCCGTATTTCCGGCTGAGGATCAGGCCCACTCCGGCGCGCGGGTTTTCCAGCGTCCTGAGATACTGCTTGTACTGATCCGCGTTCAGGTAGCTGGCGAACGGGTCGACGGAAACCAGCAGCCCGTTCACGGCGCCGAGCGACACGCTTTTCATGTCCGGCTCTTCGACGTAGTCGGACTTGATCTTGGCCAGCACTTCGGTGAAGACGTTCAGATGGCGGTACGGATCCGAGGATTGCGCCGGACGGTTCTGTCCGAGCACGACGCCCACCAGCAACAACGCCACCAGAATGCCGGAGAGCGTGACGAGAAAGTTCTGAAATCGGCTGCTCATTGTCTCCCTGCTTGCCCAGGCGGCGAAGTTGAAGCTCTCCTCCGAGCGGACCCCGCCTGATTAATTATAAACCGGCCGGCCCGTCATCATCCCCCTATGTGGATGCCGCCGGGCCGCGCGCGGTTTCTCCGGAGGGCGGATGCCGCCGCAATCCGGCAGTCCGTCCGCGCCGCGCCGCCGCGGGGCGTCCTGTTCCGGGCGCGGAGGCGGGAACGTAGCCGGGCGGATCAGGACGGCGCGCCGCGCCCGCTAGACTGGGGAGGTGACCCCGCCGCGCATCCTCGACGTCGGCTGCGGCCTCAACAAGCGCCCGGGCTCGATCGGGCTGGACCGCAATCCGCGCACGGCCGCCGACGTCATCGCCGACCTGGACCACTTCCCCTATCCGTTCCGCGACTCCGTGTTCGACGAACTGTACGCCACGCATGTCATCGAGCACGTCTCCGATGTCATCCGGACGATGGAGGAATTCCACCGGCTTGTCAGACCCGGCGGACGCATCTTCATCACGACGCCCCACTACACGGACTTTTCAAGCTTCTGCGACCCGACGCACCGGTGGCACCTGAATTCGTTCAGCTTCCGGTATTTCGGCGCGGACCACGGCGGCTTCGGCTACTACTCGGCGGCGCGGCTGCGTGAGAAAAATGTCCGCGTGCGGCTACTTGCATTGTGGAGGTGGCTCGGCTTTGAGTGGCTCGTCAACCGCTGGCCGCGCTTCCGGCTGTTCTGGGAGCATTATCTGTGCTTCGTGGTGCGCGGCAAGGTGATGGAATTCGAGTTCGAAGCCGTCAAGTAGAAGACCGTGTGGCTGCGCGGTTTCCGGCAGTGGTGCGATGACGTGCGCCACCGGGCGCGGATGCGGCGGCATCCGGAACACCTGGCGCTGGGGCGGCGGGCCGAGGATCTGGCTCACCGCTATCTGGAGGCCGAAGGGCTGACGGTGGTCGACCGGAACCTGGTCCTGCCGGACCTGGGCGCCGAAATCGATCTCATCGCTCTGGAGGGCGACACGGTGGTGTTCGTCGAGGTGAAAAGCCGCAGGAACGCGCAGACAGCCGACCCGTTGCGGGCGATCGACCGCGGGAAACAACGGCGCATCGCCCGCGCTGCACGGCTGTTTCTGGGCCGCTGGCGGATTCCGCCGGAAAAGGCGCGCTTCGATGTTGTGACGGTCGTCCTGGAGCCTTACCAGATCCACCATTACCGGGCTGCCTGGTCATCGGGTGACCTGGATCGGCTATGCTGAGGGGTGCTCACTGAACTTTCAGTACGGTGGACACGGATTGCCTGAGCTGAGAAAAGACCCGATCACAGGCCGCTGGGTGATCATTTCGACCGACCGCGCGCGCCGCCCCATGGACTTCGTCCGCGAGCGGACGCCCCCGCCGTCGGCGCGCATCTGCCCTTTCTGTCCGGGCATGGAAACCAAGACTCCGCCCGAGATTCTCGCCTACCGCGAGTCCGGACAGCCGAACACGCCCGGCTGGCTGCTGCGCGTGGTCGCCAACAAATTCCCCGCGCTGCGCGTCGAGGGCGACCTCAACAAGCAGGGCGAAGGACTGTACGACCGCATGAACGGCGTCGGCGCGCACGAGGTGATCATCGAAACGCCCGAGCACCATACGTCGCTCAGCGAGATGAGCGAAAAGCAGGTGGCCGACGTTTTCTTCGCCTTCCGCGACCGCATGATCGATCTGCGCCGCGACACGCGGCTCCGCTACGTCATCGCCTTCAAGAACCACGGGGCGGCGGCGGGCGCGACGCTCGAGCACCCGCACAGCCAGCTCATCGCCCTGCCCGTCGTGCCCAAGCGCGTGCAGGAGGAGCTGGAGGGATCGCTGCGGTATTTCAGCTTCCGCGAGCGCTGCATCTATTGCGACATCCTGCAGCAGGAGCTGCAGACGCGGGAGCGGATCGTCTTCGAGTCGGACCACTTCATCGTCATCGCGCCGTTCGCCTCGCGCTTCCCGTTCGAGTCGTGGATCGTGCCGCGGCGGCACAACGCGCACTTCGAAGCTTCGGAGCCCGCCGTGATCCAGAATCTCGGCTGGGTGGTGCGCACGGTGCTGAGGAAGATCGACAAGGCTCTGGAGAAGCCGCCTTACAACTTCATGCTGCACACGGCGCCTCTGCAGGAAGGGCCGCTGGATCACTACCACTGGCACCTGGAAGTGATTCCGAAGCTCACCAAGGTGGCGGGCTTCGAATGGGGCACAGGGTTCTACATCAACCCCACGCCGCCGGAAGAGGCGGCGGAGTTCCTGCGCGACATCGGGCTGCCCTGAGTTTCATGGCGCGCAGGCGGCCGCATACAGGCGCTGATCCGGAACCAGGCGTTCCACCCGCTGCCCCGCCGAGCGCGACTCGAGCACGCACCGCCCGCTTGCGTCCCACGCCTCGACGCGAACGGTGCCGCCGCGCCGCAACACGCGCAGCGCCGCCCGAGCCCCGCGCGCCAGAGCCAGCGCGCGCGGCTCCTGATTCGCCCCCGCCAGCATCTGCCAGCCGCCGTCGTGGCTTTCCAGGATCGTCCATTCGCCTTCGCTGCCCGCCGCCGAGCAGGCCTGCGCCGTCTCCAGCATCCGGGCCGCGCGCGCCATCAGTTCCGTCACGCTGCCCTTATCGGCGCAAAGCGGGCCCTGTTGAGGCCGAATGCGGCGGTCACCGCAGTCCGAGCCCGCCGTCCACCTGCAGGACCTGTCCCGTCACGAACGCGCTGGCTTTCAGGAAGTAGAGCACCGCATCGGCGATTTCCTCGCCCGTGCCCGGCCGGCCCGCCGGCGTCGAGCGCGCCATCTTCTGAATCGCGGGGTCGTCCTTTTCCTCGAACGGAATGACGCCCGGGGCCACCGAGTTCACGCTGATCGAGGGCGCCAGGGCTTTGGCCAGCCCGCGCGTCAGCGCCACGACGCCGGCTTTCGACGCGCAATAGTGGACATGCTCCGGCCAGGCCAGAAACGCGCCCATCGAGCTGATGTTCACGATCCGCCCTTCGCCGCCGCGCGCCATCAGCCGGGCTGCCTCCTGCGCGCAGAAGAACACGGCCTTCAGGTTCACCGAGTGAATGAAGTCCCAGTCGGCTTCCGTGACGTCAGGCACCGGCACGCGCGTGAACCGCGCGGCGTTGTTCACCAGCCCGTACAGTGCGCCCTGATCGCCGCCGATGCGGGCGAACATGGCGCGGATTTCCGCGACGCTTTCGAGGTTCGCCCGGTACAGCGGCGCGCCGCCGCACTGAAGGGCCACTTCGCGCGCCTCCGCCTCCGAATTCCCGTAGTGCACCAGCACGCGCGCGCCCTCAGCGTGCAGGCGCAGCGCGATCGCGCGCCCGATGCGGCGGGCGGCGCCGGTGACGAGGACGGTCTTGCCTTGCAGTTGGTGCATGGTCTCCTGTCTGATTCTCGCCGCAGCCGCGCCGATGCGCGGAGCGGGGTCTCATCCGCGCCCGGTGACCCACACGCCGCCCAGCACCAGCGCCCCGCCCGCCGCGACGGGCAGCGTCACCGGCTCGTGGAGGAACACGAACCCTGTGGCTGCCGCGATCACCGGCTGCAGATAGCTGAACGCCGCCAGGCGCGAGGCGGGCATGTGGTCGAGCGCGTAGTAAAAAATCAGGTAGCACACGATGGAAGCCAGCAGCGTCATGTAAGCCAGAGCCAGCCAGCCGCCCGCGCCGACGCTTCCATACTCGAAGCCGAGGGACTGCTGCGCCAGCAGCGGCGCTCCCGCCAGCGCGCCCGCCACATAGCCGAGCGCGTTCACAGTGAGCGAATCGTGCCGCTGCGTGACCTCCTTGCTGAACACCGTGTACAGCGAGAAGCAGAAAGCGGCGAGGAACACCAGAAGGTCGCCGGCGAGCGAAGCGCCGCGCCCGCCCGCATCGCCGAGGTGCAGCACCCCGACGCCCGCCGCCGCCGTCAGCATGCCCGCCGCTTTGCGCAGCGTGATCCGCTCCTGCCCGCGAATCGCCGCCAGCATCATCACCTGCAGCGGCGTCGTGGCGATGATCAGCGCCGCGTGCGCCACGCTGGTGCGCGCCATGCCGAGGATGAAGAACACCTGGTTCAGGGTGATGCCGAAAACGCCCAGCAGCCCGAGAAAGGCCAGTTCGCGCACGGTCCACGCGTCTCTTCTCTCGCTGCGGGAACGCACGATCTGATACGCGGGCGCCAGCAGCAGCGCCGCCAGCGCCGCGCGCAGCGGCCCGATCAGCAGGGCGGGGAAAAAGCGAAGGGCGGTCTTCGCCACCACATAATTGGCGCCCCAGATCAGCGTCATCAGCAGGATGAGCGCGTAGAGCGCCCGCGGGACGGGTTTCACTGCGCGCAGAACGTCTCCTGCCGCACGCGGACCGAGGCGAGAAAATCCATGTCCAGCGCGTATCCGAAACCCGGCTCGTCGCGCAGCCCGATCGTGCCGCGCGGCGTCACTTCCACCGGCGGCTGGATGATGTCGCGGCTCCAGTAGCGCTTGCTGGCTGACACGTCGCCCGGAAGAGTGAAGTTCGGCAGCGACGCCAGGGCGATGTTGTGCGCCCTGCCCACGCCGCTTTCCAGCATCCCGCCGCACCAGACTGGAATTCCGTTCCGCTGGCAGACGTCATGGATCGCCTTCGCCTCCGCGAACCCGCCCACGCGGCCCAGCTTGATGTTGATGATCCGGCAGGCGCCGAGCGCGATCGCCTGCGCGGCATGATGCCGCGTGCGGATGCACTCGTCCAGACAGACGGGCGTTTCGATCTGTTGCTGGAGCCGCGCGTGGTCCACGATGTCGTCGTGCGCCAGCGGCTGCTCGATCATCATCAGCCGGAACGGGTCGAGCGCCTTCAGCCGGCCGGCGTCCGCCAGCGTGTAGGCGCTGTTGGCGTCAGCCATCAGGAGAATGTCCGGAAATTCGCGGCGGACGGCTTCCACGGCGTTCACGTCCCAGCCGGGCTTGATCTTGATCTTGATCCGCTGGTAGCCGGCGGCAAGCTCCGTGCGGATCTTCTCGAGCAGCTCTTCCAGCGTGTTCTGAATTCCGATGGAAACGCCGCAGGGAATTTCGCGCCGCGCGCCGCCGCCAATGGTCTTCCACAGAGGCTCGCCGCGCAGCCGCGCCTCCAGATCCCAGCAGGCGGCCTCCAGCCCGCCCCGCGCCATCCGGTGGCCGCGCAGCCTGGCCCCGATCCGGGCCGCCTCCTCCGGCGATTCCAGCCTCCGCCCGAGCGCCTCGGGAATCAGGTAATCGCGCAGGATCAGCCATGCGCCTTCGGTCCATTCCTCGTTGTAATGCGGGTGCTCGCCGCAGGTGACCTCGCCCCAGCCGGAGACGCCGCCCGAAGCGATTTCGACGAGGATGATCCGGCGGCGCGTCGTGCGGCCGAAACTCGTCTCAAAGAAATGCACCAGCGGCATTTCCAGCCAGTGCAGGCGGATCTGTTCTATTGTGAATCCCATTTCGCGAAAAGATAGACCCCGGCATCGGGCCGGTTTTCGAATCCGGTGACCGCCAGGCCGAGGCGGAAATACTCTTCAAAGCGGTCGCTGGCTTCCGCCTGAATCGCCCTGGCTTTTTCCGGGTTTGCAGAGCGGATTTCCGCGATGTCGGCCGGAATCTCGATCCGCCCGAGCACCGGCCCCCGGGGCGGCTCGCGTCCTTCGACGATGGCCGCCACCCGCGGCGAGTCGAGGTGCCACTCCGCCACGCAGCGGTCCGTCGGCAGCCCGCCGTGCAGCGGCGAGCTGGTCGTCCCGTACTGGTTCCGCACGTAGCGCCGCACGATGGCGCCCAGCCGCTCGATGTTGAAGAACGCGTTCTTCAGCTCCAGCGGATCGAAGGTCCATTCGATGAGCCGGATGCCGCGGCTCAGGGCTTCTTCCCGCTGCTTGAGCTTCAGGCGCCGCCCGATGCGCAGATTGCGGTATTCCGGCAGCACGCCCATCATGTGGCTGTGCAGGTACATCGACCCCTGCTTGAGCCCCGGAATGGCCAGCAGGAACCCCACCATCCGGTTGCCGTCGAACGCCCCGAGGGTCTGCCCGCCCACCTTCTGCGCCACCACGAACAGGCGCAGGGGCAGCAGCTCGATGTCGGCGAAGCCCCAGATCTCTTTCTGGAGCCGCACGGCTTCGTTCAGCTCGTCCAGCCCCCTCAGCTCCCGGATTTCGATTCTTCTTTCGCCTTCGCCTGCTGCCAAAGCTCTTCCATCTCCTCGATCGTCGTCTGGCGGAAGTCCCGCCCGCGCGCCGCCAGTCCGTTCTCCACCTCGGCGAAACGGGCGCGGAATTTCGCGTTCGTGCGCCGCAGCGCCTGCTCGGGATCCGCTCCCAGAAAGCGGGCCAGATTCACGATGGTGAACAGCAGATCTCCGATCTCTTCTTCGATTTTTTCCGGAGATTCGCCCCGGCGCGCTTTTTCCAGTTCCGCGATTTCCTCTCGCATTTTGTCGAAAACGCCGTCCACATCCGGCCAGTCGAAGCCCGCCGCGGCCGCCTTTTTCGACAGGTGCGCCGCCTCCATCAGCGCCGGCTGGTTGCGCAGCACGCCGTCGAGCAGCCCCTTGGGCTGTTCGCCGCGCTCGCGCTTCTCATCGGCCTTGATTTCGTTCCAGCGGGCCAGCACCTGCTCCGCGGTCTTCGCGGTGCCGCCGCCGAAGACATGCGGGTGGCGCCGCACGAGCTTCGCGTTGATCGCATCCAGCGAGTCGGCGATCGTGAACAGGCCCTGCTCGGCCGCCATCTCCGCGTAAAACACCGCCTGCAGGATCAGGTCGCCCAGCTCTTCGGCCAGCGCCCGCCAGTCGCGCCGGTCGATGGCGTCCAGCACTTCGTAGGTCTCTTCCAGCGTGTACGGCTTGATGGAATCGAACGTCTGCTCCCGGTCCCACGGACAGCCGCCGGGGCCGCGCAGACGCGCCATGATCTCCACCAGACGGTCGAACTTCTCGCCCGCGCGCGGGCGGCCCGGATGGTCCTGCATGGGGGAAATTTCCAGCGTAACATAGCGCTTCCGCAACGCCATGGATTCCGGCCGCGCGCCGCCGTATGCTTTTCTGCATGAGGCCCGCTGTCCTTCTTCTGTTCTGCGCCGCCCTTGCCGCGGCGGGAGCGCATCCGTCGGTCGAATTCTCCACCAAAGCCGGCCCGATGAAGCTGACCGCCATCCGGCACGCCTCCTTCATGCTGGAAGCGGGCGGAAAGGTCGTGCATGTCGATCCGTGGAGCCAGGGCGATTACACGGGGCTGCCCAAGGCCGACCTGCTCCTGATCACCGACGCGCACGGCGATCACTTCGACATGAAGGCGATCGAACTCGTCCGCCGCCCGGACACCATCGTCATCGCTCCGCCCGTGGTCGCCGAAAAGCTCGATGGCGCGCGCGTGCTGCGCAACGGCGAAAGCGCGGAAGCGGCGGGCTTCCACGTCGAGGCTGTTCCCATGTACAACCTGAAACGCGGTCCCGCCGAAGGACAGGTCTTCCACGTCAAGGGCAGAGGCAACGGCTACGTGCTGACGTGGGGCGGCTTCCGGCTGTACATCGCCGGCGACACCGAAGCGACGCCCGAAATGCGCGCGCTGAAAAACATCGACGCCGCGCTGATCTGCATGAACCTGCCCTACACCATGCCGCCGGAGGAGGCTGCCGAGGCAGTCAAGGCGTTCCGCCCGAAGGTGGCGATCCCCTACCACTACCGGGGCGCCGATCTGGCTGTGTTCGAAAAAGCGCTCGCCGGCTCGGGCGTCACGGTGAAGATTCTCGACTGGTATCACTGAGCGGGCCATGCAGCGGAGGGGCCCGCTATAGTACACTGAAACTTGAAATCAGGATTCATCCATCCTAATTCCCTGATGAGAGGAGAACCCGATGCCCCTCGTATCGATGCGCCAGCTTCTTGATGAGGCCGCCAAGAAAGGTTATGGTGTTGGCGCCTTCAATGTCAACAACATGGAGCAGATCCAGGCCATCATGGAGGCGGCGCGCGAAACCGAGTCGCCCGTGATCATCCAGGCGTCGCGCGGCGCCCGCGCCTACAGCCAGGACCGCTTCCTGTATCACCTGATGCTGGCCGCCACGGAGCTCTATCCCGAGATCCCGGTCGTCCTGCATCTCGACCACGGCAACAGCCCGGCCACCTGCAAGTCGGCCATCGAGATGGGCTTCACCTCGGTCATGATGGACGGCTCGCTGATGGAGGACGGCAAGACGCCTTCCACCTACGAGTACAACGTGCGCGTCACCCGCGAAGTCGTCGAGATGGCGCATGCCAAGGGCGTCACCGTGGAAGCCGAGATCGGCACCCTTGGGGGCATCGAGGACGGCCACGGCGCCGGCGGCACGGGGCTCGAACACCTCACCGATCCCGATCAGGCGGAGCAGTTCGTCAAGGACACCAACTGCGACGCCCTCGCCATCGCCATCGGCACCTCCCACGGCGCCTACAAGTTCAACAAGAAGCCTGACGGCAGCGTGCTGAAGATGGACCGCCTGATCGAAATCCATCAGCGCATCCCGAACACGCACCTCGTCATGCACGGCTCCTCCTCCGTGCCCAAGGAGCTGCAGGACATCGTCAACCAGTACGGCGGCAAGCTGAAGCCCACCTGGGGCGTGCCGATCGAAGAGATTCAGCTCGGCATCAAGAACGGCGTCCGCAAGATCAACGTCGACACCGACAACCGTCTCGCCATGACCGGCGCCATCCGCAAGGTGCTGTGGGAGCAGCCCGAGAAGTTCGACCCGCGCGACTACCTCAAGCCCGCCCGCGAGGCGATGAAGAAGGTCGTCATGGAGCGCATGATCCAGTTCGGCCAGGCCGGCCATGCGAAGGAGATCATTCCGATCCCGCTCGAAGAGATGGCCGAGATGTACCGCAAGGGCCAGCTCGTCACCACCTAGGCCCCGGGATTGCAAAGCTGCGCGGCGGAGTTTGACATCCGCCGCGCCGCCTTGCTACAACAGAATTACCCGCTGCTCCTCAGTAGCTCAATGGTAGAGCATCCGGCTGTTAACCGGAGGGTTGTAGGTTCGAGTCCTACCTGAGGAGCCAAACCTTTTCCCCGCAACGTTTTCCCCGCAGTTTGTTGACGGCCTTGCTCCGCCTCAAAGTCCCCATTTGGCCGTGGTTTCGCGCGCTCCGGGTCTCTCCGTTTGTCTCCCGATTCCCGGTTGGAGCGCCAACCCTGCGCCCGGAAACGCCCCCCAAAAGCCCTTTTCTCCCGTTCTCCGGCCCAAACCAGGAATTGCTTAACACCATCGCGAGGTTGTCCAACCCCAGGCCGGACGTTCCGAAACCGGCGCCTCCCTTGTTGACAGGGAGGGGTGCCAGACGGATGCCATCGACGTCTAGTCCTACTGGGTCGTAAACGTCTGGCACCGCAAAAAGGGCAGCTGGAAAGCTGACCGGGAAGGGCCTTCGCTACCGTCTGCCGCAGGCTC
Organism: Bryobacteraceae bacterium; assembly: GCA_026002875.1. Lineage (NCBI taxonomy): Bacteria > Pseudomonadati > Acidobacteriota > Terriglobia > Bryobacterales > Bryobacteraceae > Bryobacteraceae bacterium. Next base: position 2,096,989 of record BPGE01000001.1, read on the forward strand.
GCGATCGAGTGCGGATCAGCCCGGCGGCCGCCGCCCGGCACCGCCCCGCGGCTCGTAGCCCTCCGGTTGCGGCGGCACGCCGGGCTCGAGCCGGCCAGCGCGGGCTGAGGGGGAAAAACGGCTCCTCTCGGCCACCAGGAACCCCTACGCCGCAATGCACAGTGTCGCGTGATGGTGAAACCCACGCCAGGAGCGGCCCTCGAAATGCCCCAGGCCCAGCTCCTGCTTCAGCTCCAGAGAGTCCCTCTCCACAATCCAGCGGTGTTTGGCCAGCTCGACCAGCTTCTTCAGCAGCGTCTTCATCTCGCAGAAGTGGCTCCTGCTGATGCCGGCACGCTTGCGGGCCAGCCGGACGTTGTCGAGTTCCCGGGCCAGGGCCAGAAGCCCGAGCCGGGCCTTGATCAGCTTTTCTCTGGTGCTCATCAGGCGGTCAGTTCCTTTCGTGGTGATCTCCCCCGCCCCACGATTTCCTTGGACACTGATTTGCGTTAAGGAGGATCAGGATGTCCAACACGAAACACTCGGATTCCTGGCTCTCTTCCACCGCACTCCGGGCTCCTTGTTCGGGCCGGGCGTCGGAGGAAGCAGGGAACGTTCTCCAGCACAAAGCGAGTTCAGCCGTTCAAGCCGAGCTCCAAAGACGGATCTGTCGGACAATCGGCGACTGAGGCCTGGGATGGCCTCACGCAGCGTCGCGGACTTCGGCGGTCATCTGTTGGCCGAGCACGGCAAGGGCGGCCTGGATCTTTTCGGGCCTTGTGGCGTGCCTCGGGTCGAGCATGCGGCGGATAACGCGCTCGTGAACGCCCAGGCGGCGGGCCAACTCTGAATTGCTGACGCCCTGCTCGCGCATGGCGAGATAGAGAGCGAGCTTCGGCGCCAGCCACAGCGGCACGGGCACCTGGTGCTGGCCGCGCTTCAAAGGCGACGGCGTGGGGATGTCCTCCCGGCGGGACAGGCGGATGGAAAGGTCGGAACCGAGGGCATCGATGGCTTCCTCCAGGGCCTCGCGCTCGTCTTCGCCGTCCGTGGCCACATGGGGCAGATCGACGAACTCGACCAGGACGCGGCCGTCATTGTCGGTGGTGAACCTCGCGGGATCACTGAGCACGGACACCGGTTTGCCTCCTGCAGTTCACGCGGGCCGATATCCAGGTCCGCGCACATCTTGGCCAGCGTGTTGCAGGATGAAGCGGCGATTCCGTGAGTTGAGCCGGATCGCCTGTCACCCCGCCGGAGACGCATCCTTGCCGTGGAGCCATTTGTCCAATCCGAGGAAGGCAGCCAGCCCCTCGTCAATGGCGTCGATTTCGCGCCGCGCCAGAGATCCAAAGACCTTCCGCACCCGCCGCTTGTCGACGGAACGCAGATGATCGATGAGCGCGAACGACCTTTTCGCCAAGCCACTCTCGCCGGGTGCAAGTTCTGGGTACAACAGCCCCTGTCCAGGCGTCCCGGTTACCGGCACAATGCAAATGAGCGGGAACCGCTGGTCGCTGATCACATCCGGGTCGCTCACCACAATGCAGGGCCGCACGCCACGTTGTTCGTGCCCCACCGTGGGATCAAGCTCTATGACAACCACCGAGCCTCGGTCCAGTCTCACGCCCGATCCTCCACCCAGCCTAAACCGGGCACCCAGGTAACGGCCTTGCCGGCGCTGCTGTCTACCAGAGCCTCCGCGTCCTCATCAGGCAGTCCGCGAGCCCATTCTTCGAAGCCCGATTCCGCAGCCTCGTGGCTCTCGGGATGGGGATTCTCCAGTGAACGGCGAAGTTCCTCGCGGCGGCGGCGATCGAGTTCACGGCGCACAGCCTCGGCAATGAACCGGCTGCGGTTCTTCTCCCGCCGGTCAATATCCCGGATCAAATGATCGGGAAGGGTGACGGTCACACGTTCGACGCGAGCCATATCATACTCTGAGTATGATCCTACCACGGAAGACCCTGCTGGACTCCATCTTCAGTGGATCAGGCGCGGGCGACCTGCTCACGCTCGGTTTTGAATACCGCTCCCCCACGGTCAACAACAACGGGAATGTGTTGAGCCAGACGATCGCCCGGCCGGGCTTTTCGGCCACGCAGACGTACACCTACGACGCCTATAATCGGATCCAGAAGGTGCGTGAAGGAACCGATTTCCGGGACTTCGGGTACAAGGAACCGGGCAACCTGTACGTGCCCTCGTGGTCTACGGGAGCCGGCTGGGCGCCCGGCAGCTTCACGCCGGCCTCGCCGTCGAGGTTTGATGGAAACAACCGGTTGGTGAACGCAGTGCTGGGGATTCAGTACGATGCGGCGGGCAACCTGACAGCGATCGGGGGATTCACGTTCGCCTACGACGCCGAGAACCGGCTGGTGTCGAGCACACTGAACGGCGTGACGACGAACTACGTCTATGACGGCGAAGGGCGGCGGGTGAAGAAGGGTTCGGTGGTGATGGTCTATGACGCCTTCGGGCGGCTGGCGGCGGAGTACGGCGGCACGGCGGACCCGGTGGGCACGGAGTATCTGACGGCGGACCCTCTGGGCTCGACGCGGCTGGTGATGAGCTCGACCGGCTCGGAGCGGCGGTGCCTGGACTATCTGCCCTTCGGCGAGCAGATGACGCAGGGCATGGGCGGGCGCGGGGCGTGCTACGCGAGCGCCACCGAGCCCAGGGTGAAGTTTACCGGCAAAGAACGGGATGCGGAGACGGGCCTCGATTACTTCGGGGCGAGGTACTACGCGGGAGTGCAGGGGCGGTTTACCCGTGCGGATGAGCCGCTGGTCGATCAAAATCCACTCGATCCGCAGTCGTGGAACCTCTTTAGCTATGTTCGGAACAACCCGCTGATCTTCACTGATCCCACGGGCCGATGCAAGAAGGGTGCCGACGGCAAATACCACGATAGCGAGGATGGGCCGTGCGTGGCGCCCGACTCGACGAGCATCACCGTTGCGGAGAAGGCGCCGAAGGAGCGGGATCATGCCGCCGAAGCTCAGGCCGAGATGCTGCGCATGCAGTTGGAGGCATGGCGTCGGAACCAGGGGAGGAACAAGTCCAAGGAGGACCAATTCATTTATGGTATTCAGGGCCAGGGCATGCAAGTATTGCACGCCGCTGCCGAGAGAGCAACGCACGACATGGCCTGCGCGGGCATGGGTTTTGCTGTTGGCGAACTTGGAGCCGGGATGTTTGCTGCCGGACGCCCGAGGATCGACAAGCCCTTTTCGCAGGGTGGCATGCAACAGACCTCTGCGGCTTCCGAAACGTTCCGGAATTTGACAAAGGGTGCCCGAGGCGGAATCCGATTTCCGACGCTGGTCGGAGGGCCGGGTACTGGTATGCCACCCAAGTTGCGCATGACCAACAGCGTCGGTGCCATTTGGGGGCGTTGGCTACCCTATGCCGGAGCGGGCTTCATGGCCCTCGGCGCATACGAGATGTACGGGTGCTTGTCGCGATGAATGCTCTTCCCTACATCGCGATTGCCGCAGTTGCAGTCTGGTTTATCAGTGCCACTGTCGCCTACCAGGTGAAACTCCGCCGACGACGCGGCCCGTCGCGAGATGCCTTTATTGCAGCATTCTCATCTGGCGGAGAAGTTCTCGAGAGGATCGCTGGGACAGTGTATGACTACTACAGCGCACTCGCGATTGGCAGGCGCTACGCGGTCTCACCCGACGATTCCTACGAGGAAGTGCTCCGTGCAGGCCGCGAGGAGATCGATGACGATGCAGCCGAGTTGTTGAGTCAACTGCGATTGCAGATGCCCACCCAACAGGTTCTGGATGACTGTCCAATTCGGATCGCAACGATTCGGGACATGGTTCACTGGTTGGACTGGGTGCGAACTCACCAGCCGGGCAATGTACGCGTATGACGTTCGCCACGACAGGGTTCACCGGCAAGGAACGGAATGCGGAGACGGGGTTGGATTACTTTCTGGCCCGTTACTACTCCGCAGGCCAAGGTCGATTCACATCACCCGACGAATTCCAGGGCGGCATCGTCGATCCATTCACCGGGCAGCAGGTGGGTGCGCCGGGTCCTCTGCCGTATGCGGACATCACGGATCCGCAAACGCTCAACAAGTACGCGTACGTCCGGAACAATCCATTGCGGTATGTTGACCCAGATGGACATTGTCACTTCTGCATAGGTGCGCTCGTCGGTGGAGTGGTCGGGGGAGGCTACGAGTTTGCGAAGCAGCTATACACCGCCTACAAGAGTGGACAACCTCTTCAGCTTGATGGGCAGAAGATACTTGCGAAGGCTGCTAACGGCGCGATTTTTGGAGGAACGGTCGCGGCCACGGGTGGGCTCAGCCTCGCAGGGACGAGTCTAGCTTATACGACCGCGAGTACGGTTGGTGGTGCTGTCGAACGCAGCATAGACGGGGATTCCGACACAGTGGTCCTGGACAAGAAGGCAATTACCGCTGATCTTCTCACTGGCGCAGCGACGGGTCTGGTTGGTGGTGCGGCCAAAGAGCTGGCTAAAGGGGCGATAGCAGCTAGATCAAGGCAGGCCACCACACGGGCTGAAAGTCTTCTTCGTCAAGCTGTCGAGTCGGGAGACCCTGCAAAGATCGCTAAGCGTGAATCACAAGCACAAGCCGTCCAATCCAGCGTAAACAGGTTGTGTGCCGAATCTTCAGCAAAAACAGGGATGGGTCATGATGTTCCGAGTGAGAGAAAACAAACCTTCCTGAGAGGAAGGGGAAAGGAACACCGATGACCCAGAAGAAGGATAGCGCGAAAGCGGCCGAGAGGAAAGCGAAGCAACTGGCGGCGCTAGCGGAGCAGCAGGAGGATCTGCTGCGGGTGTTGATCCGGCGGGTGCTGGAGGAGGTGATGGAAGCGGAGATGGACGAGGTGGTGGGAGCGGAGAAGGGGCAGCGGACGGCGAGCCGGACGGGATACCGGTCTGGATACTATCGGCGGACGCTGGTGACGCGGGTGGGCAAGATCGAGCTGCGGGTGCCGCAGGACCGGGAGGGGCGGTTCCAGACGGAGATGTTCGAACGGTACCAGCGGAGCGAGAAGGCGCTGGTGGGGGCGTTGGCGGAGATGTATGTGCAGGGGGTGTCGACGCGGCGGGTGAAGGAGATCACCGAGCAGCTGTGCGGGCACGAGTTTTCGGCCTCGGCGATCAGCCGGATCAATGCGCGGCTGGACGAGGAGCTGGAGAAGTTCGCGCGGCGGCAGCTGGAGGAGGAGTATCCGTACCTGGTGCTGGACGCGCGCTACGAGCGGGTGAGAGAAGACGGGGTGGTGAGGGCGCAGGCAGTGCTGGTGGCGATCGGGATCAACTGGGAGGGGCGGCGGTGCGTGCTGGCGGTGGAGCTGGCGCAGCGGGAGAGTGCGACGAGCTGGAGGGAGTTGCTGGAGGGGTTGAAGGGGAGGGGGCTGCGGGGGGTGCGGCTGGTGGTGAGCGACGATCATGCGGGGCTGAAGCGGGCGGTGCGGGAGGTGCTGGGAGAGGCGCTGTGGCAGAGGTGCTACGTGCACTTCCTGCGCAATGCGCTGGACTACCTGCCGCGGCGGGGCGGCGATGACTGTCTGACCGAGCTGCGCTGGATCTATGAGCGGCGGACAGCGGCCGAGGCGCGGCAGGATCTGAAGGCGTGGCTGGGGCGCTGGCAGGGCCGCTACAGCAGGCTGTGCCAGTGGGTGGAGGAAAACATCGAGGAGACGCTGAGCTTCTACGCGCTGCCGCTGGCGCATCACAAGCATCTGAAGTCGACCAATATGCTGGAGCGTCTCAACGAGGAGATCAAGCGCCGGACACTGGTGGTGCGGATCTTTCCCAATGCGGCCAGTTGCCTGAGGCTGGTGCGGGCGCTGGCAGTGGAGATCCACGAGGACTGGATTGAGGCGACACGGTACCTGGACATGGACCTGTTGCGCGAGCAGGAGAAGAGCCGGCCCCGGCTGGGGGAGGCGGCCTGAGTTTTGCTAAGCTGCTACGGGCTACGCCCTTCGCAGCTTAGCCAACCGTCAACCACGGAGCATCATGGCCCACTGACCTATTTGCAGAGAAATCGGGACACAACTCGTAAACAGGCAAGCAGTTGCTGCATCAGCAGCACAGCGCACAGCCGTGAAGGCGGCTGTTGGCACCGTACTCAAGCCTGAGGAGCAGCGTTGATGCGCCCAGAGTATTCGGCGGAGACGCCCGACATCTTGGTTGCGGTCTATAGCCGATTATTCAGGCTGGTCTGGTCTGCGATGGTAGGCATGGCTACAGCGATCATCATCGGGGCCGCCGTCGCTGATGCGCCGGCCCCGTCTACCACAGAGCCCATTTTTACAATTGTCGCGACTGGCTATATTCTTTTGGCTGGCGGCTTCCTGCTTTCGATTTGGCGCAGCCGCGTTTCATTCAAAGAAGAAGGGATGCTCATCACGCGTCCGCTGAAAAGTGCAATTTGGAGAACTTACGACGACATCGCAGCTATCGAGCTCACTGCAGAACGGGTGGATCTTCGTTTCTCAGATGGCTCCAAGGCCTCGATCAACCGCCACATGGCCGATTTATCACAGATCCAGTCCCTGCTGGCGGCAAAAGCTCGGGGGAGATGAGATTGTCCCGCCTCAGATTTGTTGGACAATTTCCTGATTTATTGTCATGCGGCAGTTTCGAAGGCAAGCATGGCCTGATGAGCCTGCTGCAAGGATTGAAAATGGCAGTATCTATGTGCTGTGGTGGTCTACGGGAGCCGGCTGGGCGCCGGGCAGCTTCACGCCGGCCTCGCCGGCGTGGTTCAATGCAAAGAACCAGCTTGTGAACCCTCAACTCGGCATCACCTACGACGCGGCGGGCAACTTGACGGCGATCGGGGGATTCACGTTCGCCTACGACGCCGAGAACCGGCTGGTGTCGAGCACGCTGAACAGCGTGACGACGAACTACGTCTACGACGGCGAAGGGCGGCGGGTGAAGAAGGGTTCGGTGGTGATGGTCTATGACGCCTTCGGGCGGCTGGCGGCGGAATACGGCGGCACGGCGGACCCGGTGGGCACGGAGTATCTGACGGCGGACCCTCTGGGCTCGACGCGGCTGGTGACGAGTTCGACCGGCGCGGAGCGGCGGTGCCTGGACTACCTGCCCTTCGGCGAGCAGATGACGCAGGGCATGGGCGGGCGCGGCGCGTGCTACACGAGCGCCAACGAGCCGAGGGTGAAGTTCACCGGCAAAGAACGGGATGCGGAGACGGGCCTCGATTACTTCGGGGCGAGGTACTTCAGCGGGGCGCAGGGCAAGTTTAATAGTCCGGACCCTGTGGATCATCCGAGCAAGTCCTCTTTCGGCTACGACGGCTTCCTGGCCGAACCTCAACGCTGGAATCTATACGCGTACGCCCTGAACAATCCTTTGCGGTATATCGACGAGAACGGTGCCGAGGCCGCATCGATACCCCTGGGCGGAAATCGGTACTTTGTCGGTGGTCAGATCATCACTGTGCCACAGCGATCCTTCCGCGAACAGATCGCGCTTGCAGCTGCGCCAGCGGTGGGCCTCGCGGCAGCGATCTTTGCACCTGAAGCGGGAATCGCCGGTCTGGCTCGTTTTGGCCCGGCTATCTACAATGCGCTTACAAAATTCTCGAATTCGCAGAGCGGTCAAGAGTTAACTCAGTCTGCGATCGAGACGGTGACCAACTCCCAGGCTCCGAACCTCGCCACGCCGACACCCTCTGGAGCCGTGAAGGGGGCCTATGAAATCGCGTTGGAGGGTGGGCGGCACGCCGGATTCCTCAGGAACTACCTCGGCAACAGCGCCGCCGAACTGGATAGAGGGATTAGATCGCTTGAAAGGCAGATCGCCACACATCTAGCAGGTCGCTGAAAAACTCCGGAACAAGACACCTCGGAAATGTTTGATGCGTCTTTCCTAGTGTAGGGACGCCATGAGAGGAGAAGACCGTCAGCAGCAAGAGATGTTCCTGTACGCGAGCCTGGAGGATCTGGTGCCGGCCGATCACCCGCTGCGGCCGATCCGGGCGATGGTGGACGAGGCGCTGCAGAGGCTGGACGACACCTTCGATGAGATTTACGGAGAAGTGGGGCGGCCGTCGATCGCGCCGGAGCGGCTGCTGCGGGCGCAGTTGCTGATGCTGCTGTACACAATCCGGAGCGAGAGGATGCTGGTCGAGCAGCTGCGCTACAACCTGCTGTTCCGGTGGTTCGTGGGTCTGGGGATGAGCGAGGAGGTCTGGCACGCGACGGTGTTCACGAAGAACCGGGACCGGCTGCTGGAAGGGGACGTAGCGCGGCAGTTCTTTGGCGAGATCGTGCGGCAGGCGAAGCAGCAGGGGCTGATGTCGAGCGAGCATTTTTCGGTGGACGGGACGATGGTGGAGGCGTGGGCGAGCCAGAAGAGCTTCCGGCCGAAACAGGAGAAGTCGGATGAGGACGAACCGAAACAGGGTGGGCGGAATCGGGAAGTGGACTTCCGGGGGCAGCAGCGGTCGAATGAGACGCACGAGTCGGTGACGGATCCGGAGGCGCGGCTGTGGCGGAAGAGTCAGACGGCGGAGGCGAAGCTGAGCTATCTGGGACACGTGCTGGGAGAGAACCGGCACGGGCTGATCGTGAACGTGCGGGTGACGAAAGCCTACGGGCGGGCGGAGCGGGAAGCGGCGGTGGAGATGGCGCGGGAGATTCCGGGAGGGACGAAGCGGGTGACGCTGGCCGGAGACAAGGGGTACGACACGCGGGAGTTTGTGGAGCAGATGAAGGATCTGAACGTGACGCCGCATGTGGCGCAGAACGTGAGCGGACGGCGCAGCGCGGTGGATGGGAGGACGACGCGGCATGAAGGCTACTGGATGAGCCAGAGGAGGCGGAAGCTGGTGGAGGAGTTCTTCGGATGGGCGAAGGTGGTGGCGGGGCTGAGGAAGGTGAAGCTGAGGGGGCGGGAGAAGGTGGGATGGCTGTTCACGCTGGCGGCAGCCGCATACAATCTGGTGAGGATGAGGAACCTGATGGCGGCGGCGACTGCCTGAGGAGCGCGGAAACAGCCTTCCGGCGGCCTTCCAATGGCCGCTGGAAGGCGAGTGGGCAGGGGGGCGATCCGTTCCCAGGGCTTCCTCTTGGGCGGAAATCGAAAAACAGAACAATTTTCGGCTCCGCGCGGGCGTTTTTTCAGCGACCTGCTAGGCGGCCTCGGGCAGCGTCGCGGACTTCGACGGTCATCTGTTGGCCGAGCACGGCAAGGGCGGCCTGGATCTTTTCGGGCCTCGTGGCGTGGCGCGGATCGAGCATGCGCCGGATGACGCGCTCGTCCACGCCCAGGCGGCGCGCCAGTTCGGAGTTGTTGATGCCTTGCTCGCGCATGGCTAGATAGAGAGCGAGGTTTGGCGCCAACCACAGCGGCACAAGCACCTGCAGCTGGCCGGGCTTCACGGGTGAGGGCGCGGGAATTTCCTGCGGCCGGTGATGCGGCTGGTGTCGAAGGTCCGCACGGGCGGCCGCGTGCACCGGGTCTACGACGAGCCTGCCACCCCCTGCCAGCGCCTGCTGGCCTCCAGCCAGCTGAGCACGCTGACAAAGGAGGCTCTTCAGGCCAGCTATGAGGGCCTGAACCCGATCGCCCTGCGCCGTCAGATCGAAGAATGCCAGCGCCAACTGCTCAAACTGGTGCTCGGCAGGGACAAGACCAGCCCATCCCGGCAGCGCAAGTTGCAGCCCCGTTCGGTGACTTCTTTCATGACCCAACGGGCTGCCGTTCGGTTACCAGATGAAATGACTTGACATGTGGCGTCATCCGTTGTCCACCGGTTGCTTGGTGCAGCGGCTGGCGACGTGCCATCCGGCTGACGGGTCGAAAGGCACGAGACGGCATCCCGAGTAATGCGGCTGCCTGGCTCGCACCCCGGCGGATTTTGAGCGGGCCATTGCTCATCAATCACTTGCATCGCCTCTCTCTGCCCCGAAATCCCCTTTGTTTGATCTGGCGAGCCAATTCTTTTCCCCGCTTCTGTTTCCGCCCTTCAGCGCTTCGCGCCGTCCCGCTCGTGCGCCATGAGCTCCCCGCATCGAGCGTCTGTGCCTCCCGGTTCGAGTCCTCCCCGCCTGATCTGCCGCCTTGGTTCCATGCGAATGGCTGCCTTGTGAATGCCTTCCTCGAAAATCGCCGCTCGGGCGGGGGGCCGCGAGGGAACCGCTCCCTTTCAGCGGCTGACGCCGCCTTGGTTCGCGGCACAGAATCCGCCGCGATTTTCATCCGCGCTGATGTCCCGCAGGGTCATGGGGGCTCACTCGAAGATCGGCGCGAGTCTGGCCAGAACCTCGTCCATGATCGCGGCCGGAACGGCTTCCAGTTTTTTGCCGCCACGGGCGCCGAGGTCGAGGGCGCGGGGTTGGTCGCAGCGGATCACCCCGGTGGTCTGGGTTCCGGCACCCGACAGCGAGACAGCGAACCCGGCCGTCCGGGCAAAACTCCCTCCGCTGGTCATGGGGACAACCACGGGCAGTTTTGTCACTTGATGGAACGCCTCAGGAGAGTCGATCAGAGCGGGACGGCGGCCTGTTTTGCTCATGCCCCTCGCAGGGGTCGCGCCCGATCAGCCGGATTTCGCCGCGCTTCATCAGAGAATCTCGGCGCCCGCTGGCTTGCCGCCGAGCCATTCACGCTCTTTCCCGCTGCTCGCTTTCCCAAGCCGGCATGGAGTGAGGAGTTCGTTCAGGGTATGGCGGGGGCGCTGTTGCGGCGCCGCGGCCAGCCGGCCGCTTTTCAGGGTGATCCGGCCCGGGCGCCTGGCCGCAGGCGCAGAACATCGGGCAGCGCGGACGGGACGCCCAGCATGACCTGCGACGGAATCTCCGTTGCAGACGCCCGCGCCCCAGCGGCCACCCGGAAACGGCCCTCCATGCCGCCATCCTCCCCGCAAAGAATGAGGGCGAAGGCGGAGGCCGCGGGGGGCAATCCCTCACCCGCGCGCAATTCCTGAATGTTCTCCCCCGCTGATGGCTCCCCATGGGGCGGCGTGCACCACCCTTGTCGACCGGCGTCAGCCGGAACGCCGGGGGCTTGGCAGACCGGCTTCGTCCTCCTCCGGGCGTCCCGCAACCGGCAGGCTTCCTCCCGGACGATGGAATCCGCCCCGGGGGGCGAAACCAGCCTCGCGCTGAAACCCTTCCGTCCCGATCAGCGATTCCTTGGATCTCCTCTTCACGCTCCCTGAGGAACCATCCCACCACCCGTCGCAGAAACGCCGCCGGGCGGGGCGAGACAGCCAGACGGGGCGAGGCCAGAAGCCGCCCAGTACCCTCCTACACCCGTTGGCGCTATCTCTCCTCCATTCCCATTGCGCGACCACCCCTTCTCCTAAGCGGCTGAAACCATTCATGTTACATGATGTTACGTAGCCCCCGGCAGCCCGAATCTAACTTCCGTTCCCGCCCGCAATCAGGCAGAATCAGCATATTTCGTCCCCTGAGGAGGATACCGAAGTGCAAGCGAGACGTCTGATTTCTGCCGTCGTGGTTTTCAGCGGGCTGGGAACCCCGGCGCTTTGGGGTGCGCCCATCCTGGGCTACGAGATCAACTTGACCGCCTTTCAACCGGGGTTGTTCCTTTCCCACGACCGGCAGATCACCGCAGCCGAACTGGGCAGCGGGCGGTATTACCGGCTGGACACGAACTCGCCCGGAGACGTGTTGTCGGGCAGCTTGCCTGCCACCACCGGGATGTTGATTGGGGCCATCGGCGGGGGCGACCCCACGAGGGGAGTGGCAACCGTGGCCGCCTCTCCGGATCCCTTCACGGCGCGCGTCGCCGCCGTTGCCAGAACCACGAGCAACGCGGACCGGGCGCGGGCAAGAGCCGGGCTCACCGTGGGGGATCTGATCCGGATTGACGGGCCTGGAGCGGAGGTGGAAGCCACCTTCGAAATGACCTGGACCATGGATATTGGAGGATTGGTGCGTTCGCGGATTCCGGGAGCGGAAATCGGCATCTATGGCGATTTCGGAGCCCCGGTGGACATCGCCGTGCTCGATTACGAGTTCGCGATGTTTCTGGATTCCACCGTCCTTCAGTCGGCTCCATACACACCGCTGACCTATTTCTTTGGAGGGTACTACTACTCTGAAGCCGTTGTCGGGGAAATGGAGCTGGCGGCCGACGGTGAAAGCTGGGACTGGGTGTATAGGGATTCCGTGATCGATGATGTGCAGTATGGCGACGGCGACTTGAGCATCGCGAGCGGCCCCAGGTTGCCCTGGTTCATGGACCCCACCCGGAACATTCAGTTGACTTACCGGCGCACTGTCCTGATCCCGACAGGAGTGGACCTGAATCTGGTGGCCCGCTGGGGCGGCTCGGCGCGGTGCGCGTCGCCGTCGTGCTTCATCCAGTACAGATCCCTGAACAGCGCGGGCGTGGGAATCATCCTGCCCGAGGGCTACAGCGTCTTCAGCACCCTGGGCGCGTCCTACCGGTCGCTGGTCGACGATCCGGACGGCGGCGGGGGCACAGGTCCCGGCGGCGAAGTCCCCGAGCCCCAGACTGCCGCGTTGGTGGGCGCAGGAATGCTGGCTCTGGCGCTGCTCGGCCGCCGCAGACTGAGCCGTCCGCGGGCCTGATCTTTTCTGCGCTCCCATCCAGGGAGGGGCCAATCGGAGGCGGCCCCTCCGTCAGGCAGCCGCGGCAGAACTGGCGGCCCGGGCGGCGCGGCGGGCGCAGGCTCCGGGCGGAACCCCAGCCGCAGCGCCTTCGGCGGGCAGGTGGCGCAGGTCATGGGCGGCGCGGCGCATGCTCCGCATGCGCCAACGAGCCGAGGGTGCAGTTGACCGGTAGACAACGGAACCAGAGGCTCGCGTGACCCCGCGTCCCTGCGTCGGGTCAGGCAGCGGTCCTGCGCGGAAAGGCGGTTGCCGGCAGAGGGGAACTTTCAGGGGGTGCCGATATGGTTCCGGACCGGGTTCGGAAAACGGCCGGCCGCGGTCTTACCAGGGCCAGCTGCTGCCGGGCCGGCCAAGCGCGCACTCGAAAATCCTCTCCAGTTCCACGCTGAGCTTGCCGGGCTCCTGCAGCAGAGGGGCGACGTCCTTCCCTCTGGCTGGCAGGCCGTGCGCCAGGCTGTTGCGGATGCCCCGCAGCAGGTTGAGTTCGCGCCGGCAGCTTCGCATTCTGCCGGCATGGTCGCGTTTCCTGATGAGGTCTTTCAGCTCGGTCCAAGCCGTCATGCGTTGTCCGTAGTCGTGAGCATCCCTGTCGGCTTTGATACAGAGCCGGGTCAGAACCGCCTCGAATCCGAACGCCGCCGCGCGCGGCAGATCTCCCCTTTTCAGGTATTCCCACGCCAGGTGGCGTTGATGGTCGTAGGTCTCGCCCCGGCGCGCCCAGTCCAGCCTCGCCAGCAGCGTCTCGCGGAACAGCTCCGCCGGACCGCGGAGCGGCTTCTGCAGCTCGCCCAGAACGATCTTCAGCCTGGCGGCCGCCTGCGAGACGTTCAGGATCCGTTCGAAGAAGGCGGCCTGGCGGAGATTGTTCACGGCCGAGGACGGCAGACCGCCGTTTTCCAGAAGTTCCGCGAAGACGCCGTAATCGCCGGAAGCTTCGAACCGTGCGAGAGCCAGGGTCCACTCGTGGACCTGATTGAGCCCTTCGAGTTTCACCACGGGTGTGACGCCGTCGCGCGTCATGTCGAGCGCGCCATACCAGAGCGACTGAACGCGGACGCGGCGCAGACGGCCAAGCATGAAGGCGGATGTGAACGCCACCATGCTCAGGTGCCGGAAGCCGTGGGTGACGTCGAAATGCACGTCCCCATCCGGCACGGCTTCGGCGATTGCCTGCAGGATCTGCTCCTGCTCCCCGGGCGTGCGTCCGTAGGGAATGAGGCGCGGCAGCACTTCGCACTGGAAGCGGTCCCGGAAAATCGGAAGCACTTTCTCCAGCGTGGCGCCCGACACGTTCTGCCGTTTGACTTCGTCGATCAGGGCGAGCCGGGCGCAAAGCACTTCGTCCGAATCCGCCCACTGCGCCGGCTCGCCGTCGGCGAGATGTTCGACCAGATGGTCCCACATGCTGGCGTCGGTGCCCATGATGACGACCCTTGCGGGTTTGAGGATCCGTGCAAGTTCGAATCCCATGAAAGTGGTCGTGCGGTTTCCTCCGGGAAAGGCATATGTCGCCGGGCGGTAACCGCACGGATTGTCCGGCTGCGAACGTCCGAGGAACGAAACGAGGGTAGACATGGACAGCATTATGCCGGATTCGTTCCGGCGGGCAGGGCGCGGATGCGGGGCGGCCACACGGCAGCCGGACCGCTCAGCCGAAACTGGCCCGCATGAATCGCCCGGCAGGCCACTTGTCCGCCACGCTGCTGGCGGGATGCCCATCTGTCGGCAGGAGAGAAGCCGGGCGTGCTTCCACCGCTTGACCGGATCTCCAGAGGCTGTTCGCGCGCGGCGCAGCAGCCGCGGGGAGGGCTGCAGCTTCCCTGGGTTGGGCGCGCTCCTTGAAAAAGACGCCAGCCGGACGCCGCACGCCATCAGACTCGCCAGGAGAGGCGAAGCCGAAGATGGAAGCGCCCGGCGACGAGCACCGCGCGGCCGGGATCAACGCTTGACAACGGCGCGGACGGCGGTGGGCCGGAGGTCGCTGCCCCGCAATTGCGCGCCCACGCGCACTTCGTTTACTCCATCGCCGGCATCAACCTTGAACTCGTGAATTGCGAATGCGCCCGGCGTGAGCCGGAAGGGTACTTCCGTCGGCGACAGGAAGCGCACGCCGGCGTCAGGCCAGGCCCAGAGCAACACCTCGCCCTCTGCGGCGATGACGCCGAGATTTTCGATGGTCAGCCGGAAGTGGAGGGGATTGGTTTCGGACAGCTTCTGCACACGGTAATTGATGACAGGGACGGGGTCGCCCAGCGGCGGAATGGATGGAATGCCGATCGAGAGGGGTTCGACAAGGTTATTCTCCACCCTCACCCACTGGGCGGTATTGTCGCGCAGGTCGAGCCAGCGGCCGCCGAAAGAGGCGTTTCCTTCGATGACGTTTCCCTTGGGAATTGCGGGCTCGTCGTTGAGAATGTTGACCAGCTCCGGATAGCGGTCGCTCCAGGGAGGCTGCTGGTACGGCATGGCTTTGAGCCGGTTGAACAGAATCGGATCCGTGCCGTCGAACCAGGCTTTCTTGGTCGTCAGGCCGCGGGCGTCGACCTGGACGGCGGGATCCGAGTCGCAGAACAGGTTGCCGCGGACGATATTATCCCTGCCGCCGCCGATGAAGACGGAACGGCGGGCGCGGTGGAAGACATTGTTTTCCACCAGAGTCCCGCTGGCGCAGTCGTCGAGATAGACACCGCTGACATCGCCATTGCCCAGGTTGTGGAAGTAATTTCCACGAATGATATTGCCGCGCATGGTCCAGTCGCGGCCGAAATAGAGCGCGCCCACGTCCTGCGTTTCCCAGGCGACGGTGTGAATTTCGTTGCCCTGAATCAGGTGGTCGTTGCCGGAAAGGGAAATGGCCTGATGCGGCGCCGAGAAAATCAGGTTGCGGTAGGCCAGTACGCCCGCGCCGTTCAGGGAAATGGCGGGACGGTAAGCCCGGGCCACGCGGCTGTAGTTGGAAATGCGGTTCCCGACGGCGAAGTGGCGCGACGGGGTGAGCGTGATCCTGTCTCCGCCCCGGAGGTAGATGCCCCCTTCTCCGGTCTGCTCGATGACAGAATCCTCCACCCCGTTCTCAAACCCCTGGTCGATGTAGACAGCGCGAAGTCCGAGGTTGCGGAACGTGCAGCGGGCGATCGTATTTCTGGCGCCGCCGGTCATGTGCACGCCGTACCCGCGGGCGTATTCGAAGACGATGTTTTCGAACCGGACGTTTTCGGTGTCGCGCATCGTGACAAGGGGAGCTTCCAGCAGCGAAACCCACACATCGGCCCCTTCCAGGGGCGCTGGGGGCCAGAAATAGAGGATCCCGGAATTGCGGTCGAGATACCACTCGCCCGGTTCATCGAGCTCGTCCAGAACATTGAGAACTTCGAACCGCTTTCCGGCCGAATAACCGTAAATTCCGTGAGGGGGTGCCGTGCGGATTTCCCGCGCGTGGACGTCGATGGACTCGACGCGCTCGTAGGAATCGGCCCAGTCGTAGGTCCAGAAGCCGTGGACCCAGACGTCGGCGGCATTCGCCCAAAGGCTGACGCGGTCCGAGGCGACCGTGAAGCGTCCGCCGGAAGATCCGCCAGGGACGCTGGCGATATAGGCCCATCCGCGGTTGGGCCAGCGTGCAAGGGGCATGGGCTTGCCGTTGAAGAACAGCTCCAGCGCTGCCGGCGTTGTCTGGGAGCGGCCGACGCCGCGGCTCCTCAACGCGCCAAAATCCTCGATGCCCTGGGCCTTCAGGTCGGTCTGCCAGACATTCGGGCGGTTGGGCGAAGGGGCGAAGTTCCGGATGCGCCGGCCGCCCGCGATGCGGACGGGTTCGCCGGGAAGCCCGTACCAGACCACGTTGGAGTCTTCCGGTCCGAGCTCGAGCGTCGACGTCCGATGGTAGACGCCGCCGCGCAGCCACACGACGCCGCCGCCGCGCACGGCGGCGCGGGCGCGCTCGAGGGTGGCGAATGGCGCCTGAAACGTTCCGGGATGGCTGTCATCGCCATCCGGACTGACAAAGACGACGATTTGACCGGAGGCGGCGATCACAGCCAGGAAGAATGTCAAGCATGAAAATAACCGCTTCATGATTCACTCCCTTGCCGCTCCGTTCCAGTCTGGTCTCACCTTGCGCGGAGACGAACCGGGCGGCTGATTTCGGGACAGACAGGGAAGATGTCTGCATCCTCAGCGCCAGCAGACACAAAAAGAAGAGCGGAGTCAAGGGCTGTTGTGCGAATTCCAGGGGGCAGCGAAGCGCCTTCGCATGAAATAGCTCGGTTCGATCAGGCGGAACCTGGGCGGGCCGGTCGGCCTGATTTGCGGCAGGTGCGCTTCCAGTTAAACAGCGATGGTGCACGGGCGGAATGCGGCGAACGGCGGACGAGAATCCGCGGCCAGGCGCTTCCGCAAGGGAGAAAGAGACTGGATTTGCCGGCGCCGGAGGCGGTGAAGAAAATCGCTATTGTCTGGTATTCGGCAACGATATGCTTTTCGATTTTGCACGCATTGCGAGCCGCCAGGTCATGAAGCGTGCGAATGGGTGCCGCGCAAAGCGAAGGCCGGCGCCCACGGCTACCCCTTCGTCGCACCTTGCGGGCCGCTCTTCCGCGCGGCTGCCATGGGCGCGGGAGGAGCCGAGGTGTGGGGAAAGGCGAGGGCAGTCGAGGCTGGGAGAGGGATGGGAATCCCCTTTTGAACGGGGCTCAGGTCTGACAGCCTTTATTCCGGATTGATGTACCTGCCACAGTCTCAATCCCCTTTTGAACGGGGCTCAGGTCTGACACGTGATTGACCGGGACTGGTTCGGGGAACTGACGTCTCAATCCCCTTTTGAACGGGGCTCAGGTCTGACTATTGCTACGCAACCGGTATAACAAATTTCTGCGTCTCAATCCCCTTTTGAACGGGGCTCAGGTCTGACGCGCCTCAAAGCGCTCGGGTACCGCACCTGGGTCTCAATCCCCTTTTGAACGGGGCTCAGGTCTGACGATCGCCCGCTGGAAACGGTGGAGGTTCTGAGCGTCTCAATCCCCTTTTGAACGGGGCTCAGGTCTGACATCGGCCGGGCTTGGCAGATTTTCAAAATCGCGTCTCAATCCCCTTTTGAACGGGGCTCAGGTCTGACGTAGCCGTAGCTGAAGGCTGTTCAAGGAAAGGTCTCAATCCCCTTTTGAACGGGGCTCAGGTCTGACAGAGAGAGAGCACCAATGATCAACACCTTGAAGTCTCAATCCCCTTTTGAACGGGGCTCAGGTCTGACCTTCGGGCTCCGGGGCTTTTCGTTTTTTTCGTCTCAATCCCCTTTTGAACGGGGCTCAGGTCTGACGGGCTGAGCCGCGACGAGTATCCCGGCGAGGAGTCTCAATCCCCTTTTGAACGGGGCTCAGGTCTGACGTGTACGCAGTGTTGACATCGCGGGCCGATTTGTCTCAATCCCCTTTTGAACGGGGCTCAGGTCTGACCGAGATGCTCGGCGTCAATGTGCCGGAGAGCAGTCTCAATCCCCTTTTGAACGGGGCTCAGGTCTGACTGAGCTATACAGAGACTCCAAGCGTGTGGTTGGTCTCAATCCCCTTTTGAACGGGGCTCAGGTCTGACTTTGATGGGAGGAAAGCCGTGAACGAAAGCGTAGTCTCAATCCCCTTTTGAACGGGGCTCAGGTCTGACGGACTGCCATGGTGCGACGTAGCAGCACTCATGTCTCAATCCCCTTTTGAACGGGGCTCAGGTCTGACGCGCGGCGATGACTGTTGCGGCAATCATCTGCGTCTCAATCCCCTTTTGAACGGGGCTCAGGTCTGACGCGAAAACTCCAACAGGGCGCAAACCGCGCAGCGTCTCAATCCCCTTTTGAACGGGGCTCAGGTCTGACTTTGATGGGAGGAAAGCCGTGAACGAAAGCGTAGTCTCAATCCCCTTTTGAACGGGGCTCAGGTCTGACGTTCGTGTGCGCCAGGACTGCATCGTCTGCGAGTCTCAATCCCCTTTTGAACGGGGCTCAGGTCTGACCGCATGGCACCTGAAGCAGGACTCCGTCATGGAAGTCTCAATCCCCTTTTGAACGGGGCTCAGGTCTGACTCTGCTCGTCGGCCAGAACAGCACCGGGCAACGGTCTCAATCCCCTTTTGAACGGGGCTCAGGTCTGACGCAATAATCCGGGCAACATCAAAAATTCGCAGTCTCAATCCCCTTTTGAACGGGGCTCAGGTCTGACGGAACTCAGGCGCAGGATGGAGGAAGAAGCCGGTCTCAATCCCCTTTTGAACGGGGCTCAGGTCTGACTGACAATGACAATGGGCGATACCACCCGATACGTCTCAATCCCCTTTTGAACGGGGCTCAGGTCTGACCTATACGGAAGACTATCTGTCTCGTGATTATGACGTCTCAATCCCCTTTTGAACGGGGCTCAGGTCTGACATCACCGTGGAGGGATACCATCGCATCCGCCGTCTCAATCCCCTTTTGAACGGGGCTCAGGTCTGACCCAAATTTGGCGAAAGACCAATGAACGAAGCGTCTCAATCCCCTTTTGAACGGGGCTCAGGTCTGACCGTTCGTAGGCATGCCCTGCATCACGGAGAATAGTCTCAATCCCCTTTTGAACGGGGCTCAGGTCTGACCGACCCCCCTGGTTAAGCTCCCACCGCACAACGAGTTGCAGAGGCCGTTGACAATTTTTTCGGAAAAAACATAGTTGGGTGAATTTGTTTCGACCTCCCATCCACGATTGCGGCCGTCCCGCATGCCCTCAACTTTGCCATAGTCGTGGCGTGATGTCAAGTGTTTTCATTCACATAGGGGTTCGATTGGGGCGGTCTGCCCGGCGAGTGCGCCGGCGGACTGGCCGCGCCTGCGGCGCGAGGGGGGGTGTCGGAAGGTTGGGGAGGTTGTGTTTGAACCGCTTGGTCGCAGCCCTTCGGGCTGCTCCCGCGCGGCTCTGTTTGGGCTTCGCAAAATTGCGGTTTTGGGGGTTGTCGGGTGTTGCGGGGGAGTGGTCTCCGGGAGCGGGCACGGGTGGGATGCAGCCCTCGCGCAAGCGCGAGGGGAAACCCGGGGGGGAGGGTGGCGGCGCGGTCGCGCGCTGCGCGCGCGATGGGGAGGTGTCGAAGGCTGGGGACGGTTGTGTTTGAACCGCTTGGTCGCAGCCCTTCGGGCTGCTCCCGCGCGGCTCTGTTTGGGCGGGGCGGGTTTCGGTTCGCTTCGCAAAATTGCGTTTTCGGGTTTTGGAGGGTGTTGCGGGGGGAGTGGTCTCCGGGAGCGGGCACGGTTGGGATGCAGCCCTCGCGCGAGCGCGAGGGGAAACCCGAGGGTAATGCCGAGGGGAAATCCGCTGGGGTGGGCGGCGGACTGGTCGCGCCTGCGGCGCGATGCGAGGGATCGATGGGTTGGGGCGTTGGTGTTTCTAACCGCTTGGTCGCAGCCCTTCGGGCTGCTCCCGCGCGGCTCTGTTTGGGCTTCGCAAAATTGCGGTTTTGGGTTTTGGAGGGTGTTGTGGGGGAGTGGCTTCCGGGGAGGATGCAGCCCTCGCGCAAGCGCGAGGGGAAACCCGAGGGACTTGCGGCGGACTGGCCGCGCCGGCATACGGGAGCGTCCGACAAGGTTGTGGCGGCACGGCGCGACAACGTTGTCAGGTCTTCCCGCGGGGGGAAACCGGGGCCATGCTGGGAGGTGGATGCCGCACAGAAGCCTGTATCTGGCAGCGTATGACATTTCGGACGCAAAACGACTGCGAAAAGCGCTGGCCGTGATGAAACAATTTGCGACTGGCGGGCAGAAATCGGTGTTCGAGTGTTTTCTGACCGAGGCCGAAAAGGAGCGGCTGGTGCGGGAGATGCGCGAGGTGATCGAACCCAGGGAAGACCGTTTTTTTCTGATTCCGGTGGAAATGCGCAGCCCGGTGCGCGTGCTGGGCATCGGCGTGGCGCCGGAGGATCCGCCCTATTACTACGCGGGGTAGCGCGGGGGCAGGCCATGGTGCGGTGGGCGGGTTTTTGGGGGACAGTCCCCTGCGTCCGCTCGCGGAACGGGGCGATGGGTTGGGGAGTTCATGGTTTTGGGGCGCAGGGGACAGTCCCCAGTGGAGTTCTGGAGGTGCGGAGGAATGGCCACCTTGTACATTGACCGTTCGGGCGCGGAGCTGGAGCTCGACCACGGGGCGCTCGCGGTGCGTGTGGAGGGAGAACTGCTGCAGCGGGTGCCTCTGATTCACCTGGAACGGTGCGTGATCACAGGCGGCACTCGGATCACGACAGGACTCCTGGCAAGGCTCGCAGAGGAAGGCATTGGCGTCGTGATTGCCAAGCCGCGGACGGAGCGGGCGGCGGTGATGGCAGGCGCGCCGAAAGGGGACGCGACGCGGCGGCTGGGGCAGGCGGCGATGGCGCTGCACGCGCCGGCGAAGGACCGGTGGGCGCGCCACTGGGTTCATGCCAAGTGCATGGCGATGGCGCGGCTGATGCGGGAGGAGGCTGAAGGCAACGCCGGCGCGCGGGCGAGCCTGTGGAAGGCGGCGGAGCGGATCCTGGCGCAGGCGCGGCGGCTGCGGCAGGAGCGTCCCGGAGCGGAAGGGGCGCGGGGGATGGAGGGAGCGGCGTCGGCGGCCTATTTCGAGGGGCTGCAGGAGCTGTTCGCACCCGGGCTGGGGTTCGAGGGACGGAACCGGCGCCCGCCGCGGGATCCGGTGAATGCCTGCCTGTCGCTCGCCTACACGCTGCTGTACGGTGCGGCGGTGGAGGCGGCGACGGGGGCGGGGCTGGATGCGGCGGCGGGGTTTCTGCATGAACCGGCGCCGGGGCGGGCGGGGCTCGCCTGCGACCTGATGGAACCGGCGCGGCCCGCGGCCGACCGGATCGTCATTGAACTTTTCCGGTCGCGGACGCTGCGGAGAGAGCACTTCGAGACCGGCGCAGAGGGCTGCCTGCTGGGCAAGGCGGGTCGGCGGGCGTTTTATCAGGCGGTGGAAGAGCCGATGGAGAGGATCCGGCGGAGGCTGCGGGCCAGCGCGAGGCGGGTGGCGGGCGCCGCGGACAGGGCGTATGAGCGGATCTCGGAGGCTGGAGGGATGATGCCATGCGGCCGCTGTACGTAGCGGGCGGGACGGGCGTGACGCTGAAACTGGACGGCCCGTCGCTGGTGGTGGAGGCGCCGGAGCGGGCGCAGCGGCGGTATCCGCTGGAGCGGCTGTCGGAGGTGGTGCTGCTGGGGATGGTGGATGCCGGGGTGGACGTGCTGCGGGCGTGCGCGGCGCGGGGGATTCCGGTGGCGGCTCTGGAGGCCAACGGGCGTCCGGCGGGCTTTTTCGTGCCCTGGCGCGCGCCGGAGCCGAGGGCGAGCGTGCTGCTGGAGAATTTTCTGCAACGGGGAGACGCCTCAAGCCGGTACCGCGACTGGCGGCGCGCGCAGGAGAGGCGGGCGATGATCCGGGCTTTGCGGGCGGCGGGACTGCAACCGATGCAGCACCTGCACAGGGAAGCCGCCGTGGAAGCGCTGATGCGGCAGTTCGCCGAACCGGGGCGGGCGGCGCCCGTGCTGAAGTGCTGGCTGGGGCTGGCGGCTGCGGCGGCGCAGGGCAGGCTGAGCGAGCTGGGACTGTGCCCGACGCTGACGGCGGGGCGGCGGCATGGCGTGGATCTGACTGCAGACCTGAGCGAAATCGCCGCCTGGGGACATTGGGCGGCGCTGCGGCAGTGCAGTCCCCTGCCGGAGAGCCGGGCTGAGATGGTGGCGGCGTACGAGGCGCAGCGGGCGGCCGACACGCGGGTGATCCGGGCGGTTCTGGAACATTTCGTGTTCTGGCTGGGCGGAGTGAGGTGGCAGTGAGCGGAACGCGGTGCTGGATCATCGCCTACGACATCCGGGAGCCGCGGCGCCTGCGGCAGGTGCATGCGTATCTGGTCAAGCACGCCCACGCGCTGCAGTACTCGGTCTTTCTGGCGGTGTGCACGGAGCGGCAACTGGAGAGAATTCTGGCGGGGGTGGACGGGCAGATTCATCACAGGCTGGACGATGTCAGGGCGTACCCGCTGCCGGAAGGGGCCGAGCCGGTGTGCCTGGGCGTGATGTATGCGAGCGATTTCGTGCTGCTGGCGGGGCTGGAGGAAGGGGCGGCGGCGTTTCTGGAGCCAGAGGCGGAACATGAGCGGATTTTCAGACCGGAAATGTGATATAAGCGGAGAACCGGCGGAAAAAGTGAAGTTGAATGTGAGCGGCGCAAAGGAAAGAAAACGGTGAAAACGGGACGGCGGAAACGGGTGCTGCTGGTGGTGACGGGACTGTCGCCGCAGGTGGTGACAGAAACGGTTTATGCGCTTGCGGTGGAGCGGAAGCCGCCGTGGATCCCGCAGGAGGTGCGCCTGGTGACGACGGCGGAAGGGGCTGAAAGGGCCCGGCTGACGCTGATGGACCGGAAAACGGGCTGGTTTCACCGGCTGCGGCGGGAATACGGGCTGCCGGAGATCCGGTTCGGGGAGGAAACGCTGCGGGTCCTGAAAGACAGGGAGGGGAAAATTCTGCCGGATATCCGGACGGCGGAAGACAACATGGCCGCGGCGGATTTTCTGCTGCGGGAAATGCTCGAGGTGACGGGCGACGCGGGAACCGAGCTGCACGTTTCGATTGCGGGCGGGAGGAAAACGATGGGATTTTTCGCCGGATACGCGCTGTCGCTGTGCGGGCGTCCGCAGGACGTGCTGTCGCACGTGCTGGTGGACGCGCCGTTCGAGTCGCATCCGGGGTTTTTCTACCCGGCGCGGGAGCGGCAGGTGATTCACACGGCGCCGCCGGAGAGCCGCCCGCTGGATGCCTCGAAGGCGCGTGTGACGCTGGCCGAGATTCCGTTCGTGCGGTTGCGGGAGTTGCTGGAGCGTGCCGGAGGCGGGGCGGGGGCGGGATTCGCCGAGGCGGTGGGGGCCGTGCAGGGACAGGTGAGCCCGGTGCTGGAGGTGGACTGCGCAGCGGGCATTGTCCGTGCGGGAGGCGTCGAGGTTCCGATGAAGCCGGCGGAGGCGGCGTTTTATGCGATGATCGCGCGGGCGGCGAAGGAGGGGCGGCGGGTGGAGTGTCCGCCGGGCGGGGAAGACGCGGGTCTGGCGGGGGCGTTTCTCCGAGAGTACCGCAAATGCGGGCGGGTGCAGGACGCGGAGCGCACGGTGAAGGCGCTGCGGAAGGGCATGGACCGGGAATATTTCCTCGAGCGGGTTTCGCGGGTGAACCGGGCGCTGAGAGAGGCGCTTGGCGGCGTGCGCTCGCAGCCGTACGAGATCGCCCGGGCGGGGCGGCGGACGGAGGCCAGGTACATGCTTGGAGTGCCGGCGGAGTCGATCCGGTTCATCGGGGAGTGAAAAAAACGGACAGGCTCATCCGGTGAGCCAGTGATGCCGATAGAGACGGAGTAGCGAGCATGGCAGGAAACGAAAAGAAGACGGCGCAGGCGGAGAAGAAAGTTCTCGTGCTGACGGTAGGCAAAGGCACGGTGGACGAACTGGAAAATACGGTGGTGACGCCGTTCCGGAAGTCGTTCGAGAAAGGGGAGTGGGCGCTGATCGTGCTGCTGCCGTCGCGGGAGACGGAAGCGAACGCGCGGCTGCTCGAGGAGAGGTTTCCGCAATTCCCCCTCCGGGTGCGGGCGTTGCGGAAAGCGAAAGAGGAAGACAACACGGACGCCTGCTTCCGGCATTTCGATGCCGAGCTCCAGCGGCTGATCGAGGAGAGGTGGCCGCGGGAGGCGATCACGGCGGACGTGACGCGGGGAACGAAGGCGATGACGGCGGCGCTGGCGATGGCGGCGATGGCGCACCGGGTGGGCTTGATCCGCTACATCACGGGAGAGCGCGACAAGCGCGGGTTGGTCATCCCGGGGACGGAGGAGATCATCGACGTGCCGCCGCGGCAGGCGCTGGAGCGGCAGGACGTGAACCTGGCGGCGGAGTATCTGCGGGCGGGCAATTACCGGGCGGTGGAGGCGCTGTTTCCCGGCGCGCCGAAGACCGCCTATCCGGGCCATTTGAGAGACGAGATCCAATGGCTGGCATGGGCGGCGAAGCTGTGGGGCGCCTGGGACCGGTTCGACTACAGAGAGGCTCAGCGGCTGGGCAAAAGGCAGGACATGCCGGCGCAGCCGCCGGCGAGGCTGTCGTGGGTGCTGCCGGGCGAGGCGCAGACAGAGGTGCTGAACATCCTCGGCGGACGCGCGGCGCCAGACGCGAGAGACAATGCGGGCTACTGCCGGGCCCTGGCGGCGGACCTGCTGGCCAACGCCGAGCGGCGGATGCGGGAAGGGCAGAACGAGGAAGTGCTGGTGCGGCTGTACCGGGTGCTGGAGCTGATGGGGCAGATGCGGCTGTTCGCGCACGGAATCGATTCCGGGAGGGTGAATCCGGAGCAGGAGCAGGTGAAAGCGTGGCTCGACGCTCTGGAGGAGAATGAACGCCCGAGACCGAACGAAGAGAATCGTCTGGAGCTGGGGCGGGAGAAGGCGGCGAGCCTGCTGCATTTTCTGGAGAGCCGGAAGGGGAACGGGAAAGACCTGGAGCTGGCGGAGAAGCTGAAAAACCTGGACTGGCTGGGCGAATGGGGGCCGGCGATGCGGAACCGTTCCATTCTGATCCACGGGTTCAAGGCAAAAAGCAGGGAGAGGGAAGGCGAACTGCGGCGCCTGCTTGAGGAGATTTCCAGCCTGTATTGCGGCGAAAACCCGGAGAATGCCGGGATGCTGGAGGCGTGCCGGTTCCCGTTTCTGACAGCATTGTGAGGAAGAGTGCGGCAACGTTGTCAGGGGCAGTGGACAGGCTCTGTTGCATGGATTATTGGAGTGGATGTGCGTTTGTCCAGCTGAAAGAGGCAGGAACGCGCAGCACGGTTCGACGGGAATACCGCGGAAAATGAGGCAGGATTTGCCATGGAACGTCCGGGTGTGATAGAGGATGAGGCGATGAACGAAGCCGCGCAGCAGGGGAAATTGCCGGGCGAATTTCCGGTGAAGCGGTTCCGGCTGCGGTTCGAGGCGGAACGGAATTATTTCGTCAGGGGATACCGTGGTTCGGCGTGGCGGGGCCTGTTCGGGGGGGCGCTGAAAAACCTGGTGTGCATCACGCGGGAGCGGGACTGCGGGCCGTGCCTCGTGCGGGCCTCGTGCGTGTATCCGTATGTGTTCGAGACGGCGGGCGCGCACGGCGAAGGCGGGCCGAAGAGCGCGGAGCAGGCGCCGCATCCGTACGTGCTGTTGCCGGAGGCGGAGTGGCGCGGGCGGGAGGTGCGCGGAGAGACGGTGGAGGTGACGCTGCTGGGGCGCGGGGTGAGCGAGTGGGCCTATGTGCTGCATGCGCTGCGGCAGGGAGCCGAGCGGGGGATCGGGGCGGAGCGGGTTCCCCTGCGGCTGGTGTCGGCGGAGGAGGAGCTTTCCGGAGGCGCGTGGCGGCGGGCGATGAACGCGGGGGGAGTGCTGGTCGCCGGACCGGGATGGACTCCGGAGGCGCCGCCGATGCCGGAGCGGGTGCGCGTGCGGCTGGTGACGCCGGTGCGGGTGAGGCGCGAGCAGGATCTGGTGGAGCCGGAACGGATGGGGTTTGACGAGTTTGCGGCGGCGCTGCTGCGGCGGCTGGCGCTGCTGAGCCGGTTTCATACGCGGGAGGCGTGGCGGCTGGACCATGCGGGGCTGCGGGAGGCGGCGCGGCGGGCGCGCGTGTTGCGGCAGGAGCTGGAATGGCAGGACTGGGCGCGGTACTCGAACCGGCAGCAGAAGAAGATTCCGATGGGAGGCGTGGTGGGTTTCTACGAGCTCGAAACGGCGGGGCTGGAGGAGTTGTGGCCGCTGCTGTGGCTGGGGCAGTGGACGCATGCGGGGAAGGGCGCGGTCATGGGGCTGGGGGGGTATCGAGTCGAGACCCTATGAGAATTCACGGAGCGGGCGTGTGCGGCAGGAGAGGGACGGTCGGCGATTCGGGCTGCCGATGAAAGAGAGGTTGATCTGGCATGGCTGAAGGAAATCCCACTCTGATTGAAACGGCCCTCGGCGCATTTCTGCACGACACGGGGAAGTTCTGGCAGCGGGCGTACGGAGGCCAGCAGAACGCGGACGCCGAAGTGCGGGCGATGGCCGACCAGATTCTGCCGGGCGGCCCGCATGGAAGGACGCACGTGCATGCGCTGTGGACATGGCAGTTCTTTCATTGGATGGAAAAAGAGGGGCTGAACCTGCCGGGCGCGGACCGCAGCCGGGTGAGGAATCTGGCGGCGTATCATCACCGGCCCGGCGGAGGGCCAGAAGCGGAGGCTGGAGCGCAATGGCTGATCGCGGAAGCCGACCAGCTGGCGGCGGGCATGGACCGGGAGGCGAGAAAGGACGAAGACGGAGAGGCGCCGGGCGGATGGGATCAGTTCATCCGGACGGCGCTGGTGTCGCCTTTTGCGGCAGTGCGGCTGGATCCGCGGCTGGGCGAGGTCCGGAAGACGTATGTGCCGCTGGACCGGCTGAGGCCGGAGGGGCTGACCGACTCGGTGGAAAGAGTGGACACGGCCGGCTATCAGGCGCGCTACCGGGAGATGCTGGAAGGCTTCCTGAAGGAGTTCCGCGCGGTGGCGGGCCTGCCGCAGCCGTGGCTGTTCCAGAGCAGCCTGAAATCCCTGTGCGAGCGCTACTGGCATGCGGTGCCGTCGTCGACGAAGGATCAGCCCGACGTCTCTCTTTTCGATCACAGCCGGGCGGTGGCGGCGATCGCCTCGGCGCTGTATCAGTGGCATGAAGCCCATGGCGGGATCACCAAGGAAAAGCTGAAAGAGACGAGAGAGGACAAGAAATTTGTCTGGATTCTGGGGGATCTGTCCGGGATCCAGGCGGCGCTGTTCCGGCTGCAGCACCAGCAGGTGCGGGGGGTGGCGCGGATCCTGAGGGCGCGATCGTTCCTGATGTCGCTGATCACGGAGAGCGCGGCGCTGGATGTGCTGCGGCGGCTGGGGCTGACGCCGTTTTCTCTGGTGCAGAACGCGGGCGGGCGGTTCCTGATTCTGGCGGCGAACACCGGACGGACGCGAGAGGTGTTCGAGGACGTGCGGCGGAGCGTCGAACAGTGGATGCTGGCGCGGTGGCGGGGCGAGCTGGCGCTGAACCTGTCGATGACGGAGGCGTTCAGCGGGGAGCTGTTCCGGCGGGAACGGTTCCGGGAGATGACCTTGCTGTGGGCAGCCGCGGCGGAGTCGGCCAAGCAGGCCCCGTTTTCCAGCTGCTACGAAGTGGTGATGCGGCAGGACCGGTACGAGCACGGAGCATGCCCGGCGTGCGGATTCCGGCCAGCCCGCGCCGCGGACGCGGGGGAAGAGTCGTATTGCGGGCCGTGCGCGGAGGAGCGGCGGCTGGGCGGGGACCTGCCCCGTCTGCGGGCGATCGGGTGGTCGCGGAAACCGGTTGGAGATCCTGCCCGGAACCTGGAGTTGTGGGACGGGCTGCGGCTTCACTGGCACATCGCCGGGATGAATCTGGCGCCGCTGGAAGAGGGTTTTGTCATCGGCGGGGTTTTCGACGCGCAGATGCCGCTGGCGTTGCGGCATACGGCTCACTACGTGCCGGTGCTGGGCGAAGAAGAGCCGGGAAAGGCCGCCTACGCCAGGCACCTGAGCGCGGATGCGCGCCAGACGGCGCCGGGGGAAACAAAGACTTTCGAGCACATTGCGCTGGACGCGCTGGAAGGGGTGAACGGGAGCCTGTACGGCGAGGACCTGCTGGCCGTGATCAAGGCCGACGTCGACCGGCTGGGGGCGGTCTTCGCCCAGGGCGTCGAGCGGCCGAGCCTCGGGCTGATGGCGGGGCTGTCGCGGATGATGGATTTCTTCTTTTCCGCGCGGCTGCCGCACCTTCTGAAGTCGGATCCGCGTTTCCGCAGCACCTATGTCGTCTATGCCGGCGGCGATGATCTGCTGCTGATCGGTCCGTGGCGGCAGTCGCTGGAGCTGCTGGCCGAGCTGCGGAAGGCCTTTGCGCAGTATGTGGGCAACCCGCAGATCACGCTGTCGGCGGCGCTCGAACTGTCGCACCCCGACGAACCGCTGAACCGGAGCGCGAGAGCGGCCGAGGAAAGGCTGGAAGCGGCCAAGGAGGCGGGGCGGAACCGGGTGTGCGCGATCGACATGGAACCGCTCGAATGGGAGCAGTTCGAGCAGCAGCTGAAGAACTCGGAGAGGCTCGTGGAGCAGATGCGCGCGGGGGAGTTGAGCCAGGGGTTCGTGTACCGGATGCTGGCGTTCGACCGGGACCGGATGCAGTGCCTGCGGGGAGAAGCCGACGCCCATGCGGCGTCGTGGCGGGCGCGGTGGGGGTATCAGCTGAGGCGGAATCTCAAGGTGAAAGATCTGGCGGGCAGTCCGCTGGTCCAGTTTCTGAATTCATTGTTCGGCCTGAGTGCAACGTTGGGCCGGGGCGCCGCGCCGCCGTCGGCGCGCACCGCCATCACGGCCGCGCTGTACAGGAACCGCAAGTTCTGAGGATTTTCACGAGGAGGTGAATTGATGCCTGCACCGAACGCACCAGGGAACCGCGGCCCGCAGCCGCCGCAGCGGCCGCAGGGAGCGGCGCAGCAGGCTGCGCTGCCTGCTGTGAAGTACTTCAACGAGAATGGCAAGCTCCGGCCGGAGCTGCTGGACGAGGAGGCGATGAAAGTCGGCGAAGCACTGGCCAACGCGGGCCTCGAGTCTGCGCAATTGCGCCGTTTTTACGGCGACGTCGTGAGTCTCCGGCGGCGGTTTGAAATCCGGTCGGCCGGAGTGCCGCTGAGCGAGCGCGCCTCGGTTTTCGCCGATATTCTGCCGGAATTCCGGCTGCTCCGGGCCAAGGCATTCTATGCAAACAAGCGAAGCGAGAGGATTCTGCCGAAAGTGATGAAAGATTTCATTCAGCAGCACGTGCAGGCGGTGCAGAACTGGCAGGATTTTCTGGCGTTCTGCCGTCATTTCGAGGCCGTGGTGGCTTTTCACTACGCTTTTTCGAAAAAGTGAGTTTGCGGAGGATTCGAAATGAAACTGGTTCACATCTACACGATCACTGGCACGATCGAGACGGTCACCGGCCTGCACATCGGCGCCGGCAAGGACTCGATCGAAATCGGGGGCATGGACAATCCGGTGATCAAACACCCGCATACGGGAGAGCCATACATTCCCGGGTCGAGTCTGAAAGGCAAAGTGCGCAGCCTGCTGGAGTGGGCGCTGCATAAAGTGGATCCGGACGGGCAGGTGTGGGGCTTCAACAAGAAGACGAGGATCGACAACATCAACAACGATGAGATTCTGCGGATCTTCGGAACGACGCACGAGGACTGGAGCGGAGGGCCGACGCGGGTATCCGTGCGGGACTGCCACCTGACAAAAGCCTGCCGCGAGATGATCCACGAGCGCGGGCTGCCGTTCACCGAAGAGAAGACGGAAGTCGTGATCGACCGCATTCAGGGCA
Organism: Bryobacteraceae bacterium; assembly: GCA_026002875.1. Classification (NCBI taxonomy): domain Bacteria; kingdom Pseudomonadati; phylum Acidobacteriota; class Terriglobia; order Bryobacterales; family Bryobacteraceae; species Bryobacteraceae bacterium. Next base: position 2,127,035 of record BPGE01000001.1, read on the forward strand.
AAGCGGCCGGAAACATCGGACCGCGGAAGACCGAGAGAGTGCCCGGAGGCATGGAGTTCGACCTGGAGATTCAGTTCCGTGTGATCGACACCGGCGACGGGGGCGAACTGGACATGAAGTGCCTGAACCGGCTGATTGAAGGGCTGAAGCTGCTGGAGAAGGATGCTCTGGGGGGCTCTGGCAGCCGCGGCTACGGGAAAGTGCGCTTCAAGAATCTGGCAGTGGACGGCAAGAGCATCCAGGAAAAGTTTGACTCGATCAGCGCAATTGATCCCCAAAAACCGGGCGAAATTGTGAAAGCAGGCGCTGGCGTGGAGGGCTGACGATGCCCGCAACCTACCGGATCCGGTTCCGGCTGGCCTCGCCGCTGGCCACGCCGCTGCACTCGGGAACGCTGTTTGGCAATCTCTGCTGGGCGTGGCGGTACCTGCACGGGGAAGCGAGCCTGGGGCAGTGGCTCTGTTCGCTCAGGGAAGATCCGTTTCTGATCTCGGACGGGCTTCCTGCCGGCATGCTGCCAAGGCCGCTGCTGAAGCCCGCCCGCGTGCGAGCGATGACGCTCGAGCAGATCCAGGTTCACAAGAAGCTGAGGAAAAGGAAGCTGATTCCGCGCGCCGTGTTTGAGGAATTGCGGAACGGCATGAGCGAAGAGGCGTTGCAGCAGCGGCTGGCGCGGCTCGAGGAAGAGGAGAAGAAGAAGCTCGAGCGCATGACCCCGCACGAGCGCGGGCGCCTGGGACGCGAGGAGCGGGTGCGCACGCCGCACAACCGGATTCACCGGATCACAGGCCGGACGCCGGAGGAAGGCGGGCTGTTCTTCACCGAGGAGCTCTGGGCGACAGGACTGATGCTATACAGGGACGTGTATGTGCAGACGTCCCTGCCGCAGGCGAAACTCGAAGAGCTGTTCCGGCAGGTGGCGCGGTGGGGTTATGGCAAGGACGCAACCTGGGGCCGCGGACGGTTCGACGGCGTGGAATTCACGCCCGAGACGGGCGGCCTGTTTGACGGCAGGCTGCCGAGGGCGATGTCGCTTTCGCACGGCTCGCTGACGCCGAACATGGCGCAGGCCCGGTATCAGCTGGAAACGCACTACGGACGGCTGGGTGGCGCGTATGCGGCTTCCGCGTCGCCGTTCAAGTTCCCCCTGCTGCTGGCCAAGCCCGGCTCGACATTCGAGGCCGGCCCGGGGCCGTTCGGGGAGCTGCTCGATGGAGTTCATCCGGCCATGCCGGCGGTGCGGCACAATGCCTGGCACCTGTTTGTGACCTACCGGGAGGCGGACTGATGGCGGTCTATCGATGCAGACTGATCCCGCTGACGCCGATTCATGTGGGGGCGGGAGAGACGATCGCACTGGAAGACTATTTTCTGGCCAATGGCAAGCTGACACGCTTCCATCCGCCGGCCGTGTTGCGGGCGATGAGCGACGCCGAGCGGAACCGGTACATGGCGCTGCTGTCGGGCGGGGACACGAACATGGGCGACGCCCTGAAGCTGTTGCGGGAGTGCGCGCAGAAGACGCGCGGGGCGTGGATTTATTCCATCGAGGTGGGCGCCGCGTCCCGGCAGTCGCTGGCGGAAGCCCTGGACAAGGTGGAAACCCGCCGGGGCGAAGTGCATCCGCTCATCTGGAACGAAGTGCGGCGGGAGGCGGTGCTGCCGGGCTCGGCGATCAAGGGGGCGATCCGGACGGCCCTGCTGAGCGGGACGGTGGCGGGACGGATGCGCAAAGCGCGCGAGTGGGCGGACAACTGGAAGCGGAAGATCGAAGAAAAGGGCCGCGAGAATCCAAGGCGGGTCGCAGTGCTGGCGCAGGAGCTGGAAGCGGAGGTGTTCCGGAAAGGACGGCAGGGCCTGGAATACGACCCGTTCCGGTTCGTGAAAGTCAGCGATGCGGGGGTCCCGTCCGCGTGCGTCCGGCTGGACCGGGTGATGCTGCTGTCGGGATCCGAGCGGGACGCGTCGGCGAAGATTCAGATGCATTTCGAGAGGGTGATTTCGGCCCTGGATGGCGGAAAGGCGCCTGTGCTTGAATTCGACCTGACGCTTGAAAAAGAGGAAAAAAACTGGCACTCGGGAATTCAGGAATATCTTGGGGAAGTACCCTCCCTCAAGCGCCTGCTCGACCTCATGCAGTACCACTATGACTCGCGTCTGTATGCCGAAATGAACCGGTTTGGCGCACTGTATCAGGCCGGCGAATGGGGCGAGTGGAGGAAAGCGGGCAGGCAGGGGCAATGCACGCTGATCAGGCTCGGCCGGTTTTCGCATTTCGAATCGCTCTCTGTGGAAGGGATGCGAAAAACGCAGGACCGGCGGGGCCGATGGATCGAGGAAGGAACCTCGCGGACGTACTGCACGCCGGACGGAACGAAGAAAATGCCCTTCGGTTGGGCGCTCATGCAGGTTCTGTGAAAGGAGGCTTCCGAAATGCCCGAGCCCTGTTCTGTTCTTCTCCTGACCGTGGGGACGGGGACGCAGGGGAAGACAGTGGAGACGATTCTGGAGCCGTTCCGGAAGTCGCTCGAGGCGGCGGGAGCGGAGAGGAACATTCTGCTGCCATCGCGCGAAACCGAGGAAATTGCGAGGAATATCCAGCAGGCTTTTCCGCAGTTTCCAGTGGAAATCCGGCCGCTGCCGGAGGCGGGGGACGAGAACAATGCAGACCGGTGTTTCGAGCACTACGACGCCGTGATCGCAGAGCTGCTGGCCTCCGGGGCACTCTTGTCCAAATTAGCTTTTGACCAGTGAGGCGGCGGCTCTGGTAGGTTGAGTGAGGTTTCGCCAGAAGCCCATTCAGCCGGTCAGGAGGCCACCGCCATGAATCGAGTATGCAGTATTTTCTCCCAGGTCTTGAAGTTCGTTCCGCGCCTGGAATTCGAGGCGGCCGTCCGCCAGCATCGCGCCGAGCGCCACGCCCGCGGATTCCGGTGCTGGACGCAGCTTGTCGCCATGCTGTTTTGCCACCTGGGACGCGCCCAGTCGCTGCGTGAAATCGTGGGTGGCCTGGCGTCTTGCGAAGGCAAGCTGCAGCATCTCGGCGTGGCCTCGGCGCCGAAGCGCTCGACGCTGGCCTATGCCAATGAGCACCGGCCGTGGGAGTTGTTTCAATCGGTCTTCTACGCGCTCTATCAGCGTTGCGCCTCGGAAGCAGCTCAGCGTTGCAAGCGCAAATTTCGCTTCAAGCATAAGCTGATGAGCCTGGACGCAACGCTGATTCCACTCTGCCTGAGCATGTTCGACTGGGCTCAGTTCGGGCGCAGCAAGGGCGCGGTGAAGTTGCATCTGGTGCTGGACCACGACGGCTATCTGCCGGGCTTCGCCGTCATCACCGAGGGCAAGACGTCGGACGTGGACGTCGCCCGCCGGCAGCGCTTCGAACCCGGCACGATGCTGGTGTTCGACCGCGGCTACCAGGACTATGACTGGTGGCTGGATCTGTCGCGCCACAAGGTGTGGTTCGTGACGCGGCTGAAAGACGTGGCCAGCTACGGCATCGTCGAACAGCGCGAGGCCGACAGGCGGAAGTCGATCCTGCGCGACGAGGTGATCCTGCTGAGCCGGACGCAGGAGGCTGGGCCGGCGGCGTTGCTGCGGCGGATTGAAGTGGAGGGCGCAGAGGGCGAGACGGTGGTGCTGGTGACGAATCATCTGAAGTTGTCGGCGGCGACGGTCGCGGCGGTCTACCGGGAGCGCTGGCAGATCGAGTTGTTCTTCAAGGCGCTGAAGCAGTCGTTGCGGATCAAGACGTTTGTGGGCACCAGCGCCAATGCGGTGCAGATCCAGATTTGGACAGCACTGATCGCGATGCTGCTGGTGAAGTACATGCAACTGCGCAGCAGCTTCAACTGGAGCCTGTCGAACCTGGTGGCGCTGCTGAGACAACAACTGTTTGTCTACCGCGACTTGATGGCCTGGCTGGAGGCGCCGTTCGAGCCGCCGCCCCAACTGGACGCGGCCTCGCAACTGATGCTCGAGTTCGGATGAGTTTGGACAGCAGGCGCCAACGGATGGGGGGTCTGGTTCGGTGGAAAGAAGAGATAGCAGAGATAAACCCAGTCCAATCAGTCAGACCAAACCGGTTCGGTGGCTAATTTGGACAGCAGTGCCTCCGGGGCGGCCCCCGGGTCGATGATCGCCGACATTACGCGCGGGACGAAGGCGATGTCGGCGGCGCTGCTGCTGGCGGCGGCGGTGCGGGGCGTGCGGCGGGTCCGCTATCTGTTCAGCCAACAGCGCAACGAGAGCGGCGTGGTTCAGCCGGGAACCGAGCGGGTGGGCGATATCGAGCCGTCCTTCATTTTTGTCCGCCAGACGCTGCTGCGGGCCGGCGAGCTGCTGCGGGCGTGCGACTTCCGGGCGGCGGAAAAGCTGCTCGCCCCGCTGATGCCAGGCAAGGCGCCGGCCCGCGACCGCTCCTCGCAAGAGGCGGCGGCGCTCGATTGGGCGGCGCGGTTCTGGGGCGCCTGGGACCGCTTTGATTATCGCGGTGCGGCGGGCCTGTTGCAGAATCACGCGGCCGGGCGGCCGCAGCCGACGCCTGGCCTCCTGAACCTCTTTCCCGGACCACAGCAGGAAGCACTGCTGGCCGTGCTGGCTTCGGCTCTGCCGGAACCCATGGGCGACCGCGTCAGGCACTGCCGCGCCCTCGCGGCGGACCTGCTGGCCAATGCGGAACGGCGGCTGGCCGAGGGGCGCCTGGAAGAAGTGCTGGTGCGCGTGTACCGGATTCTGGAGCTGATTACGACCTACCGGCTGTTCAGTCACGGCATCGACAGCGAGCGCGTGAACTGGAACGACCGGCGGGTGCGCGAGTGGCTGGAGTCGAGGAACGAGACCGGTGCGGGAAGCTCCCGGCCAGGGCGTGCGCTCGGACGCAGGCACTCGGCCGAGCTGCTGGTCTTTCTGGAACAGAGACAGCCTGAGTCGCGGGGGGCGAAGATCGCCGCGCAGCTCGCGAAGACCGGAGACTGGCTCGGCGCGAACGATGCCGAGCTGCGGAACGGATCGATCCTGATCCACGGTCTGGCGAGCAGCTCGGCGCGTATAGCTGGGAGGTTGGCGGAGATCCTGGGCAAAGTGAGAGATTTCTTCTACGAAGAGCATTCGGGGAACCGGGCGCTGCACGAGGCGGCGCGGTTCCCGTTCTCCGCGCAGTAAGAGGCGTCCGCGCGAGCCGCTGTGGTAGAGTAGCGGGCCATGCGATGGATGAACTGGCTTTCCGTGATGGTTCTGGCCCTCGGGCTCGCGTGCGCCCAGGGGCCGGTGAAGAAGGACGCGAAACAGGCTGAAGCGAAGGCGCCCGCCAAGGCGGCTCAGCTCGTGGATATCAACTCGGCGACGCAGGAGGAACTGAAGGCGATTCCGGGAATCGGGGAGGCGTATTCGGCCAAGATTATCAAAGGAAGACCATACCAGCGGAAGGACGAATTAGTGCAAAAAGGAATCCTGCCGCAGGGGGTTTATGACAAGGTCAAGGACCGGATTATCGCGAAGCAGAAGTGAGGTTTTCCGGGGCGGTGATAGGGAGCGCTCCCCGGGCGGCCGCCCGGCCGCGACGCCGGGGCGATGGGGGGTGTCGGATGGAGTCGGGAGGTGTGGTCACCACTGCACCGAAAACCGCCTGTAGGACTCGTCCCGTGCGGGTAACCGCTCACTTTCGGCGGCTGGCCCCGCCTTCGTTCGCGGCACAGAATCCGCTGCGGTTTTCATCGACGCTGATGTCCCGGAGGGTCATGGGTGCTCCCTCGAAAATTGCTGTTCCGCGAGGGGCCGGGCGTGCGGTGCCCGGCCGCGCCTGCGGTGCGATGGGGAGGAGTCGAGCGGTTCAGTTGCCAGGGAGCTCCGAGATGCCGTAAAACTGGCTGGTTGTCATGGCGCCCGTCGGGTTGAAGATGAGGGTGAGAGAAGCAAGCATGGAATGGCTGGCGATGATCATAATGGTTCCGCGGCGGTTGCGGGTTTCCGCCCAGAGCTCGTCGGTCTGGAAGGCGCGCTGACAGCCGATGTCGAGACGGTCTGTCCGGGTGCCAAGCAGGGCACCGTCCTCATCGCGGATTGTGACAGTGATGCTCACCGGGTTGCCGGTATTCGAGTTGGCCAACGCGATGGCGGTCCTGAAGCCGCCTGTGTTGTCGAAAGGCGCAATGAGCTTCTTGTCCAGAGCGCTGTCCGGCAGGACTACAGCTTCCAAGTCCGCGCGCCCCGGAATTGCGGCGCGGAAGACCTCGTGAATGGCAATGGCGCCGCCGTAGGCGGGATCCGCCGAGGCGGGAACCGTCTCGTACCAGATCCAGCCCGTCTGGGTCTCGGCGCCGCCTTCGAGGATCAGGCTGACAGTGCCGCCTTCCATCAGAGTGATGGTGAATTTGCTGCCCTGGATCACCTGGCCAGTGTCGGCGCGGCGCAGAGAAACGGTCATGAATCTTCCGGAGGGGTCGACCACTTCAACCTTCGCTTTGGCCGGTTTCAAACTGATATTGGTGGCCACCAGGATGGTTTGCCAGCCTCCGCCGAATGCCAGGTGGGGCAGAGCGCCGACCTTGTTGATGTAGTCCTTTCCGACGGCGAAGCGATCCGGGCCGGATTTCTCTTCCGCACCGAAAGCCCCCTCGACGGCCCAACCTTCAACGGTTGCCTGCCCTGAACCGGGGACAGACAGGGAAATCAACAGCAGGAGCAAGGTGATGAGTTGCATCGTATTTCCTTTCGACAGGCCGGCTGTCCACAACCTGCGTAGCGGGAGGACCGTGCGTGGTTGAACAAGGGCAGGAGGCGGCGATGGCTGGCGCGGCCGCCGGTCGGACAGAGTGTGAGCCAGGAGATGGCATTCGACCCGTCAGAATTAGAATCGGACATCTCGGTCCCGTTTTTGATCAGGGAAACACCTGCTCCCGACCGGGTGAAGCACGGTGAAGCGTTGTCCAGGGCTGAGAGGAGGCGGCGCGGGAGCGCCAGGCCGATGGGGGAAGATGGGGCTGTGGCGATGCAGGGCCCGGCACAGGCTGGGGGCCGGCGGTCAAGCGGCCAGGGAATGTTTCCGGCACCCGGCGAGGTGCAACCCTCGGGGCGAGCCATCTGGGAGAGAACGGAGGGCGGCCGGGCTCAGTAATCCAGGGTGATGATGCGGCCGGAGGTGAAGCGGAAGAATTGCGCTTTCTCGGCGGGCTGGATACCGGGAGCGAGGTCGGCCGGAGACTTGCCGGCGGCTTGCAGGCAGTTGGGGCACGCCAAGAGCGTGAAGCCTCTTTTCACCAGTTCGGCGAGCCGGGTTTTCAGGGAAGGGAAGTGAGCGAACTGCACGTCTTTGGCGTCCCTGAGGACGGCATGAACGGCCTGAATGTCGAAGTCTGCAAGGACCGGGTGATCGACGGCCATCATGTTCGCCATGTGGAGGACCATCAGAGGGCGGTGGGGGGCTTCCGGTCCGTGGCTGACGTGGATGAAGACGCCGTCGCGGGTTTCGGCGGCGGCGGGAACAAGGGCGAGCGCCGCGAGCGCAAGCAGGAAGGCGAACCGCTGAAACCGCGGCGTAAGGGCTCCTGTCATGAATCAGACGTATCGGTCTGTTATTCATGCAGAGTGTTTTCGCGGATGACAGCGGCGGGGAACCGGGAAAGACCGATTGAAGGGAAGAGCGGAGACCGTGGCGGGGCGCAGCTTTCGGTCAGGGTCAGGGGCAGGGGAACAGGGAAACAGGGAAACAGGGAAACAGGAAGACGCGGAGTGATGGAAGTGGAGCAGGGTGGTGGTTTTCGGCCACCGGGGCGACGCGGGGAGGGGGAGGGAAGTCATTGAAAAGCCTGCCAGATCGAAATTGGCTCGCAACGTGCTTCTCCCCTGGTGGACGGTGTCCGCCACGGCGCCGTCCGGGAGGTGACGCCATGACGCGCAAGAGCCTGCTGATGACGATGGCGGCGAGCCTGATCCTGACGGCGTTCCCCGCCGGGGCGCAGGAGGACGGACCGGGCAAAGGCGTGGCGCGGATCAGCCTGATCCAGGGCGACGTCTCGGTTCGGCGGGGCGACTCGGGCGATTGGGTGGCGGCGGCGATCAATGCGCCGCTGCTGGCCGAGGACCGCGTGCTGACGGGCGCGGCGTCGCGGGCGGAGGTGCAGTTCGACTACCATCACCGGATCCGGCTGGCTGCCGACAGCGAGATCCGGCTGACGCAGCTCGAGCACCGGCTGTATCAGATCCAGGTGGTGCGCGGGCTGGCCACGTTCAGCGCTTTGAAGGGCGGTGATGCGCAGGTGGAGATCAACACGCCGGCGGCGGCGCTGCGGCCGGTGGCGTGGGGCGAGTACCGGGTGGCGGTGTTCGACGATGACAGGGCCGAGCTGACGGTGCGCCGGGGCGAGGCGGAGATCTTCACGCCTTCGGGCTCTCAGCGGCTGAGACCGGGCCGCACCATGGTGGTCCGGCTGACGCCGGACAACCGGGCCGAATATCAATATGTGGCCGAGATTCCCCGGGATGCCTGGGACGAGTTCAACCGCAACCGCGACCGCGAGCTGAGCCGCGGCGCGCAGGTGTATCAATATGTCAGCCGGGACATCTACGGGGCGGAAGACCTCTACGGGCACGGCAACTGGATCTATGTGGCCCCCTACGGGTGGTGCTGGCAGCCGTTTGTGGCCGCCGGCTGGGCGCCCTACCGCTTCGGGCGTTGGGTGTGGCTCGACTGGTACGGATGGACGTGGGTCAGCTACGATCCCTGGGGCTGGGCGCCGTTCCACTACGGCCGCTGGTTCTGGTGGAACAATGCGTGGCTGTGGTATCCGGGTCCGGTGATCGGCGTCCGGCACTGGTGGAGTCCGGCGCTGGTGGGATGGTTCGGATGGTCGAGCTGGGGCGGGTTCACCGCCGGCGTGGGCTTCGGCTGGGGCGCCGTGGGCTGGGTGCCGCTGGCTCCGTTCGAGCCGCTGTATCCGTGGTGGGGCCCGCGCTTTGCCGGCTACCGCAACGTCAACTTCATCCACCAGAACACGACCATCATCAATAACACCAACATCACGAACATCTACCGCAATGCGCGCATCCGCGACGGCGTGACCGTGGTGCGCGGCGACGACTTCGTCCGCGGCCAGGTGGGGCGGCCGCTGCGGCTCGGCGGCGAGGAACTGCAGCGGGCGAGCGTGGCGCGCGGGGCGGTGCCGTTCGCCCCGGCGCGCGAGAGCCTCCGGCTCGCGGACCGCGAACCGGTTCTGCGGCAGGGCTCGATCCATCCGGGCCGGGCCGAACGCTTCTACAGCCGCCGCCCGGTCGAGCGCGCCGAGCGCATTCCGTTCGACGAACAGAGAAGGACCTTCGAACAGCTGACCGCCCGGAGCGCCGGGCCGGAGGGCCGCCGCGAAGCAGTGGCGGAGCGCACCGGTGTGGATCGGGGAGCGCAGGGCGGCATGATCCGGGAGACGGACCGTGGCGCGGGCCGCAGCCCGGATCGCAGCGGCGCGGCGGAAGACCGCGGCTGGCGGCGGGCCGATGAAGGACTGCGGCGCACCGAAACCCGGGCGGGGGACACCGGACCGGGCGTGCGGACCCGCACGGAAGAAAGGATGATGGAGACCGGGCGCACAGGCGCCGGCACGGGCTGGAGGCGGGCCGACGAACCGGCGCGCCGGACCGAGACGCGCACGGGCGAGAGCGAGTGGCGGCGGTTCGGCGATCCTGGCGTCGGAGTCCGGAACGCCGAGACCAACCGCACGCGCACGGAGCTTGGCGCAGAGGAGCGGAGCGGCTCCGGATGGAGGAGCTTCGGCGATCCGGGCCGCGGCTCCGCGCGGACGGAAACGCCGCGGGCGGCCGAGACGCCCCGCAGCGAGTCCCCGCGCTGGTCGACCGGCGCCGGGCGCAGCGATGACAGCGGCGGCATCCGGGTGTCGCCGGGACCGCGCTCGGAGACGCCGCGCTCTGAATCGCCCCGCTGGTCGACAAATGAAAATCGGGGCCGCACCGAATCGCCCCGCTACGAGTCCCCGCGGACAGAGAGCCCCCGGTACGACACGCCGCGCTCTGAATCGCCGCGGTGGTCCACGGGCGGAGGCCGCGGCGACGACGGCGGCATCCGCGTGTCTCCCGCCCCGCGGGTCGATTCTCCCAGAATGGACACGCCGCGGATGGAGCGGCAGGCGGAACCGCCCCGGGGCGGGGAAGCGCGCCCTGCTCCGCGGAGCGAGCGAGGCAATTCGTTCACGCCGATGAGCCGCGGCGGGTGGTCGACGGGTGGCGGCGGGATGGCCGGCGAGTCCCCGTCGGTGCTCTCGCCGCGCTCATCTCCGGGCGATGCGGGCGGCCGTGCGAACTGGAGCACGGGTGGAGCGATGGTGGATGTTTCGCCCAGAAGCTCAAGATCGGATGCTGGTTCTGCGTGGACTGGAGGCGGGACGGCAAGTGATTCGTGGCGGGGTTCGGGAGGCCGGTCGTCGTGGAGCACGGGTGGAGGAGTGGTAGATGTCTCGCCGCGGTCTGAGCCGCGGAGCGAGCCGCGCTCGGCGGGCGGTTGGTCGACGGGCGGCTCGGGAGGCAGAACCGGATGGGCGGGCGACGGCTTCGGCGGCGGGGCGAGGAGCGCGCCGTCGTATGGGGGCTATTCGGGCGGAGTGCGCAGCGCCCCGAGCTATGGAGGCGGAGGCATCGGGGCGCCGCCCAGCATCGGCGGTGGCGGAATCCGCGGTGGCGGAATGGGAGCGCCGCCCAGCGTGGGTGGAGGCGGCATCCGGAGCGGGGGCGGTTTTAGCGGAGGCGGAGGCGTTCGGAGCGCACCTTCCGGTGGCGCCGGGGCTGCGGGCGGCGGCGGAGTGCGCGGGGGCAGGGGACGGTGAGGCAGCCGCTGGCGGAAGACAGGAGAAGGGAAGGCGGGTCCGCACCCTTTTGCCGCCTGCGGCGTCCAACCTCATCATGACTACTGTGCTGTTGTGGATGTTGCCGTGGCTGGCGATGGCCCAGCGGGGGCCGAATCCTTGCGCCACGGCCGCGTGGACGGCGGACCTGGCGCGCGCGGCGGGAGAACGCGCCACGCTGCGCATGGAGGGGAGGGTCTTCCTCCCCGACGGCCGGACGCCGGCCGCCGGGATCGTGATGTACGTGTACCAGACGGACCGGGATGGCGAGTATGGCAGCGACGGGCGGGGCGGACCGCGGCTGCGGGCGTGGCTCAGGACGGACTCGATGGGCCGTTACCGGTATGACACGATCGTTCCGGCGCCATACCCGGACCGGAAGACCCCAGCGCACATTCACGTTCAGTTCTGGGGAGGGAAGGCGGCGCAGCAATATTTCGATGTGTATTTCGAGCACGACCCGCTGCTGGGCGAGCCGCTGCGGGCGGCGGCGCGGCGCGAGGGGCGGTTTGCCAGCGTTGTGCGGCTGAACCTGGGAGGACCGGGGATGACAGGGCAACAGGACTTCCAGTTGAAGGCGAGGGCAGACCGGTTTGAGGCCGGCATTCAACATGGGCTGGACGCGTGCCGGTAACTAGCAGAGCGTCTTCCAACGCCCGGCGCGCGCGGTGGAGTTCAGAACTCTGGCCCCGCTGGATGCTGCATGCTGATTGGGGGCCAGCGACAGGGAGGCCGGTCATCTCAGGCGCCGCCGGGGCCGATGCGTTGCCAGGCTTGGGGGTTCACCGAGGCGAGTTCATTCACGATGATCCAGAAATCGCCCATGATCCTGTCGAGCGAGGTTCCGAGAGGGACGGGGTTGCGCTTGCTGAGGGACTTGACCTGGACGCCGATGAAGCGGGAGGCATCCTGGTTGTAGGCGATGATGTCCACGCCGCGGGCGTTGCGCGCCGTGGGCATGACGTTCCAGCCCAGCAGGGATAGCCGGTAGCAGCAGTAGTAGAGCCCTACATTGCCCGTCAACTGGGCATTGAGAAGCGTGTCGCTGTTGGTCAGGTTCCTGGGCATCTCTTGGGGAAGGTCCTTTCCGGCCGATGTGTTCTGAGGGGGTGCGCGACGAGGCGTTCCCAGACTCCCGCCAGTATTTCATTTCACGGCGGCGTGCCGCTAGGCAGGGCGGGCGTGGACCGATTCCGCGGCGCCCGTGCTGATGAGCCCGGCTCTGCATCGAAAAGTCCTGGTACCGCTTGCGCAACGTCCCCATTGAATCTAGAACTAAACGCGCCGAAATCGGCGCAGTACTGGATTGATCTGGCGGGAGATCAAACGTAATGTGATCCTGGGTGCTTGTTTAGCAGACCAAAACTCGGCGGACACACACCCGGAAAGGGAGGGGAACCATGAGATTTACAAGAGCTTTCGCAGGAGCGATGTTGATTCTGCTGCTGGCAGCGGCGGCGCAGGCGAGCGTGATCGTCTTGACGTTTGAAGGGCTCAAGAACCTGGAGCCAATTGGGCAGTATTACAACGGGGGCTTTGGAGGGTCTGGGAGTGGTCCGGGCCCAAATTACGGGATTGAGTTCGGCTCCAGCGCACTGGCGATCATCGACAGCGATGCGGGCGGCTCTGGCAACTTCGCGAACGAGCCCTCACCAAGCACGATTGCGTTCTTTTTGTCAGGCCCCGGGGTTGTAATGAATGTTCCCGCAGGGTTTACGACCGGCTTTTCTTTCTTCTACACGGCGGTGTCTTACGCGGGATCGGTAACGGTCTGGGATGATCTCAATGGCACCGGCAACCTTCTTGCTTCGCTGAACCTGCCTGCGTTGGGTTCGGGGTGTGGAGGAGACCCTGGTGGAAGTTTCAACTGCTGGTCTGCTGTGGGCGTTTCCTTCAGCGGCGTTGCCAAGTCCGTGAACTTCGGCGGAAGTGCGAACCAGGTGGGGTTCGACAACGTTACGCTGGGCTCAGAAAATCCGGGTGGCGAGATCCCCGAACCGGGTTCGATGGGGCTGCTAGCCTCGGGCCTTGTGGCCGTGTGGCTACGTCGGCGAGCTGTGCAACGCTCATCATCCTCAAACTAATCTGGCGGGAAAAGATAAGCTAAGAAAAGTGGGTCGGCCAAGGCCGGGAAGCCCTGGCCGGTTGTCTGCTTGTGCAGGTTCTTGTCGGCCTGCCACAGAGGTGGCTTCCTTTCAGGCCCGTCATGACCCAGGGAGACTTGAGCATGGTCGAAAACCGCTGCGGGTTGAGAGTGGCGCCCGGAGCGCCTCAGACGGAGAGCGAGGCGCCCTTGAAGCGATGAACGAAGGCAACAAGCCGTCCCTTGTTGCGCTGATCTGAGGCGGTTCTGGATGGAGCGCTCAACCCCCTTTTCAACCTCGCCGAGATCATCGGAGCGCCCGAGCGCTCAATCGATCTGCCTCAGTGCTGCTACGCTGTGCATCCCCTCCACGGAGGGAGTCAAGCTCCTCCGCGCAATCATGGCGCAGGACGCTTGGCCGGACGACGCATGGGACTCCGTGAATCCACGACCGCTGCTGCCCGTCTTTGAACTGCGACACAAGGGGAAACGTTACGGGCAGATAGTCTCGAAAACCCAAGGATGCACGGAGTGCCGATGGCACCGCAAGGAGCCTCTGTTACTTAACATAATATCGATTCCGCGAACCAAGGAGCTTGCCTGCCACCAAACCCCGCCTGCGGTCTCACCCGGCTTGGGCGCATTTTCCAGTAGCCGTTCACCCATTGGTTCCGGTTACAACCCCAGCCGCTCCCGCAACAGGCGCGGCACGTCCTTCGCGTCGCGCACTTCGATCACCTCGCAACCCGCCCGCCGGGCGCTCTCGATCCCGGGACCAGAATCTTCCAGCGCGATGGCGTGATCGACCCCAAGACGCCGCATCGCCGTCTGATAGGGTTCCGGATCCGGCTTCAGCCGCGCCACCTCGTCGCCATAAACCGCCGTGCCAAACTGATCGAGCACGTTCTCGGCGCGCAGCACCGCCTCGATTTCCGGACGGCTGCTTGAAGTCACAACGGCAAGCCGGCTCGGATCCAGCCGCCGGAGAATCTCCTTCAGCTCTTCTGCAATCAGGCCTCCGGCTGTGGCCCGTTCCGCGAACAGTTTCTTTTTCAACGGGTAATACGGCCACAGCTCTTCCACCGTACGAGGCGGCCGGCCCAGCGCGCCCAGCCGCGCAAGAAAGTCCCGGTCGGAAATCCCGACGCAGTGCTCCCGGTAGTCGTCCCAGGTCACGCTGAGCCCTGCCGGCGCAAGGACGTCGTTCCAGCAGCGCCAGTGCAGCGGTTCGGTGTCGGCCAGAACGCCATCGAAATCGAACAGGATAGCGGGATGTCTTTCAGGCATAAAATGAAACCTCGGCTTCCTGGACGCATCCGTCGGCCGCAGCGCCACACGGCAGGTATGGCTCCTCCGGCAAAGGACGCGCGAAACACGCTTGATCCCGCCGCGCACGGAAACCTCCGCCGCGCGGCTCCGCCCCATGCCGCCGCGCTCGCCCGGATTGAAGCATTAATCAAAGGAAATGCTGCGAATCATCTGCTGGAAAACGGGTTCGAACGCCGGATAATCCGGCAGAGGCGCCACGCAGATGACGTAAAACAATTCATTGTCCAGATCGACGGTAATCAGCACGTCAATTTCGCGCAGCCCGGCGTACGGCGAATCGGAGGACAGCTTGGTCACCAGGGCGCGGCGGTTGCCGACCGTGATCCGCTGCGGCTGCTCGATGGCGCGGAGGTTGGAATTCTGCTGCGCGAGACCGTCGATCAGGGTCTGCGTGTCCCGCTCCAGATTGACGGCGCGCTGAAACGTGGCGCGGTTGAGGATCACTCCATAGCCGACATGCCCCTGGACCAGTCCTTCCGCCGGCGCGATCGTGACGGTGCGCTGGGACTGGCTCACGCGCCAGTTGTCCGGATGCTGGATGCGGAACCCGTCTCCCCGGTACTGCCTCGAGTTCTGTGAAACGGGCACCCGTTCCGGCTTCGGCGCGTTCGGCAGCGGGGCAGGGCCGCTTCCCTGCCCCGGCTGGGCGGGTTTCGCCACTTTGGGCAGCCTCTCGACGAGCGACTGCATTTTTTTCAGATCGCCTTCGCTGGCGTTGTACGGCCCGCGCGGCATGAAAGGCAACTGGCCTTCGATGGCCTTGACCCGGTTGCCGGGGTTCGGGTGGCTGGCGGTGAAGATCTCGACGAGCTTGGGAGTCTTGCCTTTTCGTTCGGCTTCCAGGCGCTCGAAGAAGCGGGCCATTTCGATGGGGTTGTAGCCGGCCTTGGCCATCGTATAGGCGCCGAGCAGGTCGGCGTCGCTTTCGGCGTTGCGGGAGTATTTCAACAGGACCGAATTGGCCCCGAGTCCGATGCCGAGCTGGGTCAACTGCCCGGCCAGCGAGCCGCCGCCGACGACGGCCCCGGCCAACAGGGCGCCGAGCTGGGCGAACTGCGCCCTCGAGGCCTGGTTGGTGCCGTGGCGCAGGACGACGTGAGAAAGCTCGTGCGCAAGGACGCCTGCCAGCTGCCCCTCATTCTCCACGGCCCGAATCAGGCCGGTGTGGACGTACATGGGGCCGCCAGGCAGGGCGAAGGCGTTGATGGAATCCTCCTGCACGACCTTGAAGAAGAACGGATATTTTTCGAGCTCGCCCCTCTCCACCAGCCGCTGGCCGATGCGGTTGACGTAATCGGTGAGCTCCTGGTTCTGAACGACGACGAACTGGCGCTCGATCTCCTTGGCGAACTCGCGTCCGATCTCGATGTCCTGCTCCTTGCTGAACAGGTTGAAGCCGGGGCGCGGGAGGTTGCGTTTCTTGGCCTGCGCGTGGGCGGCGGGCGCAGCGAGCGCGGCCAGCAATGCGAGTGCGGACAAAAGACGCCGGTTCTGCATAGCCCTCTCCTACCATGCTGGCATAATGAACAGTATGACGCCTACGGAAAAGATCTGGCACAACGGACGTTTCATCGCGTGGGACGAGGCGAAGATCCATGTCCTGTCGCACGTGGTGAGCTATGGAAGCTCCGTGTTCGAGGGCGTCCGGTGCTATGACACGCAGCGGGGTCCGGCCATTTTCCGCCTCAGGGAGCACACGCGGCGCCTGCTCGACTCGGCCAGGATCTACCGCATGCCCGTGCCCTTCACGCTCGAGCAGCTGATGGAGGCGCAGGTCGAGCTCGTCCGGGTCAACCGGCTTCGCTCGTGCTACCTCCGTCCCATCGTGCTGCGCGGCTACGGAACCATGGGCGTGATGCCCGGCTCGAATCCCGTGGAAGTGTTTCTCGCCTGTTGGGAATGGGGCAAGTACCTCGGCGAAGAGGCGATGACGCAGGGCGTCGACGTCTGCGTCTCCTCATGGAACCGCATGGCGCCCAACACGCTGCCCGCCCTCGCCAAAGCCGGCGGCAATTATCTGAACTCGCAGCTCATCCGCATGCAGGCTGATCTCGACGGCTACGCCGAAGGCATCGCCCTCGACCGGGACGGCTACGTCAGCGAAGGCTCGGGCGAAAACATCTTCGTCATCCGCGACGGCAGAATCCACACGCCCCCGCTCGCCGCCAGCGTCCTGCCCGGCATTACGCGCGACACCATTCTGACCCTGGCGCGCGAAGCGGGAATTCCCGTTGTCGAAATGAATATTCCGCGCGAAATGCTCTATATCGCCGACGAGATTTTCTTCACCGGCACGGCGGCCGAAGTCACGCCCGTGCGCAGCGTGGACCGCATCCCGGTGGGCAGCGGCAAGCGCGGACCCGTGACCGAACAGCTCCAGAGGGCGTTCTTCGACATCGTCGAAGGGCGGGTGGAGGACCGCTACGGATGGCTGACGCCGGTGGGGGCGTGAGGCGGCGCTGTCTGCCGCTCAGGCGGAACGATCCGAGGGGGTGGGCCGTCAGGGGGGGCCGCCGCCTCGAAGACCGCGCGCTGGCGGAGAAAGCTTCCCTTACCGGCATCGTCAGATCTCGCGCAGGCGGGCGGCCGGCCAGAAAGCGGCGATCGCCAGCAGCATATGAAACAAGGCGAAGGCGAGAGTGCGCCAGCCGACGCGCACGAGGGGCTCGCGGAGAGTCTCGCGGCGGCTGAGGGTGCGCCATTCGGCCAGAGCATACAGGGAGGAGACCAGCGGGGGCAGGAGCCAGCGCCAGTCGAAGGCGGCCAGAGCAAGGCCGCCGGCCAATTGCAGGCCGACGGCGGTGAAGAACGGCCGCGAGTCCAGGGACGCGCCGGATCCGGCGCGGGCGGCGATGCGGTGCTCGAGCCGTTCGTGAACGAGCTGGATGGCAGCGGCGCCGTGCAGTACGAAGATGGTCCAGAGGGCCCAGCTCCAGGCAGGGGCTTTTCCCTGCCCCAACTGCGCAGCCAGAGGTGCAGAAAGCGCGAGGACAGCGGCGCTGAGGGTCTGGAAGGTGCGCGAGCGTTGCCAGTTTCTGAGTCCGATCCAGATCGCCAGAAGCGTGAAGGCCGCGCCGCCAGCCGGCAGCCCGATGCGCCATGCGTGCGGGAGGCGCGGCCAGAGGAGCGCGAAAGACACGGCGAGCAGCGCGGTTTCGGCTGCGGCCCAGACGAGCGCGGCGCGGGTGCCGGCCGGGCCCAGGCCCCCCTGGCGCCACCCGCGGGCCAGATGCAGCAGCGGCGCGCGGACGGCGAAGCCGGCCAGCAGAAGCAGGATCGCCGGCGTCAGGAGCGGCCACTCCAGGCGGGCCAGAACCGCGCCTGCCAGAAACGGCTGGAACAGCAGGCCCCAGGCGCCGTGCTCCCGGGGCAGCATGGAGCGCTTCGGCGCGGACGCGGCCCCGCTCACGGCCCGGCCTCCTGATACGGGCGGGCGGCCGGGCGGGCCGTATTTCCTGTTTGAATCAATCCGAGAAGCATTTTCGCCGCAATCAGGGCGAAGTAGTTCCGGCCTTGGGCCTTGAATGGTCCGCCAGAGCGGCGCGCCGGCGGTTGACAGCCGGTCTTCCGCGGCGCCGGGCGCGCCAGAGAGACGGCGCGGGCACAGAAGGCCGGACAATGCGGCATGAGACACCCGGTTTTTCCGTGCTCCGTCGGCGAAATGAGCAAAACATTGCTGCACTTGCAGCTCTTTCTTCTCAAAGATTGCGGCGTCACGGAAGTCTGTTTCCGCAGGAATGGCCGGACAAGCCGGGCCTGGCAGGCTGCGCGGATTGAGGCCCGCGCCACGCCACGGCAGCCCGCCGCAGGAGGAGCGGCGGCGCTGGAGCTGAGCGGGGACCTGCCGATCCGGCGTCTTGCGGCCGAAGGCCGGACACTGTGCGCCATGGCGGACTCCTGTTTTCATCGTGAGCGAGGCCGGGGCCGGCCGTTGGTGACTCGGGTCACAGTCCGCGGGAACGCAGCGCGGTTACTGTGGACGGGAAAGGAGCACGCCATGACCTGGAGCGTTTGGACACCTCTGGCGGATCTGGCCGCGAGTTCCACGGCGGCGGTGAGAATCCTGGAGCAGCACGGGCTGGATTATTGCTGCGGCGGAGCGCGTCCGCTGGCTGAAGCTGCTCGCGAAAAAGGGCTGGCCCCGGAGGCCGTGATCGAGGAGATCGAGAAAGCCCGGACCGAGGCCGCCGGAGAGCGCGACTGGAGGATGGCGCCGTTGACGGATCTGATCGGCCACATCCTGCGGACACACCATGAATACCTGAAGCTGAACCTGCCCGCGCTGGCGCAGCGGCTGAGAAAGGTTCAGGAAGTCCACGGCGGGAAAGACCCGGCCCTGCTGCAGAGCCTCGGGGAAGTGTACGGGGCTCTGCGGACCGAGCTCGAAGACCACATGCACAAGGAAGAGGTGATTCTTTTCCCCTTCATCGAGCGTTACCAGAGTGCGGCCGGACAGGGGCTGCCCCTGCCGCCGGTCCCGTTCGGGACGATTGCGAACCCGATCCGAGTGATGGAGCGGGAGCATGAGAGCGCCGGCGGAGCGCTGGCCCGGCTCCGGGAGCTGACGGGCGGCTACACCGTGCCGGAGTGGGCCTGCGACACGGTGCGCGCCCTGTGGCGCGGGCTGGAGGAGCTGGAGCAGGACCTGCACATGCACATCCATCTGGAGAACAACATTCTGTTTCCGCGCGCGATGGCGCTGGAGGCGGGCGCGTGAGTCCGGCTGCGCAGGCGGCCGCGGGAGCGCGCTCGATTTTGCAGGGGAATACGGATATTTCTTGACGTAAACGGGATTATCTGATACGCATATCCGTGTCAGAGGGTGCGCCGGCGACGGCCGCGGGTCTGTCAGAGGGGCTGAGAGGCTTCGTGAGCGCCGCATCCGGCGCCAGCGGGGATCGAATTTCCCCATAATTCAATTCGTCCGGTCGTATTATTTGATTCTGTTTCAGCTTTAATCGGGAGCCATTTCCGGCAGGAGGCGAGGGAAGCATGAACACGAATGGCTCGGAAACGCGGCCCGGGCTCCGGAGAGACTGGACCTCGCCGCGCACGGTATTCGTGCAGGGATCGTTGGCGGCTCTGGCCGCGACGGGCCTGGCGATCCGGTTTTTGCCGTTCCATCCGGCCAACCAGTGGAACGTCCTGCTTCACACGGCGGCGGGTGTGCTGCTGTTGTGGCCGGTGGCGGGCTACACGGTGCGGCACTGGCGGCAGTATCGCCGCCAGGCGGTGTCCGATGTGGTGCTGCTGGGATACGCGATGGCGGCGTTTCTGGCCGTCTGCCTGGCCAGTGGCGCGGTGGTGACGGCGCAGGCGCTGCTCGGCATCCGGACGAGCGCCGCGTGGCGCGACATCCACCTGGTCTCGACGTTCGGGCTGATGGGGGCTGGGGCGGCCCATGTGGCGCTGGCGTTCCTGCGGAGCCGTACAGTGGGGCTGGCGGGGGAGGCCATGCGGGGCAGCGTCTGGGCTGGCGGGATCTGCGTGGTGCTGATCACCCTCCCGGTGCTGGCGAGCGGCCTGTACGCGGGCCGGAAGCTGAACAACCGGCTGCCGGCCGATTACCGGTATGTGTATGGCGAAGAACGTCCGTTTGCGCCAAGCCTGGCGCGCACGGCGACGGGGCGCGCGATCGATCCGCAGTCGCTGGCCGGTTCAGAGACGTGCGGCACAGCCGGCTGCCACGAGCAGATCGTGGCCGAGTGGCGGCCGAGCGCGCACCGCTATGCGGCGATGGACACGGTGTTCCAGGCGATTCAGAACGTGATGGCGCAGCAGAACGGGCCGGAGTCGACGCGTTATTGCGGCGGGTGTCACGATCCGATCTCGCTGTTTTCAGGAACGAAGAACATTTTCGTGGAGAACCTGACCGGGCTGGCGGGATATCAGGAGGGCGTGTCGTGCCTGGCGTGTCACGCCATCCGCGAGACCGACATCCGCGGCAACGCCAACTACACGATGGCGCAGCCGCGCGAGTATCTGTGGCAGTGGGAGACGGCCGGGGCGGGGCGCGTGGCGCGCGACTTTCTGATCCGCGCCTATCCGGGCGAGCATGCGAAGCTCAGCAAGCGGATGTTCAAGACGCCGGAGTACTGTGCGGCGTGCCACAAGCAGTTCATCGACCAGGAAGTGAACCGCGTCGGTTGGGTGCAGTTGCAGAACCAGTACGACAACTGGGCGGCGAGCCACTGGAACGTCAAGGGCGACGCGCGGCGCACAGTGGAATGCCGCGAGTGCCACATGCCTCTGGTGGACTCGCGGGACCCGGCAGCGGGCGACAGCTCCGATTACAACCGCAGCCCGCGCGACGGCAAGCACCGCAGCCACCGGTTTCTGGCGGCCAACAACTTCATGCCGGAGGTGCTTCAGTTGCCGGGCTGGCAGGAGCAGAAAGAACTGACCGAGAAATGGCTGCGGGGGGAGATCCGCATTCCGGAGATCGAGGACAAGTGGGCCAGCGGCCGGATCGTGCAGATCGCGGTGGATGCGCCTGAGCGCGTGCGCGCGGGCGAGGCCGTGAAGGTGCGTGTGTCTCTGACCTCGAACAAAGTGGGGCACGACTTTCCGACCGGGCCGCTGGACATGATCCAGTCGTGGGTCCACATCACGGCGCGCGACGCGGCGGGGCGGATCGTGTATGAGTCGGGCCGCGTGGGCGAAGACCACTTCATCCAGCCGGGAACGTTTCTGTTCAAGGCCGAGCCCGTGGACCAGCACGGCAACCTGATCGACCGGCACAATCTTTGGGAGATGGTGGGGGTGCGGTACCGGCGGAGCCTGTTCCCCGGATATTCGGACTTTGTGGATTACTCCTGGGTTTGTCCTTCGGGCAGCGCCGGGCCGCAGCAGCGGCGCGGCGCAGAGCGGATCGAGCATGAGTTCCGCGCCGGGGTGGAGGCGCGCGGGGCGCTGACGGTGACGGCGCGCCTGATGTACCGCAAGATCGACCAATTCCTGCTGAACTACGTCGAAGGCGGACGGTCGAAGCGGACGGCGCCGGTGGTGGAGATTGCGCGCGCCGAACGGCGGATCGAGGTGTTCTGATGGGCGCCGCCACGGAGACGCCGCCGAAGATTTCCGCGCGCGGGAGCCGCCGGATGCGGCGGGCGAGGGCGGCGCTGTTCGGGTTGACGGTGCTGGCTTGCCTTGCGGCGGCGGCGTGGATCCTGATGCGCTCGAGCCAGGACGAGGAGTACGCGCCGGGCGCGGCGGTGGAAGGGATCACGCGGACTCTGGACAGCACCGTGGATGCAGGGCCGGGCGAGATCCGGTTCGCGGATGCGACGGCGGAGGCGGGGCTCGCGGAGGCGCGCAGTTTTGCCGGCGTCCGCACCTCGCAACTGCCGGAGGACATGGGCGGCGGCGTGGCGTGGGCGGACTTCGACAACGACGGCGACGACGATCTGCTGTTTGTCAGCGCGGGCGGGCCTCTCAGCGCGAAGGAGGAACAACTGGCCGAGACGGTGCTGTACGAGAATCTCGGCGGCGGGCGCTTCCGGCGTTACACAGGCTTCCCTGCCCTGCGGATTCGCGGGATGGGCGCGGCGTGGGCGGACTTCGACAACGACGGCTGGCTGGATGTGGCGATCACCGGTTATGATCGCCTGCTGCTGCTGCACAACCGCGGGGGCAAGTTCGAAGCATCGCGGCTGCTGCCGTCCCGTCCGGGCTTCTGGACGGGGGTTTCCTGGGGCGACTTCGACAGGGATGGATGGCCGGATCTCTACGTGTGCGGCTACGTGCGCTACCGCTTTGAAGATGGAGACCGCAATCGCGTGAGCCGGCAGTTCGGGCAGGCGGTGCCGTACACGCTCAATCCGTCCTCCTACGAAGCCGAGCGCAATCTGCTGTTCCGCAATCTGGGCGGACGGGGATTTGCGGAGATGGCCCGGGAGCTCGGCGTAGACGATCCTTCGGGCCGGAGCCTCAGCGCGCTCTGGCACGACTTCGACCAGAACGGCTGGCAGGATCTGTATGTGGCGAATGACATCAGCGAGAGCCGGCTGTTTCTGAACCGCGGGGGGCGGTTCGAGAACGCAGGGCCGAAGGCGTGGTTGAACGAGTACCGGGGCTCGATGGGGCTGGCGGCGGGCGATTTCGACCGCGACGGCGACGATGATCTGTTCATCAGCCACTGGATCGCGCAGCAATTCGCGCTGTATGAATCGCTGCTGGCGCAGCAGAAGATGCTGAAGGAGGCGGCTTCGGGACTGCATTTCACCGACGTGGCCGAGATGAGGGGCATCGGACAGCCGACGCTGCGCTCGATCGGCTGGGGCGCGGAGTTCGCCGATTTCGACAGCGACGGATGGGTGGATCTGGCCGTGGCGGCGGGCAGCACCTTTGAAACCGAGACTCCGCCGCGCCGGCTGGCGGCGATGCCGTCGTTTCTGTTCCGCAACGCGCGCGGCGAGACGTTCCGGCATCTGGCGGATCCGGCGCTGCCGCTGTCGAAGCCGCATGTGAGCCGCGGGCTGGCGGTGAGCGACTTCGACGGCGACGGCGACGTGGACATCGCGATTGTGGATCTGGACGGCGGGCTGAGGCTGCTGCGGAATGATACGAAGCAGGGGCGCGCGATTCATCTGCGGCTGCGCGGGCCGCAGGAGCGGCCGTGGAGCGGCGCCGACGGGGCGGTGGTCACCGCCTGGCTCGGCAGGACTCCGCTGAGAAGGACGATCTCAAGCGCTTCGTATCTGTCGCAGAGCACGCGCGAGGTGCACATCGGGCTGGGCGAGGCGGAGTACGCCGACAGGCTCACAGTGCGCTGGCCGGACGGGCGCACGGAGGAATTCGGGACGATCGGCGCGCAGGCGTGGTGGCAGCTCGAGCCCGGCGGGATGCCGCGCCTTGTGAAGGCGGCCGTAGAGGGCAGAGAGCGGCAGTTGCGGTTCTGGGAGGCGCACCACGAGGGAATGAACCTATGGAAGCAGGCGCGCGATGCCGGCGCGGCCGCGGCGAAGTTCCGGCAGGCGCTGGCGTATGATCCGCTGCACGAGGATGCGCGCTACTACCTGGCCAGCGCGCTGGCGGCGTCGGGCGACGCGCGGGGCGCGCTGGAGGAGCTGGCGATTCTGGCGCGCCAGAATCCGATGAGCCAGCGCGCCTTCAGCCGCCGCGCCTTTCTGCGCGCCGCGGAGGCGAAAACGCGCGGCGCGATGCTGGAGGCGCTGCGGGACGCGGAGCGCGCGCACGGGATCAATCCCGAGGAGACGGGCGCGCTGCTGCTGCTGGGCGAGATCGAGCTGCTGCTGGGCCGCGGGGATGCGGCCCGGCGGCACCTGGAGAGGGTGGTTTTGTCCAATCCAAGATCGGAGGCGGCGCACTTCGGGCTGGCGTGGCTGGCGCAACAGCGGGGCGGCGGTCCGGCGGTGCAGAAGCATCTGGGTGCGGTGAAGGCGGCGCGCGGGCCGGAGTGGAAGCCGAAGCAGTCTACCGCGGAAGGGGATACGGCGCGGCGGTTTCATGAAGAGGGGTCGCTTCTGAAGGCCGAATCGGATGCGTGGGACGGGGCCGCGCCGCCGGCAGCGGCTTTCGCGGGCCTGGAGCGCCGGCGCAGCGCGCTGCGCTAGGCGGAAGCGCGGAAGTTTCTGCGAGGAGCGGTCTTGACACGGATCAAAAGCGGATATATGATGTCCGCATTGTCAGAGTTTTAGGATGCTCGGCAAGACCTCCATCTCGGCGATCCGCGCGCTGCTGTTCCTGGCGCAGCAGAATGACGGCGGCTGGTGGAGCCCGCGGCGGCTTGCCGCGGAGCTGGGCGAATCGCCAACGTACCTGGCGAAGATCCTGCGTCAACTGGCGAGAGCGCGCATTGTCGATGTGGCGCGGGGCGTGCACGGGGGCGTGCATCTGGCGCGGGAGCCGCGGCAGGTGACGCTGCTCGAGGTCGTGGAAGCCTGCCAGGGCGCTGTAGTGGGGGACTATTGCAGGTCGGGACGGGAGCAGAGCCAGGTGTGCGGATTCCATCTGGCTGCGCTGGAGCTGCACACGGCGATCGAGAAAGTGCTGGCGCGCTGGACGCTGGCGCGGCTTCTGGAGAAGCCGGAATCTTCCTCCAGCGGCAGAGGGGCCATTCCCTGCCTGATGCAGGGCGTGACAGTCATGGGATGCAGGACTGGATGCCGCAAGGCATCCGCACAGGCGAAGAAGTAGTGACGCCGCTTCATGTCGAAATTCCCCCCGAGGGTTACCACAAGGGGCTAATCTCCTGCCAGGTGGCGTGCCCGGTGCACACGGACGCGCGCGGCTATGTGCGGGCGATTGCCGAGGGGCGGTTTCACGAGGCGTATCTGATCGCGCGCGGGCCGAATCCATTTGCGTCGATCTGCGGGCGCGTCTGCGGCGCGCCCTGCGAAGCCGCCTGCCGCCGAGGCAGGGTGCCGCGCGTGGATGATGACGGGGCGTTTCTCGGCACGGACCGTCCGGTGTCGATCCGCGCGCTGAAGCGGTTCGTGTGCGAGGCGTACGGACCGGAGGCGCGCGGGGCGGAAGCAGTGTTGAGCGAGGTGCGCAACTTCCTGCCGCCGGTGGCGGCGGAAGCCGAGGAGATGGCGGCGATGATCCGCGCCGCCAACCAGGGACGCGTGCGCCCGGCCAACGGAGAAAAAGTGGCGATTATCGGTGCGGGGCCGGCGGGGCTGTCGGCGGCGCACGATCTCGCGCTGCTGGGCTGCCGCCCGGTGGTGTTCGAAACGGAGCCGGTGCCGGCGGGGATGCTGGCCTTGGGCGTGCCGGCCTATCGTCTTCCGCGCGAGGTGATCGCGCGCGAGGTGGACGTGATCCGCGCGCTCGGGGTGGAGATCCGCTGCGGCGTGACGGTGGGGCGGGACGTTTCGTTCGAACAGATCCGGCGGGAACACGCCGCGGTGATCCTTGCCGTGGGCGCAAAGTCGAGCCGTTCGCTGGGGCTGCCGGGCGAGTGGGGCCCGGGCGTGTTCGGGGGCGTGGATTTCCTGCGGGCGGTGTCGCTGAACGAGCCCGTTCCTGCGGGCCGCGAAGTGGTCGTGATCGGCGGCGGCAACGTGGCCTATGACGTGGCGCGCACGGTGTTGCGGCAGATCGCCTACGACACGGCGCGGACGGCGGCGCGCCTGCCTGGCACGGCGGCCGTCAGGCTGGTCTCGCTGGAGAGCCTGGAGGAGATGCCCGCCGACACGATCGAGATCATCGAGGGCGATGAAGAGGGCATCGAAAGATACAACGGCTGGGGCCCGGTGGCGATCGAGCGGGACGCCGGGGGGCGCGTGACGGGCGTGCGGTTCCAGAAATGCCTGCGCGTGTACGACGAGGACCGCCGTTTCGCGCCGGTGTTTCAACCCGAGGAGCAACTGACGCTCGCCTGCGACACGGTGATGTTGGCGGTGGGGCAGGCGCCGAAGGTGGATTTTCTCGCCGAGGGCGGCGCGGACGTGGAGATGGGCCGGCCGGGGTGGCCGAAGGTGAACCCGCGGACGCTCGAGACGACGGCGCCGGGGGTGTTCGTGGCGGGCGATCTCGCGCATGGCACGCGGCTGCTGATCGACGCGGTGGCGTCGGGCAAGGCGGCGGCACGTTCGGTGTACCGCTATCTTACGGGGCGCGAGCTGCGGGCCGAGCAGACGACGGTTCCGCTGGTGGAGCACTACTACCGGCGCGAGCGAGGTTATGAAGCGATCCGCAGGGTGGACCCGCGGACAGCGCCTCCGTCCGAACGGCTGCGCGATCCCAGGGCGCTGGTGGAGCTCGGCTACAACGCGGCGGAAGCGATGCGGGAGGCCTCGCGCTGCCTGGATTGCAGCGTGACGCCGGTGTTCGACGGCGCGCGCTGCGTGCTGTGCGGCGGCTGTGCAGACGTGTGTCCGACGCAGTGCCTGAAGCTGGTTTCCCTGGCCGAGCTTCTGCCGTCGGAAGAGCTGAGCCGGGCCGTCCAGGGGGCTCTCGGCGAAGCGGATTTCGAGGAGAACTCGGCGATTCTCAAGGACGAAGACCGCTGCATCCGGTGCGCGGCCTGCGCGATGCGGTGTCCCGTGGACGCCATCACGATGGAGCGGGTGACATTCCGGACAGAGTGGAGGACAGAATGACGACGCAAGCGACCGGGAAGCGATCGCGGTTGGATCCCGAACCCATGCCTCGGCGCGACTGGCTGGGGCTCGGGGCGCTGTGGACGATGGCCGCGTCGTTTCTTTTCGCAACCATCGGGATGATGCGGCTGCCGAAAGCGGCGGTGCTGCCCTCGCCGTCGAAGAAGTTCAAGGTGGCGCTGCCGGAAACGCTGGCCGCAGGCGAACCGTTCATTCCGCCGGGCCGCTCGGTGGCGCTGTTCCGCGACGCCGAAGGGGTCTTCGCGATCTCGATGGTCTGCACGCATCTGGGCTGCATTGTCAAGCCTTCCGCGGACGGATTCGAGTGCCCGTGCCACGGCAGCCGCTTCTCCGCCGGCGGAGAAGTGACGAAGGGTCCCGCCCCGAAGCCGCTGCCATGGCTTCAGGTGCGAGTGAACGGCGACGCGGTGATCGTCGACGAAGGCACAGTGGTGCCGCACGGGACGAAGGTGTCGTGATGCCGCTGGCGACGGAACAGAAAGACGCGTTGCAGAAGTTCCGGGAGAACCTGCGCGAGGCGCCCCGAAGATTGCTGGAGACAGCGTTCCGCGGCGGGCCGCCAACGACGGACCGGACGCGGTCGACTTTCGTCTTCGGCAACGTGTTCCTGCACCTGCACTCGGTGCGGACGCACCGCTGGAGCCTGCGCTGGCTGACGACGGCCGGGCTCGGGATGGCCACGCTGGCGGCGTTTCTGATCACGCTGGTAACCGGCGTGCTGCTCATGTTTTATTACAAGCCTTACCCGGACGCCGCCTACGAATCGATCAAGGACATTCACTTCGTGGTGCCCACGGGCCGGTTCATCCGCAACATTCACCGCTGGGCGGCCAACGTGATGGTGATCGCTGTGATCCTGCACATGGCGCGGGTGTTCTACACGGCGGCGTACCGCAAGCCGCGCGAGTACAACTGGCTCATCGGCATGGGGCTGCTGGCAGTGACGCTGGCGCTGTCGTTCACTGGGTATCTGCTGCCGTGGGATCAGCTCGCTTACTGGGCGATCACGATCGGGGCCAACATCGCGCAATCGCCGCGGGAGATCACCGACGCGCTGGGCATCACCGACCATTTCGATCCGGGGGGACTCCAGCGGCTGCTGCTGCTGGGTTCGGACACGGTGGGTGCGGAGGCGCTGATCCGCTTCTACCTGCTGCATGTGATGCTGCTGCCGCTGGCGCTGGCGGCTCTGCTGGCGGTGCATTTCTGGCGCGTGCGGAAAGACGGCGGGCTGGCGCGCCCGGCGGATGCCGACGCGATTTTGGCGCGCGAACGCCACGAAGAGACGTATCCGGTCTTCACCGAGCTGCCGCAGAAGACCTATCATCTGGCGGCGATCGTGCGCGGCAGGACGCCGGCGGTGGGCCGGGGCCCGGAGAACACCGTGCCATCGATGCCGCATCTGTTTTACGCCGAGCTGGGCGTGCTGATGGTGACGGTGGTGATCTGCCTGGCGCTGTCGCTCCTCTGGGATGCGCCGTTGAAGGAACTGGCCAATCCGAACGTCCCGGAAAATCCCGCCAAGGCGCCATGGTATTTCCTCGGCCTTCAGGAGATGGTGTCTTTCAGTGCGTTCATGGGCGGGATTGGCATCCCGGCGATCGTGCTGATCGGGCTGGGGCTGATCCCGTATCTGGATCGGGAGAGCGAGGGGACGGGTCATTGGTTCGGAGGGCCGGGCGGATGGCCGCTGGTGCGGTTTTCGATGATTTTCGGATTTTCGGCTGCGGTCCTGATCGAAGCGTTCGCGATCCGGTTCGGCTGGCTGCGGGAGTGGTTTCCGGACATCCACCAGCTTGTGATCACGGCGTTCAACCCGGGCACGGTGCTGACGGCGGCCTATGCGGCCTTTTCGATCTGGGCGATGCGGCGCTACAACTCGACGCGCGCGGGAGCGCTGGCCCTGTTCACCTGCTTCCTGTGCGGCTTCGTGGTGCTGACGGTGATCGGCACCTACTTCCGCGGACCCAACTGGGAATTCTTCTGGTCCCCCGCCGACTGGCCGGTGCACTGAGATGAAGAAGAACAAGTACCTGCTGCTGATTTCGAGCCTGCTGGCGCTGGGGCTGCTGGCGGCGGCGGCCATCGAAGAGAACTATTTCCGCGAGTGGCGCCGCATCCAGCGGCAGGCGCGCGGCGAGTCCGGGCCTGCGGCGGTGCAATTGCGGCAGGTGGTGAATCCGTCGCTGAAAGTTTCCGACCGCTGTGTGAGCTGCCACGTGGGCATGGCGCCGGGCGAATCGACGCTGCGCGGGGCGGACGTGCTGCGGCCGCACAGGCCGGTCGTCCATGATCCGGCTGAATATGGCTGCACGGTTTGCCATGGCGGGCAGGGACAGGCGACGGAAAGAGACGATGCGCACGGGCGGGTGGAGTTCTGGCCTGAGCCGATGCTGCCGAAGGAAATGTCGCAGGCGGGGTGCGGCACATGCCATGTGACTCTGGGCGTGCCGGGCGAGAGGGGCCTGAGAGAGGCCGAGCTGGCCTTCGAGCGGCTGGACTGTTACGCCTGCCATCGAGTGGACGGCCGCGGGGGCACGATCCGGCCGGACGGAGGCGGAATGGAGGGGCCGGATCTGTCTTTCGCCGGACTCCGCGGCTACGACGCCGCCTGGCACGAGAAGCACGTGAAGAAGGCGGCGGCGGAGGGCGGCGCATGGCGGAAGGCGTTCGCTCCGGTGCCGGCGGAAGATCAGAAAAAACTGGAAATGTTTTTGCGGACGCGGACGGGCGCCTCGGCGCTGGTGCGGGCCAAAAGCGTTTTCCTCAGCGCGGGCTGCCTGGGCTGCCACCGGGTGAACGGAGTGGGCGGGGACGATGGCCCGGACCTGAGCGCGGCCGGGCTGAAGGATCCGGGGCGGCTGAATTTCGCCGGGGTGCCCGGCGGCAGGCTGGTGAGCGCGTGGATGGCGGAGCACTTCCGCTCGCCGGTGTCGGTGGTGGCGGGCTCGCAGATGCCGCCGGCGGCTCTGCCGGAGGACGGCATCCGGCAGCTGACGTTCTTCACGCTCTCGCTGCGGCAGCGCGAACTGCCCGACCGCTATCTGCCGCGCGACCGGGTGCGCGCGGTGCGCTTCGGGGAGCGGGAATTCAGCGCGGACGGCGAGACGCTGTACGGGGCATTCTGCTCCGGCTGCCACGGGGCGGACGGAATGGGGCGCAGGTTGCCGGGGCTGGTGTCGTTCCCGGGCATTGCGCATCCGGACTTCCTGTCAATTGCTCCTGACGAGCTGATCCTGAAGACGATCGAAGAGGGCCGGCCGGGACGGCGCATGCCGGGGTGGCTGAAAGCGGAAGGGCTGCGGCCGGAGGAGATCCGCACGGTGGCAGCCTATCTGCGCGAGCTTGGAGCTGCGGCGCGGCAGGCCGACGCCCGGCCGGCGCGGTGGGTGTCTGGAAATGCGGCGCACGGGCGGGCGCTGTTCGAACGCTATTGCAGCGGCTGCCACGGGCAGGGGGGCAAAGGCGGGGAGGGCCCCGCCCTCAACAACAAGGTTTTGCTGGCGGCGGCCACGGACACGTTTCTGGTGGAGACGATCCGCCGGGGGCGCCGCGGCACAGCGATGGCGGGTTTCGCTGAACCCGCGCCGGTGCGGCCCGCGCTCGCGCAGGCCGAGATTGAGGCGATTGTGGCTTTCCTGCGTTCCCTCGAAGGAGGCAAGTCATGAGTGAAGAGAAATCGCGCCGGGACTTTTTCGGCCTGGCGGCGGCGGCCGGTTTCGGCGGCCTGGTGGCGTCGGCGGCGGAGAGCTGGGGCTTGCAGGCCATTCAGAATCCGCTGGCCGCGTATCCGCACCGGGACTGGGAGCGGGCCTACCGCGACCTGTGGAAGCACGACTCGGTGTTCACCTTCACCTGCGCGCCGAATGACACGCACAACTGCATTCTGAATGCCTATGTGCGCAACGGCGCCGTGGTGCGCATCGGTCCGTCGATGCGTTACGGCGAAGCCACCGACCTGGCGGGCAACAAAGCGAGCCACCGCTGGGATCCGCGCGTATGCCAGAAAGGACTGGCGCTGACACGCCGCTTCTACGGCGACCGGCGCGTCAGCGGATGCATGATCCGCAAGGGTTACAAGGAGTGGTACGAGGCGGGCTTCCCGCGCGAACACGACGGGCTGCCGCCGAAGAAGTACTTCAACCGCGGGCGCGACGAATGGCTGCGCATCACCCACGACGAAGGCGCGAAGATCGCCGCGGCGGCTCTGAAAAACATCGCCGAAACGTATTCGGGCGAACAGGGCAAGAAGCGGCTGGAGGCGCAGCACTACGATCCGGCCACCATTGAATCCATCGAAGGCGCGGGCGTGCGGACGCTGAAGTTCCGCGGGGGCATGCCGCTGCTGGGCATCACGCGGGTGTTCGGCATGTACCGGCTGGCGAACTCGTTGGCCCTGCTGGACGCGAAGATCCGCGGCGTGGGGCCGGACAAGGCGCTCGGGGCGAAGGGGTTCGACAATTATTCCTGGCACACGGATCTGCCGCCGGGCCACCCGATGGTCACGGGGCAGCAGACGGTGGAATTCGATCTGAACGCCGTGGAGCACTGCCGCACGGTGATCGTCTGGGGCATGAACTGGATCACGACCAAGATGCCGGACGCGCACTGGCTGACGGAGGCGCGGCTCAAGGGCGTAAAGGTCGTGGTGATCGCCTGCGAGTATTCGGCGACGGCGAGCAAGGGCGACGAAGTGATCGTCGTGCGGCCGGGGACCACCTCCGCGCTGGCGCTGGGCCTGGCGAACGTGGTGCTGCGGGAGAAGCTGTACGACGCGCAGTACGTGAACCAGTGGACGGACCTGCCGATGCTGGTGCGCATGGACACGCTCCAGTACCTGCGGGCGCAGGAAGTGTTCGGCACGCCGCCGCGCGAGCTGAAGAACACGCGGGTTCTGGGCAAGGACGAGAAGGAGCCGCCGCCGATCCAGCAGGACCGGATCGTGGTGACGGAGGCGATGCGGAAGGCGTGGGGCGACTTTGTCTGGTGGGACCGGAAGGCGCAGGCGCCGCGGGCGCTGACGCGCGATGACGTGGGCCGCAACTCCGGCGTGCAGGATCCGCTGCTGGAAGGCAGCATCGAGGTAAAGCTCGCCAACGGGAAGACGGTTCGGTGCCGTCCGGTGTTCGATCTGGTGCGGGAATACGCGGCGCACTTTGATCCGAAGACGACGGAGGAGATCACCTGGGCGCCGGCGGCGGCGGTGGAACAGTTGGCCCGCCACATTGCGAAAGAGCCGGGCACGACGCTGTTCGCCGTCGGCATGGGCCCCAACCAGTTCTTCAACAGCGACAACAAGGACCGCGACCTGTTCCTGCTGGCGGCGCTGACGGGCAACGTGGGCAAGGTGGGCGGCAACGTGGGTTCGTATGCGGGCAACTACCGCGTGGCGCTGTTCAACGGCGCGCCGCAGTACATCAACGAGAATCCGTTCGACATCGAGCTGGATCCGGAAAAGCCGGCGCGCGTGCGGCAGTACTGGAAGCCGGAGTCGGCCCACTATTACAACCACGAAGATCATCCGCTGCGCGTGGGCAACAAGCTGCTGACGGGCAAGACGCACATCCCCGCGCCGACCAAGTCGATGTGGTTCGCCAACGCGAACTCGATTCTGGGCAACGTGAAGTGGCACTTCAACACGGTGGTGAACGTGCTGCCGCGCATCGAGCTGATTGCGGTGAACGAATGGTGGTGGAGCGCGTCCTGCGAGTGGGCGGACATCGTGTTCGGGGTCGACGCCTGGTTCGAGCTGAAGCATCCGGACATGACGGCGTCGGTCACCAACCCCTTCCTGGTGGTCTTTCCGCGCACGCCGATGAAGCGGGCGTTCCAGACCATGGGAGACATTGAAGTCTACGCGCTGGTGGCGTCGAAGCTGGCGGAGCTGACCGGGGACCAGCGCTTCAACCAGTACTGGAAGTTCGTGCGCGAAGGCCGCACGGACGTCTATCTCCAGAGGATTCTCGATCACAGCACGAACACGAAGGGCTACCGGTTTTCCGATCTCGAGGCGAAGGCGAAGCAGGGCGTGCCGGCGCTGATGAACAGCCGCACGACGCCGAAGGCGGTGGGCTACGACCAGGTGGCGGACTCGATGCCGTGGTACACGAAGTCGGGGCGGCTGGAGTTTTACCGCGAGGAGCCGGAGTTCATCGCCGCGGGCGAGAACCTGCCGGTGCACCGCGAGCCGGTGGACTCGACGTTTTACGAGCCGAACATCATCATCGCGCCGAAGCACGAGGCGCTGCGCCCGGATCAGCCGGAGGCGTACGGCGTGCGGCGCGACGACCTGAGCTGCGAGACGCGCTGCGGGCGCAACGTGGTGCTCTCCTGGCAGGAAGCGAAAAAGACGCGCCACCCGCGCGCCGCCGAAGGCTTCCGGTTCATCTTTCACACGCCGAAGTACCGCCATGGGTCGCACACGACGCCGATCGACACGGACATGATCGCGGTGCTGTTCGGACCGTTTGGCGACCTGTACCGCCACGACAGGCGGATGCCGTTCGTGACGGAAGGATACGTGGACATCAATCCGGCGGACGCGAAGGAACTGGGCATCGAGGACGGCGATTATGTGTGGATTGATCCTGATCCGGAAGACCGCCCCTTCCGGGGGTGGCAGAAGGACAGGAAGAACATGGAATTTTCGCGGCTGCTGTGCCGGGCGCGCTACTATCCGGGCACGCCTCGCGGCGTGACGCGGATGTGGTTCAACATGTACACGGCGACCCCAGGCTCCGTGGAAGGCAGCAGGCGGCGGAGCGACGGGCTGGCGAAGAACCCGCGCACGGGCTACCAGGCGATGTTCCGCTCGGGGTCGCACCAGTCGGCCACGCGGGGGTGGCTGAAGCCGACGTGGATGACGGACTCGCTGGTGCACAAGACGATGTTCGGGCAAGGCATGCGGCAGGGCTTCGAGCCGGACATCCACTGCCCGACGGGGGCGCCGCGGGAGGCGTTCGTGAAGATCACGAAAGCCGAGCCGGGCGGCCTGGATGGCAAGGGGCTGTGGCGGCCGGCGGCGCTCGGCATCCGGCCGCGGTATGAATCGGAGGCGATGAAGCGCTTCCTGGCCGGCGATTTCGTGCGGCAGAAGGGAGGGAAATCCTGATGGCACGCGTGTTCAACTGGCAGATCGGCCGGGAGATGCAGTACTGGTATCCGGAGGCGCGCCCGAAGCGGCAGTTCGCGGCGGTGTTCGACATCAACAAGTGCATCGCGTGCCAGACGTGCACGCTGGCCTGCAAGACCACCTGGACGTCGGGCAAGGGCCAGGAGTACATGCTCTGGAACAACGTCGAGACGAAGCCGTACGGGAGCTATCCGCTGGCCTACGACGTGAAGCTGCTCGAGATGCTGGGCGGCCAGGAATGGGATGGCGGCCGGTATGCGGGGCGCACGCTGTTCGAAGCGGCGCCGGCGGGCGAGCGCGTGCTGGGCTGGCGGCCGGGCAACGAGGACTATTCGTATCCGAACACGGGCGAGGACGACTGCGCGGGCCAGGTGGATCATGGGGATTTTCTGTCGCTCCCCCATGCGCAATGGTTCTTTTATCTGGCCCGGATCTGCAACCATTGCACGTACCCGGCGTGCCTGGCTTCCTGCCCGCGCGGCTCGATCTACAAGCGGCCGGAGGACGGGATCGTGCTGGTCGACCAGGGCCGCTGCCGGGGCTACCAGGAGTGCGTGCGGGGCTGCCCTTACAAGAAGGTGTTCTACAATCCGCTCACCGGGACGAGCGAGAAATGCATCGCCTGTTTCCCGAAAATAGAACAGGGAATACAGCCGCAATGCTTTGTGAATTGCATTGGAAAAATCCGGCTGGCCGGCTGGATTTCGCAGCCCGGCCAGGCGCGCGCGGACAACCCCATCGATTACCTGGTCCACATCCGCAAAGTGGCGCTGCCGCTGTTTCCGCAATTCGGACTGGAGCCGAACGTGTATTACATCCCGCCGGTGCACGCGCCGGAATCGTTCAACCGGCAGCTGTTCGGCCCCGGGGCGGCGCAGGCGGTGAAGACGTACCGGGAGGCGGCGCGGGACGCGGACCTGGCGGGGCTGCTGTGCCTGTTCGGTTCGACCGAGATGCTGGTTTCCCGGTTCCGGCGGCAGGGCGAGACGGTGATCGGCGCGGACGAAAAAGGCGCGGAGCTGGTGCGGGTGCCGCTGCGGGAGCCCCTGGTGGTGCGGCCGGCGCGCGACCCGCGCACGCAGATCGTGCGCATCAACTGCCCGTGAGGTGACGACGATGTTCAGGCGAAACTACTGGCTGGCCGCCTGCCTGCTGCTGGCGGCGGGCTGCGGACGCGGGCCGAAAACGGCCAACGAAGTGGTCGCTCTGGAGACGGCGGAAATCCCCGCCGGCCCGAAGGAGCGGGTGTGGAACCGCGCGCCCGAGCACCGCGCCGCGCTGCTCGCGCAGGACCTGGTGGAGCCGCGCCTGATGACGCCTTCGACGCCCGAGATTGCGGTGCGGGCGCTGACCAACGGCACGGAGATCGTCTTCCGGCTGGAATGGACCGACGACGCCAGCGACGACACGCCTGGCCCCTCGCGGATGGCGGACGCCTGCGCCGTTCAGTTGCCGGAGAAGATCGAGCCGGATCTGCCGGAGCCGCAAATGGGCCAGGAGGGCCGCGCAGTGCAGATCGCCTACTGGCGCGCGGACTGGCAGGCCTGGGTCAACGGCCGGGGCGGCTCGATTCAGGATTTGTATCCGAACGCCGCAATCGACCACTACCCGTTTGCGGCCCCGCCGCTGGAGCCGGGCTCGTCGGCGCGCCAGGAGATGGAGCGGCTGTACTCGCCCGCCCTGGCCTCGGGCAATCTGCGGGCGGGACCGCGGAAGTCTCCCGTGGAGGCCCTGATCGCCACCGGGCCCGGAACCCTCGACAAAGCGCCGGAGCAGAACGCAGACGGAAGCGGCGTGTTTGAGAAGAACCGCTGGCAGGTTGTCATCCGCAGGCCGCTGCCGCAGGGGCTGGGGAGAGACCAGCGGACGCACGTGGCGTTCGCCGTCTGGCAGGGCTCGAAACAGGAATCCGGAGCGCGCAAAATGCGCACGGGCTGGATTCCGCTGGTCAGAAGGGCGGGCTCATGAGCAGCGCGGCCGTTCCCCGCACTGAAGCGGTGCGCCATCTGGAACGGGCGGCCGAGTGGCGGCTGGTTGCGCAGATGCTGGCCTATCCCGGCCCGGGCTGGCGGCAGCACATGGAACTGCTCCTGGACTCCATCGGAGACGGGGGCCTGCGGGAGGCGGCCGCCGCGGCTCTGGCCCGGTGGCTGCCGGAGGACTGGATGCGCCTGTTCGGCCCCGGCGGGCCGGTGCGCGCCCGGGCCGTGGCCTGGGAGGGAGGCTTGCAGCCAGGCTACCTGCTGGCGGAGCTGGCTGCCTACTACCGCGAGTTCGGCTACGGGGCGCCCGAGGACGGGCCGCCGGACCAGCTCTGGATCCTGTGCGACTTCGCCGCCTGGATGGAATTGAAGCTGGCCTACGCCTGCGTCAGCGGCAACCGGGAAGCGCTGGAAGTGACGGAGAAGGCTCTGAAAACATTTCTGGCCCGTTTTGTGGCGCCCGCCGCCTGGCCGGTCCTGCGGCAGCTGGAGGTGCTTGGGCCGCCGTTTCTGGCCCTGGCCGTGCGAGCGGCCGCCGAGCAGGCCGGGCCTGAGCCGGAGCGGCGCGGCTGGATGGCGGCGCGGCCGGAGGAAGTGGCGCTGTGGGAAGACGATGGCTGCGGCGAGGCCCCGCAGATCGTGCGCCTGAAGCCGCCCGAGGAGCCGGGACGCGCGGAGGATTGACGCGCCGCCGTTTTCCCAGCCGGCCTTCCGCGCCTGCCCGAATTCACCCCGAAGAACACCAGCCGGGCGCCGGGGCGCGGGAAGTCCGCCTCGATCCGCGCCCGGCCGGCCGCGTCGAATGTCACGCGCACGTCCTCCGTGGCCAGAAAGGAACGGTCAACCCCGTGTTCCGTGATGTACGAAACCCGTCCCCGAGCCGTCGAGAACACCGCAACCACCCCGCGCCCCGTGCGCGGCGAGATCTTCTCGTGAATCTCCGCGCTCCCCGACACCGGGCCTGAGCGCACCGGCGCCGCGTCTGTGATGTCTCCGCGGACCTGTCGATACGCGGAAAGCCACCGGCGGAACAGGGCGGCGCCCTCCGGCGAAACCTGCAGCAGGTCGCCCCAGATTCCGTTCTGTCCGAGCACCAGAGAAGCGATGTTGACCATCTGGAACTCCGCCGGATCGTCGGGAAAATAGTGCGTCAGAAAAAGAATGGAGGGGATCCAGGAATCATACGACAGAGGCGTGCGGCAGATCCACGTGCGCGCGGGCCCTTTGTGGAAAAACAGGTTCCAGTTGTCCTTCGCCGGATCGATGGGAACATCGTAATTCTGGTAATACGGCCCGTTGTTGATCAGGAAATATTTGCCCGCGCTCAGGAAGCCGAGCCCGACGGACCGGCCGGCTTCGGTGATGTCGAAATCGATGATGACCTCGGGCGCCGCGGCGGCCACGGTTTCAGCGATGCGCACCAGCGCCAGAGGCAGCTGGAAGGCGTACGACTGCGCCCGCTCCTCCGGGCTGTGCGTCTCATCGCCATGCCCGTGCCGGGGATCGTCGCAGCCGTACTGGTCGACGGCGTCCCACTTGAAATAGGTAACGCCCAGCTCGTGGTGGAGCTCGATGAGCCGCCGGGCGAAGGCGTCCGCGTAGCGGCTGACGAGGCACATGCGGTGGCTCGCCTCCGTCTCCCACACCGCGTGCGGGGCGTGTTCCCTGCCCCGCCAGGACATCCGGCAGTCCGCAAATCCAGCGGCAAGCGGGCTGGAGACCGCCGCATGAACCGGGCTGAACCAGAGTCCGAGCTTCATGCCGCGCTCCGCCAGAGACTTCCGGATGGCGGCAAGGCCGTCCGGGAATCGCTGCCGGCTCACGGCCCAGTCGCCCGTCTTCTCGTACCAGCCGGTATCGATGACGAAGACTTCGATCCCCATGCGGTGCGCCGCCTCGATTTCCGCAAGGAGCCGTTCGTTATTCATGGAATCGAGGTAGGATTTCCCGTTCCAGAACTTGTTTCTCTCCTGAAAATTCCAGGTGTTGTAGAAAATTAGAGGCGTTCGGCTGGCGGGGTGGACAGCGAGATATTTCAGAACGAATTCCCTGTAGGCGCGCTGCAGTTCCCCGATTCCGCCCCGGACGGCAGCGGCCTCGAACCACAGGGTGCGGAACGGGGACTGCGGCCCCAGGGCCTGGCCGGGCAGATAGTTGCCCTTCACGGCCTGCAGAGCGATGCGCCGGTCCGCGGAGACCGCGAATTCAAGGAATGCGTCAGGAACCTGCGAACCATGCTCATACGCGGCAAGAAAGCTCTCGCCGCCGCCGGACGCGGCCACGATGGGCCCCATGAAGCGCGTCTGGTTTTCGAATTCCCGGGCGGCGGCGGGCCGCTCCTGAAGTGTGTAACTGTGGAGCACTTCGAGGAAATTCGACAGCTGAATTTCCCGCACATCGGTCAGGCCGGCCGCAGAGAAGCGCAGGTATTGGATGGCGTCCCTCCCTGCGGATTTGGTCAGCCGCCGCTCGCTGGGACTGCGGAGTGTGTAGGAGAAGCGCACGACGGGGCTGGCATCGGCAACGCGGAATGCGATCTCCAGAGAAAGCGACGGGTCGGCGGCCAGCGTTCCTTCGAAGCGGTGTTCGATGGCGCCGTTCGCAAGCCGGACAGGCGCGGCTGCCTGCCGGATATTCCTCAGCGCCGCAGTAACTGCCCTGCCGTCGATTTCAAACACGGGCGGCGAAATGCGGTGGAGCCTCCCGGACGGTTGCGCCGAGAGTGTCCAGAGAGTGTCTTGACGGCCGGGCGTCACTTCGATCCGGAGCTTCGGCGTGACGATGGTGGCGGCTGGAAGGAGTGCGGACGCAGAAATGGCAAAGATCAGAGACGCTGGAAGAGCGGGTCGGTGCAGCATGAGTCCTGTCTCCGGGCGGGCTGGCGCCGGCGGATGCGCAGCCGGCGGACCACGGTGCGTGCCAGCGGCGCGGAGGACGCCGCTTCGCCGATAGTCTACTACCGCCCGGGTCCTCGTGCGCAGCTGCGGACGTCAGCGGCCTTGCACCGGGAGCGAAGCGCCATGACCCTGCGGGCCATCGGCATCCCGGAACATCCGCGCTGGTTCAAAACGGGTGCGGAGCCGCGAGAGAGGCGGCCTCAGGCCGCGGGAGCGGGCGGTCCCCAACCGCGCCCCGCCGCGCCCAAGCGCTGCGGGTTTCCCCTCGCGCTTGCGCGAGGGCTGCATCCCAACTGTGCCCCCGGCGCCACCCAAACGGATTTCCCCTCGCCCCTCAAATTCCCCTCGCGCTTGCGCGAGGGCTGCATCCCAACCGTGCCCCCGGTGCCACCCAAACGGGTTTCCCCTCGCCCTTCAATTTCCCCTCGCGCTTGGGTCTGTGAAAAAATGTGCGCTGCTGGTAAATCATAATCGGGTCGTTTTGTTTTATGGTGCATCCAATCAGGCATGAAGCAGAGCAGGCCGAAGCTGGAGTACCGCAACCGCGACCAGATCTATCTGGGGATGGTGGATCTGAACAACCTGATCGATGAATGGCATCCGGCGCGGGCGGTATGGGCGGTGCTGGAGGGGATCGACTTTTCGCTCTACGAGGAGCAGATCCGGAGCCGGGAGGGGGAAGCGGGTCGCAGCGCGGTGCCGCCGCGGCTGCTGGCGGCGCTGTGGATCTACGGCTACAGTCTGGGCGTGGGGTCGGCGCGGGCGCTGGAGCGGATGCAGAGCTACGAGCCGGGGCTGCGGTGGCTGTGCGCGGACGAGCCGGTGAATCATCACACGCTGTCGGATTTCCGTGTCCGGCACGAGGAGGCGCTGGACGGGCTGTTCAGCCAGGTGCTGGCGGGGCTGGAGCAGGAGGGGGTGGTGGATCTGGGGACGGTGGTGTTGGACGGGACGAAGGTGCGCGCGGCGAGCGGGGCGGGGAGCCTGCATCGGCGGGCGACGCTGGAGGAGAGTCTGAGGCAGGCGGAGGAGGTGGTGGAGGCGCTGAAGCGGGAGACGGGGGAGGCAGGCGGGGAGGAGCGGCGTCGAGCGGCGGCCCAGCGTGGGGCGCGGGAGCGGGTGGAGCGGATACAGGCGAGTCTGCGGGAGCTGCGGAGGCGGCAGCAGGAGTCGAAGCGGGGGCGTGAGGTGCGGGTGAGCACGAGCGAGCCGGAGGTGCGGAGGATGCGGATGGCCGATGGGGTGTATGCGCCGGCCTGGAATCTGCAGCTGGCCACGGAGACGGCCGGCAACGTGGTGGTGGGGGTGGAGGTGACGAGTCAGGGATCGGATGCGGAGCAGTTGCCGGGGATGGTGGAGCAGATCCGGCGGCGGCTGGGGCGGGTGCCGGAGCGGATGCTGGCCGATGGGGGCTACACGTCGCGCCGCAACGTCGAGTACGCCCACCGGGAGGGGATCGAGCTGTATGCGCCGTGGGAGCCGGACGCGGCGCGGCATCGGGGCGGGCTGGTGCACAACGGGATTGGGGAAGAGTTCGGGCCGCAGGCTTTCGTCTATGACGCGGAGAACGACGAGCTGATCTGCCCGGCGGGGGAGCGGCTCAAGCGGGGGCGGTCGCGGTGGAAGAACGGGGCGCGGAAGGTGCGGTACGAGGCTGCGGCCGAGGCCTGTGCGACATGTCCGCACCGGCGCGACTGCTGCGGGCGGGCCGAGGGGCGGGGCCGGTGGGTGGAGCGGGCCGAGGAGAGCGAAGCGATGCGGGCCTACCTGGAGCGGATGGCCAGCCCGGAAGGCCGGCAGTTTTACCGCCAGCGGAGCCGGTACGGAGAGTTTCCGCAGCTGCAGATCAAAGGGGTGCTGGGGCTGCGGCGCTTTCATGTGAGGGGCTGGCGGAAAGTCAGACAGGAAGGCATGCTGTGGGCGCTGGCCTATAACGTGATGCAGTGGATCCGGCTGGTGTGGAGGAAGCTGGAATCGGCGCCGCCCACGCTGGCCGCCGCCACCTGCTGAGCGCCCCGGGCGGGCCAAACCGGCCCAACGCCCCACGCCCGGGGCCGCTCCATCCCCGGCCATTCCGATTTCCAACAGCCGCCAGAGGCTTCCCAGATCTCTCCTCCCCCTTCGTCCGCGTCTCAAACCTGATTTCTTCACAGACCCGCTTGCGCGAGGGCTCCCGCAGCCGCACCAGCGGCTGCCACCGACAGTTCGCGAGGGCTGCATCCCACCTGTGCTCGGTTTGCCCGGCCGCTTGCGGCCGGGCTCCCGCCTCCACGCCAGCGTAGATTACCCTGAGAAACACCCCCTCTTCCTGCCCACTTTTTCTTTGCATGACCTGTTTGATCACCTGGTCCTGCTACGCCGCCCACATCACGTACCACCCCCACGAACCCGTGATGCACTGGCGCCGCACCCATTGCCGCTACCCGCCCTTCGTTCTCGACCGCCGCTGTCGCGAGCACGTACTCGACGCCATCCTCCAACACTGCCGCACCAGTGATTACTCCCTGCTGGCGGTTCACGTCCGCGAAACCCATGTCCATCTGATCGCCTCGCATACTGACAACCCCTATCGCCTCTGCGCGGCGTTGAAAAGCCACACCGCCCGCCGTCTTCGCCAAACCGCCTCTCTCCCGGAAAGGCGCCCCGTCTGGGCCGACTACCGCAACATCCGCCGCCTCCCCACCCGTGAATCCATCCTCAAAGCCCTTGAATACGTCGTGGAAAAGCAGGGCCG
Source organism: Bryobacteraceae bacterium (assembly GCA_026002875.1). Classification (NCBI taxonomy): domain Bacteria; kingdom Pseudomonadati; phylum Acidobacteriota; class Terriglobia; order Bryobacterales; family Bryobacteraceae; species Bryobacteraceae bacterium. The sequence goes on from BPGE01000001.1 coordinate 2,168,125, forward strand.
CCCCATGGCTCTGTGGCGCATCCCCTCCACCGCATTCATCTGATCCATTCCCACCGGTTCCTCTCACCCGCTCACGGGTTTCCCCTCGCCCTCCCCCAACGGATTTCCCCTCGCGCTTGCGCGAGGGCTGCATCCCAACTGTGCTCAGCTTCCCCTCGCGCTGACCACGGATTTCCCGCCGCCCTTGGGCGGCGGCTGCATCCTAACCGTGCCCCCGGCGCCACCCAAACGGATTTCCCCTCGCGCTTGCGCGAGGGCTCCCGCAGCCGCACCAGCGGCTGCCACCGACAGTTCGCGAGGGGTGCATCCCGCCGCGTCCGCTGTCCGCTCAGTCCTCAAGCCGAACATTCGCAGGTGCAACCAACCTTTCAACCAGCCTTCCGCAGGCGGTGATGTTCAAAGATCTGCTGCTCCGGAGCAGAGCGGAGAATGCAGCCCACGCCGCCCAGCCGCATCAGCGCGTCGCTGTGGTTGACGATCTCGACATGGACGCCCGCGAACACGGCGGCCCGGACCAGAGCTTCCCGCTCGTCGCGCGGCACGCAAAGCCCCGTGCCGCAAACGGGGCAGAGGAATTGCGGCGAGGCGGGCGGGGAGAAGCGGCCGCAGTCCACGCATTGGCGGACGGGCTCGGGAATGAAGCGTTCGTCGAGAATCAGGATGTCGGCCGTGCCGTCCTTGAGGGCCTGATGGGCGGGGCCGGCGCCGGCGACAGCCCAGCCGTCCCGGCCGAGGCCTTCGCAGAGCCACTCCACCATGGCGGCGGATTCTTCTTCCTCGCGGTCGGCGAAGGAGAACGAGGCGGCCTGAATGATGTCCATCAGCGCATCGCCGTCGCTGGCCGGAATCGTGTCCCAGATGCGCGCGGCAAGATGGCGGGGCAGGGCCTGGCGCAGAAGCGACACGCGGGCCGCATCGCCGGCCAGCATGAGATGGCGGTAGCCGCCCAACCGCATGAACGGTTCCAGAATGGCTGCGGCATCTGCGAGGATCATGCGCAGCTCGGCCATGCCGGAACGCGACGGTCCTTTCGAAACGCGGGCGATGCGCCGGTCGCAGATGTGCTGGGTCACGGAGCCAGTGTTGACGCCCAGAATGCGCACCGCGTCGGAAGTGACGACAAGCGCGGCGAAACGGTGGAAGTTGTCGCGCAGGGCGACAAGGCGGTAGATATGCGGGAAGCGTCCGACTTCGAGTCCGGCGGGCAGGGGGATGCGGAATCCCAGTGAAACAAAAAAGGGGGACGCTCCGCCGCGCGAGAACAACGCAAGGCCTCGGGTCCCCACGGCAACAGGTCGCCGGAGATGGTTCCTGATGGATGCAAGCGCCTGATCGAACCATCTCCGGCCGTTGTTTGCGGGAAAAGCCGCGCGCAGGGCTTCGGCCTGCCCGTCGAAACGCGAGCGCCAGCGCGGCTCCTCCAGGTCAATGTGGCAGCTCAGCACGGGCGCTTTCGTGGCTGGCATCGAGGCCAGCGCCCGGATGTGGCGGCCAATCAGTTTCAGGTCCATGCCCGCCCGAGCTCCTTACTCGCCCAGCAGCATGGCCAGAATCAGGATGCCAAACAGCGTGGTCGTGGCAGCCAGGACGCCCACCGTGCGCAGGAAGCGCTGCAGCCTCTCCTGGCGGTTCTCTTCGTCTCTGCGGATCATCATGTCGAACATTGCTTGTCTCCTTTCTCGTCTCCATCCACCCCGGCCGGGGTTGGGCCACCCAGGGAAGGGCCCAACCCCGGGCCCGCCAAGAGCGGGCTCTGGCGCCCGTTCCAGGGAGAAGCCAGCACGGCTGATTCCTGCCGGAGGATCGCGGAGAGATACCGCCGCCCGATCTGACCCGGCTCCTGCTCCCGGAAAGTGCGCTGTAAAAGATCGCACCTAAAGTAGAGCACGGGGCGTGCCAAACCGGTAGGCGCAGCTCACGGTGAAGACAGAGCGCCAAAAGTGTCTCCAAACGATTGAAAAGACGTCTCCTGCAGGACGAGCTGTGCCGCGGGCCGCCGCAGAGCCGGACTCGAAGAAAAATCCACGGTCTTTCCCGTCTGGCTCAATTCAGGCACCCATGCCTCACTGGGAACACAAGCAAGGATGCGAGCCGCGCAGCCCCACTCCAAGCAGGACATCCCGTCCAGTCGGGACAGCCTGAATTGAGCGCCTGTCCCCAGGCATGCGGGACGCAGCCCTATGTCCCCGGCACCAATTCCCGCCGTGCCGGCCAGTCGCTCCAGGAAAGATGCCTGTTCCGGCTACCGGGCTCTTCCTGCGGCTTCGAATCCGGCGCATGGAGCCCTGGTTCTGCCGGTCCCGCGCGGCCAGCAGCAGGATGAACGCGGTAGGTCCGACCCTCGGCGCCAGACCACCCGAGAGCCTTCAGCGAATCAGGCAGATGCGGATGATCCGGCAAGCCCGGCTGCCGTTGGCCGGCCTGACGGGCCAAGTGCGGACGGGGACAGTGCGATCCGTCCCAGGCTCGGAGGGTCATTGCAGTCGATTCAGGCTGTCCCGGAACGGGATGAAGACGGAGCCGAGGGGCTGGCAGGACAGGACCGGCCGTAGGCATCGTATGCAGGAGGCGGAAGCGCTTATTCCGCCTCCTGCCGGAGCCCGTATTTCTCCATGCGGTAGATCAGCGTCTTGCGGCTGATGTCCAGCAGCCGGGCGGCCTGGGACTGGTTCCAGTCGGCGCGCCGGAGAGCCTGAAGGATGAGATGGCGCTCGACGGCCTCGAGGCTGATGCCCTGCGGCGGGATGTCGAGATCGAGAGTGCCAGCCGGACGCCGTCCGCCGCGGAGGTGCTCGGGCAGATCGTTGAGGGTGATTTCGGGCCCTGGCGCGAGGACGACAAGGCGTTCGATGACATTTTCGAGTTCCCGGACGTTGCCGGGCCAGTGCCAGGAGGTGAAACACGGCAGCAGCGCAGGCGGGAGCACCAGCTCGGGACGGCCATGCTTTTCCCGGCAGCGCAGGAAGAAAAACTCGGCCAGCTCGGCCACGTCCTCGCCGCGCTCGCGCAGCGGCGGCAGCTCCAGAGGGATGACGGAGATCCGGTAGTAGAGATCCTCGCGGAACTGCCCGTCTTCGATCAGAGCCTCCAGGTTGCGGTGCGTGGCGGCGATGATGCGCACGTCCACCTTCCGCGAGACCGGGCTGCCGACCTTCTCGATCTCTCCCTCCTGCACCAGCCGCAGGAGCTTCACCTGAAGGTCCGGGGGCAGTTCTCCGATTTCGTCCAGAAACAGCGTGCCTCCGTCGGCGGCCTCGGCGCGCCCAAGCTTGTGGGCGACGGCGCCCGTAAACGAGCCCCGCACGTGCCCGAACAGCTCGGACTCCATCAGCTCTTTCGGAATGGCGCCGCAGTTGATCGTCACGAAAGGTCTCGTCCGCCGCGGACTGTTGGCGTGGATGGCGCGCGCCAGCAGCTCCTTGCCCGTCCCGGTTTCGCCGCGGATCAGCACCGTGGCCTTGCTCTGGGCGGTGCGCGCCGCCTGTTCGAGCACGCGCAGCAGCGGCTTGGAGCGCCCGATGATCGACTGGAAGCCGAATTTCTGGTCCAGCATCGAGCGCAGCGCCTGCACTTCCTCCAGCAGCGTATGGTGCTCCAGGGCGCGCCGGACCACAATGGCCAGCTGGTCGAAATCAATCGGCTTGCTGATGTAGTCGAACGCGCCCGCCTTGATGGCCTCCACAGCATTCCCGATCGAGCCGAACGCCGTGATCATGATCACCGGCAGCAGCGGATAGTCCGAGCGGATCTTCTCGAGCAGCTCCAGCCCGTTCATCCCCGGCATGCGGTAGTCCGTGATCACCAGAGCGACGGTCTCCGTACCCAGGACGTGCAGGGCCTCGTCGCCCGAAGACGCGGCCAGCGCCCGGTAGCCCATTTCCTCGAGCTGCATCGACATGACCTGCCGCAGGCTGGCGTCGTCGTCCACAATCAGGATGCTCAGAGTGCTCATGGCTTGGGCTCGCGTTTCACGGGAAGCTCGAACGAAAACGTCATGCCGCGGTCCGGGTTGCGTTCCGCCCAGATGCGGCCGTGATGCTGCTGGACGATCTGGAATGCGACAGGCAGGCCGAGGCCCGTTCCCGTCTCCTTCGTCGTGAAGAACGGATCGAACAGCCGCTGCATCTGCTCCGGCGTCATGCCGCAGCCCTCATCGCGGATCGACACGATCACCGAGCCGTTGGCGGCCCTGGCCGAGACGACGATTGCGCCGCCATCGGGCGAAGCCTGGATGGCGTTGATCGCGAGATTCAGCAGAACCTGCTTGATCTGCTCCGCATCGCATTCGATCTCAGGCAGCGGGGCCGGGAACTCGCAACGCAGCTCGACCGAGTGACGGCCGGCCGCGTGCCGCGCGAGTTCCAGAACGGAGGCGGCCAGTGGTTCGAGCTGCGTGCGCTGAAAGCTTGGCGGCCGCGGCCGGGCGAAGTCCAGAAAATTGGACAGCAGCCGGTTCAGCCTCGCGCACTCCTTTGAGATGATTTCAATGCAGGTCTTCCGTTTCGCGGCGTCGTCGGGATGGCGCTCGAGAATCCCCGCCGCGCCCGCAATCGCGGCGATCGGGTTCCGGATTTCATGCGCCAGCCCCGCGGCCAGCTGGCCCACCGCATACAGCCGTTCCGATCGCTTCATCCGCTCGATCGTGCCCTGCAGTTCGTAATTCAGTCGCTCCAGATCCCGGCTGCTCTGCTCCAGCCTCCGCCGCTGCCGGCCGTCTTTCTCCGCCAGCAGCCCCACCAGCGCTGCCGCCGCAAAATACTCCACCATCCCCGCAATCCGGCTCAGCATGTAGCCCGGATACGGCTGTGCGCCCCGCGCCGCCAGCAGTTGCGGCAAATACGAAGCCGTCGCCGCGGCCGTGGCGATCAGCCCGCCCCGCCAGCCGTAACGCAACGCGGCGTACATGATAGGTACGAGATACAGGTGCTGCAGCAGATTCTGCCAGACCAGCTTCTGCTCCGGCACCAGATAATGAGCGATGCTGATCAGCCCGATGGCTGCGGCCGCCAGCGCCGGCCGCAGCCACGAGCGTTCGTGGAGCGGCCGGCCGCCTCCCGGCCCTGCCTGCGCTCCCGTCATCCCTCCGCCTCTTGGGGCGCGAAGCGGCGGCGCAGCCACTTTTCGGTCTTGACGACCAGATAAATGGCCAGCGACCAGCCGAGGATGAGCATCCACTCCGTCCCGCCGATGGGCGCCGTGTGGAAGGCCTTGTTCATCCAGGGCGTGTAGGTGAACATCAACTGCAGAACCGTCATTGCACCCACCCCGGCCAGCAGCCACGGGTTCGAGAACACCCCGAGCTGGAACATCGACACCGTGAGCGAACGGCAGTTGAAAAGATAGAACATCTCCCCGAACACGAAAATGTTCACGGCCGCCGTCCGGGCTTCTTCCACGGGCACGCCCCGCCCCTGCATCCACTCGAACAGCCCGAACGCGCCGATCAGGAGCATCGTCGAAACGAGCGCGATGCGGACCTGGAGCACACGGGTCAGGATCGGCGCATTGGGGTTGCGCGGAGGCCGCAGCATCAGCCCCGGTTCCTTCGCCTCCATCGCCAGCGTCAGTCCGAGCAGGATGGCCGTGGTCATGTTGATCCACAGCAGCTGCACCGGAAGGATCGGCAGGGCGGCGCCCGTGAAAACGGCCGCCATGATGACCAGTCCCTCGCCGATGTTGGTCGGAATCGTCCAGGCGATGAATTTCACCAGATTGTCGTACACGCCGCGGCCCTCCTCGACGGCCGCTTCGATGGAAGCGAAGTTGTCGTCGGTCAGCACCATGTCGGCGGCTTCCTTGGCGACCTCGGTGCCGGCGATGCCCATCGCCACCCCAATGTCGGCCCGCCGCAGCGCCGGCGCATCGTTCACTCCATCGCCCGTCATCGCCACCACATGACCGCGGCTCTGGAGCGCGTTGACAAGGTTCAGCTTCTGTTCCGGGCTGACGCGGGCGTAGACGTTCACGTCCTCGACGATTTCCGCCAGCTGCTTCTCGTCAAGCGTGGACAGTTCCACGCCCGTGAGAGCCTTCCCGGCCGGAATGCCGATCATCGACGCGATCGCAGTCGCCGTCTTCGCGTGGTCTCCGGTGATCATCTTCACCTGGATCCCCGCCTGCTGGCACGCGCGCACGGCCGGCAGAGACTCGGGCCGCGGCGGATCGATCATGCCCTGAAGCCCGAGGAAAACCAGGCCGGAGGAGACGTCGCCATGGTCGATCTGTTTCGTGCCGGCCGGAAAATCGGCGCGCGCCAGCAGCAGCACCCGCAGACCCTCGGCGGCCATCGCCTCCACCTGCTCCAGGACCGCCCCGCGGTCCAGCGCCGCCCGGCTGCCCTCCGCATCCAGCGCAGCCTCGCACCGCGGAAGCAGCGTCTCCGCCGCGCCCTTCAGATAGGCGATCGCCCCCCCCTCAGCCTGATGGAGCGTCGCCATGTACTGATGCTCGGACTCGAACGGAATCGCGTCGATCCGCGGCAGCCGCTTCTCCTCCCCGTCGCGGTCCAGCCCCGCCTTCGCCGCCGCCGCCAGCAGCGCGGCTTCCGTCGGGTCGCCCTCCGCCTTCCACATCCCATTCGTCTGGCGCAGGGCCGCGTCGTTGCACAGCAGGCCGGCGCGCAGGCATTCCAGCAGCGCCACGTTCCCGTCCGCCGGCGGACCGGATTCGGCCGAAACTTCCCCTTCCGGCTGATAGCCCTCGCCGCTGAACCGGTACAGGCCGCCTCCCGCGAAGGCGGACTTCACGGTCATCTCGTTCTGCGTCAGCGTGCCCGTCTTGTCCGAGCAGATCACCGTCGTGCTGCCCAGCGTTTCCACGGCCGGCAGCTTCCGGATGATCGCATGCCGCTGCGCCATCCGCGCTACGCCGATCGCGAGAGTGATCGTCAGCGCCGCCGGCAGGCCCTCGGGGATCGCGCCAACGGCCAGCGCCACGGCGGCCATGAACATGTCCAGCCAGGCCTGCCCCTGAAGAACCCCCACGATGAAGGTGACCGCGGCCAGCGCAAGAATCACCCACAGCAGCACATGCGAAAACTGCGCGATCTTCCGCGTCAGCGGCGTCGCCAGCGCCTCCGTCGCCTTGATCAGCTCCGAAATCCGGCCGATCTCCGTGTGGTCCCCCGTCGCCACCACAACCCCGCGCCCTGCGCCATAGGTCACCAGCGTGGACGAATACGCCATGCACAGCCGGTCCCCCACCCCCACGTCGCCCTCGATCGCCTCCACCCCCTTCATCACAGGCACCGATTCCCCCGTCAGCGCCGACTCGTCCACCTGCAGCGTGCGCACCGAAATCAGCCGGATGTCAGCCGGAACCTTGTCGCCCGCCTGCAGGAAAACAATGTCGCCCGGCACCAGCTCGGCGGCGTCCACCCGCCGCTTCTGCCCCCCGCGCAGCACCACCGCCTCCGTCGTCATCGATCGCGCCAGCGCATCAATCGCCTTCAGCGCCTTCGACTCCTGCAGGAAACCCACGATCGCGTTCACCAGAACCACGCCGAAGATCACCGCGCTGTCCACATACTCGCCCAGCGCCAGCGTGATCGCCGCCGCCACCAGCAGGATGTACACCAGCGGCGCGTGAAACTGCAGCAGGAACCGCACCAGCGGTCCCTGCGCCTTCGGCGGCGTCAGCAGGTTCGGCCCGTATTTCTCCCTTCGCGCCGACGCTTCCTGTTCGGAAAGGCCGTTGCTCGGCTCGGTTTCCAGCGCCTGGAGAACCTCCTCCGGCGCCAGTTTGTAGGGCGGCCGGGAGGCGAAGAGTTCAGGCATGACAGCAGGGAGTGTTTTCATCGGATTCAGGTTCCTCCTCAGTTCAGATGCTTGCGGCCGGACAGGAGGCCTCGATCGGGTTCACGAGCCGCCGGCAGAACCGGACTGCCCGGCCGACGAGGCCGATTCACAACGGCGCAACAGGGCGCGCAGCAGATCATGACGGGCGAGGATGCCGACAAGCTTGCCGTTTTCCACAACCGGAAGATGGTTCCGTTCGATTTTCACCATCAGCCTCGCGGCTTCCCCCGTCGCAGTATCGGGCGGGATTGTGACCACGTTCCGCGCCATCAGCTCGGAGGCGCGGAGATCCCGGAGCTTTTCATAGCACTCTTCCAGCTGGTCCGTGTCCACCCACGCCCCCATCAGCGAATGCGCGATCACCGTCGAAAACGGCACCCGCCTCTCCTGCAGAAACAGCTCCCGCTCCGTGATCAGGCCCAGCAACGCGCCCTCCGCATCCACCACCGGCAGACAGCCGATCCGGTGCTGCACCATCAGGCGCGCGATCTCTTCCGCCGTGGCATCCGGCCCCACGGTAATCGGCGTCCGGGTCATGTAGTTGTCCACCGTCATGGCTTCACTCCGTCGGGCGTTTCGCTTTAGCGCAGTGTAACCCGGCAGGCTCCCGCGGACAAGGATCCGCACAGCGGGCGCGCTCTTTAGATTGCTTGCAACTGAGCCGCCAAATCCCGAGGTTGGGGCAAAATAGGCAGGCTCTCGCAAAAACAGACACTTACGGCAAGCTCCGCATGCCCGCCCGAGATGCGGGTGCCTCAAATGAGGCAGCTTCAGCCAACTCCTGGCGGAAATCCGTCATCTTGGCCCAAAGGAGGCACCGTCCCGCCCCGCCCGCCGGCTGCGTAAAGAATCCGCCGTGGCCCGCCGGCTCAGGGGCACCAGAGGCGACCGCCGGAGCCTGCATCCCGGCCCTTGGGAAGGCCCGTGCAGAAAAGCGGCGGCGGGCGCATGCCGCCCTGCCGCCGCCTCGGTCTGGGCACAGGACACGCTCAGAAATCGTAACGCAGCGCCGCCTGGATGATGCGCGCGCTGCCCACGGTGCTGGAGATGCGGCCCACGTTCTGGGGCGTCGTGATCGTCGCCCCCGGCAAGCCGAAATTGACATTGTTGAACGTGTTGTACATCTCCCATCGGAACGTCACGCGGTGCTGTTCCCAGGGAAGCTTGAACCGCTTGACGATGGAGGCGTCGAAATTGAAGAACCGCGGTCCGCGGAAGGCGTTGCGGCCCGACGAGCCGATTTCGCCCGCGTTGGGGAACGCCGACGGAGCCGTGAGGGCAGCGATCTGCTCCGGAGTGAAATACCACACGCCCCCGTCGCGGCGCTGGACCGAGCCGATCTTGCGGTCCCCGCTGTAATTGATGAACGTGGTGGCCGTCGAAGGACCGGTCAGGCGTCCCGACGACATGGAAAAAACGCTGCCGGACTGCCACACGCCCAGCGCCCCGATGTCCCACCCGCCCAGCAGCGCGTCAATCACCGGATGCGCGTCGGAGAGCCACTTCCGGCCGCGGCCCACCGGCAGCGTGTATGTGCCGGACCAGTTGAACACATGCGGACGGTCGGCCACCCCGCGGCCCTTGTTCAGCCGCATGTTGAAGTTGTCCACCGGCGCCGTGAATCCGTTGCCGTCGGCGCTGCCGTTGTCCAGCGACTTCGAGAACGTGTAATTCAATTCGAATTTCAACGCTCCCATCGTCCGGCGGAAGCTCATCTGCATGGAATCGTACCAGCTCGACCCGTCCTGTGTGCCGAGAATCACGAGATTGTATTGCGGGAAATTCCGCAGATAAAACTGCGGAATTCCGGCGGCCGCGTAGCGCGCGTAGTTGTTGCGGTCCAGGTTGTTGGCGGCCGTGTTCGCCAGTTGCTGCTGAACCGTCGTCGCCCCCAGAGCGCTGATCACCGCCTGTGGCGTGCCGAAAATCCGCACCAGCGTGTTGGTGGCGGACGGCGCAGCGCCCGTGCGCTGGAAATTCACGATTTCATTGAACGACTCAAGGAAATTGCCGTAAATGCGCGGCTGGTTGACGTCCACCCAGTTGAACAGCTTGATGCCCCGCGTGCGGACGTACCCAACGTCGATGATCGTGTTGCGCATCACCTCCCGCTGGACGCTCAGATTGTAGTGCTGCACGTAACCCGTCTTCAGGTTCGGCCCGAACACCACGATCGACGTCTGCCGGTTGGCGGGCAGGATCAGCTGCGGCGCAGGCGGCGCCGCCGGCAGCGCCGGGTTGTCGCGCACCCGCACGTCCGAGCCCGCCGCCGCGTTCGGGAAGGTCTGCACCGTCTGCGCGAAACCAGGCGTGTTGCCGTCCACCAGGCTCGCCGTGGCGCCGATCATCCGGTCATAGAAGATCCCCCAGCTCCCGCGCACAGCCCACTTCCCCTTCCCCGTGGGATCCCAGGCGAAACCGATGCGCGGCGCGATGTTGTTGCGGTCCGTGTTGTACCAGCCGGAAGCCCGCTGGATTTCGGTATTGTCGAGCTGCGTGAAGTAGCCGATCTGATCGATCTGCTTCAGCGTGCCCTGAAGCCGGTCGCGTTCCGTGGGCGCCCCGAAAATCTCGTAGCGGATGCCGGCGTTCACAGTCAGGTTGCGGGTGATCTTCCAGTCGTCCTGGATGAAGCCCGCCCAGTCGCGGAAGTACGTGTTCCGCACCCGCGGCTCGCCCGCGGGCTGGAACTTCTGCAGATCGGAATAGAAAGTCGTCGTGATGTTGCTCACCCGCCCGAGGATGTCGTTGTAAAGGTTCTCGAACCGCTGGCGGTCGGCCGAACTGATCACGGCGCCGGACGGCCCGATGGACAACGGCGGAACGTTGTTATTGGCCGTCGACAGGCTCACATTGGGATAAATCCCGGCCGCGTTGTAGCCGTACTGCAGCGTCCGCTTGAACGTGAACCCGGTCTTGACCGTGTGCTTGCCCCGCAGCCAGCTCAGGTTCTCCGTAATGTCGATGACCGGAGAATTGCGGCCCTGCGGAAAAGCCGCCAGGATCGGGTTCGTATAGCTGTTCGGAATGATCTGGGGCCCCGGAATGCGGGCCGGCCGCCGGAAATCGACGCTGGCCGACTGGTACCCAATGCGGAGTTCATTGACGATGGACGACGTGATCGCCCAGTCCGAGCCGATCGAATAGCCCCACCGGATGCCGCCCTGCGTGCCCTGCGGCTGGCCCGGGAACGGCGCGTCGGCCCCGTTCAGCTGGTCGATGAAATCGTTCTTGAACCAGCTGTGCCGGTAGAACACCCGGTGCGTCGAAGAGACGTTGTAGTCGCCCCGGATCGTGAACTGGTGGGTGTCGAAACCCGCCGGGTTGTTGAACCGGAATCCGGCCGTGTTCAGATTGTCGCCCACGTCGTTGTTGTTCGGCGCCGGCAGCAGGTCCATCAGCTTCTTGGTGCCGGGGTCGATGCCCAGCCCGCGCGGGTCGTTCGTCACGATGTTGAACGACTGGACCCCGCCTCCGCCCGGCGGCACCCAGCGGAAGATGCCCTGCTTGGCTTCATTGGTCAGCACCGTCCGGTTTCGCACCACTTCCTGCGCCGTGCGCACCGTCTGCCAGTTGCCGAAGATGAACCACTTCTCCTTCATGATGGGCCCGCCCAGCGACGCCCCGAACGTGTTCTGGATGAATTTGGGCCGGGGCACGCCGCTGGCGTTGTTGAAGAAATTGTTCGCATTCAGCTTCGTATTCCGGTGGAATTCGAACGCATTTCCCCGCCACTGGTTCGTCCCCGAACGCGTGATCATCTCGATCTGACCGCCCGCATTCCGCCCGTATTCCGCCTTGCCTCCGTTCGTAATCACCCGGAATTCTTCGATCGAATCGACGTTGAACGCCGTCAGCGACAGCCCCAGCCGCGGAACCACCGCATCGTTGGCGTCGATGCCGTCCAGCCTCGTGTTGTTCGATCCCTGCCGCGTCCCGTTCACCCGCGAGAACGAATTGTCGCCAGGATCGATCGACACCCCCGGCGTGTACGGAACCAGCGCCATCGGGTTCCGCGCCAGCTGCGGCAGCGTGTCGATGTCCCGCAGCGTCACGCTCCGGCCCACCTGCGCATCCGACGTGTTGACGCGGATCGCGCTCGCTTCCACCGTCACGCTCTCCGCCAGCGACCCCACCTCCAGCTGCACGTCCTGCCGGATCGTCACGGCCACGTTCAGCTCGATGTTTTCCACCTGCGCCTTGCGGAACCCCGGCGCTTCCACCGTCAGCGTGTAATTGCTCGCCGGAAGCGACGGAAACAGGAAATACCCCGTCTCGTTCGTCGAAGCCGACACCGTCACCCCGGTCCGGTTGTTCCGCACCGTCACGTTCGCGTTGGGAATCACGGCGCCGGCCGGATCCGAAATCACCCCTTCAATGCGGCCGTTGGAAACCTGCGCCCGGGCGGGCGTCGCCAGCTCGAGGGCGAGACCGGCAATCAAAAGTGCAACAGGCACGAACGGTTTGGAAATGCGCATTCCAGAGGCTCCTTCTTCCTGGTGATCACCCCGGTTCGATCCCCGGTCGCTCTGCGGTCGACACCCTCCCCGGCGGCGCGCAGCCCGGCGGAAGGAAGAGAGAACTCCCTCTGGACGGCGACGTGGCCCCTTCGGCATCCCTCCCCGACGTTCCGGCAATCGAGCCCAGATTGGGCCAAATTCTAACACAGGTCCTTCAAAGTGAGGCCGGAAATTGCGCCCCGGACGAATGAAACTTCTTTCACTTGCGCCGGACGGTCCCCCAGCACCCATGCAACTCCCCGCCGGTCCAGAGCCGGGCGGGAGTGCCGCAGGCACGGCCGGGCGGTTTTGCCCCCGCGCGGGAGCAGCCCGAAGGGCTGCGGCCAGGCCCCACGGCCCCGCGCGGCATCCGCGTGGATGAAAATCGCCGCGCCCCGCAGCCGGTTCTGTGCCGGCAACGAAGGCGCCGCCAGCCGCCGAAGGCGAGCGGTTCCCTCGCGCACGCCGCCCGACCCGCGATTGCCGGGGGAGCGCTTCCCGGCAGGATTCTCCGCTGCCGTGCGGCTTGCGGACAACCGGCCATCAGACCCCCAGGCCCGGCGATCCCTCCGCCGCCTGCCGCGGCCGACGGCCCCGCACGCCGCCGCACCCGTCACACCTCTTCGCAAACCCGATCTCCCCGGAAATCACACGCTTCTGCTTTCCGCCCCCTGCCCTCTCCGCCCGCCGGCCACAATCCTTCCCGGAGGCCGCTCTCAGAAATGTTCCTCTGCGAACCCGCCGCCCCCTTCCCCGAACCCCACCTCTTCTTCGGACTCGACCTCGGCCGCCGCCACGACCCCTCCGCCCTCGTCCTCCTCGAACGGCTCGCCCTCCCCACCGGCCGCACCGACCCCATCACCTTCCAGCCCGAGTCCCGCCTCGTCTTCCGCCTCCGCCTCGCCCACCGTTTCCCCCTCGGAATGCCCTACCTCGAACTCCTCCGCCGCCTGCCCCGTCTCATCGCGCCGCCCCACCCCGCCCCGTGGCCCGTCCTCCCCGGCCACCCGGCCAACCCCCGCAAAACCCTCGCCGTCGACGCCTCCGGCGTCGGCGCCCCCCTCGTCGAGCTCCTCCGCCGCCTCCCCCTCGACGCTCACATCATTCCCATCACGATCACCTCCGGCCACCACCCCGCCCCCGACCCCCACGGCGGCCAGCTCGTCCCCCGCCGCGATCTCCTCTCCCGCCTCCGCATCCTGTTCGAATCCGGCCTCCTCCGCATCCCCCGCTCCCTCCCCTCCCGCGGCGCCATCCTCGAGGAACTCTCCCGCCTCTCCGACGAGCCTTCGTCGAAACACGACGACCTCGCCCTCGCTCTCGCCCTCGCCGCCTGGCCCGCCGCCCGCTCCCTCCCCCTCCCCTAACCCCCAACAACCGCAACCCAAACGGAGCCGCGCGGGAGCAGGCCGTCAGGCCTGCGACCAAGCGGTTAAATCCCCCACCCTTCGACCCCCCCCTCGCGCCGCAGGCGCGACCAAGCGGTTAACCCCCCCACCCTTCGCCCCCTCCCCCCCTCGCGCCGCAGGCGCGACCATCAACCAAACGGAGCCGCGCGGGAGCAGCCCGAAGGGCTGCGACCAAGCGGTTCACATCACCCTCCCACCCCACCAACACCTCCGCATCGCGCGCCGCAGGCGCGCGACCACCCGGTCCACACCGCCCCGGAAATCCCCTGAAACATCCCCGCCTCCAAATCCACTTCTTCCTCAGATGCGCTACCTGCTCACGTTCTCCTGTTACGGCCACCGTCTGCACGGACAACACCCCGGCACTGTGGACCGCCGCCACAACGCGTACGGCGCCCCGATGGCCCCGCCCTCGCGCGCGCGTCTGTCCTATGTGCGCCGAACCATGAAACATCCCCGCTTCCACCTCGACGCCCGCGGCCGCTCCGCGGTGCTGGAATCCCTCCACGCCGCATGCCGCAAACCGGGCTGGACCATTTGGGCCGCTCATGTCCGCAGCACTCATGTGCATGTCGTGATCGAAGCCGAATGCCCGCCCGAGAAGCTCTTGTGCCAGCTCAAGGCCGCAGCCACGGCCCACCTGCAAAACCTGGCAGATCCCTCGGGCGCGACCCGTCTGCACCCCTGGAGCCGTCATGGCAGCACACGATACCTCTGGACAGACGATCAATTCCGCGCCGCCATGGCGTACGTCATCGAGGAGCAGGGGCCGCCGCTGGCACTGTTCGTACACCCGGCCTGGCAAGTCACAGCCGTCCACGCAACCGAGCCCTGACAACCAAACCACGCGACACCCCAAACACCCCCAACGAAACCCCAACGAAACTCCAACGAAACCCCAACGGAGCCCCAACGGAGCCGCGCGGGAGCAGCCCGAAGGGCTGCGACCAAGCGGTTCACATCACCCCCCCACCCCACCAACACCTCCCCCTCGCGCGCCGCAGGCGCGACCAGGCGCTCATCACCACCCCGCCCCCACCCCACCGACCCCTCCCCTCGCGCTATGGCTCCATCCCATCCGTGCCGCTCTCACCCCGCACATCTTGACCCCATCTCCATCTTCAACACAAAATCAAAGGCGCATCTGCCCCATGCCCATCCCCAAAGTCACTCGAACCAACGTCCAACGCGCCCTCCAGGAAATCGACCGCCACGGCGTCCCCAAAAACCGCCGCTCCACCCGCTTCTGCCTGATCCACAACGGCCGCCATTTCCCTCCCAAATACGTCCTCGCCCTCGCCGTCCAGCACGCCACCGGCAGGTCTCTGAAACCCGACGAGCACTCCGGCGGCGCCGAAACCAACTCCCGCCTCCGCAAGCTCGGTTTCACCGTCGAAGCCTGCGATCAATGCCACCTCTCAAGTTCCCCCCGGCCTTTGCCGAAGCCCGCCGCCCCAGCCCCACCTCCGCCCGCCATCGCCCGCCTCGTGCTCGTCGGCGAAACCAGGCGCCGCCCGGAACAACTCCTCCTGAAAACGTTCGAAAACTGGCCGAAGCATTTCGTCGCCGACTTCCTCATCACCCCAGGCGGCTTCGCTGAAGGCACGCTGCCTCCCGGCGTACCCGGAAAGACCGGCTGGCAATCCGACCCTCGGGACTTCCCCGCCATCCGCAAGGCGGCTGAATCGGTCGCCTCCAGCATCCTCACGCCCCGCCTCCTCGACGCCGCCCGCGGCAAGGTCCGCGATCTCACCCTCGGCATCGACCTGGACGCCGCAGACGCCTCCCGCCCTCACGCCGAACTCGTCGCCGTCGTCGACCTCCCCTCCGGCCGCATCCTCTGCTGGACCGGCAAATCCTATCCGGTGCAGGCTCAGGAAAACACCCTCTGGCACGTCACCGATCTGAACTCCCACTGCCTCCAGCTCGCCGGCCGCCGGGTCCTCGTCCTCGGCTGCCACGACCTCAATATGTTCAGCCAGCGCGCCTGGAAAAACCAGAAATCCGGCAGCCCCCGCCGCCAGCGCACGACTCAAATGCGCAAAATCGCAAAACAATTCCACCCGGAAGTCATCCTCCACCACCCCCACACCACCGATTCCCCCAAAACGTGGCAAACCGCCTGGGCCGGCGCCCGCAAACTCCTCCACCCCGCCGCCTGGGCCTCCGCCATCCACTACCCCGGCGCGTCCCAGTCCCGCGCTACCCTCGACTCCGTCCTCGCCCACACCCGCTCCCCAAGCGGTCCCTTCCTCGACATCATCCTCACCCCCGGCCAGCCGCCCCGCGCTCGCCTGACAGACGGCATGCACTGAATCTGCGCTCCAAGCTCATGCCTCCCTGCACCGATTCGCTGATCGCCCCTGTTTCGACTCCCGAGGCCAGCGTTCAATCCCGCTCCCTTCACCGGGAGCGTGGTTTGCTCCGATTCAACACACCCTGGAGTCCATCAATCTGGAGTGCGTCGGGCATCTCGCCATCCTCTCCCGCGCCAAAGGCCCGCGTCTGCGCTGAACAGGAGGTCACGGCTTCCCTTTGGCGCGCAGGACTGAACTCCCAGGAGCTCGATGGAGTCGCAACGAGATTCCGCCAGATCGTTGAAGCTCCAGCCTCGGAGCGTGGCTCCGCCGGTCGTCGACGGTTCTAGAATCAAGAGGATGGGCAGTCAACAGGATGATGCTGTTCTCGCCAAGTTCCTGAATGAGATTGATCATCTACGTGTGCATCGTTCCCGTGCCGGCGAAGCGAGGAAGAAGCCCCTGCTAATCTTGCTGGTTCTCTCGCGGATTCATCATGGGCGGCTCCGCGAGAATCGTATTGACTTCAGGGACGTCGAGAGGGATCTGGGCCTTCTGATCCTTTCTCACGGTGGACGTGATTGTGTCGGTGGCCCTAAGCCGGAACAGCCGTTTTCTCACCTGAGGACATCCGGTTTCTGGCGGGTGCGCCTTCCGCAAGGCATGCAGTTCGCGCCCCAGCGCACTCTTCCCGTCTCATTACTGCGCCGAGGCGAAGTTTTCGCTGAGCTTGATGACGATTTGTTCAACCACCTGAAAGAGAACGCACATTCGCGGCTGCAAGCAGCCCGCCATATCTTGGAGCGATGGTGGAGCGCCGACGAGGCTCGCCAGCTTGCAGAGTCACTTGGATTTGTCGCCCGCGAACGATGACCGCCAAGCCGCTAGATCAACATTCGGATGCCGCAGAGCCTCCGTTCGGCGGAGCGGCACTCCGTCCCCGCTTTGTCATCCAGCGCCACGAGTCCCGACACCCTCACGACGATTTCCGGCTCGAAGTTGGTGGCGTCTTCAGATCCTGGGCCATCCCGAAGTTCTTTCCCATGCACCTGGGAGAGCGGCGCTTGGCAATTCAAACTGAAGACCACTCCCTCGATTTCGGAGATTTCGAGGGTACGCTGCCAGAAGGGCACCTAGGTGCCGGGGCGATCCGCAAGTTTGATGAGGGTTGGTATTCGCCGTGTGGAGAACAGAGCATCGAGGAGCAGCTCGCTGTCGGCGAGGCGAGTTTCTGCCTCTACGGGCACACAGTCCGCGGGCAGTTCCGGCTGACTCTTTTACGGCGAGGCCGGTGGCGTATTGGCACTAGGAAGCCAGAGTGGCTCATCTTGATGGAGACTTCTGGTGCATCTGGCAGGCCACAGCCAGAACCACCATAGAAGCGCGACCCATTATAACCAGGCGGCTTACTTCCAACCACAGACCGGCAGGGTTGAAATCGCTATTGAGACTATGCCCGAATGCGGCTTTCGATCTCTTTCTTCTTCGAATACACTGTAGTCGGGTGTGGTCGCCGGGAATCACATGATCCGGGCGGCAAAAACGCGGCCCAGTGGCATTCGAGGAGGCAATATCGCACCTCTTTCGTCAGGGCGGTGATGCATGAAAGGAAATGCCGTGAAGCAGCTGAACAACTTCGCCAGGCGTTTCGACGTTATCAGTCCCTTCCATCTCCTTCGAAGTAGACAACCTCCCGGCCCTCTAGCAGGTCGCTGAAAAACTCCAGAACAAGATACCTCGGAATTGTTTGATGCGTCTTTACGGGCAAGGGACGCCATGAGAGGAGAAGACCGCCAGTAACGGGAGATGTTCCTGTACGCCAGCCTCGAGGATGTGGCGCCGGCTGATCACCCGCTGCGGCCGATCCGGGCGATGGTGGACGAGGCGCTGCGGAGGATGGACGAGACCTTCGATGAGATCTACGGAGATGTGGGGCGGCCGTCGATCGCGCCGGAGCGGCTGCTGCGGGCTTGAGCTGCTGATGCTGCTGTACACGATCCGCAGCGAGCGGATGCTGGTCGAGCAGCTGCGCTACAACCTGCTGTTCCGGTGGTTCGTGGGGCTGGGGATGAACGAGGAGGTCTGGCACGCGACGGTGTTTACGAAGAATCGGGACCGGCTGCTGGAGGGAGATGTGGCGCGGCAGTTTTTTGGCGAGATTGTGCGGCAGGCGAAGCAGCGGGGTCTGATGTCGAGCGAGCACTTTTCGGTGGATGGGACGATGGTGGAGGCGTGGGCGAGCCAGAAGAGCTTCCGGCCGAAGCGGGACAAGTCGGATGAGGACGAGCCGGAGGAGGGCGGGCGGAATCGGGAGGTGGACTTCCGGGGGCGGCAGCGGAGCAACGACACGCACGAGTCGGGGACGGATCCGGAGGCGCGGCTGTGGCGGAAGAGTCAGACGGCGGAGGCGAAGCTGAGCTATCTGGGACACGTGCTGGGAGAGAACCGGCACGGGCTGATCGTGAACGTGCGGGTGACGAAAGCCTACGGGCGGGCGGAGCGGGAAGCGGCGGTGGAGATGGCGCGGGAGATTCCGGGAGGGACGAAGCGGGTGACGCTGGCCGGAGACAAGGGGTACGACACGCGGGAGTTTGTGGAGCAGATGAAGGATCTGAACGTGACGCCGCATGTGGCGCAGAACGTGAGCGGACGGCGCAGCGCGGTGGATGGGAGGACGACGCGGCATGAAGGCTACTGGATGAGCCAGAGGAGGCGGAAGCTGGTGGAGGAGTTCTTCGGATGGGCGAAGGTGGTGGCGGGGCTGAGGAAGGTGAAGCTGAGGGGGCGGGAGAAGGTGGGATGGCTGTTCACGCTGGCGGCAGCCGCATACAATCTGGTGAGGATGAGGAACCTGATGGCGGCGGCGACTGCCTGAGGAGCGCGGAAACAGCCTTCCGGCGGCCTTCCAATGGCCGCTGGAAGGCGAGTGGGCAGGGGGGCGATCCGTTCCCAGGGCTTCCTCTTGGGCGGAAATCGAAAAACAGAACAATTTTCGGCTCCGCGCGGGCGTTTTTTCAGCGACCTGCTAGCGACATTTTCTTCCTTTTGCTCTTGATTTGCGAAACGTGATGTGATATCCGCTGTGCTGATGAGTCAAACTGCCTTTCCGGTCAAGCTCTCGGACGAGAAGTGCTGGCCGAAAAGGCCAAACCGCAAATCCACAGCGAACCGGTCTGACCCTCGCTGTTTGCGAGCGCAGGCCGGTTTCTGTCAACCGCTCCAGGCAAGCGGAGCAAGAAAGGAAGGGAAGATCACATGTACGAAGACCTCATACTCCTCCCAGAGGATGAGGAGATATTGGCTGGCGCTGGCGGCTGCAGCGCGACGGGTTGCGTGATAGGCTGTGTCGGCGGTTGCGGCGGCTCGTGTTACGCATCTGGGGGCACAATGGTGTATACCGCTGCCACCTTTGGCGAAGCGGCATCTGCAGTTCTGCTGGACTTGGCCAACTTCTAGTGACAAGGGAACGCAGGATGCGGCGCGAAGGACAACAAGGAACCAACCGCATCAACTACCTGACTGTCATCGCGGCGCTCAGGCGGCTCCATGCGAAGGTCATGAATCGTCAAGCTTCGGCGAAACGTGAAACGTAGAAAGACCAAGTGAGTGCATCTTTGTGAGAATTAGTCCTGCGCGCCCAGGGTTGTTCCACCCGTGGGCGTGCAATCAAGTAGGGCGCAATTCGGAGCTTGCCGGCGGCCATGCTCCCGGTGAGGAAGAAGAGCGAGAACTGCACGATTTAGGTTCGAACAACTGGGACGTCAAGATGCCAACTTTGCCAGCAGTCCTACATTCGATCAAGCGAGCTCCAGGGAACGGGGAGAATATCGACCGATTCAGGGTGACTTTTCGGTTCTTGTCCGACCGAGGCCGAGACTATCTGTACGACGATGCCACAGGTGCGATACTGCCTTGGTCAGAATTGAGAGAGGCCGTTTTGCGGCTGTACATGGAGGGAAATCTGGCGAGGAACGCGCCGGAGCTCGCCGAGGAGTATGGGGAAGCTAAGGTTGCGAACGCGATCCGCTTCGTAAAGCACTGGGTGGACCGACACAGGGCGTTTTTTCGGAACGTGACGCCGACAGAGCCGCCGCCGGACGGGGCGCAGTGTCTGGAGATTGTGCGGCGGAATTGTGTCCAACTGGTACTGGTAGTAACCGAGAACTGCAATATGCGTTGCCGATACTGCGCCTACTCAGGCAACTATGAACATGTTCGACAACATAGTGCGAAGTCCATGGCGCCAGAGACGGCGCGACGGGCGGTGGACTGGTTCGCGGAGTTGATCGAACCGCAGAGGAGGCGGAATCCGTTGAAGAAGTATGGCTTGAGCTTCTACGGAGGAGAGCCGCTAACGAACATGCCGGCGGTGAGGGCCGCGCTGGACCATGCCGCGGATAAACACCCATGCCTCTTTCAGCCGAACCTGACAACAAACGGACTGCTATTGACCGCCGAGACAGCCGAGTATCTTGCGAAGCACGACACACGAGTGGCAGTGAGTCTCGACGGACCGCAGGCAGAACACGATCGGGAGCGAGTGGACATGCACGGTGAGGGCACGCACGGTCGGATCATGCGGAACCTGGTACAGGTCTGCAACGCCGTACCCTCGTTCGTCCCGAACGGAGGTTTCATTACAGTCTACAGTTACAAGAGTGACCTCGCCGGCATCTCGCGTTTTTTTGGCGCGACCGACGAGCGAATGCCCCGGGTGATCTTCGCGCAGCCAGTCTTCCGGAAGGGCACGCACTATTGGGATCACGCGACGGAAGTTGAGATGCAGCGGTATCGCGATCGCATGCAAGAGCGGAGGGAACATTACAAGCGGGCCATGGTCGAAGGGGAAAATGTGAACAGCTTCGATCACATTCTAATGGGGGGCGGCATTGCGCAAGTGGCGCTGCGGAAGCGAGTGAACGACCGGGGACTGGCGTTTTTGCCATACAGTGGGGCTTGCATGCCGGGGCACAAGATAGCTGTACAAACGGACGGCCAACTAGATCTTTGCGAGAAAGTGAACTTTACGTATCCCTTGGGAACACTGGAGACGGGGCTGGATGGGGAGCGGATCCGTCAGTTGATCCTAATGTACCAGGAGTCGGTGCTGAAAGGATGCTCAATGTGCAATGTCACAAGGTTGTGCGGGCTGTGCTATGCGCACACGCTGGAGAACGGAAGGATTGGCAAGCCGGGAGAGATGTGCCATCAAGTGCAGAACGGCTGCAAGCAGAACCTAAGGGATTTTGTGTCGATCAAGGAGAGCAATCCGAACGCGAACTTCGCCTGGGAGACCGACACAGCATTACTCGAAAAGCGGTTTCTGATGTTCCGGTGAGGCAAGCAATGGGCGATGAAATCCGAAACCCAGAACGGTACTTCCGATTGAGCGCGGACTGTTTTCTGGTGGAAGGGGCACACGACGCGGCGCTTTACGATGTCTTTGGCAAGCGGCTCTTCCTGTTGGATGAAGAGTCGCACCGATTGCTGCGGCAGTGCGAAGAGAACGTGCAATTGGACTGGGAGTATCTGCCGAAGCGGACGGTGGAGTTGCTGCAATGGATGCAGACGGAGGGGCTGGGCTTCGCCGAAGAGGCGCCAGCGTTTATCGACCGGTTTATGACACACTGCCCTGTGACGCTCCGTGGCATTGTTCAGAAGCCGCCGGATTTTCGGCAATTAGATTTGAGCATCTCGAGTGAGTGTGGGAACGGCTGCCCATTCTGTCCCGCGACGGGAGAGGACGAACAGTGGCAAACCTGCATAACGTGTTTGCGCGGCACGGAGACGGGCAGACGGGCGAGGCCACTCGACGATGCGACGCGGCTGGTGGAGGAGGCGGCGGAGTTGGGTTTCACAAGAATCCATCTGCGCGGAGGGGACCCGTTGCGGGAATGGGATTGGGTGCAGACGGCATTGCGCGCGGTAGAGCGGCAAGAAAACTTGCTGATGCTGGTTACGACGCCAGGTACTAGTCGGTCTCTGGACGAGACCGTGCAACTGGGAGCGCACCCGCGTGTTTACCTAAACGTGGTGCTGATCAACCCTGGAGCGGCGGAGGGAGCGCAGCGCGTGCCTCTGGATTTGCTACACGCGCTGAAGCGGGAACGGATCGGGTTTTCCGTGACGGCGCTGTTGAGCGAAGCGAGCGGAGCGACGGCAAAGTCAGTAGAGGGTTGGGCAGCGGAGACGCTGGGACGAAAACCGAGGTTCGCCGCGATCCGAAGAGGTGGGGCAGCGAGCCCCGGTGCGTATTTTCCGGAACAGAATCCGTCGGGGAGGATGCTGTCGCGTTGGAGGGATGCTGACGACTTCTTCTCTCGGATCAAGCGTTGCACTTGTTTGCATGGGAGAGTGCAATTAAACAGCGACGGGTCTGTTCAACCGTGTCAGGGGATCGGTCTGAAATACGGTACCTGGCAGCAAGGCGGTTTGGCTGAAGGGTTGCGGAACGAAGCCGTCTACGACTGGTGGGAGCGAGACAAGAACAGCAGCTCGGCGTGCAGACAGTGCGCCGTCCGATATGCCTGCATGGAATGTGCCGCAGTGGTTTTCGGCGATTCGACGAAGCGGTTCTGCTCATTTGACCCAAATGGAGAGAAGCGAGCGGCGGAGTACCCGTGGCAGCACGACGGGTTTGTGTACAGGATTAAAACAACCCGTAAGGAAGGAGATGCGCTGTGCCAGAGAGTCTAGTTCGGTTCGAATCGGTCAAGAAAGCATTCGGGGCAGTGCAGGCCCTGGATGGCGTCACGTTCACCGTCGAACCGGAAGAAGTCTTCGCGTTCATCGGGCCGAACGGCTCAGGAAAGACGACGACGATCCGAATCCTACTTGGGATCTACCAAGCGGACGACGGAACGGTTGAGGTGCTTGGGCTGGACCCCAACAAGGACTTCTCGCGAATTGGGCCCCAATTGGGGGTAATGCTGGAGCATCCGGCAACGCTGGACCTATTGACAGGGGAAGAATACCTAGATCTATACGCGGGGTTGTTTTGCCTGACCGCAAGAGAATCGGCGGAGCGGCGGGCGGAAGCGCTGAAGAGAGTGGGCTTGGCGAACCGGGCAAAGGAACGGCTGGGAACATACTCCAAAGGGATGAGGCAGAGGATGAGCCTGGCGAGATGTCTGCTTAACCGGCCGAGACTCTTGGTCTTGGACGAACCCTTCGACGGGATAGACGCTGAGAGCCGAAGGGACCTGATCAAAGTATTGCCGGACCTAACGCGCGGAACGGGGGCATCAGTGTTCATCACGTCCCACAACCTTTCAGAGGTTGAGAGGATCGCTACTCGGGTGGCGATTATCGACCGGGGTCGGGTGGCGCGGCTGGATTCGGTGCATTCGCTCTGCGCTCCGGTGGAGGGACAAGAGGTGCTGGTAGTCACGCTGAGCAAAGCAGGTGCGATGCGAGAGATGGAGTTGCAGGCGCTGTTTCCGGCAGCGCGCTGGGATGGAGAACGGCGGCAACTGTTGGTGAGCCTCAGGGAAGTTGGACGCACCCGAGAGGCCATACTGAATGAATTGCTCGGCCGGGGGATCGATGTTGAGGCGTTCGAGATGAAGCGCATGACGCTCGAAGAGGTTTACTTCTCGGTAACAGATCGAGGACGAAGGCTATGAAACAGCAACAAATCCTGGCGCTGATCAAGAAGGAGCTGAGAGAGACAGTGCGATCCTCGCCACTACCGATCCTGCTGAGCCCTGGGCTGGCGGTGGCGATGCAGTTCCTAATGCTACGCCGACTCGAACGGGAGGGGGCTGGCATATTGGCAGGCCTGGGAGTAAATGAAGCAGCAGCGGCGTCGTTGATGTTTACCGGCCCAGTGGTGATTCCGTTCCTTGCGATGTCGATGATGCAGCGCCGGTTCATCCGGGAGCAGCTACTGGGATCGCTGGTCCCTGTGCTCTGCACAGGGGTGCGGATCGGCGACATTTGGCTGGCCAAGGTGTTATCGAGTTTTCTCGTGGGATACGGAGCATGTACCGCCCCCGATTTCTTGGACAGTTTTTTGAATTATCGTCATGCGGCAGGCTCGAGCGCAAGCAGGGCCTGATGAGCCTGCCGCGGGGATCGGAATTGGAGCCGTTCGATGAGCCAGTGCTCGTTGTAGCGCCGGCGGAATTCTTCCAGCGCTTCGGCCAGTTCTTCCAGGGTTTCGAAGTGCCGCACCCAGAGAAGCTGCTCCTTGAGAGTGCGGAAGAAGCGTTCGATGCAGCCGTTGCCTTCGGGCTCGCGTACGAAGGCCGGTGAAGACTCCATGCCGAGAAAGCGGATCTCCCGCTGGAAGTCGTCGCTCATGAATTGGGAGCCGTGGTCATGACGGAGCTTCACGCCCAGGGCGATGCCTTCGGAGAAGCCTCCGAACTGCTCGCGCACGGCCTGGCGCACAGGCTCGAGCGCTTCAAACCGCGTGCCGCGACGGGCCACGTGGATGCTCAGGCAGCAGGCCGAGCAGTGATCGATCATGGCGAAGATGGGCACTTGTCCATCCCGGAGAGTGAAGCCGGCCGTGGCGTCGATGCCCCACATCTGGTTGGGCCGCCCGGCGACGATGGTTCCCTCGTGCCGCTTCGGCTCGACCGGCTGCGGCTGCCGCTGCGGCGCCAGCAACTGGTGCTGGCGCATCAGGCGCAGCACGCGCCGCAGGGAGGTGCGCACGCCGGCCAGGCGCAGCCGCGCCCACACCTTGCGGTGGCCTTCGCCGTGGAAGGGCGACTCGTGAATCGTACGCCGGATCTGCTCGGTGAGCTGCTCATCGGTGTAGCGGGTCTTCGGGCCGCGCCTGGCGGGCGGGCGAGGCGAAGCCTCGCAGCGGCGCCGCTGGTAGAACGTCGACCGCGGCAGGCCCCAGGCCTTGAGCACCCGAGCCCGCCCGTAGCAGCGTCCCGTGGAGATCGACCGGGCACGGCTCATCGCTTCGACCTCCACCGCAGAAAAGGCTTCTCGTCCTCCGTGCGCCGGATGCGCTCCCGCAACAGCTCGTTCTCCATCGCCAGTTCGGCGATCACCGACTTCATCCGGCGGCCCTGCTCGTCGACCAGATCCTCCTGCCGGATCTTGAGTCCTGCTTCGCCGGCCGCCAGGAAGGCCTCGCGCCACTCCGACAGGGTCGCCGCCGTGACGCCGTACTTGCGGCTCGTGGACTCCAGATCGGCGCCGCGAAGCAGCTCCAGCACCACGCTCATCTTGCGTTTGGCCGACCAACGGCCCTTGCCAGCGCGGCCGGATTCCGGCCCCGCTTCAGTCGCCCTCCGGGCTCCTTGCGCGGGCCCGGAATCCGAATGTTTCGTGTTGGACATACTGACACTCCTTATCGCAAATCAGTGTCCAACGAAATCGTGGGGCGGGGGAGTGGGATACGGAGCAGCGTTGGTGGCGCTGGCGGCGAACACCGTGCTGATAAAGCTCTATCTAGAGGAGGCGGTGGTTTGGTCGGGTGCTCTGCTCGCGGTGGTTCTGGTGGTGAGCCCCATGGGATGTCTGATGGTGGTAGGGGTGATGGGGCTCCTGGTATTTGCGATCCGGACAACGGCCTTCGCGGGATTCTTACCTTTGCTGATACTGATGGGACTGCAGGTCTTCTGGCATAAACTGGTCACACGCCCGGTCCTGCTGAGCGGGGTTTACCTGGCGGTGGTTGGTGCGGTGGTAACGCTGGCGCTGGTGTACCAGGGAGTGAATCGGCTCTCGAAGCAATACTTCCTCAAGGTGTAGCGACACGAAGCGAAAGGAGAGGCCGATGAAAGAAGACACTATGGCCCTTGAGAGCGTCCACGGCGGCTTGCTGGAGGCATTGAAGCATGGATGGGAGTTCTTTACCTCCCCTGGCGTATATTTCGATCGGCTAGCCCTGCGGACGCACTGGCTGACGCCAGTTGTGGTGGTGGCGGCCGGTACGATTCTGTTGGCTTGGCTGATGGCGCCATACAGTGACCGGGCCATGCGGTATTGGCTCGTCGAGATGGCGGGACCAGAAGCAGCCCAGCGCCCAGAGGCGTTCCAGGAGACCGGGATCTGGGGGGGGCTCGCGGCGCCACTGCCGTTGCTGGGCATTAGCTTGGCGCAAGCGGCGCTCCTGATGGTTATCGCGAACGTCTTCACGGGACGGGGCAGCTTTCGAAAGATGTTCTCGTTGGTCGCACATGTGTCGGTGTTTTCCCTGGCAGCGTCGGTGTTCGTGTACGTTGTGCTGTTTCTGCGAGGACTGGAGAACATTCAGAGTTGGGCCGACTTCAAGGTTCCGATTGGTCTCAATATGATCTGGGCGGAGCTCGGGCCGGGAATGGACGCGCTGCTAAATGCGCTTAACGTCTTCCAAGCATTTACGATCGGCTACCTGATGATTGGGGTGCGGCGAATGTGTCAATGTTCGCGTGGGCATGCGGTGTACCGCCCCCGATTTCCTGGACAGGTTTTTGAATTATTGTCATGCGGCAGCCTCGAGGGCAAGCAGGGCTTGGTGAGCCTGCCGCGGGGATTGGAAATGGAGCCGTTCCACCAGCCACTGTTCGTTGTAGCGCTGCCGGAATTCTTCGAGCGCTGCGGCCAGCTCTTCCAGAGTCTCGAAGTGGCGCACCCAGAGAAGCTGCTCCTTGAGGGTGCGGAAGAAGCGTTCGATGCAGCCGTTGCCTTCAGGCTCGCGGACGAAGGCCGGTGAGGACTCCAGGCCGAGAAAGCGGATCTCGCGATGGAAGTCGTCGCTCATGAACTGCGAGCCGTGGTCATGACGCAGCTTCACGCCCAGGGCGATGCCTTGAGCGAAGCCTCCGAACTGTTCGCGCACGGCCTGGCGCACCGGCTCCAGCGCCTCGAACCGCGTGCCGCGACGGGCTACGTGGATCCCCAGGCAGCAGGCCGAGCAGTGGTCGATCATGGCGAAGATCGGAACTTGTCCGTCCCGGAGAGTGAAGCCGGCCGTGGCGTCGATGCCCCACATCTGGTTGGGCCGCTCGGCAAGGATCGTTCCTTCGTGCCGCTTCGGCTCGACCGGCTGCGGCTGCCGCTGCGGCGCCAGCAACTGGTGCTGGCGCATCAGGCGCAGCACGCGCCGCAGAGAGGTGCGCACGCCGGCCAGCCGCAGACGCGCCCAAACCTTGCGGTGGCCCTCGCCGTGGAAGGGCGAGGCCTGAATGGTGCGCCGGATCTCTTCGGTGAGCTGCTCATCGGTGTAGCGCGTCTTCGGGCCGCGCCTGGCGGGCAGGCGAGGCGAGGCATGCAAGCGTCGCCGCTCACTAGAACGTCGACCGCGGCAGGCCCCACGCCTTGAGCACCCGAGCCCGCCCGTAGCAGCGTCCCGTGGAGGCCGACCGGGTACGGCTCATCGTTTCGACCTCCACCGCAGAAAAGGCTTCTCGTCCTCCGTGCGCCGGATGCGCTCGCGCAGCAGCTCGTTCTCCATCGCCAGCTCGGCGATGACGGATTTCATCCGGCGGCCCTGCTCGTCGACCAGATCCTCCTGCCGGATCTTGAGGCCCTCTTCGCCGGCTGCCAGGAAGGCCTCGCGCCACTCCGACAGAGCCGCTGCCGTGACGCCGTACTTGCGGCTCGTGGACTCCAGATCGGCGCCGCGGAGCAGCTCCAGCACCACGCTCATCTTGCGTTTGGCCGACCAGCGGCCTTTGCCGGCGCGGCCGGATTCCGGCCCCGCTTCAGTCGCCCTCCGGGCTCCTTGCGCGGGCCCGGAATCCGCTTGCTTCGTGTTGGACATATCGACACTCCTTACCGCAAATCAGTGTCCAACGAAATCGTGGGGCGGGGGACTGAATGGCCTCCCGCATGGAGACGACCTCGCCGGTCCACACTGTTCTCCCTTTCTCGGTAACTTCGTAGATTTCGATGTGGTGGGTTTCGGAGGGCTCGGCCCAACGCTGCTGAAAGCCCGCGCCGATCCGGACAACCGCACGGTTCAGGTCGACACGAACTCTCTTGACAAGGACCTCGGCTACATTCGGTTTTGACAGGCGCGGCCAGTTGTTCTCAAGCTTCTTTGGATCTCCGCCGACCTCATTGAGCCTTGCCAGAACGATCGCGCGGACGTTCGGATCCACGATCTGTTCGACCTCCCTGGCGCTTAGCGAGTGGACAGGGACCCGGACCCGCACGACATCACCATCACGCTCGTTCCTGCCTACATACTTGTACAGGGTCTCCTTGTGGAGAGCTCCCGTGACCCGGTGATCGGGGCGGAAGCTGATGTTCATGGACTTGAGGACTTCCCGGAGTTCCTCTTTGAAGCCCACCCAGGGGGGAGGGACAGGCGCGAAGAGCCGGCGGCGGGCCGCGGCAGCCCCACGGTTGGCTTCGCTGAGCATCTGGATGGTTTTCTGATCGCAGAGGGCGACGGCAACGGCGTCGATGGCATGGTGCCGGTGGTCGTCACGACTCTTCCGGATGGCCTTGCCGTCTTCCGGCTCCTCGTCACCATGGGCTTCGCGGTGAATGGAAGGAATGAGGCCATTCAGGCCCCAGACGTCGCGCAGGTAAGCTGTCACCTGGCCGGTGGGTTTGAGGATTTTGCGCTTTTCATCCACGATCTCTCCGCCGTAAAGGAGAGACAGGTAGCGGGCGGCGGCGACTGCGGCGGCCCGGGTGTCGTTCAGGTGGCGGCTGTGGAATTCAGCGATCAGCTTCTCGACGGCATCTTTGTCCATCTTGAAGCGGTTCAGTTTCGCCTTGGCGTATGAACCCCTGAACGTGGCGACCCTCTGCAGGATCTGCTCCCACTTCTCAAGGTTGGAACCATAAGCCTCCCAGGGAGTCCGGTTGCCTTTCTCGGCGTTGTCGGAGACGTGCGCGAGTGTGAGGTTGACGAAGGAATTATCCAGGGACCGGCTGAAGGGGATGATGTGCTCGATCTGGGCGGTAGAGTTGCCGCCAAACAGGGAGGCAAAGCCTCCGAGCGGCTCGCCGCAGTAGGGACAGATTCCGCCGCATTCGTCCCAGAGGAGTCCTTTCGTGATATCCTCCCGGCTGATCTGATCGAGCGGGATGCCGACTTCCTTGTGGATCCGGTTGCGGATTGTATCCCGTTCCTCTGCGCGGTCGCGCATCCGCTTTGAGTCCTTGAGGCGTTCCTCGCGCGACTTGCGCAACTCCCGCGCCGTCTCGATGTGGATTTCGTCAGGCTTTCCGTAATGCCGGATGATCGCATTGACGACCTTGCGGAGCTCGGTGAGCGTACGCTTGACGGCGGGATTGAAGACGGCGACGCCGCTGTCAGCCAGAGGGGGAAGAAGTTCATGGACAGGGACCTGCCGTTCCAGCGGAATGCCGGCCCTCTGTCTGGCTTCCTGCACGCTGTAACCCTGTTGCAGGAAGGGCATCACTTCGCGGATGGCTCTGAGGGAGAGCATGGCGTAGCCGGACGGCAGGACGATCTCACGCGCGATGCGGCGCGAGATCTCCCCGTCGAGGCCCCAGTCCCGCTGCAAGGCGGCCTCCAGATCCTCATCCGTGGGGGTTTCAGCCACCAGACTCACCAGCTCATTCTGTTTCTCAGGCGGAAGGATTCTCCAATGGCTACCAAGGATGGCGTGGAACTTCGCAGCCACCTTGTTGCCGGGAAGATATTTTTCGCCTCCTTCTTCGAGGGTGAATCCGGCCGTTCGCCGCAACCCGAGGGCCCTCTTGGCCTGAGCGATTGTGAGTTTCTCCGTGGAATCCAGCTGGTCCAAGAGAGTGCAGCGTTCTTCGGGAGACAGCGGGCGCGGTGCGGAACGGTTGTCGGTGATGCGGAGGTGATTCAGGGTGGCCAGCAGCCGGTAGCGCTGGAATTCGAGCGACCAGACCGGGGCGCGTTTTTCGCCGGGGAACCACGAGCATTCGCCGACGAACTCCTCCTTGTCCTGCAGCGGCCGCTGCTGGAAGAGAATGTTCCAAAGCCGGTCTTTCAGTTCCTGAGTGAGAGCCGGGTGATGGGGTTTCTGCGCCGCCCAGATGGCGTCGAACTCCTGCTCGTACATGCTGCGGTGCGTATAGCGGCCGCGGATGCGCTGCTTGGCGGGATCGATCCTGGAGAAATACTCCCCCAGAGTGCGTGCACCGGCCTGGTCAATCAGAGTTCGCAGGGCATCGATGCCTTCGTAGACTTTACCTTTTTCTTCTTTGGCCCTGGAGTGATCCCCCGCCCCAGCCTTGCGGGACTCAGCCTTGCGGTTGCTCTTGAACCCGCGCCGCTGGCCGAGGTGGTAGATGACGCGGCCAAGCTCGAAAAGCTCCAGAGGTTGGTCGAGAGCGCGAGCCCGGAGCAGATAGGGAAGCTGCTGCACGGCAGGGTGGGCGGCGTATTTGATGCGGAATTGGCCGTCGAGCCGATTGATCTGCTGCTGAATGAGCAGGGACATGGGGCTGCCGGGCTGCGGGGAGATTTCGGGCAGCAGACCCGCCTCAGCGAGGGCGCAGTACAGGGCGCGTGCCCGCTGGCGGCGGCGGCGGATCTGGCGGCGGGCGAGACGCTTGATGCGGCGTGTTGCGCCGCGGGAATGATCGCGTCCGGATTCGATATCGCCTTCCGTTCCCGCTTCGAAAACGCGCACACCGGCGCGGACAATGCGCTTCCATTCATCTCCCTGTTTTTCGAGAAGAGCCCACCCGACTGAACGGGCGCCGATATCCAGACCAAGCACGAGGGCCATAAAGATCTCCCCAGCTTAAAAATAGCTCTTGACCAGAATACACCCGTGGATTAAAATTTCAACAGTGTATCGAAGCCGGGATTCTCGCTCGTCTTAGTAAGCGCGAGTTTCTCGTGTTCGCAAGGTTTGCCACCCGATGGCACCCTTTGAGGGCCCGCGCTGCGGGCCCTTCCTATTTGTGACAGAAGCGGGAGGCAGAAAGCGCGGGGTGCGCGGCGGGTGCGCCGTTCCGTATTCCGGGGCGGAAGTGGAGACCCGGGAGGCTGCTAGATGGCCCATTGCCAGACGTTGGCGCCGACGGTGAAGCCGGCGCCGACGGCGGCGAACAGGACGATGTCGCCTTTCTGGAGGCGTCCCTGCTGCCAGGCTTCCCAGGTGGCGATGGGGATGGTGCCGGAGGTGGTGTTGCCGTAGCGGTCGATGTTGATGAGGACGTTGTCCTCGCTGATGCCGAGGCGGTGGGCGGCGGCGAGGATGATGCGCCGGTTGGCCTGGTGGGGGACCATCAGCTTGACCTGGGAGGGGGAGATGCCGAGCTCGTCGAGCAATTCGGCGGAAATGTCGCCCATTTTCTTGACGGCGTATTTGAAAACGGCCTGGCCTTCCTGGTGGACGAAGTGGAGGCGTTTGTCGACGGTTTCGTGGGAGGGGGGCATGCGGGAGCCGCCGGCGGGCATGATGAGGACGTCGCCGCCGGAGCCGTCGATTTCGTTGCGGAAGCCGAGGAAGCCGGGCTCGCCGTCGGCGGCGGGTTCGACGAGGAAGGCGCCGGCGCCGTCGCCGAACAGGACGCAGGTGGCGCGGTCGGTGTAGTCGATGATGCGGCTCATGGTGTCGGAGCCGATGACGAGGACTTTCTTATGGGTGCCGCAGCCGACGAGGTGGGCGGCGGTGGTGAGACCGTAGACGAAGCTGGAGCAGGCGGCGACGAGATCGAACCCCCAGGCGCGGCGGACGCCGAGCTTGTGCTGGACGATGCAGGCGGTGGAGGGGAACATGTGGTCTGGCGTGACGGTGCAGAGGATGATCGCATCGACGTCTTCCGCCGTGGTTCCCCGGTTGGCGAGGGCGGCGCGGGCGGCGTGGATCGCCATGTCGGACGTGGCGATGCCGGGATCGGCGATATGGCGCTCGCGGATGCCGGTGCGCTCGAGGATCCACTCGTTGGACGTGTCCACCATCTGCGCCAGGTCGTCGTTGGTAAGGACGCGCGGCGGCACCCAGGCGCCGACGGCACTGATTTTGGCTCGCAACAAAAAAACCTCCCTTGCAACCCGCGCGCCGGCGGAGGGCGATGGACGGGCGGCGCCTCGACCGTCGAAGGGCGCGCCGCGGCCACTTCCGCGGCAACAGACGGGAAAATCTCAAATTATGCTATTCAGGGAGAGGGATGCAACTGCTGGCAGGAGAGCTGTTCCCGGCACGGGAAACGACCGAGGAGATTTTCCGCCGCGTGTACGGCAGCCTGGCGCGCAGCGGAGCGGCGCCGGAAGTGAGGGTGGCGGTGAGGCCGTACGTGGCGACGATGGGAAAGCTGCGCATGACGAAGGCGGGGATCGAAGTGCGGCTGAGCGAGCTGATGGCCGCCGCGCCGGCGACGGTGCGGGAGGCGTTGGCGTGGATTCTGCTGTCGCGGCTGTTCCGGCAGGCGCCGCCGGAACACTGGGTGAGGCACTACCGGCAATACCTGCACCGGAAAGAGGTGCGGCACACGCACCAGATGCTGCGGGCGGCGCGGAGCCGGAAGAAGCACTGCGGACCGAAGGGGCGGACGTACGATCTGGAGGCGATGTTCGAGAAGCTGCGGGACCGGTATTTCGGACCGCTGATGGCGAAGCCGGAGCTGGGATGGAGCGGGCGGCTGTCGCGGACGCTGCTGGGGCATTACGATCACGCGCACCATGCGATCGTGCTGAGTTCGTGGCTGGACCGGGCGGACGTGCCGGAGTACGTGGTGGAGTATGTTCTGTATCACGAGATGCTGCACCTGAAACATCCGGTGGAGCACTCGCGCGGGCGGCGGACGGTGCACAGCAAGGCGTTCCGCGAAGAGGAACGGCGTTACGAGCGGCTGGCCGAGGCGAAGGCGTGGCTGAAGGCTTCGCGGTAAGGGCGGTCAGGAAGCAGGCGCGACGGCGAGCCGGACGGCGGCGGAGGAAGACTGGATGGCGTCGAGCAGGGGCGCCGTGTCGGGCTCGATGAGGCCGAGACGCCAGAGGGGCAGGCTGAGCCGGACGCGCCACCAGGCGAGGGTGAAGCGGAGACGCTGCCGGAACAGTTCCTCGGGGAGGGACGGAGAGCAGCGGCTGGCGACGACGAGAGCCTGACCGACGGCCTGGAGGCGGTCGAAATCCTCCCGGATTTCGTTGAGGAACCGGAGGCAGATTCGGGCGCGTTCGGCGCGAAAGCTCTGGATCATCCGGAAGCTGCACGAGGGCTGAGAGCGCAGGAAACGGACTTCCTCTTCATCCAGAAGGTGGGCCAGGGGCGCATATTTTGCGGGGTAAAAGTGATCCCACCAGCCGGCGTCCACCGCGGCGGGACGGAGGGCTCCGTTCAGGCGGAGTGCGAGCCAGACAAGCCCGGCGAGGGCGGCGGCGGTCATCAAAAGGACGGTTAGAAGAGGTGTCATACCGGCGTCCATGCAGGAGAATCGAGTTTATGCTAACGCGAATCCGGATCTTTTGCCAAGGGGAAAATTGAGGTGGCCAGGAGAGGAAGGCGGAAAATCGGACGGAAAAATGGCGTCCGGGCGGAGAATCCGGAGCGGACGAGGGTCAGGATCTTCCAATGAGAGGGGAAGACGGAGCGGAAGCCCGGCGCCGGGAGAGACCGAGCGCGGCGAGCCAGCTGCGGGAGTCTTCCCAGCGCTGCAACTGGCTCCTGTCTTCCTCGCGGTAGAGCCGCAGGGACCGGAGGGTCTGGGTGACGAGATCGGCGAGAGCGGTCGAGTAGGCGCTGCGTGGATCGGCCCGCCGGCCGCGGCGGAGGGCCGTCTGCAGCTGGCCGAAGCTGTTGGGGAGCGTGGCGGCGATCTGGAAACCGGCCAGGCGGGCGGCTTCCTCGACGGGGACGCTGAAACTGGAGCCGTGGCGGTTGAGGATCAGGCGGACCGAGCCGAGGAATCCCTCTTCCTCGATGAGCGCAGCCGCGCGATGGGTCTGGGCGAGGGAGAGGTAATCGTTGCCGGAGACGCAGAAAACGACGGCGGAAGCCTTCATGGCCTGGACGGAGAACCGCTCCCAGTTGCCGGAGTGATCCACGACGACGAGGCTGCAGGCGGCGCGGACGGCGGTGAGGAAATTGTCGAACAGATGGGAGTCGATGCGCGACGAGCGGCAGCGGCGCTGGGTGCTGAGGATGAGGACGCCGTCGCGGGACGGGAGGTACTCGGCGTCGGGGAGGCGCCCGGTATGGTCGACGACGGAGATGGCATCGAAGAGGTTCATTCCCGAAGCGGCGCCGGTGAAGAGGCTTTGCACGCCGCAGTTGAGATCGAGATCGACGAGCGCGACGCGCCCCTGGAGGCGTTCGGTGCACACGGCGGCGAAGTGCCAGGCTGCCGTGGAGGCGCCGCTGCCGGGCTTGCCGGGCAGGAAGCTGATCATCGGGCAGAGCTCGACGGAGGGAGGCAGGGGCGCGGAGTGGCTGGTCCGGAGATCGTCGGTGATGCGCTCGAGCTGCTCGCGCCGCGCCGGCAGATGGAGGATGCGGTTGCCGAATCCGAGGCGGTGGAGTTCGAGATAGGTGTGATTTTCAATTTTCCTGCCGTAGACGAGAAGGCGGAGGGCAGGATCGGCGTTCATCAGAGGTTCAAAAACTTCGGCAAGGTCCCTGAAATCGCGGATTTCGACGAAGACAAGATCCGGCTTCCCGGAGGCGAGAGACTGGAGAAACTCCTGAATTCTGGCCGGATCTCCCGCGTCGAGGGTGAGGATTTCATGGAACGGGTTGCATTGCGCCACGATCTCGCGGAGTTCGCTGGCCGCCTCGAGGTCGCGGGCGAGAAGAACGATGCGGTCCGAGAACATGGCCGATCTCCCCATGTCTACCGGGCGCCGCCCGGATGGACTTTTCTCCCCCAATCATGCGGGAAGGGAGCGGCCGGATTGTATCAGGGGAAAGCCTGAAGTACCGCGGCAAAGGAGCGGTTTATTCCCCCGGGTTTTTTCCGGATGCTTCGTCCTGCTGGCGGGGGCGCCGAGACTCGACGCCACAGGAGGGGCTCATTCAGGTGGGCACGCCGAAGCGGGGGAGGACCCATTTCATGAGGGCGATGTAGCCGCCGGCGAACAGGAGTGCGAGCAACCAGTCAGGCATGAAGATGAACTATTTCGGGCAAATGGTTTTGTCGGGCGGAATGGCCAGAACGGGGACTTTGGCCTGTTCGATGGTCCGGGTGGTGACGGAGCCGAGCCAGACCTGGCGCCAGCCGGTGCGTCCGTGGGTTCCCATGACGACCCATGCGTTGGCGCGGTGAGCGGCGGCGATGATGGCTTCCACGGGGGGAGCGTCGGAGATTTCGTATCGCACGTCGATGCCTTCCGGGAGAAACTGTTTCGCCCACTCTTTCAGATGCTGCTCGGCGTGTTTGCGGATCTCATTCCATTCTTCCAGAATCTGCTCGCGGCGCTCCGGGGTGAGGTAGGCGGGCGTGTCGACATGGACGGCGTGAAGCAGGCGGAGCGGCTTGCCGGACGTCTGGGCGAGCCAGGCAGCCCAGCGCAGAGCATTGGCGGAGCAATCGCTGAAGTCGATGGGGCAGACCACCGATTCGAAGGGGGGCGGGATCATGGGGAATGCCTCCAATTTGAGGATGCACCAGCCCGGGGGCAGTGACAAGGGGGAAGGTCACAGGCCGGGGCGTTGGGCCGGGGTCAAGCGAGGGCGGCGATCCGGCGCTCGATTTCGGCGAAGAGGGCTTCCGGCTGCAATTTCCCGTGACGCTGGGCGCCAGGGACGAGTTCGAGGACGCTTTCCGGGGACGGAAGAGCGGGCGAGGGGAGGATGGCGAAGCCGAGGGCGTCGGCGAGGGAGTCGGCGGTGCGGACGAGGCGGACGAGGTCCCAGTCGTCAGGGATGCCGGCGTCGTGATGGTGGACGACGCAGCGGCAGATTTCTTCCGGGAGAAACATGCGCTGGACGATCCACTGGCCAGCCTGGCAATGATCGAGATCGAAGAGGCTGCGCTCGGTTTCGCGGAGGTCGGCGCCCTCGCGGGCGATGTCGATGGCGTTGGAATAGGCTTCGGGGTATTTGACCAGGAGAGCGAGGCGGCCAATGTCGCGGAGAAGGCCGGCGGTGTAGGCAGCGCCGGGGTCGAGGCGGAAGGCGGGGGCGAGGAGTTCGGCGGCGATCGCTCCGGCCAGGGTGTTGCGCCAGCAGAGGGCGAGGGCTTTTCTGCGGAGGACGGGAGCGACGTAGTCGCCGAGGGCGCGCGTGAGAGCGATGGCCTTGACGCGCTCCAGTCCGACGATAATGACGGCCTGAGGGATGGAGGTGACCTGCCGCACGAGGGCGAACAGCGGCGAGTTGGCGAGCTGGAGGACGCGCGCGGCGAAGACCGGCTCGGCAGCGATGAAGCGGCTGACGTGTTCGACGTGGACGTTTTCGTCGGAGAGAAGGGCGACGAGCCGCATGGCGACAGGGGAGAAAGGGGGAAGGTTTTCAAGCGCCCATGGCACGGATTCGGCGGGTCTGGTTTCGATGGCCATAATGCCTCCGGGCGGACGCAATCCCGCGGGCGGGAGAGGCGCCGCTGCCGGGCTTATCGGCAGGGCGGAGGCAGAGTTGAGCCGATTCCCCTTTTCACCGGGCGCTGGTTCGGATAGAATGGCAGCCAATCTGGGCACAATGAAACAGTTTCTGGCAGCAGCGGCATTCGTGGTGTCTCTGGGGCGGGCCTGGGCGGCGGGGCCGGATTTCCAGAAGGAAGTGAGGCCGATCCTGTCGGCCAACTGTTTTCACTGCCACGGCAACGACCGCACGACCCGGATGGTGGGGCTGCGGCTGGACGTGAAAGAGGGGCTGTATTCGACGCGGAAGGCCGGCCCGCTTATCGTTCCGGGCAAGCCGGAGCGGAGCCTGCTGTATCAGCGGATCACGGCGAAAGAGGCGGCGCGGCGGATGCCGCCACCGCAGGCGCACAAGACGCTGAAGCCGGAAGAGATCGCAACGATCCGGCGGTGGATTGAAGCCGGGGCGGAGTGGCAGGAGCATTGGGCGTTCCGGGCGCCGGCGCGGCCGACGCTGCCGGAGGTGACGCGGACGGACTGGGTGCGGAATCCGGTGGACCGGTTCGTGCTGGCGCGGCTGGAGAAGTTGGGGCTGGCGCCGGCGCCGGAAGCGCCGCGGCATGCGCTGGTGCGGCGGCTGTCGTACGACCTGACAGGGCTGCCGCCGGATCCGGAGGACGTGGCAGCTTTCGTGCGGTCGACCGATCCGGAGGGCGATTATCTGAAGCTGGTCGAGAAATACCTGGCTTCTCCCCACTATGGCGAGCACCGGGCGCGCTACTGGCTGGACGCGGCGCGCTACGGGGACACGCACGGGCTGCACATCGACAATTACCGCGAGATGTGGCCGTACCGGGACTGGGTGATTCGGGCGTTCAACGAGAACATGCCGTTCGACCGGTTCACGATCGAGCAGCTTGCCGGGGATCTGCTGCCGGCGCCGACGCTGGAGCAGCGCATTGCGACGGGCTTCCAGCGATGCAATGTGACGACGAACGAGGCGGGGGTGATCATCGAGGAAGTGGAGGCGATGTATGCGAAAGACCGCGCGGACACGGTGGGGGCGGTTTTTCTCGGTCTGACGGTGGGTTGCGCCACGTGCCACGACCACAAATTCGACCCGATCAGCCAGCGGGATTTTTATGCGCTGACGGCGTTTTTCCGCAACACGACGCAGCATGCGATGGACGGCAATATTTACGATCCGCCGCCGATTGCGATCGTGCCTTCCGCTGCGGACAGGGCGCGTTGGGAGGAGATCGAGGCGCGGGAGCGGGTGCTGCGCTCGCTGCTGGCGTCGGAGCAGCGGAGACCGCGGCAGGAGGCGGAGCTGTTCCGGCTGGATTTCCCGGGACGGATCCGGGTTGTGACGCAAGACGGCGAGGCGCAGATGGATTTTGCGCGCGGGCAGGCGCTGGGGGCAGGACCGGACGGGGGGCTGGCGCTGCATCTGAAGGGGACGGCGCTGGAGGCGCGGGGCGCGCCGGTTTTGGGCAACGGTCAGGCGTTCACGGTGTCGGCTCATTTTCTCTTCCCTGCAGGCGAGGAAGGGTTCACGATCGCGGAGCAGATCGAGAAAATCGACGAGAAAAAGCGGCGGGGATGGGGCTTTTATGTCAGCGCCCGAATTCCGCGCGTGCGGTTTTATACGGAGGACGGAAAATCGTATGAAATCGCCGCAGGGCATCTGGATCAACTCGTGCCGGGCACGTGGAACCGGGTGGAATTCCATTACGACGGGACGGGCGAGCCGCTGGGCGTGCGGCTGTGGATCAACGGCCGGGAGAGCGTGACAACACGGGACGCCAGGGCGCGGTTCGAGGCGAGTTTCCACGCGAACGCACCGCTGACAGTGGGGACGCCGAAGAGGGCCGAGGGCGGGGCGTTCGCTTCGCTGCGGATTTTCCGACCGGTGCTCTCGCCCGAGGAAGAGGAGCTGCTCAGCCTGGATCTGGAGAAGCGCGCGATCCGGCGGCGCGGCGCGATCACGCATGTGATGGAAGAGCGGCAGGACCAGAAGCCCTACGCGCACCTGCTGTACCGCGGGATGTACGATGCGCCGCGGGACCGGCTGGAGGCGAACACGCCGGCGGTGCTACCGCCGATGCCGGCGTCTCTGCCGCGCAACCGGCTGGGGCTGGC
Source organism: Bryobacteraceae bacterium (assembly GCA_026002875.1). NCBI lineage: Bacteria > Pseudomonadati > Acidobacteriota > Terriglobia > Bryobacterales > Bryobacteraceae > Bryobacteraceae bacterium. The sequence continues at coordinate 2,206,642 of BPGE01000001.1, forward strand.
GCAGTGGCTGGTTTCGGAGGAAAATCCGCTGACGGCGCGGGTGACGGTGAACCGTTTCTGGCAGGAGATTTTCGGCACGGGACTTGTGAAAACGGCCGAGGATTTCGGCTCTCAGGGCGAGCCGCCGGCGAACCAGGAACTGCTGGACTGGCTGGCGGTGGAATTTCGCGAATCGGGCTGGGATGTGAAAAAGTTTTTCCGGCTTCTGGTGACGTCTTCGGCTTACCGGCAGGCGGCGCTGGCGACGCCGGAGAAGCTCGAAAAAGACCCGGACAACCGGCTGCTGTCGCGGGGGCCGCGGTTCCGGCTGGACGCGGAGGCGATCCGGGACACGGCGCTGGCGGCTTCGCGCCTGCTTGTGCCGACGGTGGGCGGACCGAGCGTGAAGCCCTATCAACCGGACGGGATCTGGGAGGCCGTGGCGATGCACGGCTCGGACACGCGGTTTTACAAGCGGGATTCGGGCGACGCGCTGTACCGGCGTTCGCTGTATACGTTCTGGAAGCGGACGGCGCCGCCGGCGCTGCTGGAGATTTTCAATGCGCCGTCGCGGGAGTTCTGCACGGTGCGGCGGGAGCGGACGAACACACCGCTGCAGGCGCTGGCGGTGATGAATGATGTCACGTTCGTCGAGGCCGCGCGGGCGTTGGCGGCGCGGGCGATGGCGGAGGCCCCGGGCGAGGCGCGGTTTCAGTACATGGCGCAGCGGCTGATGAGCCGGATGCTGGAAGAGCGGGAACTCGACATCGTGAGGGACGCCTACCGCGCGTTTCTGCGGCATTATGACTCCAACCTGGAGGACGCGCGGAAACTGATTGCGCAGGGTGAGTCAAAACCGCCCGAAAATGTATCGGCAGCAGAGCTGGCTGCGCTAACGATGGTGGCCAATCAATTGATGAACCTGGACGAGGTGCTGAGCAAATGATTCCTCTGGTATCGCGCCGGAGGCTGCTTTCGCTGGGCGGACAGAGCCTGGGGGGGCTGGCGCTGGCACGGCTGCTGGACGCCGAGACGAAGCCGCAGCTGCCGCATTTCGCGCCGAAGGCGAAGCGGGCCATCTATCTGCACATGGTGGGCGCGCCTCCGCAACAGGAGACGTTCGACTACAAGCCGAAAATGGAAGCGCTGTTCGACCAGGATCTGCCCGAGTCGATCCGGCAGGGACAGCGTCTGACGACCATGACGTCGGGGCAGAGCCGGTTTCCGATCGCGCCGTCCATCTTCAAGTTTGCGCGCCACGGAAAGTGCGGGGCGGAGGTGAGCGAACTGCTGCCGTACACGGCGCGGATGGTGGACGACATCTGCATCATCCGGTCGATGCACACGGAGGCGATCAACCACGAACCGGCGATCACGTTCATCCAGACGGGGTTCATGATCGCGGGCAAGCCGTGCATCGGGTCGTGGCTGGCTTACGGGCTGGGTTCGATGAACCGGGATCTGCCGACGTTCGTCGTGCTGACTGCTTCGCACACGCATCCGCGGGCGAATGTGCAGGCGATCTCGGCGCGGCTGTGGTCGAGCGGGTTTCTCTCGGGAGAATATTCCGGCGTGGCGCTGCGTTCGACGGGCGATCCCGTGCTCTTCATCAACAACCCGGAGGGCGTGCCGCCGGCGATCCGGCGCAAGATGCTGGACGGCGTGAAGGCGCTGAATGAGATGGAGGCGGAGCGGTGGAGCGATCCAGAGACCCGCGTTCGCCTGGAGCAGTACGAGATGGCGTTCCGGATGCAGACGTCAGTGCCGGAGCTGACGGACCTGAGCAAAGAGCCGCCTTCAGTGAAGGAAATGTACGGACCGGAGGTGGACAAGCCGGGGACGTTCGCTTACTGCGCGCTGATGGCGCGGCGGCTGGTGGAGCGGGGCGTGCGGTTCGTGCAGATCTACCACAGGGGCTGGGACGTGCACGGGAATCTGCCGGAGGTGCTGCCGGCGCAGTGCAAGGACGTGGATCAGCCGACGTGGGCGCTGGTGCAGGACCTGAAGCAGCGTGGGCTGCTGGAAGACACGGTGGTCATCTGGGGCGGCGAGTTCGGGCGGACGATTTATTGCCAGGGCAAGCTGACGCCGACCGATTACGGGCGGGATCATCACCCGCGGTGTTTTTCGCTCTGGATGGCGGGCGGGGGCGTGAAGGGCGGCGTGGTGTACGGGGAGACGGACGACTTCAGCTACAACATCGTGCGCGATCCAGTGCACGTGCGCGACTTTCAGGCGACGCTGCTGCACCTGTTCGGGATCGATCACGAGCGGTTCACATACCGGTATCAGGGGCTGGACCAACGGCTCACGGGCGTGGAAAAGGCGCACGTGGTGAAGGGAATTCTGGCGTAAGCGCCTGGATGGTGAGCCGGGCGGGACTCGAACCCGCGACCACCTGATTAAAAGTTGAGTGATACGAATTCATCAGCCATCGTCGCTCGTAACTGTAATATTTTGAAGAGTCATCATTTACAAAAATCTTGCCTCCGGGCGCTTCCTCGCCGATAATCGAGCCAGGAGTATGACCCGCGGTATGGCCCGCTGGTGTATGAATCGGTGATCAGGTGGTCCGATGAACGAGGCAAAGATCATCCGGATGCCGGCGCAGACGCCCGCCGGCGGAAAGGCAACCAAGAGGGTGCAGCCTACGCAGGCCGCCATCGACGCCCTGCCATTCAACAGCGGCACGTGGCGCGTGGAGGGCTCGATGGGGCTTTACGTGCGCTGCCGGGCGCAGACGAAGAGTTACATGGTCCAGCGCAAGGTGAACGGCCGGGTCGTGCAGCGCATGCTCGGCGAGATGACGCTGGCGCAGGCGCGGCGCGAGGCCCAACGAATCTGGCGGGACCTGAAGCCAGTGCCTGTAGACGGCAGGCCGACCCTCGCGCAGGTTTGGGCGCAATACCTTGACGAGAAGCCTCTCGGCCAGCGGACAAAGCAGCTGTACCGCGAGAACCTCGAGCGGTATCTTGCCGACTGGAAGCCACGGACGCTCGAGGACCTCGGCGAGGACCGCGCCGGCGTTCGCGCGCGGTATTACGAATTGGTGAAGAAGCACGGAGCGGCAACGGCCGCCAGCGTGTTCCGCACTTTTCGCGCGGTCTACCGCTACCGTGCCAGGGTCCAGCCTGACCTGCCCCCGCCGCCGACGGTGGCAGTGGACATTGCGACACCCAAGGCTCGAGACTGGGCACTGTCGGATGACGAGCTGCGCGGATGGTGGGCCGCTGTCCAGAAGTTGAGCCCGTTGAAGCAGACCTTCTGGCTCACGCTGCTGCTCACGGGCGCGCGCCGCGATAGCGTGCGGCTGCTCAAGTGGAAAGACTGCGACTTCGAAAGAAAGGTGATCCGCTTCAGCGCGGCGAAGGGGGGCCGCACTTACGCCGTGCCGATGAGCGAACGGCTTGTTTGGATTCTCGAGCGCTGGCGCGAGGAGTGCCTCCCGGGCGAGTGGGTGTTTCCGAGTCCAGCGAAGCCCGGACAGCCGCTGCATCCCATCGTGCGGGACGACAAAAAGGGCGTCTGCTCGCCCCATCACTTGAGGCACTCGTTCCGAACCCGCCTGGCTGAGTGCGGCGCAACGCCGGATCTGGCGCGCATCGCCCTGGGTCATGCCCTCACGCAGGATGTATCGCAGCGTTACATCACTCCGTCGCTCCTCGTGGAAGCCGTCCGACCGCTTTTCAACCATGTGTCGGAGCGCTACGCTGAGATTCTCGGCTGGAGAGATCCGGATCAGCACCCATATCCCCTGCAATGCGACATGCGATGGCGCACTTTTCGGCTTTGAGGCTCACCACTTTCGTCCGCACACAAGCCTGAGAGCCTTCCGCCGGTTCCCGTAGTCGTAAGCACGACGGGCAGGAAGGACATCCACTTCCGACTGAATGGGACAAAGAGCCCCGGTGCGGCGGACAGGGATCCGGGCAAGTTTAACAGGTCGCTGAAAAACTCCGGAACAAGACACCTCGGAAATGTTTGATGCGTCTTTCCTAGTGTAGGGACGCCATGAGAGGAGAAGACCGTCAGCAGCAAGAGATGTTCCTGTACGCGAGCCTGGAGGATCTGGTGCCGGCCGATCACCCGCTGCGGCCGATCCGGGCGATGGTGGACGAGGCGCTGCAGAGGCTGGACGACACCTTCGATGAGATTTACGGAGAAGTGGGGCGGCCGTCGATCGCGCCGGAGCGGCTGCTGCGGGCGCAGTTGCTGATGCTGCTGTACACAATCCGGAGCGAGAGGATGCTGGTCGAGCAGCTGCGCTACAACCTGCTGTTCCGGTGGTTCGTGGGTCTGGGGATGAGCGAGGAGGTCTGGCACGCGACGGTGTTCACGAAGAACCGGGACCGGCTGCTGGAAGGGGACGTAGCGCGGCAGTTCTTTGGCGAGATCGTGCGGCAGGCGAAGCAGCAGGGGCTGATGTCGAGCGAGCATTTTTCGGTGGACGGGACGATGGTGGAGGCGTGGGCGAGCCAGAAGAGCTTCCGGCCGAAACAGGAGAAGTCGGATGAGGACGAACCGAAACAGGGTGGGCGGAATCGGGAAGTGGACTTCCGGGGGCAGCAGCGGTCGAATGAGACGCACGAGTCGGTGACGGATCCGGAGGCGCGGCTGTGGCGGAAGAGTCAGACGGCGGAGGCGAAGCTGAGCTATCTGGGACACGTGCTGGGAGAGAACCGGCACGGGCTGATCGTGAACGTGCGGGTGACGAAAGCCTACGGGCGGGCGGAGCGGGAAGCGGCGGTGGAGATGGCGCGGGAGATTCCGGGAGGGACGAAGCGGGTGACGCTGGCCGGAGACAAGGGGTACGACACGCGGGAGTTTGTGGAGCAGATGAAGGATCTGAACGTGACGCCGCATGTGGCGCAGAACGTGAGCGGACGGCGCAGCGCGGTGGATGGGAGGACGACGCGGCATGAAGGCTACTGGATGAGCCAGAGGAGGCGGAAGCTGGTGGAGGAGTTCTTCGGATGGGCGAAGGTGGTGGCGGGGCTGAGGAAGGTGAAGCTGAGGGGGCGGGAGAAGGTGGGATGGCTGTTCACGCTGGCGGCAGCCGCATACAATCTGGTGAGGATGAGGAACCTGATGGCGGCGGCGACTGCCTGAGGAGCGCGGAAACAGCCTTCCGGCGGCCTTCCAATGGCCGCTGGAAGGCGAGTGGGCAGGGGGGCGATCCGTTCCCAGGGCTTCCTCTTGGGCGGAAATCGAAAAACAGAACAATTTTCGGCTCCGCGCGGGCGTTTTTTCAGCGACCTGTTAACTTCAGCCGTCAACCCAGCCTTGTCTCGGGCAATGGAAGTGCGGCGACGGTTCCGAATCCGCAAAAAGGTGATCCCGGTTACAGCAACCTCGCCCTGCCCTGCCCTGCCCCACCGCCTACATCCGGACGAATTCGCGGAAGTAGTCCCGCAGCTTCTGGTTGGCCTCCGGGTCCTGCAACCAGCGCTGGTACAGCAAACCGAGATCGTCCGGATCGTCAGGATCCTCCACCGGAATTTCGCCCTCGTCGACTCCTGTTACGTCCCGCACGACGGCCTCCAGCGACGGGAAAACCCGCAGAGCGAAGAACCAGCTGCCGGTGCGCCACTTCTCTTTGAAGATCCAGCAGGCCTCCTCCAGCAGCGGCCATCCAGTTCTCTCATCGGGCGACGCGATGGCGCGGTCCACCGCTGCTACGATCTGGCCCATGACGCCGAGCCCATCCTCGTCCGTCCAGCCAGCCTGGCGGGCGCCCTCGAGCAGGTCCTCGGCCGGCATCGGGATGTGCGGATCGCTCCACTCGTGCCGGCAGAGGTATTTCCCGAAGGCGTTCGGCAGCACGACATGGCGGAGCTCGGCCGCCAGCACCCGCCAGTCGGGCGCGCACAGATAAGCGCCGAGATAAAAGCAGCAGGGCAGTGGCGCAGTGCTTTCGTAGTAGAGAAACCGCGTCTGCGGGGTGAGCGGTTCGTCCCAGAACGGACAGGCCGCGTGCCACGGGCCCGCAAGCCTCTCCTCCCAGGCGGCGAAGGATGTCCAATCTTCAAGCGGATTTTGCATGGGGGAAGCCTCCTGCCAGGTTCGCCGCTCCGCCCAACGGCAGGTCCAAACTGGAGCGGCGTGGACTGCCATCCTGCTTCAGCATGCACCGCAGCAAGGCTCACAGGGTGAGCCTCCGGCTCTGGTAGCATGCAATTTCTGAGGAGAAGCCTTTCCGCCTATGCCCCTGACGATTTACGAGCTTTGTCAGCCGCGCCCGGATGTGCTCAGCGGGGCCACCCGGGACGAGCAGTTCATGGCCGACCTGTCGCAGGTGGTCAACGGCACGGCGCTGCCGGACTATCTCGATCCGGCGCTCTTCTTCCGGAACACATATCCCACGCGCGGCCTGCGCGAGCTGCTGAAGGCCGTCTGCCTGCGGCTGTCCGGCAAGGGCGGCGAGGTCTCGCCCATTCTGCGCCTGGGCACGCAGTACGGCGGAGGCAAGACGCATGGATTGATCGCCCTGGTTCATGCGGCACGCGGCATGCAGGGAGTCGCAAACGCTACCGATTTCCTGGATCCTCAGCTCATTCCCCGCGAAGTCGTGCGTATTGCCGCGCTTGACGGGGAAAACACGGATCCCGCCAATGGCCGCCAGCTGGAGCCCGGCCTCAAAGCCTTCAGCCTTTGGGGCGAACTCGCTTATCAGCTCGGCGGCGCGGCGGCCTATGAGCGTCTGCGCAATTCTGACGAGAAACACATCGCCCCCGGCGCGGAAGTCCTGCGCGAACTGTTCGGCAGCCAGCCCACGCTCATCATGCTCGATGAGATCTCGGTGTACCTGCGCAAGGTCGAGCGTGCTTTCCCCGATGCCGGCCGCCAGTTCGCAGCATTTGTTCACGCGCTGTTCAAGGCCGTCGCATCCACGCCGCGCGTGGCGCTCGTATACACGCTTGCCATCGGCGAAGACGAGAAAGCGCGGGACGCCTACAGGGAGGAAAACGAGCGCGCCGCCGCTGCGCTGGCCGAAGCCGAGAGCGTTGCTGTTCGCTCCTCCACCGCACTGAACCCGACCGCCGAGGATGAAACGGTCGACGTGCTGCGCGTGCGCCTGTTTGAGAGCGTCGACCGTGCCAGAGCAGCCGAAGTCATCGACGCTTACGCCCAGCTTTGGGCCAGGAACCGGGATATGCTTCCCGCCGAGGCCGTTTTGCCCGAGCTCAAGGAGCAGTTCGCCCGCACCTACCCGTTCCACCCCAGGCTGCTCGAGATGCTCACGGAGAAAACGGCATCGCTTTCCACCTTCCAGCGCACTCGCGGCATGCTGCGGCTGCTGGCGCGCACGGTCCATCTCCTGTGGCGCAACCAGCCTCCGGACACCTTCTCCATTCACATTCACCACATGGACCCGGGCTTTGAGCCGATTCGCACGGAAATCCTGGAAAAAATCGGCATGCGACAGTATGCGGCGGCGCTCAAGGCCGATGTCGCCGCCGTTCCCGGTGACGAGCGCGCGCTCGCCCAGCGTCTGGACGAGGAGAAATTCCCGGGGCTACCTCCGGTCACCTCCTACGCTGCCCGCACGATCTTCTGGCACACGCTGGCATTCGGCGACCACGCCCGGGGCATCTCGCCCGAGCAGCTCCGTCTCGCGGTCTGCTCGCCGGCGCTCGAGCCCTCCTTCATCGATCAGGCGCGCACCGCCTTCCAGAGCGAGGCGCTGTTCCTCGACGACCGCCCCGGCGCGCCTTTGCGCTTCATGGCCGAAGCGAATCTCAACCAGGTGATCGGACGCTTCATGCGGGATGTCGACGCGGGCGAGGTCCGCGCCTACCTGCGCGACCGCATTGACAAGCTGTTCAACCTGCCGCGTGGCCCCTTCAACGCCATTCTGTTTCCCATGGGCCCCTGGGAGGTCCCTGACGACCTGGCGGATCCCCGTCCGCTTCTGGTGGTTCTCAACTACGAGTCCACCGCCATTCCGGCCAACCTGCTCCAGCCGCCCTCCGAAATCGAAGAGATCTTTCAGTACAAGGGGTCTGACCGCAACCACCGTGAACTCAAGAACAACCTGGTCTTCGTCGCGGCCGCCGAAAATGGCATCGCCAGCATGAAAATGCTCGTGCGGCGCAAGCTGGCGCTGGAACAGCTGCGCAAGCCCTCCAACCAGCAGGAGCTCGCCGACTATCAGATCCAGAAAGTGAATGCTGAATATCACGAGCTCGACCTGCAGATCGCCCAGGCCATCCTCCAGTGCTACCGGCACGTCTTCTATCCCTCTGCCACGCCGATGGCCGGAACCACGCTGCCGCTGGGTCATACCATTCTGGAACTGACCAACCCGGACAACCCCGGCAACGGCCAGACGCACGTCGAGCGCGTTCTCCACGAACAGAAGAAGCTGCTCACTGCGCAGGACGCGCCGGACTCGCCGGCCTTTGTCGCACGGGAGACGGGTCTGAGCGGCCGCGGCGAGATGACGCTCCAGCAGCTGCGCCTCGAATACCGCAAAGCGCCCAAGCTCTCCATTCTTCTGCACGACACCCCGCTGCTGGAGTGCGTGCGCGCGGGCATCCAGCAGGGGCGCTTCATCTACCGCGAGGGCGATCAGGTGTGGGGGCCGGGAGACCCCAGCCCCGTTATCCGGATCTCCGACAACTCCTTCCTGCACACCATGGAGGACGCCCGGGCCAAAAATCTCTGGCCGCGCGCCGAGCCGCTGCGCGTCAGTTTCCTCGCCAGCCCCACCACCATCGCCAGGGGGCAATCGGCCGAGATCACCGTCACGGTCACGGGCGGCGTGCCTCCCTATACCTTCACCTCCAGCGACCCGCGCCTGAACGCTACCGCCACCCGCGAGACGCGGCGTTCAGCAAGAGTGAACCCGGAGGCGACCACCACCTATCAGGTCGAAGTCACCGACAGCCGCGGCGCGCGGCAGCAGGCCACCACGATGGTCGCCGTCCGCGAAGGAGGCGTCATCACCCCGGTAGTCCTTACGCCCGCTCCGCCGGCTCCGCCGCCGCCCACCGACTACATCGCAGAAGGTCCGCTCGCTGCCGCGCTGAGCGACTTGTGGGAAAAGGCGCGCAAGGCCAGGTGCGTCACCATTCAGCGGTTGGTCATTCGCATGTTCGAAGCCGTCGCCGCCTGGAAGGTCCACCAGGCGATGGCCACCGTCGCCGGGGCCAGGGTGACCGCGCGGCTTGAAGCCACGCTCGCCGCCGACGGCATCGAGCGATTGCGCGTCGAATATGCCGGCACAGTGGAAAAAGCGAATGCCACGAAAGGCTTTCTCGATCTCCAGCTGCGCGCGGCCACGGAGAGCGACTTCACCGCCGTCTACACGGTAGCCTTCGAACCGGCGCTGCGTCTGGACGGCGACGCTCCGGAGCGCTTCGCCGGAGAAATCACCCGCTACGGCGGCGGCGAGGCGTTCGTGGAAGCGCAGGCCGGACCCGCCGCCTGAGGGGTACGGCAGGAGGAAAGAGCCGCCCGAAGGAGAGGATCCGCACCATGACCTACCCGCCGAAACCTGTCTACGAGCTGCGCCTGAAGGTCGCGAGTTCCACGAACTGGAGCCTGTCCATTTATCAGTTGCCCTCGCCGGCGACGCCGCGCCTGAAAGAGCCCGAACACGTCGGCACGCTGCAGGGCGCCGCGCTCCGGCTGGTCGAAATGCGCGTGCTGAAGCGGCTGCTGAAGGAAAAGATCCAGTTGGGGGCGCTCAAGCCGGGCAAGGCGCGCAAGTGGCCGCTCGATGAGGAGACGGCTCTGCACCTGGGGCTGCTGTTCCGCGTGCTGGCGCCGATGAAGAACGCGGACCGCATCCGCGAGGTGGCCGACGGCGTGGAGGCGATGGGCAAGGAAGAGGCCGGCTACTGGATGAGCATGGCGCTGCACCGGCCGAACCCGCGCCGGGTGCTGGCGGCCCTGCGCCTGCTGCTGACGTCGCATTAATGTAGATAGGGAGAGAGCCCGCGGCATGACACACGTAGAAGTTTCGCCGAAGGTCTTGCGATGGGCCATCGACCGTTCGCGGCGCCCGCTCTCGGCCTTTGAAAAGAAGTCTCCGCAGCTTTCCGCCTGGCTGCGTGGCGAAGCGAAACCCACGCTGAAGCAATTGGAACGCTTCGCACGCAGCGCGCATACGCCGGTCGGATATTTCTTTTTATCCCAGCCGCCGGAGGAAACCCTCCCGCTGCCAGATTTCCGCACGATTGCAGGCAGCGAGATGGGCCGGCCCAGCGCGGATCTGCTCGAAACTGTTTACACCTGCCAACTGCGGCAGGACTGGTACCGCGATTACGCCCGCGCAAACGGCGAGCAGCCGCAGGGCTTCGTGGGGTCCGCAAGGCTGACCGATAACGTCCAGGACACCGCCACGCGCATCCGGCGCCAACTCGGTTTCGACCTCGAGGAGCGGCGGCAGATGCCGTCATGGTCCGCGGCGTTGCGGCAGTTTCTGGCGCAGGCCGACGAGGCGGGCATTCTGGTGATGGTGAGCGGCATCGTGGGCAGCAATACCCACCGGGTCCTGGATCCCCGGGAGTTCCGAGGCTTCACGCTCGCCGACCCCCTGGCGCCCCTGATTTTCATCAATGGGGCGGACAGCAAGGCGGCGCAGATGTTCACGCTCGCCCACGAACTGGCTCATCTGTGGCTGGGCAGATCGGCGCTCACCGATGCCGAAGCGAAATCGGAACCCTCCCACGAAGTGGAGCGCTGGTGCAATCAGGTGGCCGCCGAGGTGCTGGTTCCCCTGGAAGCTTTCCGTGATGAGTTCCGATCCGGCGCAGCCTGGAGCGATGAGGCGCAGCGGCTGGCGCGCGTCTTCAAGGTGAGCACGCTGGTGATCCTGCGGCGGATGTTCGACGCACGGGCTATGACGCACGAGCAGTTTCAGGCTGCCTATCGGGCCGAGTCGGAGCGGCTCCAACATCGGGCGGAGAGCACGCCGGACGGCGGCGACTTCTATGCCACGCTGGGCGTGCGCGTGGGCAGGCGGTTCGCCCGGGCGGTGGTGGCCAGTACACTGGAAGGCCACACGCTCTTCCGCGACGCCTACCGCCTGATGGGGATCAAGAAAGAATCCACTTTCCGCGCGGCGGCCAAGAAATTGGGAGTGGAATTCTGATGGCGTACCTGCTCGATGCGAACGTGTTCATCGAGGCGAAAAACCGCCATTATGGATTCGACTTCTGCCCGGCTTTCTGGGATTGGTTGCGGGAAGGCCACACCGCCGGCAAGGTGTTCAGCATCGAAAAAGTGGGCGACGAGCTCGAATCCGGAACGGATGAACTCGGCAAATGGGCAAGTCAACTGGGGAGGACTTTCTTCCTACCGCCTGACGCTTCCACTTTGGGCAGCCTGGCAAAGGTAGCGGAATGGGTCCGTAGCCAGGCGTACCAGCCGGCCGCGATTTCCGCGTTTCTGGAGGACGCCGATTATTATCTGGTGGCTCAGGCGCATGCGCGCAATGACATCCTCGTAACCCACGAAGTGCCAAGTGACGGTGTCAAGCGCGTGAAGATTCCAAACGTCGCCATCGGGCTGGGAATCCGCCACATGAACCCCTTCGAGATGTTACGCCGGGAACGCGCCAGGTTCGTCCTTGGAGAGCGGACCCAATGACCGAGGGGAGGGAGGAGAACCCATGGCCGACCGCCGGTTGATTGAGGAGTGGCTGCCGATTGCGGCGCTCAGTGAAGAGTGCATCCGCGAGCGGCGCTCGATGACGGCGCTCCCGCCGACGTACTATCTCCACGTCTGGTTTGCGCGGCGTCCGCTGGTGGCCAGCCGCGCGGCGATTCTGGGGAGCCTGCTGCCCGCCGACGCCGACCGCAAGAAGTTCCTCTGGACGCTGGGGATTCACGGGGATCCCCTCGAATCCCGGCGAAAGATCGCTCGTGCCAGAGCACAAGGGATTCGCTTCGAAGGTGACGCGTACACTTATTCCCGCGCCTTCACTTACCTGCCCAATGAAGAAGAACTGAAAGCATTAAATGTAACTGGGGCGCTCTTGGACCCAACTGCCGGAGGCGGGAGCGTGCCGTTTGAAGCCGCGCGTCTTGGATGCGCCACGTTCGCCAACGACCTGAACCCCGTGGCTACGGTCCTTCTAAAGGCAACCGTGGAATTACCGCTGAAACACGGTCCCGATCTTGAAACGAGATACAACGAACTGGCAGAGTGTTTCGTCGCGCGGCGGGACGCGATTCTCGAAGAGGTAATCCCGAAGGAACCAGAAGAAGCTGCGAATGCCACGAATTGGCTCTGGGCCCGCACCGTCACCTGCCCTTACTGCGGCGGGACCGTTCCACTTTCGCCCAACTGGCGGCTCGATGGCGAGGGGACGGGCGTGCGGCTGGTTCCCGATGGCCGCCGCATCCGCTTCGAGATCGTTTACAAGGCGAGCGAGCACTCGCCCGGCACGGTGAAAGACGGCACCGGCAAGTGCCCCTTCCCCGATTGCGGGCGCGAAATCGACGGCGACGACATCAAGAAGCAGGCGCAAGCCGGGCGGATGGGCCACCAGCTTTACTGCGTGGTCTACAAGAAGGAAGTCGTCGTTGGGAAGCTCAAGAACGGCAAGCCGAAGACCAAGCTCGTACGCGGCTTCCGCGCCCCGCGCCCGGAAGACGACGTCGAAGCGCTGGTGCAAAAACGCCTGGCCGAAAAGATGCCCCTCTGGCAGGCGCGCAACATCGTGCCGGATGAGGAATTCCCCGAGAATTCGAACGACGATCGCCCGCGGCAGTACGGCGCGCCGTTGTGGCGGGACCAGTTCAACCCCCGCCAGCTCTATGGCCACTGCACGAGCGTCGAGGTCTTCCAGGACATGGTCGAGGAGCTCAAAGCGCAAAACGGCGGACAACTCACAGAGCTCGACCGCGCCGCCATGGTCTATATCGCGTTGGCGATCGACAAGTTGATCGATTGGAACTCCAAATCATCGACTTGGGAAGTCGGAAAGCAGCGCATGGCTCATACGTTTGCTAGACATGACTTCTCATTCCGATGGAGCTACTGCGAAATGGCGCCGGTTGTAACGGGTGTCGGTTTTGATTGGGCTCTCGGACAAGTCGGTAATTGCCTCGGCGAGTTGATCGAACTTCTCGGTCACGCGCCGGATTCGAGCGGCAACGGCCACCTCTTCGCCCACCCGCCGCGCCGCCGGCCGGAGGTGAAGATCCTGTGCGAGTCCGCCGACGCGCTGTCGCTGCCGGATGCCTCGGTCGACTGCATCGTCATGGACCCGCCTTACTACGACAACGTGATGTACGCCGAGTTGTCGGATTTCTTCTATGTCTGGCTGAAGCGCACCGCCGGGCTGCTCTATCCGGAGCTGTTTACCGCGCACCTGACGGACAAAGACCGCGAAGCCGTGGCCAATCCGGCCAAGTTCCGGGGGCAGAAGGGCGCGAAAAAGCTGGCCCACGCCGACTACCAGCGGTGCATGGCGCGGATCTTCGCCGAGATGCGGCGCGTGCTGAAGCCGGGCGGCGTGATGACCGTCATGTTCACGCACAAGGCCAAAGACGCCTGGGACGCACTTGCCACCGGGTTGATCGAAGCCGGCTTCGTCATCACCGCAAGCTGGCCGGTACATACCGAGGCCGAGGGCAGCCTGCACATCCGCGAGAAGTCGGCGGCGAAGTCGACCATCTTCCTGGTCTGCCGGCTACGCGAGGACGCCCCGGCGCGCGGCGAAGAGGTTTTCTGGGAGGACATCGAGCCGGAAGTCCGCCGCGTGGTGCGGGAGAAGGTGCGGGAGTTTCAGGAAGCCGGGCTCGCGGGCATTGACCTGTACCTGGCCTGTTTCGGGCCGGCGCTCGAGATCTTTTCGCGCCACTGGCCGCTGGTGCGCGGCACGGCTCGCCGGCAGCCTGACGATTCCGGAAGCGAACTTTCCGGGCCCTGGGACCCGTACCGGGTGACGCCGGAGGATGCGCTGGAGGCCGCGCGCCGCGAGGTGAAGGAATGGCGCATGGAGCAGCTGGCCACGGTGAAGCGCCAGGCGCACCTGGACCCGCTCACCGAGTGGTACGTGCTGGCATGGGACGCTTTCCGCGCGCCCAGGTTTCCGGCTGACGAAGCGCTGAAGCTGGCGCGCGTGGTCGGCCTCGATTTCGACCGGGAGGTGAAGAACGTGGCCTGCGCCGTCTCGGGCGAGGACGTGACGCTGTGGGACAGCCACACGCGCGTGACCAGGAGCAGGCTGGCGAAAGGTCCAGGGGCGCCCATGCTCGACCGGTTGCATGAGGCGGCTTACACGGTGCGGTTCCAGAACACCGAGGCGGCGCGGAACCGGCTCGAGTCGCTGCGGCTGCTCGATGATCCGACGCTGATGACAGCGCTCGAGACGTTGCTGAACGTGCTGCCTCCTGTTGCGCCGCGCGGCAGGAAGAAACCCGACCCGACGCTGGAGGGCGCGGCCAGCGATTTCGAGGCGCTCGAAAAGCTGCGGCGGCTGGCATTTGCCGGAAAGGTGCCCGAGCCGAAGCGGCCGGAGCAGATCGAACTGGAGCTCGACGAAGCCGATGCCGCTGTTGACTGAGAGGAAGTGGAAATTCCGCTACTCGCATGAGGACGGCGACCTGGTGGAGCTGTTTTACAATCCGGCGCTCGCCTGCGCGGTCGAGTATTGCCGCACGACGGGCTACTTCTCGGCCGATGCGCTGGCGCTGGCAGCGCGCGGACTGGCCGGACTGTTCGCCAACGAGGGGCGGATGCGGCTGGTGGTGGGCTGCACGCTGGAGCCGGAGGAGCAGGAGGCGATCCAGCAGGGCTACGACCTGCGGCAGCGGCTGGAGCGTCAGCTGGCTGCGGCGGACCTGACGCCGCCTGACGAGCGCGCCCGGCAGGGCCTGGAACTGCTCGCGTGGATGGTGGCCAACGGATACCTCGACGTGAAAGTGGCCGTACCGGTCGATGCCGAAGGGCGGCCGGCGCGCGTGCCCGGCATCTATCACGCCAAGTTCGGCATCATCGTCGATCGCGAAGGCAACACGCTGACCTTCTCGGGCAGCATCAACGAAACCGCCGGCGGCTGGAAGAACAACTGCGAAAGTTTTCACGTCCACTGCGCCTGGCTGAGCGAGACTGAGAAAGCACACGCCAATGAAGAGCTGGAAGCGTTCGCCAGGTTGTGGGAGAACCGCTCTCCGGGCGTTCGCGTGTTCGATTTTCCGGAAGCAGCCCGGAAGAAGCTGCTCGAGTACTTGCCCAGGGACGACCGGGCGGTGACGCCGCCTCTGGCGGCACGCCGCGAGGAGCCGGTCTCGCAGCCTTACCGGCTGACCGATGATGAGTTCCGGCGCGCAGTGTGGACCTTCGTGAAGGTGGCGCCGGAGCTGCCGCACGGCCTCCGTACCGGCGAGGTGACCAGCGCCGTTTCGCCCTGGCCGCACCAGGTGCGGACGTATGTGCGATTTCTTGAGCAATGGCCATGCCGGTTGCTGATCGCCGATGAGGTCGGGCTGGGCAAGACCATCAGCGCGGGGCTGATCCTGCGTCAGGCGTTGCTATCGGGAAAAGCCCGACGCGTTCTGATCCTGACGCCCAAGAGCGTGCTGATCCAGTGGCAGAACGAGCTGTATGAGAAGTTCAACCTGAACGTGCCCATCTACGACGGCGCAGGGCTGCGCTGGCGGGCGGCTTACGGATGGACAGGGCCACTGGAACGCCCGGTCGGACGAGACGAGTGGCAGAAGGAGCCCGTGGTTCTGGCTTCGAGCTTCCTGGTGCGGCGCAAGGATCGCGTGCGGGAACTGCTGGAGGCCGAGCCGTGGGACCTGGTGGTGCTGGACGAGGCGCACCATGCGCGCCGGCGGGGGGCGGGAACGGAACAGGAGAAGGGGCCGAACGCGCTGTTGAGCCTGATGCGGGAGCTGGCGCGGCGTTGCCAGAGCCTGCTGCTGCTGACGGCGACGCCGATGCAGGTGCACCCGGTGGAGATCTGGGACTTGATGGACCTGCTGGGCCTGCCGCCCCAATGGGCGGCCGAGCCGCATGCCTTCCTGAAATACTTCAGCGCCGCCAGCGGCAACCCGTCTTCCGAGACGCTGGACTGGCTCACCGAGTGGTTCCGCGACTGTGAGGCCTACTTCCGGCCGTTGACGGATGATGAAATTGCGGCGCTGACTCCGGGATTGAGCGCAATCCGGCGGGCCAAGGTGATTCGCGCGCTGCGGGACACGGCCCAGACGCCGCGGCGCATGCTCGACCCCGAATGCCGGCGCGCGCTGCTGGACGTGCTGAAAGCCTGCTCGCCGCTGCGCTGGCGGATGGTGCGTCACACGCGCGAGTTGCTTCGATCTTACCGGCGCGCCGGAAAGCTCGACCTGCCGATCGCCGAGCGGGAAGTTCGTGACATTGCCGTCGAGATGACGCCTGCGGAACGGGCTCTGTACAGCCAGGTGGAAGACTACATCTCGGAGACATATGCCAGGGCCGATGCGAAGAAACGCACTGCCGTCGGTTTCGTGATGACGGTCTACCGGCGCCGGCTGGCGTCGAGTTTCGAGGCTTTGAAGCGGACGCTGAATGCGAGACTGGAGCGGCTCGGGCTGAGTGAGGAGGACGTGTCGCTTGACGAGACGGCGGACGAAGTCATGGCGCCCGAGGAAGCGGCAGAACTCGCGGAGGCCGCGTCAGGGGCCGAGGAGCGCGAGCGGATTGTCGACTTGCTGCGCGCGATTGCGAAGCTGAATACCGACAGCAAGGCACGCCGGCTCCACACCGAGCTGGCGAGCGTGTTCAGGCGGGATTCCGAATCCGCAATTGTCTTCACCCAGTACACGGACACGATGGAATACCTGCGCGAGTTCCTCGCGCGGGAGATGCCTGAGGTGCCGGTGGCGAGCTACTCGGGCTCAGGCGGCGCCCGGCGCGATGGATCAGGCCGCTGGGTCTCCTGTAGCAGGGAAGAGATCAAGCGCCGGTTGAAGACCGGGCAAGTGCGGCTGCTGGTCTGTTCTGATGCGGCCGGCGAGGGCCTGAATCTCCAGAGGGCCGGAGTGCTTGCCAACTATGACCTGCCCTGGAACCCGATGAAAGTAGAGCAGCGCATTGGGCGCATCGACCGGCTGGGGCAGCAGCGGCCGCAGGTGAAGATTCTGAATTTTGCTTACAAAGACACTGTGGAGGCGGACGTCTACTTCGCCTTGGGCGAGCGCATACAGCTCTTCCAGGGCATCGTCGGCAGGCTTCAGCCGATCCTGTCGAAGCTGCCACGGCGCTTCGAGGAGGTCACTCTGGCAAGCCGCGAAGCGCGCGACGCGGCGCGGCAGCGGTTCCTGGCCGAGATCGAGCAGGAGGTGACGTCGGCGGGTGAGGCACCGCTGGATCTCGACGTCGTCGCGCGCGAGGATCTGGATGTCCCTCCGCTCCCCGAGCCGCCGTACGATCTGGCGGCGCTTGACCACCTGATGAGCCGGGAGGCGTGCCGCCCGGTGGATTTGGAGTGGCGTCCTCTGGACGTGCGAACTTACGCCGCGCGCCTGCCGGGCATGCAGGAACCAGTCCGTGTGACGACTGCGGCTGAGGTGTTCGAAGAATCGGGCGACAGCCATCAGTTCTTCTCGCCCGGCGGGCAGCTGTTTGGGGAGGTCCTGGGGGCGGCCGCCGGAACGCTGGAGAAAGAGCCGCAACCAGGCATCTGTTGGCTGTTGCGGGACCAGAAAGGCAAGCCGGCCACGTTCGTGGTGAACACCGCCGCCGGCTTCTGCCGCGCCGACACGCTGGATGCCCTCATGGTGCTCCTGGAGCGCCCTGGCATCCCCGCACCGTTTCCGGCAGCAGACTGGCCGGGTTATGAGGCGGAAATGGTGGTGTAATGTCCTCCTCGGCGGTAGTAGTTCTGGGTGCAGGCGCTACTAGGGGGGCGAGCTTCGTTGACCCCTTGCAGAATCCCTGTCTTCCTCCGCTGGATACGGATTTCTTTACCCAGTTGCAGCGCGTTCGCAATCCGAAGCACAAGAGACTGATTGACGAAGTGCTCGCCGACGCGCACGAGTTATTCGGCGTGAACTACCGGCTGTCTCTCGAGACGATGTTTACAACCATCGAACAGACGATTCGAATGATCAGGGCTACAAAAGAGAGGCGAGAATGGAAGACGGCAGAACTCGAGACAAAGCGCGCCAGGCTCATGCAAGCGCTCGGAGCCGTGTTGGAGGAATCGTTGCTTCGCCACGAAAATGGCAGAGCGACCAGGATTCATCATCCCCCGCCCCACGATTTCCTTGGACACTGATTTGCGATAAGGAGAATCAGGATGTCCAACACGAAACAAGCGGATTCCGGATCCGCGCAAGGAGCCCGGAGGGCGACTGAAGCGGGGCCGGAATCCGGCCGCGCCGGCAAGGGCCGTTGGTCGGCCAAGCGCAAGATGAGCGTAGTTCTGGAGCTGCTCCGCGGCGCCGATCTGGAAGCTACAAGCCGCAAGAACGGAGTCACGGCAGCGACCCTGTCGGAGTGGCGGGAGGCCTTCCTGGCGGCCGGCGAGGAGGGGCTCAAGATCCGGCAGGAGGATTTGGTCGACGAGCAGGGCCGCCGGATGAAGTCGGTGATCGCCGAGCTCGCGATGGAGAACGAGCTGCTGAGGGAGCGCATCCGGCGGATGGAGGACAAGGAGCCTTTTCTGCGGTGGAGGTCGAAGCGATGAGCCGGACCCGGTCGGCCTCCACAGGACGCTGCTACGGGCGGGCTCGCGTGCTCAAGGCCTGGGGCCTTCCGCGGTCGACGTTCTACCAGCGGTGCCGCCTGCATGCCTCGCCTCGCCCGCCCGCCAGGCGCGGCCCGAAGACGCGCTACACCGATGAGCAGCTCACCGGCGAGATCCGGCGTACGATTGCTGAGTCGCCTTTCCACGGCGAAGGCCACCGCAAGGTGTGGGCGCGGCTGCGCCTGGCCGGCGTGCGCACCTCCCTGCGGCGCGTGTTGCGCCTGATGCGCGAACACCAATTGCTGGCGCCGCAGCGGCGGCCGCAGCCCGTCGAGTCGAAGCGGCACGAAGGAACCATCCTCGCCGGGCGGCCCAACCAGATGTGGGGCATCGACGCCACAGCGGGCTTCACTGTCCGGGATGGGCAGGTGCCCATCTTCGCCATGATCGATCACTGTTCGGCCTGCTGCCTGGGCATCCATGCCGCCAGGCGCGGCACGCGGTTCGAGGCGCTCGAGCCGGTGCGCCAGGCGGTGCGCGAACAGTTTGGCGGCTTCAGCGAGGGCCTCGCCCGGGGCGTGAAGCTGCGCCATGATCACGGCTCGCAGTTCATGAGCGACGACTTTCAGCGCGAGATCCGCTTTCTCGGCATGGAGTCCTCACCGGCCTTCGTGCGCGAGCCGGAAGGCAACGGCTGCATCGAACGCTTCTTCCGCACTCTCAAGGAGCAGCTTCTCTGGGTGCGGCACTTCGAAACCCTGGAAGAACTGGCCGAAGCGCTCGAAGAATTCCGCCAGCGCTACAACGAGCAGTGGCTCGTCGAACGGCTCCAATTCCAATCCCCGCGGCAGGCCCACGAGGCCCTGCTTGCCCTCGAGGCTGCCGCATGACGATAATTCAAAAAACTGTCCAAGAAATCGGGTGCGCTACATGCGCTACACCATATATCAACGTCAATCGTCATGCTATTAGTGACTGCAAAGATGCGAAAGGTTCTTCTTATGATGTCTAATTCATGTTCGAGATAATCTAAAGATAACTCAGGCTGCTTCAATCCTGATGCAGCCTTGTCGCTGAGGTCAATGCATGCATAGGCGCGAACCACCTCGCCTACTGTGATATTCATTTCCATTAATTCATCGTACCCTGGTAATTCCCACGGGTACAGAAGATGGGTTATCGAATCCGTAAGAGAATATCGAGAAGTCGGTGGCATAGCTTGGTCTACACAGTAGCTTGCTCTGATGAGCCGAGTCAATAATATCATTTGTCCCACGAGGATGGCACCTTGCCAGCACTACTGGGTCGTGCTCATAACATCTTGTTATAGAATTGTCGTGCACTTCCCCAATCCTCGGCGCCAAGCCCGCAGGAGAAACGCTTGGCGGCCGATCTGGACGGCTTGGCCCACGCCGCGGGGCATGCCGACCGGCACCAGCCGCTGAAGGATTACTGCCGCGGGCTGCTGCTGCCGGGGGAGCGGAAGAGCGTCGAGCCGATGGCTGCCCGGCTTCGTCCGGATCGCGTGCAGGCGACGCGGCAGTCGCTGCATCACTTCGTGGCGCAGTCGCCGTGGAGCGATGAGGCCGTGCTGGCTGAGGTTCGCCGGCAGGTGCTGCCTGCCATCCAGCGGCGTGGACCGGTAGTGGCCTGGATTGTCGATGACACGGGGATCCCCAAGAAGGGGCAGGGACTCAGTAGGCGTGGCGAGGCAGTACTGCGGGCAGCTCGCGCAAGCAGGACCATTGCCAGGTGGCGGTGGGTCTGAGCGTGGCCACGTGGGAAGCCAGCCTGCCGGTGGCCTGGCGGCTGTATCTGCCGAAGGAATGGGCTGAGGATCGGGTACGCCGGCGGCGGGCAGCAGTGCCTGAGGAGGTCGTGTTTCAGACCAAGCCGGAGATCGCCGTGGGGATGATCGGGAGGGCGCTGGAGGAGGGCGTGCCGGCAGGCGTGGTGCTTCCCAGTGCCGGCTATTGGGCCGACACACGGTTTCGGGAGTCGCACGAAGAGTTGGGGCTGCGCTGTGTGGTGGGGGTGCAGGGAAGCGTGAGCGTGTGGCGGGCAGGCCAGGGGGCCACTGGAGCCGAAGCCGTGGAGCGGGCGCGGGCGGCCGACGAAGCTGCTTCGGCGGACACCACAACACAAGCCGCTGACAGCGCGGGAGTCTGTGACAAGTCTCGGGGAGGGCGCGCTGAAACGGGTGGCGTGGCGCGAGGGCACGGCGCGGCGGCTGGTGTCGCGGTTTGTGGCCGTACGGGTGCGTCCAGCGCACCGCGGCTCCTGGCGGTCGAAGAGTCACGCGGAATTGTGGCTGCTGGCAGAGCGGCCGCGGGGCGCAGCCGAGCCCACCCAGTACTGGCTATCGAACCTGCCGGCCTTTGCCAGTCTGCGGGAGCTCGCACGACTGGCCAGGCACCGCTGGGTGGCAGAGCGGGACTACCTGGAGCAGAAACAGGCGCTGGAGGTGGGCGTCTTCGAAGGGCTTTCATGACAGAGTTTCCATCACCACGCCACCCTCTGTATCGCAGCCTATGGCTTCCTGGTGGCGGAGAGGAGCCGTTTTTCCCCCTCGGCCCGCGCGGGGAAGAGTTGTGTCCCGATTTCTCTGCAAATAGGTCAGTGGGCCATGATGCTCCGTGGTTGACGGTTGGCTAAGCTGCGAAGGGCGTAGCCCGTAGCAGCTTAGCAAAACTCAGGCCGCCTCCCCCAGCCGGGGCCGGCTCTTCTCCTGCTCGCGCAACAGGTCCATGTCCAGGTACCGTGTCGCCTCAATCCAGTCCTCGTGGATCTCCACTGCCAGCGCCCGCACCAGCCTCAGGCAACTGGCCGCATTGGGAAAGATCCGCACCACCAGTGTCCGGCGCTTGATCTCCTCGTTGAGACGCTCCAGCATATTGGTCGACTTCAGATGCTTGTGATGCGCCAGCGGCAGCGCGTAGAAGCTCAGCGTCTCCTCGATGTTTTCCTCCACCCACTGGCACAGCCTGCTGTAGCGGCCCTGCCAGCGCCCCAGCCACGCCTTCAGATCCTGCCGCGCCTCGGCCGCTGTCCGCCGCTCATAGATCCAGCGCAGCTCGGTCAGACAGTCATCGCCGCCCCGCCGCGGCAGGTAGTCCAGCGCATTGCGCAGGAAGTGCACGTAGCACCTCTGCCACAGCGCCTCTCCCAGCACCTCCCGCACCGCCCGCTTCAGCCCCGCATGATCGTCGCTCACCACCAGCCGCACCCCCCGCAGCCCCCTCCCCTTCAACCCCTCCAGCAACTCCCTCCAGCTCGTCGCACTCTCCCGCTGCGCCAGCTCCACCGCCAGCACGCACCGCCGCCCCTCCCAGTTGATCCCGATCGCCACCAGCACTGCCTGCGCCCTCACCACCCCGTCTTCTCTCACCCGCTCGTAGCGCGCGTCCAGCACCAGGTACGGATACTCCTCCTCCAGCTGCCGCCGCGCGAACTTCTCCAGCTCCTCGTCCAGCCGCGCATTGATCCGGCTGATCGCCGAGGCCGAAAACTCGTGCCCGCACAGCTGCTCGGTGATCTCCTTCACCCGCCGCGTCGACACCCCCTGCACATACATCTCCGCCAACGCCCCCACCAGCGCCTTCTCGCTCCGCTGGTACCGTTCGAACATCTCCGTCTGGAACCGCCCCTCCCGGTCCTGCGGCACCCGCAGCTCGATCTTGCCCACCCGCGTCACCAGCGTCCGCCGATAGTATCCAGACCGGTATCCCGTCCGGCTCGCCGTCCGCTGCCCCTTCTCCGCTCCCACCACCTCGTCCATCTCCGCTTCCATCACCTCCTCCAGCACCCGCCGGATCAACACCCGCAGCAGATCCTCCTGCTGCTCCGCTAGCGCCGCCAGTTGCTTCGCTTTCCTCTCGGCCGCTTTCGCGCTATCCTTCTTCTGGGTCATCGGTGTTCCTTTCCCCTTCCTCTCAGGAAGGTTTGTTTTCTCTCACTCGGAACATCATGACCCATCCCTGTTTTTGCTGAAGATTCGGCACACAACCCGGGGAAGCTGGAGCTGGAGGCGGCCGGGCCGGCGGCGGACTACCGGCCGCAGGGCAGCGGCAGAGAGCCAGCAACGGTGTGAAGCATACTCGATAGCGAACCTGCGGCGAGCCCTCGCCGGACGGCTGATGCGGCAGCTTCCCTGCTGCCCTTTTTGTGGAGCGAAACGTTTATGACCCAGTAGTATTAATGCCTTGTCTCGACGTCAGGTTGAACGCGTTCTGAAAATCCACAGAGACCCCATTGCGCTCCGCGGCGGGCAGCGCCATCCAGAGGTCATATAGCGATTCGACGTTGAACTGATCCCAGGCAAAGTCCGTCAATAATCCGCACCCGTCGAAGTACTCCTGGAGCAGGGGCGTCGAAACTACGCGAAGAATGTTCCTGGGGTTGTACTCCGGCTTCATGCTGACTCCTTCAGTTGCTTGGTGGTTTCAATCTGAGCGCGAGGATGGTCCGGCGCGCCCACGTGTCCTCGGGGGCGCTTCCACGCGCCCATAGGCTCGCCGACCTCGCCCCCTCGAGTCGCCGCCAGCGCGGCGGCGCTTCCACGCGCCCATAGGCTCGCCGACTATACGGAAGCCGCTCTGTGTTCACCGGGACTCGGATCGGCTTGTAATGAACGTTCTCACACCGGCCTGACCATCCGAGCATTCGCCCGCTACTCAAAGGCTTCTTCTGCAAGACTGCGAGAGCTTTCTCCAGGTTTGGTCCAGTTGCTGACGAAGGATGCATCATGGGAGATTACTGAGCCGACCGCGAAGCGCGCGATCTTGTCAAGTCACAAGCCGTGATCTTGCGGCCGTGAGAGCCAATGCGGCAGCTCCCAATACTCCCGCGTGATTGCCGAGACCGGAGATCCGGACTTCCAGCTTTCGGAGATGGGAAGCGATCACCCGTTTCGAGAGCGCCGCCTGGAGCGATGACGGTAGCACGGGATTATGCACTGCCATCCCGCCCGCAAGAACTATCAGCTCGGGGTCCAGCAGCAGAATGGCCGGAGCAAGCGCATCGGCGAGCAGTTCCGCGTATTCATTGACAAGCGCACAGGCCAGATCGTTACCACCGCACGCCTGAGTGGTCCATTCTTCGAGCGTGGAGAAGTCGTTAGAGATCAGGCGCTCCGCGCCGCGACTGCCGGCGTACGCTTCCACGCACCCATCCAGTCCGCAGGTGCATGTGCGACCACCCGATTGGATCCGTATGTGACCCAGCATGCTCGCAAGTCGATTAGCGCCTCGCAGCAGTCGGCCCTCGACCACAGCCCCGCCGCCGATCCCCGTCCCGAGCGTCACGGTGAGGAAGTTCGAGCAGCCCCGAGCAGTACCGAACATCCATTCACCAGCAGCCGCGGCGACTGCGTCGTTCTCAACGGTGACGGGCACACCAACTGTCTCGGTAACCAGTCGGGCGATCGGCACACCTGCCCAGTCGGGAAGGTTACTAGTTGCGAATCTTACAGATCCTTCCCCTGCGCTCACCCAGCCCGCGGTGGCGACTCCGAAAGCGTCGAGAGCCACGCCTCGAGCCGCCGAGGCGTCGGTGCAACAGCGAGCGGCGGCGACCATCCGCTGAATCACCGCCGCGGCACCCTCACCCGCCCGAGTCGGAATGCTGCCGTGGTCGGTAAGCGCGCCATCGGAACGAACCAGGCCCCACTTTATGTTCGTCGCACCAAGGTCCAGTGCTCCAATCCAGCCCAATGGTCTGGACGACATGGCGCGCACGAATGCACGGGTAATCTCCTGCGGGCGGGTGATGGCCGATCCGACGACCACAGCGAATGCACCGGCGTCGAGTGCAGCTACAGCCTCCTCCGGCGTGCCCACACGCCCCTCGGCGATCACGGGCACAGCGAGACGCCGGGTTAGCTCGCGAACGAACCGAGGGTCGAAGCGCTTGACGTGACACGTCGAGTCCGTGTAGCCCCGCATCGTGGGCAGAACAAAATCGGCTCCGGCGGCCACGGCGGTTTCCGCTTCGGCAATCGTGGCGATGTCGGCCATCACTGCCACGTTAAGTTCGGCCTTCACGCGGCGCAGCCGGTCCAGCGCACCGAAGCGGCATCCCCGTTCGGTGCAGTCGATGGCGACCGCATCGGCACCGGCGTCGACGAGGGCGGCGGCTTCTTCGAAGCTGCGGGTGATGAGGATGCGCCCATCCGCCGCGAGTCCTTTCTGGATGCCGATAATGGGGACGGCGGTAACAGCGCGAATGTCGCGGATGTCATCCGGCCCGTTGGCGCGAATGCCAACCGCGCCGCCCTCGAGCGCAGCCCTCGCGAATCGCGCCATCAGCCCGGGACCGAAGAACGCGTCGCCTTCTGAGGCTTGGCACGAAACAATCAGGCCGCAACGCAGGGCCTCCCATCGATCACTGCGAGCATGCATATCGTGCCGCTTCCACCGGCCGCAGCCGCATAAGCAGAATCGCGCAACCCAGCAACAGCACTCCGGAGATCTGTAGCGCGGCGTCGAGTCCCACGCTGGACTTCAGGTAGCCCGCCGCGGCAGCCATCACGCCTCCTGCAACGCAGCCGAGAAGGTTCAGTATTCCGTATGCGGTGGCGCGCAGGTGCGGATCGATGACGTCGCACAGCACGGGCATCACATTGCAGTCATAGAGCCCGCGGCCCAGTCCGAAAGCGATAAGAGCGACGACGAGGAGCGGCATGGAATCGGTGCTTCCGGTGAGAAACAGAAAGGGGCCGGCAGTAGCGAATCCCGCGGCCTGAACAAGCGCGCGAGCGCCGGGCCGGCGCAGACTCCAGCGGTCGGAAAGCCATCCGCCGACAACGATCGCCGCGAAACTCGCCGCCTGGATGTACACGGTTGCCGAAAAGCCGGCCGAGGTCAGAGTCATCTCAAAGCGCTCGAGCAGATACAGCGGAAGCCACGTGTACACCATCCAATACGACATCGACGCCACTGCGAAGACAGCGGCGATGAGAAGGAACTGTTTCGATCCGATCAGCCCGCGGATCGCTACGAGACCGCCATAATTCGCAGCCAGCCCGGCCGTAGTCTCTCGTGGCGCATCCCGGAGCAGGAACGCCGCGAATATCGCATAGACCACGCCTGCGGCACCGAGCAAATAGAACGTAAACCGCCAACCTTGGTGGTCGCCGAGCCAGCCGGCCCCGGCTCCGCCTATGAAGATCCCAATGTACAAACCGCTCTGGTGGATACCCGTAGCCAGCGAGCGAGTCGCCTGGTTGTGGTAATCCGCAATGAGAGCGAGCGCTGCGGGCAGATAGAATGCCTCGCTGAGGCCCATGAGCGCTCGAGCGGCAAACAGCTCGCCAAAGCTGCGCGCCGCCCCCGTCGCGGCCGTGATCACGGACCAGATGCAGAGGCTGATCAAGATCACCCGGCTGCGCGAGAAACGGTCCGCCAGCCAGCCGCCCAGCGGGCCGAAAATGCCGTAGGTCCAGAGAAACGCTGTGCTCAGTAGGCCCAGTTGCCAGTCGGACAGGTGCAGATCCTCGCGGATCGGCTGGAACATCGCGAAGATCGATTGCCGGTCGACGTAGTTCAGCGTCGCCGCGACCCACAGCACGCCGACGATGATCCACGGACGCCAGCCCTTCATAAGAGATCAGACCCGACCAGCGGTTGTTCGCGCAGCAGCCAGAGGCGAGCGCTCGAGCAGCTCGTGCAACTCGCGAACCTCAACGGCAGTAAGGGGCCGCCGCGGTCCGAGACACTGCCCGCAATCGAGGCCCAGCCAGGCGAGCATTGCCTTCACTGCGCTGTGGACGGGATACCGAAGGCCGATGGTGATGATCTCATTGATATCGTCCTGCACGGCTTTTGCTCTGGCCCAATCGCCGCGCCGGGCGGCACAGTAGAGTTCGACAAAAAGATGCGGCGCGACATTGTAGAAGCTGCCAATACCGCCGTCGGCACCCATTAGCAGGCCCGCCACGAGGATCTCATCGTACCCGTTTAGAACGTTGCAGCCGGCCTTCTTGAGAGAGGCCAACTTGTACAAGTCCATATCCGTAAACTTCAGTCCGATCACGTTCGGCAGCGAGCAGAGCGCCGTGACCTGGTCGAGAGACGAGACTGTCCCTGAAATAGCGGGGTAGTGATAAACGAGGCATGGCAAGTCCGTTGCCGCCGCCAACTCTTTGTAGTAATCGCGAATCTCAGCGAAGCTGTACGCCCCGGCCGGAGGCAGGCTGCTGATCGCGGTAGCGCCCACCGCTGCGGCGTGCCTGGCCAGCTCAACGGCGGTGTGAGTCGAGGGAGCGCCGACGTGCACGACGATGCGCTTCCCGGCGGGGCTGTATCGAACAGCGGCCTCCGCGACCCTCTTCCGCAGGTCCGGGCTCTGCTGAAGCCCTTCGCCAGTTTGGCCGCAGATGTACACGCCATCCACGCCTCCGCGGTACACATAGTCGAGAAGCCGCTCCAGGGCTGCCTCATCGAGATTCACTTCTTCACTGAACGGCGTGACAAGGGCCGGCAGGATACCCTCGAGCTTCATCGAGCCTCCTCCTTAGCTAAGTCCGTTGACGAGCGTCAGCAGGTCCTCCGCGTCCGATTCAAGGAACACGCCATAGGATCCTCTGATATGGCCCCGGATAGCGTCCTTTACGGTTTCGGCATCGCGCGTGCGAAGTGCCTGGATGATGTCCGAATGCGGTTTGGTCGCTCTCTGGTCTTGTGCCGTGAGTTTGTGCAGAAGCCCCAGGAAGGCGAAGAGCGGTGTGGTCAATTGATCAAGTGTCCTGTAGAGAATCGCGTTGCCCGACTTCTCCCAGATGAACCGATGGAAGTCAATATCCGCCTGACTCGTCTCGAAATAGAGGTTCGCCTCGATGCCGCGCGCGATACGTTCAGCGAGCTGGACGAGGATGTCGAAATCCTGCTCAGTCATTCGCACTGCTGCCTCAGCAGCCGCGAGTTCCTCGAGCGCCACTCGAACTGCCAGGCGCTCGCGGACTTCCCGTGCTGACAGGTTCGTCACAGTCGTTCCGCGATTGACCGCCTTCGAGACCAAGCCCAATTGTTCGAGGTGCGCCAGCGCTTCCCGAATCGTGGCTTGGCTCACCCCGAGTTGCTTTCCTAGCGCTTGCTCGCGCAAGAGCTGCCCTGGTTTGAGCTGACCAGTGAAGATCGCTTCCTGGAGTATTTTAGCGATCTGCTGGCGGAGCGTCTCGGTCCGCACCGGCTTCGGAAGTGCCATGTTTCCATGATGCAGCGGGATCCCGTTGTTGCGCTGAGCTCCGTCACGGTCCTGCTTGACAGAGCCGCCTGCGAGGTCTATCATAGTTCCAGTGTACAATAATCGATTGGCGATTGCAACACTCGATTGAAAATCATGGAAGACGATTGGATTGGAGGCTTCAGGAACATGATCTCTCACACTCTCCGTCGCACCGCAGCGGCTCTCGTCGCCCTCGCAATGTGGGCCCTGTGCGCATTAGGGCAAGAGACCCGCAGCATGATCTTCGGCCGTGTCAGCGATCCGAGCGGCGCCGCAGTCACCGCGGCCGAAGTTGTGGTCACGAACGCCGACACCAACGTGTCCGTCACGCTAAGAACGAATGAGACCGGCTACTACGAAGCGCCCTTGCTCCTCCCGGGCAACTACCAGGTGACGGTGCAAGCGGCAGGCTTCAAGAGATTCCAGCGGCACGGAATCACGCTGCCCATAAGCACGCGCGCACAGATCGACGTAACATTGGAGATCGGCAATATCAGCGAAAGCATCTCGGTGACGGCCGAGGCGCCTCTGCTAGAAACGAACGCGGTCTCGACCGGTCAGGTGATCGACCAGCGAAGCCTCCAAGATCTGCCGACGCTAAACAACAATCCAACGCTGCTCGCGCGCCTCGTGCCAGGCGTTCAGACGACCGGCGGCGCGTCCGGCTACACGAACCCGGCCTTCACCCTCATAGGTTCCAGCTATTCCGTGGCCGGTAACGTCGGCGGCAATGACTTCTCGATCGATGGCATCCCGAACAACGGCAATATCCGCCGTATCTCGTATCAGCCGCATACCGACGCCGTGCTCGAGTTCAAGGTGGAGACGTCGAACTTCGACGCCGCAGTGGGGCACAGCTCGGGCGCGAGCTTCAACGTCATGACGAAGGCGGGCACCAACACCTTCCACGGGTCGGCATCCTGGCAGCACTGGCGCAACGAGTGGAACGCCGCGAGCTTTTTCGCGAAGAAGAATCACTACAGCCGCATCGCGGCGGCGGAAGCAGCCGGCAACTCGGCACTCGCGGACGATCTGCGCGGGCGGAACATCAATCCGAACGGCCATTCGAACAATTATTCTGGAACCTTTGGCGGTCCGGTGATCCTCCCGAAGCTCTACAACGGCAAAGACCGCATGTTCTTCTTCGTGAGCTACAGCGGCCTAAAAGACCGCACAGCAGCCAGTCCCGTCTATTACAATCGCACGGTGCCGACGCCGGCGAACCGCGAAGGAGACTTCTCGCAGCTTCTTGCCGTCGATCCTGTCCGCTATCAGTTATATGACCCGCTGACCATCCAGCCCGACAGCACTCGTCCCACTCACTACGTTCGGACGCCGTTCCCGCATAACATCATCCCGAAATCGCGCTGGAATAACCCGACCTATGCGGCTTATTCGAGGCTCCTGCCTGCTCCGAACAACATGCCCGCGGATCCGCGGCTGGAGCCGACGCTGAACTACCTAGCCAGCCAGGTCCGCTGGAAATTCGACTATGAAGCCTGGGCCGGGCGCTGGGATTACCAGTTGAACTCACAGCACCGGTTCTTCGGCCGCGCGCATTACTGGACCAACGCCGAGCGCAATCAGGACTGGCTGTACGAAAGCGCGCCCCGTATGGGTGAGCTCAGCGGTCTGCGCACGGGCCTTGGCGGCGGCTTCGACTGGGTGTACACGCCGTCCAGCAGCACCGTACTGAATGTCTCGACCGGGTATCAGTATTTCAGCGACGCAGTCGAAGATAACCCGGTCCGCAAGATAAAGCCCTCGCAAGTCGGCCTGCCAGCCTACCTCGATGCCAAGGCCGGTGACTACTACACGATCCCCCAGATGAACTGGTCCGGTTACGACGGGATTGGCCGCAACTTCTTCGGCAACCCGAACCGGCATCCCAACATCTTTGCGAAAGTCGACCTGTCTCGGGTTATGGGCACGCACACATTGCGAGCGGGTTTCAATTCCTACCAGCTCTTCAAAACGACCTTCGGGTTCGGCACGGCGGGCTTGAATACCTCCGGCAGCTTTTTGTTCGACAATTTCTTCACGCGCAGAAACGACGACGGGTTCACGCCGGCGGGCAGCCTCGGCCATAGCTGGGCGGCGTATTTGCTCGGCATTCCCTCGGGCATCTCCATCGGAACGTACGACAGTGCAGCGCTGCACTCAGGGCAGTACGGCTGGTACTTTCAGGACGGTTGGCGGGTGACGCCGACTCTCACACTGAACTTCGGTCTGCGTATGGAATACGAGACCGCGCCAACGGAACGCTTCGACCGCGCAATCGGCTACTTTGATCCGAACGTCGCGCTTCCGATCGCCGCCGCAGCGCAAGCGGCGTATGCCGCCAAACCTGTGCCCGAGTTGTCCGCCTCGGACTTCCGCGTGGCCGGAGGTAATACCTACATCGGCAGAAACGGAACCTCGAGACGGTTCTACCAGAACGAGCTGATGTTCTTGCCGCGCGTCGCCGCAGCCTGGCAGTTGAACAACCGCACGGTCGTGCGAGGCGGATACGGCTGGTACTACGACACGCTGAATGTCCGCGATTTTACCTACGGCTTCCCGAATCAGTTCGGCTTCAACCGCCTCACAGAGACTGTGGTCACGAACGATTTCGGCAGATCCTTCAATGTTGGGGATCCGTACAACGGAATCTCGCCGCTGGCCGACCCGTTCCCGATCCGCGCCGATGGCACCCGATTCAACACGCCCGTCCGCGACGCGCTCGGCGCCATGGCGATTGCCGGGCGCGGTTTCAGCTTTATCCCATGGGACCTGAAACACGCGCGGCAACAGCGGTGGCGCGCTGGTGTGCAGAGGCAGTTCGGAACCTCTAACCTAATCGAGATTGCCTATGCGGGTTCATATTCCGATAACGTCTATGTCAGCAAGACCCTTCAACCGTTGCCGGAAAATCCCCCGCCCCACGATTTCGTTGGACACTGATTTGCGATAAGGAGTGTCAGTATGTCCAACACGAAACATTCGGATTCCGGGCCCGCGCAAGGAGCCCGGAGGGCGACTGAAGCGGGGCCGGAATCCGGCCGCGCTGGCAAGGGCCGTTGGTCGGCCAAACGCAAGATGAGCGTGGTGCTGGAGCTGCTTCGCGGCGCCGATCTGGAGTCCACGAGCCGCAAGTACGGCGTCACGGCGGCGACCCTGTCGGAGTGGCGCGAGGCCTTCCTGGCGGCCGGCGAAGCAGGACTCAAGATCCGGCAGGAGGATCTGGTCGACGAGCAGGGCCGCCGGATGAAGTCGGTGATCGCCGAACTGGCGATGGAGAACGAGCTGTTGCGGGAGCGCATCCGGCGCACGGAGGACGAGAAGCCTTTTCTGCGGTGGAGGTCGAAGCGATGAGCCGTGCCCGGTCGATCTCCACGGGACGCTGCTACGGGCGGGCTCGGGTGCTCAAGGCCTGGGGCCTGCCGCGGTCGACGTTCTACCAGCGGCGCCGCTGCGAGGCTTCGCCTCGCCCGCCCGCCAGGCGCGGCCCGAAGACCCGCTACACCGATGAGCAGCTCACCGAGCAGATCCGGCGTACGATTCACGAGTCGCCCTTCCACGGCGAAGGCCACCGCAAGGTGTGGGCGCGGCTGCGCCTGGCCGGCGTGCGCACCTCCCTGCGGCGCGTGCTGCGCCTGATGCGCCAGCACCAGTTGCTGGCGCCGCAGCGGCAGCCGCAGCCGGTCGAGCCGAAGCGGCACGAGGGAACCATCGTCGCCGGGCGGCCCAACCAGATGTGGGGCATCGACGCCACGGCCGGCTTCACTCTCCGGGATGGACAAGTGCCCATCTTCGCCATGATCGATCACTGCTCGGCCTGCTGCCTGAGCATCCACGTGGCCCGTCGCGGCACGCGGTTTGAAGCGCTCGAGCCTGTGCGCCAGGCCGTGCGCGAGCAGTTCGGAGGCTTCTCCGAAGGCATCGCCCTGGGCGTGAAGCTCCGTCATGACCACGGCTCCCAATTCATGAGCGACGACTTCCAGCGGGAGATCCGCTTTCTCGGCATGGAGTCTTCACCGGCCTTCGTACGCGAGCCCGAAGGCAACGGCTGCATCGAACGCTTCTTCCGCACTCTCAAGGAGCAGCTTCTCTGGGTGCGGCACTTCGAAACCCTGGAAGAACTGGCCGAAGCGCTGGAAGAATTCCGCCGGCGCTACAACGAGCACTGGCTCATCGAACGGCTCCAATTCCGATCCCCGCGGCAGGCTCATCAGGCCCTGCTTGCGCTCGAGCCTGCCGCATGACGATAATTCAAAAAACTGTCCAAGAAATCGGGGGCGGTACAGCGGCAGCCGCATACAACCTGGTGAGGATGAGGAACCTGATGGCGGCGACTGCCTGAAGAGCCCGGGAGGAGCCTTCCGGCGGCCTTCCAATGGCCGCTGGAGGGCAGGCAGGAACCCGGAAGACCCTGTCTCGACACCTTCCACTGAGGCAGAAATCGAAAAACGGAACAATATTCGGTTCACCGAAGGCGATTTTTCAGCGACCTGCTAGTGGCGCATTTCTTTCGGTCGCTGCAGCCGAATCACTTGCCCCGGCAAACCAGGTCAACGCGCCTTTGAACGATGAGGCCGGTCCGGGATAGATCGGAGGCTGATCGGCCGCCCGCGATGCTGATCTTGTCCACGTTGGCCATTGCTGTGTCCGACCTGATGAAAAAGCAGACAGGCCTGATCGCTGCCAGCCTCAGGCTTTTTCCCATGCAGCACCGCCCAAGACGCTCCATCAATTCGCCTCCTGCGCCTTTTTTGCAGGCTATGCAAGCTGCCTGCATCGCTTCAGCATCTGTCATCGGAGCTGGCTGGGCCGTCCCCGCCTTCCTGTGGCATCACCACGGGCGTGCCATCCGCCAAAACGGCGTAGCGCACCGCAGCGCCGAAGCGCTTGTAGACGGGCTTGCCGGGCGCCGCATGACCACGGCCAGCCAGACGGTCCTGGTACCGCCAATTTCCGAGCGTTTGCGGATGCAGGCGAAGCAGTCTGGCAAGCTCCCGGCCGGAAATCCAGCGAATCTTCACCAATTGATCGTTGTCTCGACGCATACTTTCTTGTAAGCAGGACACACTGTCGAAAACAAGTCGAAACAGTTCGCTGTCTTCAGCCACAGAGTGAGCACATCCTGCCAGATTTCAATCGCATGCGGTCTCGCGCCAGATTCACGCTGTGTCGACATCTTCGCCAGAAATGTCGAAAACTAATCACCACCCATTCGCCCGCCTGCGCCTCCCGCGATCTAAGCGTCTGCATGAAAACAAGTTGTTCAAACAGGCTGCTTGCTGACAATTTTCGACACGTGAGGCCTCGAAAGGCCACGTTAAAATTAGTTCATTGTTCACCAGCGCCGTAGATGCGTGCCTGATGCCCCTCGACCGTGGCACAATCGAACGCGGCGGGAAAACTCACAACACCCGGTTCTGGCGAGTCCGGCACGGTGCCCCTCTTCCGGCCACTGCTCACCGAAGCGTCGCCTGGACCGCAGTCCACCCGCGGCAATGGCTACAATGAAGTTTCAGCGCTGGAATCCTCGTCATGGGAGCGCCGCTGAGATCTTACCGACACCCCGCCGCGATCTGCACCTGCACTCCGCGGAGCGCCCGTCAGAAGCAAGCTGACGCTACTCAAACTGGCCGATGGCCCGAGGGCTACCGGATGCAGGGGATGGAAGCATGTACACATTGTTTCCCTGCCAGTCCACAAGAACCCGAAGAGCTACTCGGCCTCAATCCGGGCTCTCAGTTTGGCAATCCCGTTGGGCGGAATATTCTCCCGCAGCACCTGCTCAATAAGCTGAGCCTTGGGACCGGTGCCGACGCCTTTGCATTTTGCCCAATTGTAGATGGTTTGTCGGTCGCACTCCAGCAAGTTGGCGAATTCGTCGATCGTCAGCCTGTACCTCTTGCAGTACTCGCGCAGCTCCGTCTTTCGTCCTTGGGGCGTAAGCCAGCAGTCCTCCTGCTTACGCCGCTCGATCACTGCCTGCAGCAGAGCCGCAACGAGTTGATAACGCCTTCGGAGACTGTTGCGATCCAGCACGCGCTTCAACGCCCGCCTGGCCATGACTTCCACTGGCACGTCCTCGGTCTCAAGGTAGTCTTGATCCTCGATATCGGGCAAGTTGACCGTGGGCGGTAGCCTCACAGCCAGCGCTGCCTTGAAAAGCGTTTCGAACGTCCAGTAAAAAGCATCGATTTCTCTGAAGAGTTCATTAGCATCGGGCTGCTGATTCCGGTTGATCGTGCGGAGCACAATCTCAGGCCTCTCGAGGCCATCCCGAATCACGAATGTCGGGATGCGATACTCCTCTGCATCGGAGGGCGTTTGAGCTGCTTCAGGTTTCTCGCCCGGCAGCTGCCGAAATTCTCGATTTAGCCACAAATACCACTCATAGTGTTGCCGCACACGCGGCAAGGCTTTCCACAGAGGCTCCATGGCCACAAAGATCGCCCCGAGTTCGTTCTCGGCGTGCCGCAGCTGCTCCAGTTCCTGGCGCTCCGGAGAGGCCTCGAGGTGTTTTGCCAGGCGCTCGCTCGCCGGTTTCTTTTTCGCAGCAAGATTTGACATTGAACAAAACCTCCTGTTCTTGTTTTTCCCCATTATAGAGGACGAATTAGCGTTATGATCTACATTTTTTGCGTCCCCTGCATGTTGATGAATCTGCAGGATCAACAGTGCTTGACAGGAGTCAACCACTTTTGACAGGTTCTCCTGGCATTGCTAATTTGCAGCGAGATATGGTGTCGCACTCACCAATTTGCCCGGAGCGAGAGGACAGGTTTTGACCAGCAAGGGCGGGCAGGGGCCAGCATAGACGCTCCGCGGGACGTCACTTCCGGGGCTGGCGGGCGATCCCGCCACTCGACTGTCCACCGCGGAACGAGTCCGTTGAACGAAGGTTCCGTGTCAGGAGCCATTGCTGAACCGTGAAGCCGCCATCCTCGCCGTACATGGACTCAGAGAGCAAGCACGACGAATGTGCAGGCTACGATTTGGGGGCCCGTTGCGCGAGCCGCAGCATTGCCGGACGCCGGCGTTCCGTTCCGCCTCGGGATGAAATCACCCGGCACGCCAATCCAGCGTCGAGCAAGCGCCTTCGCGTTCAAACGCGTCGGACAAGCCTCGCATGACAATGGGCCGCGTCATCGAGTTTCAATTGAAACTTCGCTCCCCCTCGAATCGGGCCAGTCCAAGCGCCGTCACACCGGGCACCGTGCGGCGTAGCGAGGACAGCGATTGCTCATCCGCGTACCATTCGCAAGTCTTGCTCGATGGACCACGGGCTCCATCGCCCCAGCCGTGGGAAATTCCCGGATCGGCCGTCGATCGCAGAGGGCAGCACGTGTTGACCAGATCGTCGGCAAGCCTTCGAGCCATGCTCTGCCGGGCAGCACGAGGCCGGCCCACCCGAGAGCGTGTCTCAAGGGGGATGACGAGACTGGAGGGATCCTCAGCGCGATGGCGAGCCGGCCCGTGGCACCGCTCGTGGCTTCGGTGGTCGCTACCCGAGAGGCAGGCGGAGAAATCGGGAGCTGGTGCTGCGACAGGCCGAATCGTGAGCCAGCTCCACGCAGCCGAAGCGAGGCGCGGTGTCAGAGCGGCAGTTGGCTGGATTTGCACCTCGAAGCCCCTCAGCCCCGAGAGACCAACATCGAGGAGCCGTGCGTGTCCGCAAGAGGCCCGCGCTGCATTCATCGACAAGATCGCTGAGCTGGGAACCGGTCCGACCGTTTCGCCGATGGCATCTCGGGTTTCGAAGTCTGACGCAGTGCAGTGTGGGCCGACTTTGCGGACGCACGGTTCGAGGCGGTGCAGCTTCAGCAGGTACCCGCAGAGCTGCTGCGGTGATGCCACTTTACTTGGCCGGGGGCTTGCCGCTCGGCTGCGGGGAGTTAACTTGACCCGAGGAGCACGGCGGACACTTGCGCCTGATTCGGACGCGCCAGGCTCGCGCGGTGGTGCGGGCTTTCCTCGAGCCTGATCCGCCCTTGGGGGGCCACGCTCAAGGTCACAGCGCGGCATTCTTGATTTGGCACGGCCTTCCTCCACGCGTCGCCCCCCCGGCCGGGCGTGGGCGCTCACGGGATGTGCGGGGCTCATGGTAGGGGCTCACCGGGCGAGCCTGAGTGGAGCGGTATGACACGCCTTACGCGAGCGGTATGACCCGACTCCGGGTATGACCCGCAGTATGACCCGGCTTT
The DNA here is from genome assembly GCA_026002875.1 of Bryobacteraceae bacterium. Lineage (NCBI taxonomy): Bacteria > Pseudomonadati > Acidobacteriota > Terriglobia > Bryobacterales > Bryobacteraceae > Bryobacteraceae bacterium. Next base: position 2,242,675 of record BPGE01000001.1, read on the forward strand.
CGGTGGGACCGCTCCGCTTACTCGTAAGTCATTGAAAAGATTTGGTGAGCCGGGCGGGACTCGAACCCGCGACCACCTGATTAAAAGTCAGATGCTCTACCACTGAGCTACCGGCCCAATCCGCGCGGCGGGTGCGACAGGCGGGATCAATCACAGGATAGCAGTGCGGCCGGAGGGAATACAATGGCGCACATGGACGCAGAAACGAATGGAAACAGGACGGTGGAAGAATGTGCCGCTGCCTGCAGTGGCGGGCGGATGAGCCGGAGGGGGTGGATGGGAGCGGCGGCGGCGGTGATGAGCGGCGTGCGGCAGGGGCGTGCAGCGCAGAAGAGCGGCAGGCTGCTGCTGGGCGCGCCGCTGTTTGTGAAGACATCCGATCCGCGGGAGCTGGCGCGGGAGGCGCGGCGGCAGGGCTACTCCGCCGCGTATTGTCCGGCGGCGGCGCCGCATGAGACGGAAAAGCTCCGGGCCATCGAACAGGGCTTCTCGGCGGAGAACGTGGTTCTCGCCGAGGTGGGCGTGTGGGTGAACCTGCTGGATGCCGACCCGGCGAAGCGGAAAGAGAATCTGCAGCGGGTGACCGACGGGCTGGCGGTGGCGGAAGCCGTGGGGGCGCGGTGCGCGGTGACGATCTGCGGCAGCTTCAATGAAAAAGTCTGGTACGGGCCGCATCCAAAGAATCTCAGCCAGGAATTCTTTGATGCGGCAGTGGAAAATGCACGGAAAATCATCGACGCCGTGAAGCCGAAACGGACGCGGTTCAGCTACGAAATGATGGGCTGGAGTTTGCCGGATTCGCCGGATTCGTACCTCAAAATGATCCGGGCGGTCGACCGGACAGGCTTTGCGGTCCATCTGGATGTCTGCAATCTGGTGAACAGCCCGGAGCGGTTCTACCGGAACACGGCGCTGATCGAGGAATGCTTCCGCAAGCTGGGGCGGTGGATCGTGTCGTGCCACGCGAAAGACCTGGAATGGCAGCCGGAGATGAACGTGCATTTCGTGGAAGTGATTCCGGGGCGCGGTGAGATCGATTACCGGGCGTACCTGCGCGGACTGGCGGGACTCGCCACACCGGCGCCGCTAATGCTGGAGCACCTGAAGACCGCTGAGGAATATGCGGAAGGGGCGCGGTTCATCCGGAAGGTTGCCGGGGAGCTGGGGCTGGAGTTTGCGTGAGTGGCATGCGGCGGGGATCGGGTATAGACTGTGGCGGAGGTAGAGCGCTTACATGACGAACAGACAGGGCGACGGGCGGGGTGTCAGCCGGCGCGAGCTGATGCGGACGGGGACGGCAGGGTTGGCGGGGGCGGCGGTTTTCGACACGCAGGCGCAAGCGCCGTTTCTGGTGGATGCCGGGATTGACCGGGTGGCGGTGCTGCCGGGCAAGACGTACCTGCGGGGCTGGGTGGGACAGGGGCGGGCGCCGTCCCAGACGCGGCCGCACAATGGCGTGAAGGGGCCGGAGCCGCAGGCGGCGGATCCCGCCAAAGAGCAGATCCGCGTACGGTGGACGAAGGCTTCGGGACCGGGGGCGGTGGAGTTTGCGGATGCGGGGGCGTTGCAGACGACGGCGTCGTTCAGCGCGCCGGGCGCCTATGTGCTGCAACTGGAGGCGGAGAGTCCGGCGGGACGAAGCACGGCGCAGGTGCATGTGACGGTGGAGCCGTCGCCGCCGGTGCGGGCGCTGGGGGAAGCGCACGTAGAGGGGTTCGAGGTGGCGGGCGGATTCTGGAAGCCGCGGCTGCGGAACCTGATCGTGAACTGGATTCCGCATTGCATCCGGCAGATCGAGCGCACGGATCTGGAGATCGGACTGGGAGGGCTCGACAACTTCATTGAAGCGGGCAAGAAGCTGCGGGGCGAGCCGCACGGGTTTCACAAGGGGTATGTGTTCTCGAACGCGTGGGTGTATCAGACGATCGAGTCGATGAGCCTGGCGCTGGGCTACCGGTTCGAGGGCGACGCGGAGGCGGAAGCGGCGCAGGCGCTGTTCCGCGAGACGCTTGAGAAGTGGATTCCGGTCATCCTGGCGGCGCAGGAGCCGGACGGGTATCTGCAGACGGCGTTCACGCTGCCGCGGCAGGGGCGCGAGGGCAAGAGGATCGACTCGGACAAATTCCGGCACTGGGATCCGGCGCACCGGCCGGATCACGAGGGTTATGTGGCCGGCTATTTTCTGGAAGCGGCGCTGGCGCATCACCGCGCGACGCGGGGCAAGGACGACCGGCTGTACAAGGCAGCAAAGAAGCTGGCTGATTGCTGGGACCGCCACATCGGGCCGCCTCCGAAGCAGGCCTGGTATGACGAGCATCAGGGGATGGAGCAGGCGCTGATGCGCTTCGGGCGGTATGTGAACGCGGTGGAAGGACAGGGCGCGGGGGACCGGTATCTGAAGCTGGCGAAATTCCTGCTCGACTGCCGGTATCACGCGGGAGTGCAGCCGCGGGACCGGATCGAATACATGCAGTCGCATCTGCCGGTGATCGAGCAGTACGAGGCCGTGGGACATGCGGTGCGAGCAGCGTACACCTACTCGGCGATGGCGGACGTGGTGATGGAGACGGGCGACGCCGATTACCGCAGCGCAGTGAAATCGCTGTGGGCGAACGTCACGCACCGCAAGCTCTATGTGACGGGCGGGATCGGGAGCGGCGAGACATCGGAAGGGTTCGGACCGGACTATTCCCTGCCCTCCCGCGGCTACTGCGAGACGTGCGCGAGCTGCGGCGAGCTGTTCTTTCAGTGGAAGATGGGGCGGCTGTGGCACGACGCGCGGTTCGCGGACCTGTACGAGGACACGCTGTACAACGCGATCCTGGGCTCGCTGGATCTGGAGTGCCGACATTTCTACTACGACAATCCGCTGGAGGCGCGGGTGGCGCGCTACCGGTGGCATGTATGCCCGTGCTGCGTGGGCAATTTCCCGCGGACGCTGCTGATGCTGCCGGAGTGGATGTATGCGAAGACCGCGGACGCGGTGTTCGTGAACCTGTTCGCCGAGAGCCGCGGGCGGATCCACGGGGTGGCGGGTACGAGCGTGGAGATTGAGCAGCGGACGGAGTATCCGTGGAAGGGCGCGGTGGCGCTGACGCTGCGGCCGGCGCGCGCGGCGCGGTTCCGGCTGCACGTGCGCGTGCCGAACCGCAATGCGAGCGAGCTGTACCGGGCCACGCCGGAGCTGCCTCCGCCGGTGTTCCGCGTGAACGGGAGCGTGGTGAAAGCGGCCGTGCGGAACGGCTATGCGGTGATCGAGCGGACATGGAAGCCGGGCGACCGGGTCGAGTTCGAGCTGGCCATGGGGCCGCAGCGGATCGAGCCAAGCGACCGGGTGAGCCAGCTTCGCGGGATGATGGCGCTGCGGTACGGGCCGCTGATCTACAACCTGGAGCCGCAGGAGCAGGACATCACGAAGACGGCGAGCGCGGGGGCGCGTTTGCAGGCGGCATGGCGGCCAGACCTGCTGGGAGGCGTGATGGTGGTGTCGAGCGAATTCAGCGACGGCAGTCCGCTGACGGCAGTGCCGAACTTCGCGCGGATGAACCGGGAGCAAGGTACCGAGTATCCGCCGCCACCGCCGCAGCCTGCGCCCGGCGAGCAGCGCCCTGCGCCGCGGCCGGTGCGGTCGACGGTGTGGGTGCGGAAGGCGTGAGGGCGCAAACACCGCGGATGGCACAGTTGGGATGCAGCCCTCGCGCGAGCGCGAGGGGAAACCCGTGAGAGAGGGCGACGTGAGGACCGGTTGGGATGCAGCCCTCGCGCGAGCGCGAGGGGAAACCCGTGAGAGAGGGCGACGTGAGGACCGGTTGGGATGCAGCCCTCGCGCGAGCGCGAGGGGAAACCCGTAAGAGAGGGCGTCGTGAGGACCGGTTGGGATGCAGCCCTCGCGCGAGCGCGAGGGGAAACCCGTAAGAGAGGGCGTCGTGAGGCACAGTTGGGATGCAGCCCTCGCGCGAGCGCGAGGGGAAACCCGTAAGAGAGGGCGACGTGAGGACCGGTTGGGATGCAGCCCTCGCGCGAGCGCGAGGGGAAACCCGTTAGAGAGGGCGACGTGAGGCACAGTTGGGATACAGCCCTCGCGCGAGCGCGAGGGGAAACCCGTAAGAGAGGGCGACGTGAGGCACAGTTGGGATGCAGCCCTCGCGCGAGCGCGAGGGGAAACCCGTGAGAGAGGGCGACGTGAGGACCGGTTGGGATGCAGCCCTCGCGCAAGCGCGAGGGGAAACCCGTGATAGAGGGCGACGTGAGGCACAGTTGGGATGCAGCCCTCGCGCAAGCGCGAGGGGAAACCCGTAAGAGAGGGCGACGTGAGGCACAGTTGGGATGCAGCCCTCGCGCAAGCGCGAGGGGAAACCCGTTAGAGAGGGCGTCGTGAGGACCGGTTGGGATGCAGCCCTCGCGCAAGCGCGAGGGGAAACCCGTAAGAGAGGGCGACGTGAGGACCGGTTGGGATGCAGCCCTCGCGCGAGCGCGAGGGGAAGCCCGTGAGAGAGGGCGACGTGAGGCACAGTTGGGATGCAGCCCTCCCGCAAGCGCGAGGGGAAACCCGTAAGAGAGGGCGACGTGAGGCACAGTTGGGATGCAGCCCTCGCGCGGGCGCGGGGGGAAACCCGTAAGAGAGGGCGACGTGAGGACCGGTTGGGATGCAGCCCTCGCGCGAGCGCGAGGGGAAGCCCGTGAGAGAGGGCGACGTGAGGCACAGTTGGGATGCAGCCCTCCCGCAAGCGCGAGGGGAAACCCGTAAGAGAGGGCGACGTGAGGCACAGTTGGGATGCAGCCCTCGCGCGGGCGCGGGGGGAAACCCGTTAGAGAGGGCGACGTGAGGCACAGTTGGGATGCAGCCCTCGCGCGAGCGCGAGGGGAAACCCGTAAGAGAGGGCGTCATGAGGACCAGTTGGGATGCAACCCTCGCGCGAGCGCGAGGGGAAACCCGTTAGAGAGGGCGACGTGAGGCACAGTTGGGATGCAGCCCTCGCGCGAGCGCGAGGGGAAACCCGTAAGAGAGGGCGTCATGAGGACCAGTTGGGATGCAACCCTCGCGCGAGCGCGAGGGGAAACCCGTAAGAGAGGGCGACGTGAGGACCGGTTGGGATGCAGCCCTCGCGCGAGCGCGAGGGGAAACCCGTTGGGGAGGGGCGGGGTCAGGTGCGGCGTTTGCGGGCGGCGCCTTTAGAAGGTCTGAGGCGGCGTTCTGACTCGGGTTCAACGACAGAGAAATAGAGGCGGCGCTCGACGCCGTCGACCTTGTCGAGCCGCACGCGGACGCGGTCGCCGATTTTGTATTCGCGGCGGCTGCGCTCCGCAATGATTTTGCGGGTATTTTCGTGGTAATTCCAGCGGTCTCCGGGGAGGAGATCAATGGGAACGAGGCCCTCGACGAAGAGCTCTTCCAGTTCGACAAAGAAGCCGAATCTGGTGGTGGAGATGATGAGCCCGTCGAATTTGTCGCCGATGCGGCCGGTCATGAACTTGACCTTCTTCCACTCGATGAGTTCGCGTTCGGCGTCGGCGGCGCGGCGCTCCGTCTCCGAGCACTGTTCGGCGATTTCGTGGAGATCGCCGACATCCGGCTCCCGGCCGTCGAGCCAGGCGGAGAGCAGGCGGTGGACGATCAGGTCCGGGTAGCGGCGGATGGGCGAGGTAAAGTGCGTGTACGACTTCGCGGCAAGGGCGAAATGGCCGATGTTTTTTTCGGAATACCGGGCCTGTTTCAGCGACCGGAGCATCAGGTAATTGAGGATTCGTTCTTCCGGTTTTCCTTCCAGTTTTTCGACCAGTTTCTGGTACATCCTGGAGGTGATTTTCAGGCCTTCCTCGAGGCGGACGATGTCGCGGCGGAGCTTGCGGCCGTCGCTCGTGCGGGTGACGACCGGGAAGCGGCGGGCGGGGAAGGCGGCGATGCCGAGGGTGTGGCCGAAGCGGGCGGCGATCTGCTCGAAGTCGAGGACTTTCTGGGCGTCGGGGGGCTCGTGGACGCGGAAGAGGCTTTCGGGGAGGTGCTCTTCGAGGTGGCGGCTGACAGCCTCGTTGGCGGCGAGCATGAACTCCTCGATGATGCGGTGGGCGATGTTGCGGGGCGTGCGCTGGATGCCCGTCATGAGGCCTTCTTCGTCGAAGAGGAGGAGCGGCTCGGGCAGATCGAAGTCAATGGCGCCGCGCTTCATGCGGCGGCGGTTGAGGATGAGGGCGAGCTCCTTCATCCGCTCGAAGCGCGGCACGAGCCCGGCGTAGCGCTGGCGGAGGCCGGGGTCGCCTTCGAGGATGAGGTGGACATCGGTGTAGGTCATGCGCTCGACGCTGCGGATGACGCTGCGGCAGAACTCCTGGCGGACGACGTCGCCCTGGCGATCAATTTCGAGCAGGGCGGACAGGCAGAGGCGGTCGACACCGGGCTTGAGGGAGCAGATTTCGGTGGAGAGCTCGAGCGGCAGCATGGGCACGGCGCGGTCCGGGAAGTAGACGCTGGTGCCGCGGAGGAAGGCTTCCTGATCGATGGGCGAGCCGGGCAGGACGTAATGGCTGACGTCGGCGATGTGGACGTGGAGGAGGAAACGGCCGTCGTGGAAGCGGTCGACCCAAACGGCGTCGTCGAAGTCGCGGGCGGTTTCGCCGTCGATGGTGACGATGTCGAGGCCGCGGAAATCGCGGCGTCCGGCGAGATCGGCCTGGGTGAGCGTGAGCGGGACGGCCTGCGCCTGGGCGAGCGCTTCCGGGGGAAAGCGGTGGCGCAGGTGGTGCTTGCGGATGATGATTTCGACGTCGACGCCGAAGTCGTCGGGACGGCCGAGGATCTCAATGACGCGGCCGACGGTGGTGTCGTCGCCTTCCGAGGGGTACTCGAGGATCTCGACGTCGACGATCATGCCGTCCATGTCGCGGACATCGGAGACGTGCGGGGCTGGAGCGCCGATGCGGTCGAGGTTCGCGCCGCGGCCCGGGATTTCGAGGCCCTCGGGGATGACGATCCATTGCTGGATGCGGGACTCGAAGGGGACGACGAAGCACTCGCGGCGGCCGACGCGGAACTCGCCGGTGACGGTGGGATGGGCGCGGCCGAGGACGCGGATGACTTCGCCCTCGGCGCGGCCGCCGGAGGCGACGCGGGTGATGCGGGCAAGCACGGTGTCGCCGTGCATGGCGTGGGCGGAGGCCTCGGGCGGGATAAAGATGTCGCCCGCGACGCCCGGCACAGCAGCGGCAGGCGAGACGAAGCCGTAGCCGTCGCGGTGCATGGAGAGGCGGCCGGTGGCGAACTGCTGGGTGCGGCCGGGCAGGACGTACTGGCCGCCGCGGAGCTCGATGAGCAGGCCTTTTTTCACCATGCGCGCGAGCAGATCTTCGAGCTGCTGGCGCTCTTCGCCGCGAAGGCCGAGCTCGCGGACGAGCTGCCTGAAATTGGCGCGGCCGTGAGGCAGGCGCGCGATGTGGGAGAGCAGATCCTGTTCTTTCATTGCGTGACCGGCGGCGCGGGCGTGGCAGGCGCCGGCATGGTTTCGCGCGTGAAGCGCGGGAGGCGCTGATCGCTGTTTGCGAGCTGCCAGGCGGCGGCAGCGATGACGGCGCTGGCCTGGCGGAGGTCTTCGGGGACGGCGCGCTCGTAAGTGTCGAGGTTGGTGTGCCAGGTCTGCTGGAAGTACTCGATGGGGTCCTGGAAGAAGCCGATGGCGGGCAGGCCGGCGCTGGAGAAGGAGGTGGAGTCGGTGCCGCCTTCGCGGCGGCTGGAAGAGGGCGCAGCGCCGGCGACGCCGGCGTCGCGGAAGGGTTCGAGCGCGGCGCGGACCATGGCGGCGGCCTCTTCCGGGCCGAAGACGCTGGCGCCGCGGATGCGGCCGGTGCCGCTGTCGAGGTTCAGATAGGCGACGAGAGTGTCGAAGGCGGGTTTGGGCTGTTCGAACGTGCCGTAGTTGTGTTCGACATGGAATTTCGAGCCGAGCAGGCCCTGTTCTTCGGCGCTCCAGAGAGCGATGCGGATGGTGCGGCGGGGCCTGAGCTGCAGAGCCTGGAGGATGCGGACGGCTTCCATCATGACGGCGACGCCGGTGGCGTTGTCGGTGGCGCCGGTGGCGGCGTGCCAGGAGTCGAGGTGCGCACCGATCATGACGACTTCTTCGGGCTTCTCCGAGCCGGGGATGTCGGCGAGGACGTTCCAGGTGGTTGTGCCGGGGTGCGTGCGGTTGACGATGTCGAATTCCATTTCAACCTTTTCGCCGCTTTCGATGAGGCGGGCGGCGCGGCCGTAGTCTTCGTTGCGGAGATAGACGGCGGGAATGGATTTCGTGATGTCGTAGGCGCGGTTCTGGAAGGCGCGGATGGTGGAGTGGGGCATGCCGGAGTCGAGCACCTTGACGAGCGCGCCGTTGGCGATGAGCCAGGCGTCGATGGCGGCGTTGACCTGCTGCGGCGTCAGCTTGCCGGGCTCCGTTTTCGGCTGCTGGGCGCGCATGGGCAGGCCGCCGCGGGCTTCGAGACGGCGTTTGACGGCTTCGTCGTCCATGCGTTTCTGCGTGGCGGCGAAGCTGACGGGGATTTCGCGGGGCTTGCCGAGAAGGACGATGCGTCCTTTGATGCGCGGGGCGTTTTCACTGAGCCAGGCGTCGAGCTCTTCTTTCGACGGCGACGCGGGAGGCGCGAGCAGGACGGCTTCCGCGCGCACGGGACCGTTGGTGGAAGGGGTCCATGCCATGACCTCGAAGACGAGATGATCGCGGACGGGGGCGATGAAATGGCCGGAGGCGCGCTCGCTGGACCAGCCGGGATGGCCGAAGTCCCACGGCTCGAGACGGGAGTTGACGAGCCCCCATGCGGAGAGCTGCTGCATGGCCCATCTGGCGGCGGCTTCATAGTTGGGCGAGCCGGTGAGGCGGGGACCGTAACGGTCTGCGAGGACGTGGAGGTGTTTCATCACCTGGGAGCGCTTTTCGGCCTCTTCACGGATTTTCGCGATGGTGTCGGGGACGGCGGCGGGCTGTGCGCAGAGCAGCGAGGCGGCGGCGAGCCATGCGGCGACTGTTCGCATATGATGCCAGCATACTGCACGGGTTAGGATGAGGAGTGCCATGGAACTGAAGACTGTCCGGCTGACGATTCCCGAGAACGGGAACATCATTTTCGGCCAATCGCATTTCATCAAGACGGTGGAGGACCTGTACGAGGCGATCGTGAACACGGCGCCGCAGATGAAGTTCGGCATCGCGTTCTGCGAGGCGTCGGGCGCGTGCCTGATCCGCGCGGAAGGCAACGACGACGAGCTGAAGAGGATCGCGGTGGAGAACGCGCAGGCGGTGGGCGCGGGTCACACGTTCCACATCTGCCTGCGCGAGGGCTACCCGATCAACATCCTGGGAGCGGTGCGCAACGTGCCGGAGGTGGTGCGGATCTTCTGCGCGACGGCGAATCCTGTGGAGGTGGTGGTCGCGGAAACGGAGCAGGGGCGGGGGGTGCTGGGAGTGATCGACGGGTTCGCGCCGAAGGGGGTGGAGGGACCCGAGGGCGTGGAGTGGCGCCACTCGCTGCTGAGGAAAATCGGCTACAAGAGGTGAGCGGGGGCGGGGCGCGGAGCCCCGCCCGGATTACTGAAGCGGCAGCTCGGGCTGAGCCTCGTCGGCAGCCGTTTCCTCTTCGGCTTCCTTGACGGCGCAGGCGGCGGCGACGGTGTCGCCGGGATCGAGGGCGACGAGCTTGACGCCCTGCGCGGAGCGTCCGGTCTTGCGGATGCTTTCGGCTTCGGTGCGGAGGATCTTGCCCTCGCGGCTGATGACGATGACGTCGGTGTCTTCCTTGACGGCAAGGACGGCAACGACCTTGCCGTTGCGGCTGGCGACCTTCATGTTGATGACACCCTTGCCGGCGCGGGACTGCAGGCGGTATTCACTGACTTTGGTGCGCTTGCCGAAGCCGAGCTCGCTGACCGAGAGGATGTAGTCGTCGTCGGTGACGATTTCCATGCCGACGATCCAATCGCCCTCGGCGAGTTTCATGCTGGTGACGCCGGCGGCAGGGCGCCCCATGGGGCGGACATCGGTTTCGGGGAATTTGATGGCCATGCCCTCGCGGGTGGCGAGGAAGATCATCTTCGAACCGTCGCTGAGGGCGGCTTCGATGAGCTCGTCGTTTTCCCTGAGGTTGATGGCGATGATGCCGCGGGCCATGGGGTTGTCGAACTCGGTGAGTTCGCACTTTTTGATGACGCCGAATTTCGTGGCCATGACGACGTACTTGCCGGGCTCGAAATCGGCGACGGGGAGGAAGGCGCGGGGCTCTTCGTCCTCCTGGAGGTTGACGAGGCCCTTGATGTGCTTGCCGCGGCCGGCAGCCTGGGCGTCGGGGATGTTGAAGACCTTGAGCCAGTAGAGGCGGCCCTTGGAGGTGAAGATCAGCAGATAGCTGTGGGTATTGGCGACGAAGAGGTCCTCGACGACGTCTTCGGAGCGGGTGGCCATGCCGATTCGGCCCTTGCCGCCGCGGCCCTGGCGGCGGTAAGTGTCGAGGGCGGTGCGCTTGAGGTAGCCGCCGCGGCTGACGGTGACGACGACGTCTTCGCGCTTGATGAGGTCCTCGAGGTTGATCTCGCCCTCGTCCTCGACGATCTGCGTGCGGCGGTCGTCGCCGAACTCTTTCTGGACTTCCCTGAGCTCGCGGACGATGACGTTGCGGAGGACCTTTTCGGAGCCGAGAATTTCGAGATATTCGGCGATGAGGCGCTGGATTTCGGCCAATTCATCGAGAATTTTCTGGCGCTCCATGCCGGTGAGGCGCTGGAGCTGGAGCTCGATGATGGCCTGGGCCTGTTTTTCGGTGAAATCGAAGCGCGACAGCGGCTGGCCGTTCCATTTGAGGGCGGGCGCCCATTTGGCCAGGACCTTCTCGAGGGCCGGATTTTCGGGGAACTGCATCTGGCCGGCGAGGGCCTCGCGGGCTTCGCGCGGGGTGCGGGCGGCGCGGACGGTTTCGATGACCGCATCGAGGTTTTCGAGGGCTTTCTGGAAGCCGAGCAGGATGTGCTCGCGCTCGCGGGCCTTGCGCAGGAGGTATTCGGTGCGGCGGCGGACGACTTCGACGCGGTGGTCGATGAAACGCTTGAGGGCGTCGATGATGCCCATCTCGCGGGGCTGGCCGTTGACGATGGCCAGCATGATGACCCCGAAATTGACCTGCATCTGGGTGTGCTTGTACAGGTTGTTCAGGATGATTTCGGGGTTTTCGCCGCGCTTGATTTCGATGACGACGCGGAGGCCTTCGCGGTCGCTTTCATCGCGGACGTTGGAGATGCCCTCGATTTTCTTGTCGTTGACGAGCTGGGCGATCTGCTCGATGAGCTTGGCCTTGTTGACCTGGTAGGGGAGCTCGGTGACGACGATGGCCTCGCGGTCCTTCTGGATTTTTTCCGTGAAAGCGCGGGCGCGGACCTTGAGGGAGCCGCGGCCCTTCGTGTAGTAGTCGATGATGCCCTGCCGGCCGAGGATGATGCCGCCGGTGGGGAAGTCGGGACCGGGGGCGAGTTCGAGGATGCGGGCGATGGGCGTGGCGGGATTCTGCACGAGGGCGATGGCGGCGTCGATCATCTCGCGCAAGTTGTGGGGCGGGATGCGGGTGGCCATGCCGACGGCGATGCCTTCGCTGCCGTTGACGAGGAGGTTGGGGAAGCGGGCGGGGAGGACTTCCGGCTCGACCTCGCTGTCGTCGTAGTTGGGGCGGAAGTCGACGGTTTCCTTGTCGATGTCCTCGAGCAGGACGGAAGAGATCTTCGACAGGCGCGCCTCGGTGTAGCGCATGGCGGCGGGCGGGTCGGCGTCGATGGAGCCGAAGTTGCCCTGCCCGTCGACGAGCGGGTAGCGCATGGAGAAAGGCTGAGCCATGCGGACGAGGGCGTCGTAGACGGCGGAATCGCCGTGGGGGTGGTACTTGCCGAGGACTTCGCCGACGATCTTGGCGCACTTGCGGGTGGGGCGGTTGTGGGTGAGCCCCATCTCGCTCATGCCGTACAGGATGCGGCGGTGGACGGGCTTGAGACCGTCGCGGACATCGGGCAGCGCGCGGCCGATGATGACCGACATCGAGTAGTCGAGATACGACCGGCGCATCTCGTCCTCGATGTTGACGGGGATGATGTTGCGGCGGTCGCCGAGCGGCAGCTGCGAGCCGCCGCCGATGTTGTGAGGCGGCGGATTTTCAGGTCCCTGCGGAGTCGACATGATACTTCTCCAGTGTAGCAAAATGCCTGAATTTACGGGGCTTTTGCTATACTGGCAGGCGGGGCCATGTTATCCGTCGTCATCCCGGTGCATAACGAAGAAGCCGCGCTGCTGCCGCTCTACGACCGGCTGACCGCCGTGATGGAGAAGCTGGGGCGGCCATATGAGGTGATCTTCGTCGATGACGCCTCGACGGACCGGAGCTTCGAGCTGCTGGCGAACCTGGTGGAGACGGATCCGCGGCTGCGCGTGGTGCGGCTGCGGCGGAACTTCGGGCAGACGGCGGCACTCTCGGCTGGTTTCGACGAGGCGCGCGGGGACGTGATCATTTCGATGGACGGAGACCTGCAACATGCGCCCGAGGACCTGCCGGCGCTGCTGGAGAAGATCGACGAAGGATATGACATCGCAAGCGGGTGGCGGAAGCAGAGGAACGATCATCTGCTGCTCAGAAAGATTCCCTCGCGGATCGCAAACTGGCTGATGGCGAAGGTGAGCGGACTGGAGCTGCATGATTTCGGGACGACGTTCAAAGCCTACCGGGCGGAGATCCTGAAGGACGTGAACCTGTACGGGGAGCTGCACCGGTTCATTCCTGCGCTGGCGAGTTTCTACGGGGCGAGGATCGCCGAGGTGCCGATCCAGAATCCGCCGCGGGCGGGGGGCGCATCGCACTACGGGCTGGGGCGGACGTTCAACGTGCTTTTCGACATTCTGACGATCCGTTTTCTGCTGAAGTATTTCACAAGACCGATGCACTTTTTCGGGCGGATCGGGCTGGCGAGCGTGACACTGGGCGGGGGAATTCTGGCGTTTCTGCTGGTGAAAAAGATTCTCGGGCACGAGATCATCCTGGCGCACGGACCGCTGCTGTTCACGGGCGGACTGCTGCTGGTGGCAGGGCTGATGATGTTCACCACCGGGCTGCTGGGGGAGATGATGATGCGGACGTATTTCGAGAGCCAGGGGCGGCGGATTTACGCGGTGCGCGAAGTGCTGGCGAAGAGCGGGCCGAAAGCGGGCTAGGGAGCGCCGGCGCCGCCGGCCCGCAGGGCGGCGTCCGCGTCGGAAGCGCGGGCCCACCACTGCTCGAAGAGGGCTTCGAGCGCCTCTCCGAAGCTGGAGTGATCGAAGACGACGGCTGTCCAGGCGGGACGGGTTTTGACGGGATCAAGGAGAGAAACGAGGCCCTGTTTTCCGTCGAAAACGGCGAGTTTCATGGGAAGGTTTTCAGCGAAGCGGACGCCGATGCCGAGGGCGCAATATTCTTCGATGCGCTGGCGGTGGGCCTCGTCGAGGGGAGCGGATTCCTGGAGAATGCGGCAGGCGACGCCGCGCTCGGCGGCCTGTTTGACGAGCTGCTCATCCAGGGGATCGACGGCGTAGGGCGGGCGTGAGAATTCGACGTAGCGGACGGAGACGGATTCGAGCATGGAGCGGTAGTGGGCGGCGATCTGGACGGGGTCGCTGACGATGCGCAGGTAGTCGAGGGTGCCGGTGGCGCCCTGCCCTTCCGCATAGGCGTGCTTGAGTTCGGAGGCGAGAGCGAGGCCGAGGCGGCGCTGCTCGGCGAAGTGCTTTTCCATGGCTTCGCGCTGGCGCTCGAGGTAGGCGGGGATGGCGAGACCGGGCTCGACGGCGGAAAAGAGCTTGGTTTTTTCCTGGATGACCTGTGCGAAACCCTTGTCGACGAGGCTGTCGAGGACCTCGTAGATCTTCTGCCTGGGGACGCGGGCGCGGGCGGCGAGCTCGAGAGCCTTGAAGCGGGGATGGCCGACGAGGACCAGATAGGAGCGGGCCTCGTAGGCGTTCAGGCCGATCTGCTGCAGACGGCGCCAGAATTTTTCGTAATCCAAAGTGCTGGAGCCAGCGGCCACGGTGCAACTCCTCAGGTTCCTCAAGGTATCACAAGGGGAAAGGGGCTTTGCAGCAGGCGCCGGGAAACCGGATCCGCCGGGGCCTGCCATGTTAGACTGACATACTGCCCGCGCCCCGGAATCGCGCATGATCAGGCTTTTCAGAGTGGTGGTGCCGGCCTCGCTGCTGGTGCTGATGGCCGTCGAGACAGGGCTGGCGTTTGGCAGTTATCTCCTGGGCTTTCTGCTGACGCGGGAGGAAGACTGGGCGATTTTTTACCTGTACGAGGGGGGAACGGCGCAGACGCTGGCAGCAGTCGGCAGCCTGCTCCTGGGAGTGTACCTGAACGATCTGTATTCGCAGGTCAGGGTATACTCGCGTCTGCGGCTGGCGCAGCAGTATTGCCTGGTGTTCGGAGTGGCGTTTCTGGCGCAGGGGATGATCAGCTACATTGTGCCGGAGCTGGCGCTGGCGCGTTCGCAGATGATTGCGGGGAGCCTGATCGGGCTGATCGCGCTGCCGTCGTGGCGGATGCTGTTCGACGTGCTGGTGCTGCGGGTGCTGCACCGGCAGAGGATTCTGTTCGTGGGGCACAACCGGCTGGCGCAGACGGTGGCGCGGACGATTGCGGAGCGGCCGCATTTCGCGATGGAGTCCGTGGGTTATCTGTCGCCCCAGCCGCTGGAGGAGGCGCCGGCGGGGCTGGGACCGTGGCTGGGACCGGTGAGCGGACTGAAGAAGGCGCACGCGGAGCAGAAGCCGGACCGGATCGTGGTGGGGATGGACGACCGGCGGGGTCAGCTGCCGGTGGAGGATCTGCTGGTGCTGAGACTGACCGGGGTGCCGGTGGAAGACGTCACCACGCTGTACGAACATGTGATGTGGCGGGTGCCCGTGGAGGTGCTGCGCCCTTCGCAGCTGATCTTCGGCGGCGGGCTGGGGCCGGATCCCCGCAAGCTGGCGATGCAGCGCGTCTACTCGTTCGCGTTCGCCCTGGCGGGCGCGGTGCTGACATTGCCGCTGATGGCGCTGATCTGGGCGCTTGTGCGGCTCACGTCGCCGGGGCCGGCGATTTACCGCCAGAAGCGGGTGGGGCGGAACGGGCGCGTTTTCGAGGTGCTGAAGTTCCGTTCGATGTATCAGGATGCCGAGGCGCGGACCGGCGCGGTGTGGGCGGCGCACAACGATCCGCGGGTGACGCCGCTGGGGAGATGGCTGAGAAAGCTGAGGCTGGACGAACTGCCGCAGTTCTTCAACGTACTGAAAGGGGAGATGTGCATCGTGGGGCCGAGGCCGGAGAGGCCCGAGTTCGTCGACGTGCTGAGCCAGAAGATCCCGTACTATCACCTGCGTCATTCGATTCCGCCGGGCATCACCGGATGGGCCCAGATCAATCACAAGTACGGCGAAACGATCGAGGACGTGGTGACGAAGCTCGAGTATGACCTCTATTATCTGAAGAACATGAGCTTCTCGCTGGACCTGTACATTCTGTTCCACACGGCGAAGGTGATGCTGTTCCAGAGGGGGGCTCAGTAGAGGCGGGATGAAGCGGGCGGGGCAGACTGGTAAAATGACGGATGAGCGGCGTGGCCGCCGCTCCGAGCGGGAGTAACTCAAGGGTAGAGTCACGGCCTTCCAAGCCGTTGGTTGCGGGTTCGAGTCCCGTCTCCCGCTCCACTTCCTTTCCTGACTGCTCCCGCGAAAATCGATTTCAGGTTGCGGGACCGCGAGGGGACTGCTCGCGCCCGTGGCTTACACGGTCGGGATGAAGCGCTCGCGCAAGCGCGAGGGGAAACCCGGCGGGGAGGGCGGCCGGGCACGGCTGGGGACCGCTCACTTTCGGCGGCTGGCACCGCCTTCATTCGCGGATCGGAACCCGCCGCAGGACACCGCGGTTTTCAGTGATGCTGATTGCCCGCAGGGTCGTCGAGAGTGCAACCTGATCCTTCCCGGATCATGCGTGCTGAGTCATCCTGCGTCAGGCCCAGGTTCCGCAAAAAACGAAGCCCCGGCGCGCCAGGGGGTGGTTTCGCGCCAGGGCCCTGTTTGAGCGCGCTGAAAGGGGGTGGAACGACGCGCCCAAAACGGAGGTTGTCTGCCGGCGCCACAACCCTGTGGAGGAGATGCAGCGCCGACTCCTGCCCCATTAGACGCCAGAAGCAGCAGAAAAGGGTTCATCGCAGAGGGGGCATTTTACACGGCTTTACAGATCCGGCCATCTGAAATGAGGGCGCTCCGTGCGGACCGGAAGGAGCCGCTACGACCCTCCGGGCCATCAGCAAGGATCGTCGGCGCCGCGCCCCGCAACAGGTGGATGCCACGAACGAAAGGCGCCGATCGCCTGAGGGTGCGCCGTCAAGAGCAAGAAACGGGGCCTGCGCGGGATTTTCGGGCAAGGTGTCCCACGCAGCAGGATGCCGGGAGGCCGGCCCCGTGGCAGAACAGGCTGCGCCCGCTGCAGCCGGAGGAACCGGGCGGTTCCGCCGGGCCGGCAGCGGGCCTCTGAGAAAGCTGGAAGGCGCAGGCGGATCAGCGGCGCGGACCGCGCTGTCCCTTGCCGGTGCCGCCGCCGGTGCCGGGCTGGTGGATGGGGCCGCTGCCGTCCTGGGGCCCGGTCTTCTTGCCCTTGACGCCCTGCTGGGCTTTCCCGCTGTTGCCCGGCCCGAAGGGCGGGGTGGACTGCGCGTAAGAGCCGATCGCCGTCAACGCTGCCAGAATCATCATCGCCAGTGTCTTTTTCATCTCTGAGGCCTCCTTTCCGCCTCGCTTTTCAAGACGAAATTCGCTGAAACAGGATGACATATCCGCGGCGGCGCCGGCGATTTTTTTCGGGGCGGTTGCGGCCCTGCGCGCGCAAAAACTGCACCGCTGCAGAGTTTGACGGCATCGATCCGGGTGGAGCAGCACGTGAATCCGAAGCGCGGCCTTCCTGTGAAACTCTGCGCCTGCTGCCAAAGGCCCTTCCGCTGGCGGAAGAAGTGGGCGCGCTGCTGGGATGAAGTGCGCTACTGCAGCGACGCCTGCCGGAAGGGTACGCCGAGGGGCCGCGCGGGCGGAACAATTCCTAAAAAATCCGTTTGAAACAGAATGTACGTTGTCTGGTTCAAGAGAGACCTGCGCATCCACGACCATGCGCCGCTGGCGGAAGCAGCCCGGCGCGGAACGGTGCTTCCTCTTTTCATCTACGAGCCGGAATTATGGCAGGGGCCGGATTACGACGCGCGGCACTGGGCGTTCGCGCGGCAGTGCCTGGAAGAGCTGGACGCGAACCTGCGGCGCCTTGGGGCGCCGCTGGTTGCGCGCACGGGCGACGCGCTCGAGGTGTTGCGGTCGCTGCCGGCGACGGCGCTGTATGCCCACGAAGAAACGGGCAACGGCTGGACGTACGCGCGGGACCGGCGTGTGCGGAGATGGGCGCGGGAGGCGGGCATCCCGTTCTACGAATTTCCGAACAACGGCGTGGTGCGGCGTCTGAAGACAAGGGACGGCTGGTCGCGGCTCTGGCAGGAGCGGATGAAGCAGCCTGCGGCGGAGGCGCCGGGGAGGCTGGCGCCGCACGGCATGGATCCCGGCCATCTGCCGCCGGCACGGCGCACGATTGAAGTGCAGCGCGGCGGCGAGAGGGCGGCGCACGAACTGCTGGACAGCTTTCTGGCGCGGCGCGGCGCGCGGTATCACCTGGAGATGTCGAGCCCGCTGACGGCGGAGGAGAGCTGCTCGAGGCTGAGCCCGCATCTGGCGTGGGGGACGATTTCCGCGCGTCAGGCGTACCAGGCGGTGCAGAAGAGGCGCGAGACGGCGGAGGGGACGTGGAGGCAGGCCCTGGCGGCGTTCATGGCGCGGCTGCACTGGCGGGACCATTTCATCCAGAAGCTGGAAGACGAGCCGCGGATCGAGTTCGAGAATTTCGTGCGGGCGTACGACGGGCTGCGGGAGGAGGAGTTCGATGAAGAGAAGTTCGAGCGGTGGAAGGAGGGGATGACGGGGTTTCCGTTCGTCGACGCCTGCATGCGGATGCTGCGGGCGACGGGGTGGATCAACTTCCGGATGCGGGCGATGCTGGTGAGTTTCGCGGCGTACGATCTGTGGCTGCACTGGCGCCCGGTGGCGCTGCATCTGGCGCGGCTGTTCACCGATTACGAGCCGGGGATCCATTACAGCCAATGCCAGATGCAGAGCGCGACGACGGGAATCAACACGGTGCGGATTTACAGCCCGGACAAGCAGTGGCGGGACCAGGATCCGCAGAGCGAATTCGTGCGGCGGTGGGTTCCGGAGTTCGAAGACAGCAAGCGCTACCCGGCGCCCATCGTGGATCACGCCGAAGCGGTGAAGAGGGCGCGGGAGCGGATCTATGCGCTGCGGCGGAGTCTGGGTGCGCGGGCCGAGGCGGAGAAGGTGCGCGAGCGGCACGGGAGCCGCAAACGGCCCGCGCGGCGGCGGCAGGGCTGAGCCCGGGCGATGCTAGGGCAGGATGTCGAAGGTGGTGGTGCCGTAGACGCGGACTTTCTCGTAGACCTTCATCCACGCGTCATGGGCGGGGTGTTTGGCGTACGTTTTCAGCGCATCAGGGCTGTCGAATTCCATGCAGACGCCGTACTGGCGGCGGATCATCTTCACCTGGGCAGGGACGGTTCCGCCCTCGCGAAGCTTTTTCTGGCTGTCGGCGTCGAGGGCGCCCTCGGTCTGCAGGAGGCCCAACGGACGGGCGAGCTTGCCGTGCCAGACGCGCCTGAGGCCTTCAATCCTGGACGGCAGTTCTTCGGTGGCCTTCTTGAACGCCTCCCAATCGGCGGCAGTCGCCTCCGGGACTTCCGTGAACGTGAAGCAGTGCATGAGAGTGCGCTGCTGGGCGAAAGCGGCTGGAGCGCCGAGGCAGAGCAGGAGGATCGGAACGAGACGCTTCATGGTGTGTTGCCCTCTCTGGAAAAGAAGCGTGCGCGACCTGCTGGACCGCGCCGTCCCCGTCCGGCTGCGCCGGCGGGGCACTCCTTACTTTAACGGAAGTGGAGGGGCGGCAGCGGAAGACTCAGAGCTCGCCAAGGAAGCGGATTTGGTCCGGGCGCAGGGAGGAGGGCACGCCCCACTGGGCGGCTTCCTGGCTGCGGCGGGCGGCGGCGAGCTGGCGGCGCACGGGCGGCATGCGCAGCCAACGGTTTTCCTGTTTCGGGAGGCGGCAGGCGAAGAGGTCCTCTTCGATGGCGGCGAGGCGCGTGAGGCGGTCCATGCCGAGCGAGCCGGCGGCGGCGCGGACGGCGAGGGAGACGACGAAGCCGAGGCGGTTCTGGACGCCGCGGCGGCGGGCTTCGGCCAGAAGCCATTGCCAGTCGAGGTTGTCGAAGCGGAGCACAAGCCAGGGGAGAGCTTCGACGACGAGCTCGTCGAGGCGGTCGCAGGCGAGCGCCGCCATCAGGACGACGGCGGGGTCGTGGCCTTCTTCAGCCTCGAGCCCGGACAACAGCGACTGGAAACCTGGATAGCCGAGGGCGCCGAGCGCGTCCCTGATGGCGCGCTCGCGCAGTTCGTCGGAACGGGGCACCGTAACAATGTATCAACGGGCGCGGGGCCGGGTCATCGGCTGCGGGAGGGCTTACAATGGGGAGGCACTGCGAAGAAGAGAGGAAGGCGCCAGAGTGAGCGAAGCAAGACCGCGCATCGCCGTCTATCCGGGGTCGTTCGATCCGGTGACGTACGGGCATCTGGATCTGATTGAACGGTGCGCGCCGCTGGTGGACCGGCTGATCGTGGCGGTGCTGCGGAACGCGGGCAAGCAGCCGCTGTTCACGACGGAAGAGCGGGTGGAGATGCTGCGGCAGTCGGCGGCGCATCTGGGCAATGTGGAGGTGGACTCGTTCGACGGGCTGCTGGTGGATTACGCGCGGCGGCGCGGGGCATGCCTCCTGCTGCGGGGCATCCGGGCGATCTCGGACTACGAGTACGAACTGCAGATGGCGCTGATGAACCGGCGGCTGGCGCCGGAGATCGAGACTATGTTTATGATGGCAGGAGAAGCCTTCTCCTTCCTCAGTTCCCGGCTGGTGAAGGAAGTGATCGCACTAGGCGGCGACGTCAGCGGCCTGGTGCCGCCCCAGGTCGAGGCGAAGCTGAGAGAGCGGTTACCGCCGCGTTCCTCGCATCACAAATAATCCGGCGGCGGCCGGAAATCCGATCATCCGAGCGAAGGGCCATGCAGCAACGAGCCATTTCTTTATCCGATCGAGTCCAGTCCATCAGCGTGTCGTCGACGGCGCGCGTTTCGGCTGAAGCCGAGAAGCTGAGGCGGGCCGGCCACGACGTGGTGGATTTCGGCGTCGGCGAGCCGGATTTCCCCACTCCAGACAACATCAAGCAGGCGGCGGTAAGGGCGCTGGAGGAGAACTTCACGCGCTACACGCCGATGCCCGGAGTGCAGGAGCTGCGGGAGGCGGTCTGCCAGCGGCACCGGATGGATTTCGGCACCGACTACCGGGCGCCTGAGTGCGTGGTGAGCGTCGGGGGCAAGCACGCGATCTTCAACACGGTGCAGGTGCTGGTGAACGAAGGCGATGAAGTGATCATCCCGGTGCCGTACTGGGTGACTTACTACGACGTGGTGAGCTACTCGGGCGGGCGTCCGGTGCTGGTGGAGACGAGCGAGGAGGAAGGCTTCGCGCTGACGGCGGCGCAGATCGAGAGGGCGATCACGCCGAAGACGCGGTTGTTGATCGTGAATTCGCCTTGCAATCCATCGGGAGCGCTGGTGGAGAGGGAAGAGTTCGTCCGCATCGCGCATCTGGCGAAGAAGCACGGCTTCTGGCTGATGACGGACGAGTGCTACTGCCGGTTCCTGTACGACAGCGAGCCGTATTCGGTGGCGTCGGAGCCGGGGATGAAAGAGCACGTGATCGTCGCGGGCTCGCTGTCGAAGACGTACGCGATGACGGGCTGGCGCGTGGGCTTCACGCTGGCGCCGGCGGAGGTGTGCGCGGCGATCATCAAGCTGCAGTCGCACTCGACGTCGAACCCGACGTCGATCGCGCAGAAGGCGGCGATCGAGGCGCTGCTGGGCGACCAGAGTTCGGTGGACGTGATGCTGGCGGAGTACCGGCGGCGGCGGGAGTATGTGGTGTCGCGGCTGCGGAAGATGCCCGGGGTGAAGTGCGCGGAGCCGCGGGGAGCGTTCTACGCCTATCCGAACATCCACGGTGCGCTGGGGCGGAACGGGATCCACACGCCGATGCAGTTCGCCGAGAAGCTGCTGGAGAAGGCGCATGTGGCGGTGGTGCCGGGAGAGGCGTTCGGCACGGAGCAGCACGTGCGCATCTCGTATGCGACGTCGATGGAGAACCTCGAGAAGGGGCTGGGACGGATCGAACAATTCCTGGCGGAAATGATTGGGTGAAGGGCGGCGGCGCGGGTCGGCTGTTATCCTGAAAAATGGCGGGCTGGAAGCCGCCGCGCATGTGGAGGAAAGCAGGATTCACGGCGGTTTTTGCGGCGTGGCTGCTGGCTTCCTGCGGCCAGAGGCCCGACCGGCAGCCGGCGCTGGGCGAAGCGTACGCGGGGCCCTTTTCTCTTCCTGTGCGGGAAGCGCTGGTGGCGCGGGCGCAGGTGGTGGACACGCTGAAGCACGGCGAGCGGGTGGAGCTGCTGGGGCGGAGGCGGAATTTCTACCGGATCCGCACGGCGAAAGGGGCCGAGGGGTGGGTGGACGGGCGGCATCTGCTTTCCGCCGGGGACATGGAAGCGCTGCGGCGGCTGGCCGAGCGGGCGGCGGCGTCTCCGCCGCAGGGCGCGGCCACGGTGATGGATCCGCTGAACGTGCATACGGCGCCGCACCGGCAGGCGCCGAGTTTCCGGCAGATCCTGCCGGAGGAGCGCGCCGACGTCATCGCCTACGAGCGCGTGCCGCGCACGCCGTACAGACCGGCTCCGCTGCTGGCGGCAAAGAACGGCAGAGAAAACGGGGCTGCGGCATCGCGGAGGAAAACGAAGAAGCAGGCAGAGCCGCTGGCGCAGCCGCCGGCGCCGGCTTTGCCCGACAACTGGCTGGAGCTGAGCCGGACGCAGCGCGTGGAAGAACCGGCGCCGCCGCCAGCAGCCGCACCGCCGCCGGCGGATGAATGGGCGCTGGTGCGGTGCAAGGACGGCTCGGCAGGATGGGTGCTGGCGCGGATGCTGTACATGGCCATTCCGGACGAAGTGGCCCAATACGCCGAGCGGGCGCGGATCGCCGCGTACTTCGCCATCGGAGCGGTGAAGACGAAGGACGGGGAGAAGCCGGTGTGGCTGTGGGCGGCGCAATCGCAGCGGCAGGCGGAGCACGATTTCGATTCGCTGCGGATTTTCGTCTGGAGCGTGAAGAGGAACCGGTGGGAGACGTCATTCATCGAACGCGGGCTGAAGGGGCATCTGCCGATCGAGCTGCTGAGGAACGCAGGCGCCGTGACGGGCTTCGCGGCGGTGGTTGAAGAGAAGGATGGCCGCGTGGTGAAGCGGCGCTATTCCCTGCAGGCGGGCAACTACCGGGCGCGGCTGGCGGGGCGGGAAGAGGCGAAAGCGCCGCGGCCATGGCTGCAGCCGGATGGAGGCGGGCAGGAGCAGGAAGAAGAGGCGCCGGAGGCGCCGCAGACCTGGACTGCGCGGCTGGGCGCGTGGCTGGAGGGACTGAGGGCGCGGTTCAGCCGCTGAGTTCGACCCGGTCCATGGCGAGGAATTCGCGGACGTGGGGATGGGTGCAGTTCTCGATCTCCGCGACCGGACCCGAGTAAATGACGCGCCCTTCGAAGAGAACGACGACGCGGTCTGCGACGCGGCGCATCAGGTCGAGGTCGTGCGTGACGACGACGCTGGTGAGCCGGAGCTGCTCCTTCAGGCGGCGCATGAGGCTGACCATGAGGTCGGACATGAGGGGATCGACCATCGTGGTGGGTTCGTCGTAGAGGATGCACTCCGGCTGCGCGGCGAGGGCGCGGGCGATGGCGACGGCGCGGCGGTGGCCGGTGGAGAGGTCGGAAGGGTAGTCGTTTTCGCGGTCTTCGAGACCGACCATGCGGAGGAGTCCGCGCATGACGTCGAGCTTGTTGCTTTCGTCGTAGTCTTCGCGGAGCTCGAGCGAGAAGAGGATGTTTTCTCCGACGGTGAGGGAGTCGAACAGGGCGCCGCTCTGGAAGACCATGGTGACCTTGCGGCGGATGGCGCGCAGCTGCGCCTCGGTCATGTCCGTGATGTCCTGATGGGCGACGATGACGCGGCCGCTGTCGGGCTTGAGGAAGCCCATGATGTGGTTGAGGCTGACGCTTTTGCCGACGCCGCTGCGGCCGATGATGGCGAGCGTCTCGCCGTCGTCGACGTGAAAAGACACGTCGACCAGAACGGGCTCGTCGAACGTCTTATAGACGTGCCGGAATTCGATGTAATGGGGAAACTCGCCGTTCACCGATTCCATTGTGCCCATTCCTCCGGGGTGTTGATGTTGGCGGCGAAGCGGGGGTGGGGAGCGGGAAAGGGGGCCCAGCGGATGGAGGCGAGCAGGTCATGAAGAGCGAGGCGGTTCTGGAGAATGTGCTGTTCGGCGAGAGCGGCGAGGCGCGCGTGGTAGGCGGCGCAGAGGGGTTCAGGGCGTCCGCCCGGGCTGACCGTGACGGCGGCGCCGCAGGAAGAGTTTTCCGCCGTCTCGAGGAGGGAGCGGAGAGAAGCGGCATCGAGTCCGGGCATATCGCAGGCGAGCAGGAGGCACCACTCGGCGAGGCCGGAGCGCAGGGCGGCGTGGAGCCCGCTGATGGGGCCGAGGCCGCGGAACTGTTCCTCGAGGCAGGGATAGCCGAGATGGCCGTAGAGGGCGGCGGGGCCGACGAGGAAAGCGCGGCCCGCAGCCTCGGCGCCGATGCGGGCGGCGCGGGCGGCGAGGGGCTCGCCGTCGAGCTCGAGGAGGGCCTTGTCGCGGCCCATGCGGCGGCTGAGGCCTCCGGCGAGGATGAAGGCCGCGCGAGTCATGAGAGAATTGTAGCAGCGGCGGCGCGGACAGCCGCGGGCCGGGCGACAGAAAAATGCGGTTGTGTTCGAAACATGCGGCTGTATAATGTAGTAAACATAATGCTGGCATTTTGTTTCGCCTGCGGCGGCGCCGCGGCCGGTTCGTCCGAGTCCGCGCAGGGCGAACCCCTGCAGGCGGTGATGACGGTGCGCGCCGACCGGCAGACGGGCAGGCTGGTGCGCGTGACGGAGTTCCGCACGCGGTCCGGCAGGCGCGTGCCTGCGGCGCAGGCCGTGCGCCCGCTGGTGGAGCAGGCAGCCAGAAAGCACGCCGTGGATGCAGAGCTGGTGGACGCCGTGATCCGCGCCGAGAGCGGCTACAATCCGGCGGCGGTTTCCGTAAAAGGCGCAGCCGGTCTGATGCAGCTGATGCCGGAGACGGCGCGGCGGCTGGGCGCGAAGAACCGGTTCGACCTCGAGGAGAACCTGGAAGCTGGAGTGAAGCTGCTGAAACAGCTCCGGGAAAAGTACGGAGACGACCGGCTGGCGCTGGCGGCCTACAACGCCGGGGAGGGAGCGGTGCGGAAGTACAGGGGCGTGCCGCCGTACCGGGAGACGGTGGAATACATCCGGAAGATCGAGGCGGCGCACGCGAAGCTGCGCTCGGTGGACGAGGGGAAGATGGCAGAGCCGCAGCGGGACGACGCGGAGCCCGTGCGCAGCCTGCTGGTGGAGACGGACGCGGAAGGCAGGGTGTATCTGCGCACCCGCTAGGAGGCGGCACTGAGGAGCCTCAGGACAGGGCTGTCTGGCGTGGCGGCGGCAGTGGCCGTGTGCCTTGCCGCCGGGGCGCAGGGTTCTGCGCAGCCTTCGCCGACGGAAATCCGCTCCGTGCGGGCGTGGAGCAATGCGGGAACGACGCGGGTGGTGGTCGAGCTGAGCCGGGAGACGAAGTGGAAATACGGGCGGCTGTCGAACCCGGAGCGGCTGTTCGTGGATTTCGCCGAGACGCGGCCGCGGCTCGGGCCCCAGCGCCTGCATGTCGTCGCCGTTCAGGACGGTCTTGTGGACCGGGTGCGCGTGGCGCAGAAGGACCCGACGACAACGCGGTTGGTGCTGGATCTGGCGGCAGACGCCGAATACGAGCTGATGCACCTGACGAACCCCGAGCGGCTGGTGATTGAACTGCGGCCCAAAGGGGCGGGACGCGGCGCCGCGGAGATTTCGCGGAGCGAGCCCGCACAGCGGCAGGTTCCGGCGCCCGCCGCTCCGGAACGAAAGAGCCCGGAACAGCCCGCCGCCGCAGCGGAGAGAAAGGCGGCTGCGGCAGAGGCGGCGCCGCGGCCAAAGGCTGAACCCGCGAAGACGGAAATGGCAGCGGAGTCCCGTGTGGCTGCGCGACCTCCTGCCGCCGAGACTTCTGCAACGAAACCGGAGGCGGCGCCCGCCGGGACGGATGAAAGGACCGGGATCGAGACGCGCGCTCCTGAACCGGGGCGCGAACGTGCGGCGGCCAAGCCTGCCGCAAGCGCTGCGGCGGCAGCGTCGGCGTCTCCCGGCGGCGGCTCTGCCGCCGTGCGGGCGCCGGCGCCGGAGGCTGGACCGCTTCGGCCGGCGCGTCCTGCGCGGGACGGCACGCGGTCGCTGACGCGGGCGCTGGGGCTGCGCATCGGACGGGTGGTGCTGGATCCGGGGCATGGCGGGCACGATCAGGGCACGAAAGGGCCGACCGGGCTGCTGGAGAAGGATCTCGTTCTGGATGTGGCGCTGCGGCTGGGCGCGCTGATCGAAGAGCGGCTGGGCGGCGAGGTGGTTTACACGAGGCAGACGGACGTCTTCGTGCCGCTGGAGGAGAGGACGGCCATCGCAAACGAGCACAGGGCGGACCTGTTCCTGTCGATCCACGCCAATTCGTCGCCGATCAAGCGGGTGTCGGGCGCCGAGGTGTTCTACCTGAACTTCACGACCTCGAAAGAGGCGCTGGATCTGGCGGCGCGCGAGAACGCGGGCCATGGGAAGTCGATCTTCGAGCTGCGGGAGCTGATCCAGAAGATTGCGCTGAAGGACAAGCTGGAAGAGTCGCGGGAATTCGCCGGATTCGTGCAGCGGGAGCTGTCGCGGGAGTGGCGGCGGCTGAACGCGACGTCCCGGGACCGAGGGGTGAAGAAGGCGCCCTTCGTGGTGCTGATCGGGGCTTCGATGCCGTCCATTCTGGCCGAGATCGGATTCCTGAGCAATCCGCGGGACGAGGAGTTGATGAAGAGCTCCGAGCACCGGGACCGGCTGGCGGAAGCTCTCTACCGCGGAGTGGAGCGCTATGCGCAGAGCCTGGGGCAGTCGCAGGCGTTGCGGGCGGCGACACCTGCGGCGACGGCTCAGTCGATGCGCTGAAGGATCGAGGCGGGTTTGTAGACGACGCGGTTGCGGCCGGTTCGCTTGGCTTCGTAGAGGGCGTCGTCGGCGGCGCGGATCAGTTCGATCGAGGTGACGCGGGAGCCGGGCTCGGCGCTGGAGGCGCCGATGCTGACGGTGAGGGAGAACGGATGTCCGTCGATGTCGAACGGGGTGGAGGCGACGGCGGACCGGAGGCGCTCCGCCTGCCGGACGAGATCCTGTTCGCTGCAACCGGGGGCAAGGATGAGGAACTCTTCGCCGCCATACCGGCCGAAGGTGTCGTAGGAACGCACGGCTGCCTGGATGCGGTTGGCGAAGGCGCGCAGGACGAGGTCGCCGAACTGGTGGCCGCGGGTGTCGTTGAACTGTTTGAAGCGGTCGAGGTCCAGCAGGAGCAGGCCGAGGGGAGCAGCGCCGCGGCGGGCGCGCTCGAGCTCGCGTTCCAGGGTGTCGAGCACGCAGGCGCGGTTCCAGATGCCGGTGAGGGGATCGCGCATGGCCTGCTCGCGCAGCCTGGCCTGCGCGCTCATCAGTTGCGCCTGCAGTTCGATGATGCGGCGGCCGGCGCGCAGGCGGACTTCGAGCTCGTGCTTGTCGAACGGCTTGACGACATAGTCGTCGGCGCCGGAATTGAGTCCTTCGACGATATCCTCGCGGAGCCCGCGCGAAGTGAGGAGGATGACGTAGACGTAGGGCTGGATCTGGTGTTCCCGCAGGCGGCGGCAGATGGCGAGACCGGAAAGGCCGGGCATCATCCAGTCGAGGATGGCGATGGGGGGCGGGTCGGGCGAGGAGAGGATTTCCCAGGCCTGGTCGCCGTCGGCGGCGCTGACCGGCTCATAGCCCCAGCTGGAGATGGAGGCCTCCAGGAGGCGGCGCATCACCAGACTGTCGTCAGCGACGAGTACTTTCACGGTTGTGCCCGGGTGCTGCTCACAGATCATGATAGCAGCGGTTGGGAGAATACCGGAATGTCCCTAAAAGGGTTACGCTGAAAGCAGAGGCGGCCGGGGGCGAGGGAAGGCGCCTCCGGCCGAAGGGATGAAACAGAATCCATTTCAGAACATCGAGCTGCGCGTGCGGCAGCAGCGCTTCGAATCCTGGGACGAGTTCCTGCGGGAGGCGCCGGAGTATTCGGTTGCGCTGGAAGTTCTGGACGACGTGCCGGGGCACAGGGGGCACTACGTCAACTTCGACCATCACGTGGGGGTGGTGCGGGAAGCGACGATGAGCGCGGCGATGCAGGCTTACATCGCCGTGCGGCAGGGCCACCTGATGCAGAGATGGCTGCAGAAGCGGCGGCCCGTGCCGGTGTATGTCTGGAACGCGGATCAGGACGTCTGCCTGGCGGCGTTCGTGCTCGAGTACCACACGATGCTCGAACGCGCCGAGGGCATGCCGATGCTGCGGTGGATCGTGCAGTACAACAACAAGCTGGACGTCTGCGGCGGGCTGTACCCGGTGAACCTCGAGGATCTGGTGCGGAACCATTTCACCTGGGTGTTCGAGCCGTACCGGCAGCAGAGAATCCACGGCAAGGTACAGGGCGACGAGGCGCTGGTGACGACAACGATCCGGCTGGTCTGCGACCGGCTGCTGGCGCTGCTGAACGGCGAGGCGGGCATTGCGCCGATCACGGCGCGGCCGGACATCCTGTATCAGTCGCCGTACAACTATGTGATCGCCGACGAGAAGGGCGATCCGCTGGCGCGGCTGGTGCTGGCGTCGGCGGGCTACACGAATCTGATCAGCCTGATCTGCAGGCGGCCGAACGGGCGGTATACGTACAGCATCATCCGCGGTTCGCCGTATGACGAGGACATCTTCGACATTCCGCGGCTGATCGAGGCGTTCCAGGCGGCCGAGGACCACCCGGGAGAGAAGATCTGGGGCGGGTCGAACCTGGCGGCGGGCTCGGACAGCGTGCTGGGCAGCAGCCTGCACTGGACGCAGATCCGGGAGATTGCGGACCGGGTGGTGGGGGAAGCGCACCGGCGGACCTCGACGCCGCCGCTGCAGTACGAGGCGCACTTCGATCATGCGCCGATGGTGCTGCTGGCGGTGAGCCCGGAGACGGAGATGCAGCTGAGACCGCTGCTGGCGCAGTGCGGGGCGCGGATCCATGCGGTGAGTTCGTGTCAGCAGGCCAAGGCCGCCATGGCGCTGAACCCGGAGATTGACGCCATCTTCACGAGCCTGTGCTTCAGCGACGGGTGTTTCGCGGACCTGGCCAGGCGGACGGCCGGCGGGGAGCAGCGGACGATTCCGGCCGTCGCGTGCGTAGAGACGCTGGACGCCGGATGCGCGGACGTGCTGGAGATGGGGGCTTTTACGGTGCTGGCGCCGCCCTACACGCTCGAGCAGATGCAGTGGGTGCTGGGCGAGTGCATGAAACAGCAGGCGGGCGCGGGTGCGCGCTGAAGGTCAGGCGGAAGCCTGGCGGGCAAGATCCGCGGCGTGACGGCGGATCCTTTCGATGGCCCCGGCGATCGAGTCCATGTCGGAGCGGGGCCCGAGCAGCATGTTCTGCGTGAGCCATACGGCCTCCGAGCAGAGGCGGTCATTGGCAGGGCAGGCGGTTCTTTCGGGCCACTCTTTCAGGATTTTTTCGGGGAAAATCCGGCGATATCCGCGGGAACTGAGCGTGTTTTTCAGGAAAGGCTGGGTATTCAGGGGCGAGTAGCCGCCTGCCGCGGGAATGCCCTCGGCGCGGAGAGCCTTGAGGAACAGCTCGCGGGAAAGGCCGGAGAATTCCGCGGGGTCGTAGCGGAACATGTACAGGTGATAGGCGTTGAGCGTGCAGCCGGCGTACTGGCGGGCGGGACGGATGCCGGGGATCTGTGCGAGCAGGGACGTCAGATAGGCGCCGTTGGCGGCGCGGGTGCGGACCTGGGCGTCGAGGCGGGACATCTGCTGAAGGAGCAGGGCGGCCTGGAACTCGGTGAGGCGGAGGTTGTGGCCCGTGGAGGCGTAGACGAAGTTCGTGCCGATGGCCTTGAGGCCGCTGCCGTTGTTGTGAAAGGCGTAGGCGCGCTCGTAAAGGGACTCGTCATCGGTGAGCACGGCGCCGCCCTCGCCGGAGTTGAGATTCTTGGACGCCTGGAAGCTGAAGCAGCCGGCGGCGCCGAGGGTTCCGACTTTGCGGTTCTTCCACTCGGCCATATGCGCCTGGCAGGCGTCCTCGATGACGGGAATGTTGCGGGCGCGGGCGATGGCGAGGATGCGGTCCATGTCGCAGACGTTGCCGCCGAGGTGGACCGGCATGATGGCGCGGGTGCGCTCCGTGATGGCCGCCTCGAGCTTCGATGCGTCCATCTGGAAGGTTTCGGGGTCGGTGTCGACGAAGACGGGCAGGGCGAACTGGCGGAGGACGACGTTGACGGTGGCGATGAAGGTATACGGGGGGATGATGACTTCGTCGCCCGGCTGGACGTCGAGCGCGTTGAGGCAGACGAAGAGGGCGGAGGTGCCGTTGCAGGTGGCGAGGCAGCGGCGGGCGCCTGTGGCGCGGGCATAGGCCTCTTCGAAACGGCGGACGTTTTCGCCGTTGCCACGGTACCAGCGGCCGGAGCGGAGCGTTCCCACCAGAGCCTGCTCTTCGGGTTCTCCGAACACCGGCCAGGAAGGGAACGGATCCCGGCGCACGGGCGCGCCGCCGAGCAGCGCGGGCCTGTCATCGAGGCGGAAGGCAGCCGCCATGGGGGCGGCGGCAAGGACAGCGCGGCGCGTTGGTTGGGGCTTCATCGCATCCCCATTCTACTGCCGGCCTGCAAGATGATCACCGGGGAGACGGGGACAGAGCGGCGGCGGGAGACGGCACGACCCGCGGCAGGGCGCCCGGGGGCTGGTCGATCATGAACGGGCGGGGCGCGGTTTCGCAGTCAGGCAGGGGAGCGCCGGCGTAGTAGGCGAGACCGTACCGCCAGGAGCGGTGAAGGCGGCTGATGCAAAGCTCGTTGTTGTGGCGCGCGGCTTTGCGCCAGAGCCCGCGGGCGGAGACGATCTGGTCGAGCACGGGCGCGGCGCTGAGCTGAATGAAGGCGAAAGCGGCCAGAGCGGCGGCGGCGGCCACGGAAACGGACGCAGAGCGGCGCTCGCGGGCATCGAGCCACCAGACGCCAAGCGCCACCGGAAGCAGGCCGGCGAAATACTCCCAGGCAACGGATTCGAAGCGCGCGTTGGTGATGCCGTACAGAAGGGCTTCCGGCAGCAGCGAGGCGGCGGCGGGGCTGATGCCCGTCAGCATGACGGTCCAGAACAGCGGCCGGGAGGCGCGGGGGGCCGCGGCGAGGCAGGCCGCGAGGAGGATGCAGACCGAGGGCCAGAGAGGGAGAAGATAACCGGGCAGTTTATTGCGGGAAATCGAGAAAAAGACGAACCCGAATGCGAAAACAAACAGGGGAATTTTCAGCCTCTGATCCTGCCAGATGTTCTTCCCCGCTGCGAACAGCGCCGGAATCCAGGGGAAGAGTCCGCCGAGAGCGACCGGAACATAGAACCAGAAGGGCTGGACGTGCTGCAGCTCCTCGCTGGAAAAGCGCGAAAAATGATGGCGGAGGAAGAATTCGTCGAAAAAAGGCCGGCCATGCCGGGCTGCCATGGCGGCGTACCAGGGGGAGGCGAGGAGAAGGAAAAGCGCCGCGGGGGCGATCCAGGCGCGCCAGTCTTTCCGGAGAAACCAGAGCACGGGCAGGAAGAGGACGAGCGGCACGAGACCTTTGGCGAGGACCGCGGCGGCCAGGCAGGCGGAGGCGGCGAAGCGCGGCGCGGCGGCGCGGGTTTCCAGCGACAGCCAGGAGAGAAGAACAGCGGACTGAAAGAAGACGGCCAGAGGCAGATCCGTGACGCCGATCTTGCTGTAGGCGACCCAGCCGGCGGTGGTGGCGTTGAGCAGGGAGGCGAAGAACGCGGTGCGGGCGCCGAGCAGGCGGCGCAGCAGCAGCCACTGAAAAAAAAGGAATGCACCCGACAGCAGGGCGACGGGAAGGCGGGGCGCGAGATCCGGTCCGAGACCGGCGAGGAAGCCTGCGGCGGTCATCCAGTACAGCAGGGGGGGCTTCTCGAACCAGGGCTCGCCCCAGAGTTGTGGCGTGAGCCAGTCCCCGCTGCGGGCCATGGCGCGGCCGATGAAGGCGTAGCGGGGCTCGTCTGGCCCGAGCAGGCCGGTGTCCGCCAGCCCGAAGCAGTAGAAAGCGCCTGCAATCAGGAGAAAAAGGACCGGCGGCCACAGAGGAAGGTCGCGCGAGCCGGGCGGGGACACCCACCAGTATAATGGCGGCGATGCGACTGCTGATGATCGCGGCTGTGTGCCTGTGGCTGGCGGCTCCGCTTCGCGCCGATGTCTCGCAGTGCGCCTGCGACCCGTCGAAGCCTGAGACGATGCAGGCGCGGAACTGTTCGCTCTGCGCCGAGGCGGAGAAGCAGGCGGGGAACGCGGAGTTTTTTCTGCTGAAAGATATCAATCCACGGAAGCCGAACCGCTGGCTGGCGCTGCCGCGCGCGCACCGTCCGGGAGCGCACGAGCTGCGGGACTATCCGAAGCCCGTGCGCGACGCGCTGTGGCGGTTTGCGGTGCAGGCGGCGCGCGAGAAGTTCGGGGACGAGTGGGGGATCGCCTACAACGGCTCCGAGGTGCGGACGCAGTGCCACCTTCATCTGCACATCGGGCGGTTTGTGCGGGCGGCGGAGACGGGGCGTTTCCTGTTCGTGCGGCGGCTGGAAGAGATCCCCGCGCCGGAGGCGGGCGGACTGTGGGTGCATCCGGTGGCGGGAGGGTATCACGTGCATCTGGGCGAGCAGATCACGGAAACAGCGCTGGTGCGCTGATTCGGACGCCCGGGGCCGCCGGGCAGTGATACTCTGAAAACGAAATCCCATTGCAGAGTCAGCCAGGGTGCGATGAGAATTCTGGTCATCGAAGACGAAGAGCGGATCGCAGACTTCATCCAGCGGGGGCTGCAGGGCGCCGGCTATGAAGTGGACACGGCGGGCGACGGCCAGACGGGGCTCGAGAAGATGCACGAGCTCGACTACGACCTGCTGATTCTCGACCTGATGCTGCCGGACATCGACGGGCTGACGGTGCTCGAGAAGACGCGCAACCGGAAGGTGAGCCCGCCGGTGCTGATCCTGAGCGCCCGGAGCGAAGTGGAAGACCGGGTGCGCGGGCTGGAGCTGGGCGCGGACGACTATCTGGTGAAGCCGTTCGCGTTCGAAGAGCTGCTGGCGCGGGTGAAGGCGCTGCTGCGGCGCGGGCAGCCGGTGCCCGAGAGGCTGGTGGCCGGGGATCTGGTGGTGGACTGCCTGCGGAGAAAGGTGACGCGGGCGGGCAGACCGATCGAGCTCGCGCCCAAGGAGTTCAGCATTCTCGAGTATCTGGTGCGGAACCAGGGCAAGCCGCTGACGCGCACGATGATCGTCGAGCACGTCTGGGACATGGAATACGACGGGCTGACCAACATCGTCGACGTTTACATCCGCCACCTGCGGGCGAAGATCGACGACCCGTTTCCGGTGAAAGTGATCCGGACGGTGCGCGGCACGGGCTACATGCTGGAGGCGAACGAAGCCGCCGCGGCGCAGGGCGGAACGCCGGAGTAGAAGAGGCGGCCGGCGGGGAGCCGGATCGGAATGCTGCGAGGGGCCGAAGGAACGCAGGCGGGGAGGGCCGGCAAGCCGGCGCTGGGCCTGCGCACGCGGCTCACGCTGAGCTACGTGCTGCTGTTCGCCATCGTGATGGCGTCGATCGGGTTCACGTTCCATCAGGCGCTGGTCGTGATCGTGCATCAGCAGACGGAGCGCCTGCTGGACGGGGAGTGGAGCGCGCTGAAGGGATTTCTCCGGAGCCGGGACGCGGACCTGGTGTGGGCGTACGATCCGGAGCATCCGGAAGAGGCCTTCACGGTGGAACGGCTGAGGCGGGTGTTCCTGCTGGCGAGACCGGACGGCGAAATCGTGGAGATGTCGAACGGGTATGCGTCGCTCGGGCGGGAATCGGAAGAGACGATCCGGTCGGTGCTGCAGTCCGGGCAGACGGTGACGGTGACGCGGCGGGACGCGCGCGGCGAGGTCTACAGGGTGCGGATGGGGCCCTATGGCGGGGCGGGGCGAACATATTTCGCCGCCATCGGGATGAGGGCAAGCGACACGGAGCGGATTCCGGCGCGGATGCTGGGGGTATACGCGATCAGCGCTCCGGTGATGCTGCTGGCGATCGGGATTCTGGGCTGGTATGCGGCGGGAAGGGCGCTTTCGCCGCTGCAGCGCGTGGTGGAAGCGGCGCAGAAGGTGTCGGGAGGCAACCTGAGCCTGCGGATCGAGCGGCTGGGCACGAACGACGAGCTCGACGAGCTGATTGCGACGTTCAACGGGATGATGGAGCGGCTGGAGGCGAATTTCGAGCAGATGAAGCGGTTTTCGATGGACGCCTCCCACGAGCTGCGCACGCCGCTGACGGCGATCCGCGGGCAGCTTGAAGTGGCGCAGCTGACGGCGAAGACGGCGGAAGATTTCCGGCGGGCGGTGGCGACGGCGCTGGAAGACGTGGAGCGGCTGGGGCGGATCGTGCAGTCGCTGCTGCAGCTGGCGCAGGCGGAGGCGGGACAGATCCGGCTGAACTTCGAGCCGGAGCTGCTGGCGGAAGTGGCCGCGCGGCAGATGGCACGGTTCCAGCCGCTGGCGGACGCCAAGCGCCTGAAGCTCGAGCTCGAAGCCGAAGACGGCTGTCTGACGATGGTGGACCGGCTGCAGATGGAGCGTCTGCTGGACAACCTGCTGTCGAACGCGGTGAAGTATACGCAGGAAGGCGGGCGCGTGACGGTGCGGGTGAAGCGCGGGAAAGGCGAGACCGTCCTGGAAGTGGCCGATAACGGCCCGGGCATCGCGGCGCAGCATCTGCCGCACATTTTCGACAAGTTCTACCGCGTGCGGGAGGGCGAGAAGACCGCGGGGAGGGGCGTGGGGCTGGGGCTGGCTTTTGTGGAATGGATCGCCCGCGCGCACGGCGGACGCGTGAGCGTGGAGAGCGAGCCGGGCAAGGGTTCGACATTCCGGGTCAGCCTGCCTGCGCCGCCTGTGAGCAGCGAACCGCGCCGCCACGGCTGAGGGCCGCCCGGCTGATATGCTGTCGGCGGGAAGGCAGGGACGCGGAGCGATGATGGACCGGCGGCATTTCCTTGGCATGACGGCGGCGGCGCTGGCATCGGGCCAGGCGCCGCAGGACGTGAACTACGACGAGTCGAAGGTGCCGGCGTACGTGCTGCCGGACCCGCTGCGGTTCAGCGGCGGCGGGATGGCGCGGACGCCGGAAGACTGGAAGAAACGGCGGCGCGAAATCCTCGGGATTTTCGAGAAAGAGATTTACGGGCGCACGGTGGCGGGGCGTCCCGAGGGGATGAGGTTTGAAACGCTGTCTCCGGCGGAGCCCGCGCTGGGCGGGGCGGCGCTGAGAAAGCAGGCGCGGATCCATTTTTCCGGAGATCCGCAGGGGCCGAAAATGGACCTGCTGCTGTATTTTCCGCCGGACGCACGCGGAAAAGCGCCGGTTTTTCTGGGCCTGAATTTCATGGGCAACCAGACGGTGCGGCACGATCCGGCGGTGCCGCTGAACGGAAACTGGCTGCGGGACAGCCCGCAACACGGGATCGTGAACAACCGGGCGACGGAAGCGTCGCGCGGGGCGCGGGCGTCGCGGTGGGCGGTGGAGCGGATCGTCAGGGCGGGGTTCGGGCTGGCGACGGCGTGCTACGCCGACCTGGTTCCGGACAACGCGCAGGATGCGTTCCGGAAGGGCGTGATCCCGCTGTTTTACCGTCCGGGACAGCAGCGTCCGGCGCCGGACGAGTGGGGCGCGATCGGGGCATGGGCGTGGGGGCTGAGCCGGGCGCTGGATTATCTCGAGCAGGAGCCGCTGGCGGACGCGAAGAGGGTGGCGGTGATGGGCCATTCGCGGCTGGGCAAGGCGGCGCTGTGGGCAGGAGCGCAGGACGAGCGGTTCGCGCTGGTGATCGCCAACAACTCCGGCTGCATGGGCGCGGCGCTGAGCCGGCGGAAATACGGAGAAACCATCGCGCATATTACGAAGCTGGCGCCGTACTGGTTCTGCCAGAATTTCCTTAAATATGCGGGAAAAGAAGACGAATTGCCGGTGGACCAGCACCTGCTGATCGCGCTGTGCGCGCCGCGGCCGGTATATGCGGCGAGCGCGGAGGAAGACCGGTGGGCCGACCCGCGCGGAGAATTCCTGTCCCTCGTGCATGCCGATCCGGTCTACCGGCTGCTGGGCGCGGAGGGACTGCCGGAAAAGGAGATGCCGGAGCGGCACGAACCCGTGATGGGCCGGCTTGGCTATCATCTCCGCGCCGGGGTTCATGATGTGACGGACTACGACTGGCAGCAGTTCATCGAATTCGCCCGCAGGCATTTCGGGATGGAGGGAGCGTGACCGGGGGCGCGGCGGCGGAGGAGCGCGCATGAAATGGGCGGCTGTGGCGGCCGTCGCGCTCTGTGCGGCGGCGTTCCTCCTGTGGGCCGCGGGCCGTCTGTGGTGGAGCCGGACCACTCAGGAGCGGAGGGCGAGACTCGCGTCGCAGCCTGAGCGGAGACCGCAGCGGGAAGCAGCGGTCGAGACGCTGCCTTTGCCGGTTCAGCGTTACCTGAGGCGGGCGCTCATGCTGGCGGAGGCGAGGGCGGAGAGGGTATGGGTGCGCCAGGAGGGCGTGTTCAACCTGAGCGAAGAAGGCGAGCGCTGGGCGCCGTTCTCCGCCGAGCAGGTGACGTCGTTGGCTGAGCCGGGCTTCGACTGGGACGCCCGGGTGCGGATGGCGCCGGGAATGACGGTGTTTGTCCGCGACGCATATGCGGCCGGGGAGGGCCTGACCGAAGCGCGGGTGTTCGGATTATGGCCGGTGGCGCATGCGCGGGGCGGAGGGGCGATCGCGGAAGGGCAACTGCTACGGTTCCTTGCCGAGACGCCATGGTATCCGATGGTGCTGCAACCCGGCGGGCTGGTGGAGTGGAGCGGGGTGGACGAACGGTCTGCGCGGGCGACGATACGGCATGGAGCGCTGCGGGTCTCGATGGTCTTTACGTTCGGCGAGGACGATTCGGTGATGGCGGTGAGGGCAGAGGCTCGCGGGCGGATGAGCCAGGGGCGGCTGGTTCCGACGCCCTGGCAGGGGCGGTTCTGGAATTACGCCTACAGGGAAGGCGTGTGGTTGCCGCTGGAGGGCGAGGTGTCGTGGATTCTGCCCTCGGGCCCGCACCCGTACTGGCGCGGGCGGATCAGGGAGATCCGCTTCGAGGAGCGGCGGTGAAAAAGGCTCAGAGCGGACGCAGCCGCGGCCATGCGATTTCGACGCCCTGGCGCGTGAGCAGGTCCTGGAATTCCCGGAGGAGCTTTTCGGTGTTGCGCACCTGGCGCGGGCGCAGCCCGCGGCGCACGCAGTGCGCGGCGAGCGCGCCGGCGCTTTCGCCGATGTTCCATTCGACCGGGTGCAGACGGTAGCAGCCGTTGGTGATGTGGGTGACGCCGAGGTTTTTCGAGGCGGGCAGGAGATTCTCGACGCGTTTCGGGATGAGGGCGCCGAGAGGGATCTGGAAGGGGAGGCAGCTGACGTCGATGTAGTTGTCGCCGCCGCTGGAAGGGTGCAGGTCGATGCGGTAGCTGCCGACGCCGACGGAATCGGGGAAGGACTCGGCAGAGACCTCTTCCCGCGGCTTGCCGGTGGCCTGCATGCGGGCGTCGGTGCCGACGTGGTGCTCGAGCACGGTGAATTCAGCCTGGATGCGGCGCGACTCGCGGATGTAGGGATACATGGCGAGACCGTCGGCGGTGCCGGTGATGTCGGGGCGCAGGTGGAGTCCTTTCCAGCCCGTTCCTCCGTCCGGGCGGGGGGCTTCGGTCTGCATCCAATACACGAGCGACAGGCTGAGCTGGCGGGCGCGCTTCAGGTGCCGGGCTGCTTCTTCAGGAGAGACGCCGTAGAGGTTGCCGAGCCAGTAGTCGTTCTGCGGCCAGTTGACGAGCGTGACATCGGTGGCACAGAAGCCGGGCTCGTAGATGGCCTTGTTGATGATGCGGCGGTAGAGCCAGAGATTGAGGCCGGGCTCTTTGGCCTGAAGCGTGGGGTCGAAAAACATGCGGCGCGGCTGCAGGGTGATGGGGTCGGACATGGACCAGCTGAGCAGCTTGCCGGGCCAGGGCGGGCGCATTTCGGGAACGTAGTCGCGCCAGAAGGAGTACTCTTCGGGACGGTCGATCGTGTGATCGGCATCGGGGTCGTAGCCGAGGGCGAAGCAGACGGTGAAGGCCTGATGATTGGCAGGCTGAGGCTGTTCGGGGGCGTGAAGTTCTCCGGTCTGGGCGCGCGACTCGGCGCCGGTGACGAATTCGGTGCGGGTGAGGGGCAGGAGTTCGCCGGTTTCGGTGGCATCAATGAAGTACGGTGCGCGGACGACGCGCGCGGCGCCGGAGTCGTCGCGGAACTCGACGGCCCTGACCGTGGCGCCGTCGGTGTCGGCGCGGAGGGGGACGGCGCGGGTGAAGAGGGCGAGGCGGCCGGAGGAGAGGTAGCGCTGCAGCATGGAGTGCAGCACGGCGAGGGCGACGCGCGGCTCGTGCGTGATGGGGGAGACGGCGCCGCCGCCGGGATTGAGGCGGGGGTTTTCGGCGTGCGGCGGCAGGAGGGGATAGTGGGTGCGGTAATACTGGCGGACGCCGTTGCGGAAGGCGCGGTAGGCGGCGGTGCAGCCGAACCATTCGATCCAGGGATGCTCGTCGGGAGGGACAGCCTGGGCGGTGAGCTGGCCGCCGATCCAGAGCGTCTCTTCGGTCATGACGACGCGGAGCCCGGCGCGGCAGGCGGCGAGGGCGGCGGCGCAGCCTCCGGTGCCGCCGCCGATGATGGCGACGTCGGCGGCGATTTCGCGTCCTGAGGCCCAGGCGGGGACGGAGAAAACAGGAACGGCGGAGATTGTTTGGAGAAACGAGCGGCGCGTGAGCTTCATGGGCAATCGACCCTACGCTATCATGGGCTTGGGTCTGGTGTGCGGGCCCTTTCCATGGCGGTTGTCACCGTTTCCGGGCAGGCTGGATGCAGGACGCGCGAGGTGGCGCGCCTGGCGGCGCAGCGGCTGGGTTTCACGCATCTGAGCGCGGAGAGGCTGGACGCGCTGATGGGGGAAGAGTTCGGGCCGGTGATCGAGCGCGCCAGCCGCGTTTGGCCGGACATGGCGGCTTCCATTCTGCTGCGGCTGGCCACGCAGGAGCACCTGGTGGTGGGGGTGGATGGCGCCGAAGAGCTGTTCCGGGGCTTCCCTGCCCTGCTGCGGGTGCGCGTGGTGGCGCCGGCGGCCCGGCGGACGGGCAACGTGATGCTGGACGACGGGCTGAACCGCGCGGAGGCGCGGCAGGCGCTGGCGAGGCGGGACCGGGAGGCGGCGCAGTTGCGGAAAGCGCGGTTCGGACGAGCGACGGCGGCAGCCGAGAATTTCGATCTGGTGCTGAACGCCGCGTCGCTGGACGCGGCGCACATGGCGGAGCTGATCGCGGCGGCGGTGGCGCAGCAGGGGCTGGCCGAGCACGGGTTTCTGTCGCCGGCGGCGGAGGCGCAGCTGCAGTTCCAGATCCGGCTGCGGCTGGCGAAACACGGAATCCATCCGCGCGGCCGCGCGGCGCTGACCAAGCCGCAGTTCGGGCATCCTTCCGAGGAGATCTTTGCCAACCTGCTGGACTTTTACCGGATCCCATGGGAGTATGAGCCGAAGTCGTTCCCGATCGCATGGGACGAGAACGGCAACGTGATCGAGGCGTTCACGCCGGACTTTTATCTGCCGGAATCGAACCTTTACGTGGAGCTCACCACGATGAAACAGTCGCTGGTGACAAAAAAGAACCGGAAGATCCGGCTTTTGCGGGAGATCTACCCGCACGTGAACATCCAGGTGTTTTACCAGAAGGACATCATGGATCTGGTGATGAAATACGGGCTGGCGCCGCAGGCGCAGCCGCAGCCGTAGGCGGGGGTGGCATGAAAGTTCCCGCGCTTCCCGTCATCGACCGGGTGCTGTTCACCGAGGAGGAGGTGCAGCGCCGCATCCGCGAAGTGGCGGCGGAAATTTCCAGCCGCTACCGGGATGGAAATCTGAAAATGATCGGGGTGCTGAAGGGGAGCGTGTTTTTCCTGACGGCGCTGGCGCGGGAGCTGACGATTCCGGTGAAGATCGATTTTCTGTCGATTTCGCCGTTTTCGAACCATACGAAGGCGCCCGGGGTGGTGCGGATCGCAAAAGATCTGGACGAGCCCGTGGAGGGCGAGGACGTGCTGCTGGTGGAGGACATCGTCGACACGGGCTTCACGGCGCGATATCTGCTGCAGACGATCGCCGGGCGCGGGCCGAATTCGATCGCGCTGTGCACGATGCTGGACCGTCCGGCGCGGCGGATCGTGCCGCTGAAGATCGACTTCAAGTGTTTCGAAATTCCGGACCGGTTCGTGATCGGCTGCGGGCTGGACTACAAGCAGCTCTACCGGAACCTGAATTTCCTTGCCGTGCTGAAGCCGGACTGAGGCGGCGCAGGGCTTGCGACGCACGTCTTGACGAGTCCTGCCCTGCGAGGCGCATGCCAGGGCAAGGATGCGGGGGCGCCAGCAGGAAAGTCGACGGGCCTGCACGGCAGCCCGAGGCGGCTGTCAACGTTTTTCATCGGGCCTTCGGCCTCGCAGGGGGGCGGCTGAGAACCACAATGATGGTTTGCGAAGGCGCCAGCGCGCGGAAGGGTTGCTGGAACTTTACGCCTTTGGCAGCGAGGCCAACCGGCGGTGCGCAGCCAGGAAGACAAGGGCAGCCGAGCAGAGCCAGAGGGTCGATGGCTCAGGGATCTCGCTGGGACCGCCTCCCGACCCACCGCCAGGCCCTCCATTTGATCCGCCCCCGGGGCCGCCATTCACGGTGGCGACGAGACTTCCCCCGGCAAACATTCTGAAAGGAAA
This sequence comes from Bryobacteraceae bacterium, assembly GCA_026002875.1. Classification (NCBI taxonomy): domain Bacteria; kingdom Pseudomonadati; phylum Acidobacteriota; class Terriglobia; order Bryobacterales; family Bryobacteraceae; species Bryobacteraceae bacterium. The sequence continues at coordinate 2,283,068 of BPGE01000001.1, forward strand.
GCAGTTGAAGCATTCTGCCGCGGCCGGATGATCCAGCTTCAAAAGCACCGTCCCTCCCAGGTCGGTCAAGGGGTCCTGAGGGGCCAGGCGAAGTTGACGAAAAGCGCCCGGGAAGAACGTATCGATGTCTGTGCCAAATAAAAAATATGGCGAAGGCGCAGCAAAGCTGAAGTAATAGGCTCCCGTGTTGTTCGGGGCCCCATTCTGGTAGGTGAATGGAGGGAAATTGACGGTGTTTCCGCCGGATACATAAATGTAATAATCACCTACCGTTCCCGTAGCTGCATCGAAAACAAACCAGCCTGCCGCCGTACCCCCGTCCATGAATGAAACATCCTGCAGATGCCATGTGAGCGGCGCGGCGTTGACCGTTAACAGGTCGCTGAAAAACTCCGGAACAAGACACCTCGGAAATGTTTGATGCGTCTTTCCTAGTGTAGGGACGCCATGAGAGGAGAAGACCGTCAGCAGCAAGAGATGTTCCTGTACGCGAGCCTGGAGGATCTGGTGCCGGCCGATCACCCGCTGCGGCCGATCCGGGCGATGGTGGACGAGGCGCTGCAGAGGCTGGACGACACCTTCGATGAGATTTACGGAGAAGTGGGGCGGCCGTCGATCGCGCCGGAGCGGCTGCTGCGGGCGCAGTTGCTGATGCTGCTGTACACAATCCGGAGCGAGAGGATGCTGGTCGAGCAGCTGCGCTACAACCTGCTGTTCCGGTGGTTCGTGGGTCTGGGGATGAGCGAGGAGGTCTGGCACGCGACGGTGTTCACGAAGAACCGGGACCGGCTGCTGGAAGGGGACGTAGCGCGGCAGTTCTTTGGCGAGATCGTGCGGCAGGCGAAGCAGCAGGGGCTGATGTCGAGCGAGCATTTTTCGGTGGACGGGACGATGGTGGAGGCGTGGGCGAGCCAGAAGAGCTTCCGGCCGAAACAGGAGAAGTCGGATGAGGACGAACCGAAACAGGGTGGGCGGAATCGGGAAGTGGACTTCCGGGGGCAGCAGCGGTCGAATGAGACGCACGAGTCGGTGACGGATCCGGAGGCGCGGCTGTGGCGGAAGAGTCAGACGGCGGAGGCGAAGCTGAGCTATCTGGGACACGTGCTGGGAGAGAACCGGCACGGGCTGATCGTGAACGTGCGGGTGACGAAAGCCTACGGGCGGGCGGAGCGGGAAGCGGCGGTGGAGATGGCGCGGGAGATTCCGGGAGGGACGAAGCGGGTGACGCTGGCCGGAGACAAGGGGTACGACACGCGGGAGTTTGTGGAGCAGATGAAGGATCTGAACGTGACGCCGCATGTGGCGCAGAACGTGAGCGGACGGCGCAGCGCGGTGGATGGGAGGACGACGCGGCATGAAGGCTACTGGATGAGCCAGAGGAGGCGGAAGCTGGTGGAGGAGTTCTTCGGATGGGCGAAGGTGGTGGCGGGGCTGAGGAAGGTGAAGCTGAGGGGGCGGGAGAAGGTGGGATGGCTGTTCACGCTGGCGGCAGCCGCATACAATCTGGTGAGGATGAGGAACCTGATGGCGGCGGCGACTGCCTGAGGAGCGCGGAAACAGCCTTCCGGCGGCCTTCCAATGGCCGCTGGAAGGCGAGTGGGCAGGGGGGCGATCCGTTCCCAGGGCTTCCTCTTGGGCGGAAATCGAAAAACAGAACAATTTTCGGCTCCGCGCGGGCGTTTTTTCAGCGACCTGTTAATGGCAGCCACGCCATAAGCCAGACCAGAATCCTCATCCGTGCCTCCAAACGTGCGAATTTTTTACTTGACTTTCTGATTTTCTTTTGACGGCATATGCGTCAATGGAACAAATGTTCCATTACCTCAAGCCTTTCAGAGTGGTACCGCTAAAACTCCCAGAAGGCTGCAGCTTGCTGGAAGCCCCGCGCCTCTGCCGAATCCGGGTGAGCTGGATGCAGAGCGCATCTCACGCCGGTGCAGTCCGCCTGATCCGATCCGGCATTCGGAGCAGCAGCGTCATGAGCCTCCTCCTCCCCGCGAGGGACAGGAGCGCTGCGGCAAGCAAGTGTGCTGAAGCGGCAGCCCTCAACACGGCATCAGCCGGATAGGTGTTCGCCGCCTGCCAACCGCCGTCCAAACCTGGAACCGCAACAGCCCTCATCCAAAAGCGGGCTCGCAATCCACCGTTTGATCATTGCGCTTTTCATGAGAGGAAAGAGCGGACCGGATGAGGATGAGAAGGGCGTGCAGGCAGCGTTTGCCAGATGACCCGCAAGAATTCGGGTACGGTCTCTGTCCGGGAAAGGCATCCGGGGGGCCGTCTGCCGAAACCGGATCAGCGTCTCCCGGGCGTGGGCTGTTTCAGGCGGGATTTCTCCTCTGACCGGCCTTGGAAAGAAGGATGCGGCCAGAAAACCGGGCATTGAGGCACGTATGATTCGCGGACTGAAAGGCGGAATCCAGGCCGAACCGCCGGATGGGCGGATCCGGAGGGGGAACTTCCCCGAGAAAATCCGGTTCGCCTGAATCAACGCCGCAGGACGAAATCTTCCTCGAAAAGATCGTACCCGGTCTGGCGCATGCCGCAGCGGAGGTAGGTCTGCCGGGCGCGCTGGTTCGATTTTTCGACGTAGAGGCGGAGGCCGCAGACGCCGGGATCGGACTGGGCGAGCGAGCGCACATGGTTGTAGAGGGCGCGGAAGACGCCCTGGCCGCGGTGCTCCGGAGCGACCCAGACGCTCTGAATCCACCAGAAGACGCCGTTGCGCCAGTCGGACCACTCGTAAGTGATCATGAGCTGTCCGGCGCGGCGGCCATTGCGCTCGGCGATGAAATAGCGGCCGCGGGAGGGGTCGTCGAACAGGGCGTGGACGCCCGAGCGGAGGCGGTCGAGATCGAGCGAGAGGTGTTCGGTTTCCAGGGCCATTGCCGCGTTGCCGCGGACGAGGAACTCGGCGTCTTCGCGGACGGCCGGGCGGATGGTGATTTCTTCACTCATTCTGTTTCAAACAATCTTTTGCAGTTTTGTCACTCGGCCCGCCTCCACCCATTCCACCACGAAGATATTGCCTTCGGCGTCGAAGCAGGCCGAGTGGGGGCAGATGAAGCGGCCGGCGGGGAAGCGCTCGCGGGGCTGCTTGCGGAGTTCGCCCCACGCGCCGGAGGGATCCTCGCCGAGGTGCGTGATGAGGCGGTCCTCGCCGTCGAGGAGCGTGACGCGGGCTTCGAGATCGGGCACGAGGAGCGTGCGGCCGCGGTGATCGAAATGGCACGGCAGTTTCACCGCGCCTTCCGCGGCGAAGCCGAGGTGTTCGCCGGCGAGCGAGAAGTACTGCAGGCGGCGGTTGGTGCGATCGGCGATGAGGACGCGCTCAGCACCTGAGCGGCGGTCGATGGCGATGCCGTGGGGGCAATCGAGCCTGCCCGCTTCCCTGCCCTTGCCGCCGAAGGTGAACTTCCAGCGGCCGCGCGGATCGTAGACGTTGATGAACGAGGAGCCGTAGCCATCGGCCACGTAGATGTCTCCGCTGGAGGCGATGGCCAGATTCGTGGGGCTGTAGCGGGGGCGCTTGCCATCGGCCGAGGGCTGGTAGGCGGGCGATTCTTCCGGGTAGCCGAATTCCCAGACGCGCTCGCCGCGCAAGGAATATTTGGCGACGACGGCTCGGCGGGTGTCGCAGAAATACAGGAACTCTTCGCTGCCTTCCCGGCGGATGGCGAGGCCATGGGCGCCGCCCTTGAACTCGCCGCCCCAACTGCGCACGAAGCGCCCGCGCGGATCGAAGACGACGACCGAATCGTCGCTTTGCGAGGCGGCGTTGACGGTGTGGTGGATATAGACGAAGCCCTGCGAGTCGACGCAGACGCCGTGGGTGTTGCCGTAGGCGATGCGGGCGGGCAGTTCGCCCCAATCATGGTGGACCTCGTACTGGTGTTCCCCCGAACCGGTGACGGGAAGCCGCGAGCCGGATTTGTCGGAAGCCAACACGGCGGGCGCGGCGCAGGCGGCGAGAAACTGGCGGCGGGTGAAAACAGACATGACGGATTCCCCTCTTGACAGAGCGTGGCTCTGATTCTACCCGACTCCGCCGTCAGAGATCTGACGGGCGGCGTCCGCGATGGCGGCGTGCAGGCGGGGCAGGCCTTCCAGGATGGCGGACGGACCCGGCTGCAGGATGTGATGGGAGCGGATTTCGACGATGCGTCCGGAGCGCACGGCTTCGGTGGATTCCCAGCCGGGGCGGGAGGCGATCTGCTGGACGCGCACGCGGCGGCCGCACCAGCTGGCGAGGATCAGCTGGGGATTGCGGCGGGCGGCTTCGGCAGGGTCGACGACGCGTTCCTGCGCGCGCCAGCGGCCGCGGAGTTCGGGAAAGAGCGGCTGGCCGCCGGCGATTTCGATCAGTTCGTCCACCCAGCCGACGCCCGAGATGAGCGGCTCCATCCATTCTTCGAACCAGATGCGCGGGCGAAGGGGCAGATGCGCCGCCTGATGGCGCACGCGGCTGATCTCCAGCTCCAGGCGGGCGCTGAGGGTGCAAGCCGCGGGCCGGGCATCGACGATGCCGCCGAGCAGTTCGATCGTTTCGAAGATGCCCGAGAGGGTCCGCTGGGTGGTGACGAGCACGTTGCAGCCCGCGCGAATGAGAGCCGCGGCCAGATCCGCCTGCACGTCGGAGTAGCCGATGACGAGATCCGGATCGAGGGCGAGGATGCGGTCGAGCTTCGCGGTGGAGAAACCCGAAATGCGGGGCTTGCCGTCGAGGGCGGGCAGGCGGGGCGCGAACGCAGTGAGGCCCGCGACGCGCGAGGCCTGGCCCAGCAGGGCGAGGATCTCGGCGGAGTCGGCGCTCAGGCAGATGATGCGTTTGGCTGGCATGCGCTGACGGGCGCCGGGCGGTGGCCGGAAACAGGAACGCCGGGGCGCCAGCGGTCCGAACCCTGATTGTAGCCGGGGGCGGACGCGAAGGGGTTGTGCGTGGAGGCGGAATCCGGGTATCCTGACGGAAATCCGGGCCCGGAAGGGCCGGGAGGGAGGGGTGCATGAGATCGATGACGAAGGGCTGTTGCGCCCTTTTCTTCACCTCGCTGTGGCTGGGGCCTGCCACGGCGGCGGGCGCGTCCGCAACCCTGCAACAGGACGTGGCGGGCAGCGCGGACCATCCGATGCTGTCGCGGTATCCGAATTCGCGGATCGCGGAGTACGAGAAAAACTACAACGCCGTGGAGATGATGGTGGCCGGGGCGCCAGGGACGCAGCCGAAGAAAACCACCATCGAAGGCGAGGTGACGCGGATCCGGTATTTTCATAACGACCCGAAAAATCAGCCGAGCGCCTTGCAGGTTCTCAGGAATTACCAGAATGCTGTAAAAGGCGCCGGCGGCAAGGTGGTGTTCGAACGGCTGCCTCGCCCGAACGACGGAGGCGAAACGGTGATGACGGCGCAGTTCGGGGGCAAGGAAGTGTGGGTGCGGGTGAGGCCGGAGATCTTTTCGGCGCCCACGCAGAGCTACGTTTTGCAGATCGTCGAGCGCGAGGCGATGAAGCAGGCGGTGACGGCGGCGAAGCTGCTGGAGGATCTGAACAATCAGGGCTTTGCGACGCTTTATCTGAACTTCGACACGAACAGATGGGACATCCGGCCGCAGGATCAGGCGACGCTGGACGAGGTGGCGGCGGCGCTCAAACAATCACCTTCGATGCGGGTGCGGATTGAGGGGCACACGGACAACGCGGGTCAGGCGGAGGCGAACAAGGTTCTCTCTGAACGGCGGGCGCGCAGCGTGATGGAGGCGCTGACGGCGCGAGGCGTGGCAGCGGGGCGGATGACGGCGGAAGGGTTCGGGCAAGAACGGCCGGTTGCGGACAACCGCACGGAAGAGGGCCGGGCGAAGAACCGGCGGGTGGAGCTGGTGAAGCAGTAGCCGCGGGCGCTTCCCTCAGTTTTTCCGGCGCGCCGCGCACTCCGGGCACAGACCGAACAGGAGGATCTCGTGATCCTCGACGACGAAGCCCGCGGGCGCCAGGCGTTGCACGTCCGGCAGGCAGCCTTCCATTTCGAAGACGCGATGGCAGCGGCGGCAGCGGAAGTGGTGATGGTGGCCGCGTCCGGCGACTTCGTAGCGGGGCGCCTCGCCGCCGATTTCGACCTGGGCGAGGAAGCCTTCCTCGACGAGCGCTCCCACGGTGCGGTAGACGGTGGCGATGCCGAGGCCCGGAACCGAGCGCTGGGCCAGTTCGAGCACCTCGCCGATGCTGAGGGGGCGGCGGGCCTGTTCGAGGACCGAGCGGATGGCGGCGCGCTGGCGGGTGCGGCGGCGCTGGACGGGTGCGCCTTTCATGAGAATGGCTCCTCAACAGGATTGTAGCAGCAGGCCGGGGCGGGAGGCAGAACAGAAAGGGGGCGAAATGTTCGGGCTGTGGCGCGGCGGCGGCCGTGCTAGCATGGATGTTTGTCAGGCTCCGGGCTCCGTGCAACGGGGCGGTCCGAACCCCGCCAGGTCCGGAAGGAAGCAACGGTAGGACCCCACCCCGTGTGCCGCGGATCCCCCGGGGCCTGGCAGTTTCCGGCCTTCCCATGTACCAGGTTCTGGCCCGCAAGTACCGTCCCCAGAGTTTCGCCGAGCTGCTCGGGCAGGAGCATGTGCGGGCGACGCTGGAAAACGCGATCGCGCAGCGGCGGATCGCGCACGGCTACATTTTTGCGGGGCAGCGGGGGACGGGCAAGACGACGGTGGCGCGGATTCTGGCGCGGTGCCTGAACTGCGTGGAGGGTCCGACGCCGGCGCCATGCGGGCGGTGCAGTTCGTGCGTGGAGATCGCGGCGGGCAATGCGCCGGACGTGATCGAGATCGACGCGGCGTCCAACCGGGGCATCAACGAGATGCGCGAGCTGCGGGAGAACGTGCGGTACCGTCCGTCGCGCGACCGGTACAAGATCTTCATCATCGACGAAGCGCACCAGATCACGAACGAAGCGTTCAACGCGCTGCTGAAGACGCTGGAAGAGCCGCCCGAGTGGGCGGTGTTCGTGCTGTGCACGACGGAGGCGCACAAGATTCCTGCGACGATCGCGAGCCGGTGCCAGCAGTTCGCGTTCCGCAGCGTGGACTTTACGGTGCTGGTGGAACGGATGACGGAGATCTGCCGGGCGGAGGGCATCGAGGCGGACGGCGAGGCGCTGGCGGTGCTGGCGCAGGCGGGCGAGGGCAGCGTGCGGGATTCGCTGTCGGCGCTGGACCAGGCGATCGCCTGCTGCGGAGCGAAGCTGACGGGCGCCGAGGTGCGGCAGCTTCTCGGCATGTACTCGCTGGAGACGCTGCAGAAGACGACCGACGCCCTGGAGGCGGGCGCCCCGGCGGCCATGCTGCAAATTGCCGCAGAGCTTGAAAATTCCGGGAAAAATCTCCAGTATTACTGCAGGGAATTGTGCCGCTATTTCCGCAATCTTCTGGTTGCGAAAATCGCGGGCGTTCCCACGCGGCTGATCGCGGCATCGGCGGCGGAACAGGAGCGGCTGGCGGCGACGGCGGCGCGGTTCCGGGAAGAGGATCTGACGCGGTGGCTGCAGCTGGCGCTGGATATGTACTCGCAGCTGCAGTACTCGCTGCAGCCGCGGCTGCATCTGGAGCTGGGACTGCTGCGGCTGCTGCATGCGGGGCGGCTGAAGCCGATTGAAGAGGTGATCGGAGCTCTGGCGGCGGGCGGGAGCGCCGCGCCAGAGCCTGCGCGGGGCACGGCTCCGGCGGCGGGCGGAGGGAGCGCGCGGATGGCGGCGCCGGCTGCCGCGCCTGCGGCTGCCGCACCTGCACGCAGCGCAGCCCCGAGCGCGCCCGCCGCGGCGCCCGCGGCGGACGGCTCGCTGAAGCAGAGGCTGGCGGCGGCGCTGGAAGCGATGAACGCCGGGCTGAGCGCGCACGCCGTGGAAGAGAGCGAAATCCGGGAATCGCAGAACACGGTGGAATTCGTGGCACCGCGCACGGCGGTGCTGGCGCTGCGGTCGCCGGACGTGGCCAAAGCTCTTGAGCAGGTGCTGGGAAGGAAAGTGAAGGTGGTGGTGACGGCGGGCGGCGGCGAGGCGGCGGCCGCGGGCGGCAGCGCTCCGGCAGGCGCGAGGATGGATGAAGCGGCGGGGCGGGCGCTGGAACATCCGGCGGTGAAGCGGTTCCAGGAACTTTTCCCGCAGAGCCAGATTCGGGAAGTACGCAATTTGAGGGAGGACTGAATGAAGCTACCGGGCGGCGGCATGCAGCAGATGATGAAACAGGCGCAGCAGATGCAGCAGCGCCTGCAGGAAGAGATTGCGGCGATCCGCGTGGAAGCGAGCGCGGGCGGCGGAATGGTGACGGTGAAGCTGGACGGCTCGAAGCAGTGCCTGGGCGTGACGATCGACCCGGAGGCGGCAGGCGACGCCGAGATGCTGGCGGACATGGTGATGGCGGCGTTCAACGAAGCGGCGCGCAAGGTGGACGAAGAGACGAAGAAGAAGACGGCGGCGCTGCTGGGCGGGCTGGGTCTGCCGCCGGGTCTGTTCTGAGAGGCGCGGGCGGGGATGCCGGATTTTGCGGAGCCGCTGGCGCGGCTGATCCAGGAAGTGAAGCGGCTGCCGGGGATCGGGCAGAAGTCGGCGCAACGGATTGCGTTCCACATCCTGCGGGCGCCGCGGGAAGACGTGGAGCGGCTGGCGGCGGCGCTGCTCGACGTGAAGGACAAGCTGGGGCTGTGCGCCGAGTGCAACAACATCAGCGACGCCGAGCTGTGCCCGTTCTGCCGCGACCCGCACCGCGACCGGCGGAAGATCTGCGTGGTGGAGGAGCCGCACAATATTCTGCCAGTGGAGACGACGCGGATCTACGACGGGCTGTATCATGTGCTGCACGGCTCGATCAGCCCGCTGCGGGGGATCGGACCGGAGCAGCTGCGGATCAAGGAGCTGTTGGCGCGGCTCGAAAAAGGCGAGGTCGAAGAGATCATTCTGGCGACGAACCCGACGGTGGAGGGCGAAGCGACGGCGGTGTATCTGGCGCGGCTGCTGAAGCCGCTGGGGGTGCGGGTGACGCGGATCGCGATGGGGATTCCGGTGGGCAGCGACCTGGAATACGCCGACGAAGTGACGATGTCGAAGTCGCTCGAGAACCGGCGGGAGATCTGAGAGGCTCAGCCTTCGGCGCGCGCGGAGCCGGTGCGCGGCAGCGCCGGCGGCGGCGTCGAGGCGCGAGCGGGCGCGAGTGATTCGCCGGTCTGCACAGAGGTCTTTTGCCGGACCACGGTCAGAGTGGCCAACGCCAGCAGGGCAGCGGCGGGCAAAGCGGCGGTCCAGGGCTTGCCCATCAGGACCAGCCAGAGAGGCAGAGGGCTGGCGAGGAGAAACCAGCCGGCTTTGCGCCAACCGGCCAGAGAGGACGGCTGGAGGAGAGCGAACGCAAGCAGCAGGGTCAGCGAGTCATGCGGGTAGGCGTGATAGCTGATGAGGAAGCTGCCCGTGAGAGCCGCTGCCATCGCCACGGAGAGTTGATCCGTCCTGAGGCTGATCCAGAGGACAGCCGCCACGACAGCGGCAAGGAGGAGCGGCAGCAGCCCGGGCGGATGGCCCAGAAGGCTGGCAACGCCCTGAAGGTTGGGCATGCCGGCCATGTCGCGATGGATGACCGGGTTTGAGAGGATCCGGCCATACTGGGCGGGCCAACCGGCTCCCTCCACGGAAAAGCTGACCAGCAGCAGGGCGGCGGCGCCAGCCGCGCCCCCGGCCACGACAGTCCAGCGCCTGTGCAGGAGCAGAGCGAGGGGCGTCAGTACGAACAGGTGGGCCTTGATGGCGCACAGCGAGAACAGCAGGCCTGCCTGAAAGTCCCGGCCTTTCCGCAGAGCCAGCCACGCGGCGGCGCACAGGGCCACGGCCAGCCAGACATCTTGACCCCACAGCAGCGCGAGATAGGCGGCCGGGTTGAGCAGGGCCAGCCAGGCGGCGGGGCGGTTCGGACCGAGGACCCGCAGGAAGACCCAGATCGCGGCCAGGAGGTTCAGCGAAACGAAGAGAGAAAAGGCGGCCAGATACGGGAGCCTGCCCAGCGGGCGGAGCAGAAAGGAGTAAAACGGAGGACGGCTGTGCAGCACGGCGGGAAAGCGCGTGCCGAAGAGGCACCGATGCCAGCCGTAGTTGGCTTCCGGGTCGTAGAGTTTGCCCGTGCCGGAGAGCTGCGCGCCGGTGTAGAGCTGGACGAAGTCCGTCTGGCCGGTCAGAAAAAACCGGCGCACGGGCCAACCGAGGGCCAGGGCCATGGCCAGGACGGCAGCGGCGATTGCGGCCATGCGGAATGGCCGCGCGGGAACGGCGCTCATCCACTTTTTCCATCGGCAGGAAGGGCGCGCTCCTGCACGGCGGCGCGGGCTGCGCGATCACCCGGCGAGAACCGGCAGGGCGCCGGCTTCGAGAAGACCGTCCCGCGACAGGGCGCCGATGCGGAGCTCGACGATCTGATTGGCCGGACGCAGGTGCGCGAGATCGATGGAGATGTAGTTGCCCGAGAGAGCCTTGCCGTTGTCGAGAGTGACGGCGCTGAGGGTGCGGCCGGCGAAGCGGCGGCGGAAGGCGAGGTTTTTCCCAGCGGCCAGGCGGCGCAGTTCGCGGGTGCGCTCTTTGCGGACCTCCCAGGGGACCCGTCCCGGCAGGGCGGCCGCCGGCGTGCCGGGGCGTTCGGAGTAAGTGAAAACGTGCAGGTAAGTGAAGGGCATGCGGGAGACGAATTCCAGCGTTTCCTGAAACTCGGAATCGGTCTCGCCGGGGAAGCCGGTCATCACGTCGGCGCCGATGGCGGCGTCCGGCATCAGCCGCGCCGCGCGCAGGATCCGGTCTTCGTAGTGGCGCGTGCGGTAGCGGCGCTTCATGCGCTTCAGCACCGCGTCGGAGCCGGACTGCAGAGGCATGTGGACGTGCGGAGCGACGCGGGGCGAGCCGGCCATGAGTTCGAACAGCTCGTCCGTCCAGTCCATCGGTTCGACGGAGCTGATGCGGAGCCGCTGCACGCCGGTTTCGTCGAGAATGCGGCGGAGCAGATCGTGGAGGCGGCGCGGCGCGCCGAAGCCCCGTTCCCTGCCCCACCGGCCGAGATTGATGCCCGTGAGCACGACCTCCGCGTAGCGGGCGGCGAGGGCGCGGATCTGGCGCAGAACTTCTTCTTCCGGCATGCTGCGGCTGGGACCGCGGACCGACGGGATAATACAAAACGCGCAGGGATTGTTGCAGCCGTCCTGGATCTTCAGATTGGGCCGCGTGCGGTCGCCGGAGGCGTCTTCCACGGGAGCGGAGAGGAAGGACGCCTGGCGGGAGATCTCGCCGACGCGGATCTCGCCGTGGTAGTCTTCGCACCCGTCGAGGACGCTGGCGAAAGCGCCGACCTGGTCCTTGTGGGTGTTGCCAGCGACGAAGGCGACGCCGGGCAGGCGGGCCAATTCCTCGGGCGAACGCTGGGCGTAGCAGCCGGTGACGATGATGCGCGCGCGGGGGTTTTCGCGGTGCAGCCGGTGAATGGCTTTGCGGGCGTCTTCGTCAGCCGCGGCGGTGACCGTGCAGGTGTTGACGATCACCAGATCGGCGGCGGCGGGATCGGCGGCAGCGTGGAATCCCTGCTGGCGCAGGAGTCCTTCCATCGCTGCGCCATCGGCCTGGGAAGCGCGGCAACCGAAATTCTGGACGAAGAACCGGCGCACACTTCCAGTCTAACAGCGGCAGTTCTGGCGGCTGCCGGCGCTGGCGGGGGATATGCCGGGACGGGTGGCGGGATAGGGTGAATCGAGAATGTCGGAGAGGAGAGCGAGGGACGATGATTGGATCAGTATGGCATCGGACCGGCTGCTGAGCCAGGAGGAAATCGACAACGTATTCCGGACCGCCAAGGGAGTCCGGGCGAAGGACGATCCTGCCAAACGGGCGCAGGTGTATGACTTCCGCCGGCCGGACCGGATCGCGAAGGATCAGCTGCGGGCGATCCACCTGCTGCACGACAACTTCGCGCGGTCGCTCGCGTCGAGCCTGTCGGCGTACCTGCGCGCCTATGTGATGGTGAACCTGATCAGCGTGGAGCAGCTGTCGTTTCTGGAGTTCTCGCAGTGCCTGCCCGCGCCGACGTGCATCGTGAGCCTGAGCATGCGGCCGTTCGACGGGAGCTCGATTCTCGAGATGAACCCGCAGATGGTCTTCCCGATCCTGGAGATGCTGCTGGGCGGGTCGGGCAAGACGCCGCTGAAAGAAAACCGGGAAATCACGGAAATCGAGAGATCCATTCTGACGGGTGTTTTCCGCATTATTCTGCATGATCTGCGGGAGGCCTGGGCGCCGATCACGCAGATCAACTTCTCGATCGAATCGTTCGAGACGGAACCGCAGCTGCTGCAGATCCTGGCGCCGAACGAGGCGGTGGTCGCCATCGGCATCGAAATCCGGATCGGCGAAGTGTCGGGGATGATGAACCTGGGCATTCCGTCGATCATCGTGAAGATGCTGCGGCAGAAATTCGACCAGCAGTGGTCGGTCCGCAAGTCCGAATCGACGGAGGCGGAACAGGAGCGGATGTGGCGGCTGCTGCAGCCCGCCGTGTTGAAGTTCGACGCCCGGATGACGGGGCCGATGCTCACGGTGGAGCAGATGCTGGATCTGAAGGAAGGCGACATCCTCGACCTGGACTACCCGTTGCAGAAGCCGCTGGATCTGATCGTCAACGGCACGCGGAAGTATACGGGGCGGATCGGCACGAACGGCAGAAAACGGGTGTTCCAGATCGAGAGCGTGCTCGCGCCGGAGTGAGCCAGCGCTGGAGGGGCGGGCGGGTGAGGGTGCGCAAGGGTGGCGCCTGCGGCCCTGCGGAAAGCGAGGATCGACCGGATTTGCGGCGCCGTGCGGCGCGCCCCGCGCAGGGGAACGAAGGGGGCGGCCGGGAGCAATCCGTCGTCTGTGCCGCTTTCGCGGAGAGGACGGTTTTTCTCAGGGTGGCGTTGCTCCGGAAGCGCGCAAGGGTGCAAGGGCGGCGGGGAACAGCGCGGGACACGGTCGGGATGCAGCCCTCGCGCAAGCGCGAGGGGAAACCCGTTGGGAGAGGGCGCGAGCGAACATCGTTGGGAACCGCTTGCTCTCGCGGGTCAGGGGAACATGGTTGGGATGCAGCCCTCGCGCAAGCGCGAGGGGAAACCCGCAGGAGAGCGCGGCTGGGGCACAGTTTGGATGCAGCCCTCGCGCGAGCGCGAGGGGAAGCCCGTGGGTGAGGGCGCGAGCGAACATCGTTGGGAACCGCTTGCTCTCGCGGGTCAGGGGAACACGGTTGGGATGCAGCCCTCGCGCAAGCGCGAGGGGAAACCCGTGGGCGAGGGCGCGAGCGAACATCGTTGGGAACCGCTTGCTCTCGCGGGTCAGGGGAACACGGTTGGGATGCAGCCCTCGCGCAAGCGCGAGGGGAAGCCCGTGGGTGAGGGCGCGAGCGAACATCGTTGGGAACCGCTTGCTCTCGCGGGTCAGGGGAACACGGTCGGGATGCAGCCCTCGCGCAAGCACGAGGGGAAGCCCGTGGGGGGAGGGCGCGAGCGAACATCGTTGGGAACCGCTTGCTCTCGCGGCTCAGGGGAACACGGTTGGGATGCAGCCCTCGCGCAAGCGCGAGGGGAAGCCCGTTGGGGGGATCGCGCCGGGGCACGGTCGGGATGCAGCCCTCGCGCGAGCGCGAGGGGAAGCCCGTTGGGGGGATCGCGCCGGGGCACGATCGGGATGCAGCCCTCGCGCGAGCGCGAGGGGAAGCCCGTGGGTGAGGGCGCGAGCGAACATCGTTGGGAACCGCTTGCTCTCGCGGGTCAGGGGAACACGGTCGGGATGCAGCCCTCGCGCAAGCGCGAGGGGAAACCCGTTGGGGGGGATCGCGCCGGGGCACGGTTGGGATGCAGCCCTCGCGCAAGCGCGAGGGGAAACCCGTGGGCGAGGGCGCGAACGAACATCGTTGGGAACCGCTTGCTCTCGCGGGTCAGGGGAACACGGTCGGGATGCAGCCCTCGCGCAAGCGCGAGGGGAAACCCGTGGGCGAGGGCGCGAACGAACATCGTTGGGAACCGCTTGCTCTCGCGGGTCAGGGGAACACGGTCGGGATGCAGCCCTCGCGCAAGCGCGAGGGGAAACCCGTTGGGAGAGGGCGCGAGCGAACATCGTTGGGAACCGCTTGCTCTCGCGGGTCAGGGGAACACGGTTGGGATGCAGCCATCGCGCAAGCGCGAGGGGAAGCCCGTGGGCGAGGGCGCGAGCGAACATCGTTGGGAACCGCTTGCTCTCGCGGGTCAGGGGAACACGGTTGGGATGCAGCCCTCGCGCAAGCGCGAGGGGAAACCCGTGGGGGAGGGCGCGAGCGAACATCGTTGGGAACCGCTTGCTCTCGCGGGTCAGGGGAACACGGTTGGGATGCAGCCCTCGCGCAAGCGCGAGGGGAAGCCCGTTGGGGGGATCGCGCCGGGGCACGGTTGGGATGCAGCCCTCGCGCAAGCGCGAGGGGAAACCCGTTGGGAGAGGGCGCGAGCGAACATCGTTGGGAACCGCTTGCTCTCGCGGGTCAGGGGAACATGGTTGGGATGCAGCCCTCGCGCAAGCGCGAGGGGAAACCCGTTGGGGGAGGGCGCGAGCGAACATCGTTGGGAACCGCTTGCTCTCGCGGGTCAGGGCAACACGGTTGGGATGCAGCCCTCGCGCAAGCGCGAGGGGAAACCCGCTGGGGGAGGGCGCGAGCGAACATCGTTGGGAACCGCTTGCTCTCGCGGGTCAGGGGAACATGGTTGGGATGCAGCCCTCGCGCAAGCGCGAGGGGAAACCCGTTGGGAGAGGGCGCGAGCGAACATCGTTGGGAACCGCTTGCTCTCGCGGGTCAGGGGAACACGGTCGGGATGCAGCCCTCGCGCAAGCACGAGGGGAAGCCCGTGGGGGGAGGGCGCGAGCGAACATCGTTGGGAACCGCTTGCTCTCGCGGGTCAGGGGAACATGGTTGGGATGCAGCCCTCGCGCAAGCGCGAGGGGAAACCCGTTGGGAGAGGGCGCGAGCGAACATCGTTGGGAACCGCTTGCTCTCGCGGGTCAGGGGAACACGGTTGGGATGCAGCCCTCGCGCAAGCGCGAGGGGAAGCCCGTTGGGGGGATCGCGCCGGGGCACGGTCGGGATGCAGCCCTCGCGCAAGCGCGAGGGGAAACCCGTTGGGGTAGGGCGCGAGCGAACATGGTCGGGGACCGCCCGCTCTCGCGGCTCTGAGCCCGTCGGCCAGCCCATGCCGATGCGGCCTGATGGGCGAGTTGCGCGGTATTGAGATTGCGCGGGGATGCGCAGTTGTGGCTCAGGGGAGGGTGAGCCAGGCGGAGGCGAAGAGCGCGCGCAACGTCCACACGGCGGTCCGCCACCAGTGGGAAACCACGAGCCTGCGATGCAGGGCGGGATCGAAGCCGCCGGAGAGCTTCGAGTGCAGAGGCACCTGGACCGCGAAGGTCGACAGCCAGACGACGCCCACAAGGAGGACCCCAGCCCAGAGCTGCCAGACCGGGACACCCTCAGGCTGCACGGCTGCGAGCCAGAGGGACAGGACGGCTTCGGCGGTCATCAGCGGCGCGGCGATCCATGTCGTGCGCTGCTGGTGGAGGCGCTCGTAGCGCGGAAATTCATTCCGGCCGACTTCGGCCATCAGAGGGTAGTGCACCAGAGCCACGAACCAGGACAGGCCGGTCATGGCCGCGGTGACGGCAGCGTGGAGGGACAGGACGAGGGGCGTCATTCCGTCTGCTCCGGGACACGCAGTTCACAGGAAGAGCGCGAGCGCCGCGGGACCCGCAGGGGAAGCCGGCGAACGGTCATTGGCGGGGCGCCGCAACACGGAGGTCTTCGAGGACGGCTTCAGCGGCGAGGCGGCCGCTCTCGAGCGCGCCGTTGATGGAGGGCGTGGCCCGCCAATCGCCGCAGGCGTACACGCCCGGCGCAATCCGCGGCGAGGCCCCGGGCTCCAGGGGGAGCAGGGCCGGCAGAGCCCGCTCGATGTGGTAGTGGCGGAGGAAGCGCCATTCTTCAGCGGCAGCGCCGAACCAGCGGCGGGCCTGGGCGCGGACGGCGGAGATGAGGCTGCCGGGCTCGCGCTGCTCGTAGCCGATGACGCTGGCGGAGATCAGGTGCTGGCCGCCGGGGGCGTAACCCGGTGCGATCAGGCTCATCACGGCGAGGTTCGTGATGGGCCCGCGGCCGCCGCCGCTGAGCACGAGCAGCGGCTCCTCGACCGGCGCCTCGCGGGAGGAGAAATAGAGGCACCAGACGGAGCGCCAGGGAACCGCCTTTTGAAGCCGGAGCAGGCGGGCCGCTTCGCTGCCTTCGGCCGCGACAACGATAGCTTTGGCCGGGATTCTGTCTCCGCCGACGAGCCGCACGGCGCCCTCCTCCACGGCTTCCACGCGCTGCTGCAACTGAAGAGTTCCATCCGGCAGGGATGCGGCCAGCTGGGCGGGGATGGCGCCCATGCCCGCGGCGGGCACGGCGGCGTCTCCCGTCGCAAACATGCGGAACATGAACTCGAACATGCGCGAGGAGCCTGAGAGCGACGTATCCAGCATGGCGCCGCCGATCCAGGGGCGGAAGAAGTAGTCGATGAAGCGGCGGGAGAAGCGGCGTTCGCGCAGCGCCTCCAGCACTGTGGTCTCCGGCGCGGCGAAGATCTCTTCCAGGCTCTTTCCCAGCACATCGCGGCGGAGCCGCAGCAGGCGCCAGTAGTCGCCCCAGCGGGGGACGGGCGCCAGCAGGGTCGGCCAGAGCGAGGCGCGGTCGCGCCAGGGATCGCCCAGATGGTAAAAGCGTCCGTGGTAACGGACGAGGGCGCCGGGCAGGAAGGCGTGCAGCTTCAGGGCCGGGTAGTCGAGCACGGCCTGCGCTTCCGGATAGGCCGTGAGCAGCACCTGGAATCCGCGGTCCAGAAGGAAGCCATCCACCGCGTCGGTCCGGACACGGCCGCCCACGCCGTCGGAGGCTTCCAGCAGGCGGAAACGGAGGCCGGCCTGAGCCAGCCGGCGGGCGCAGGCCAGGCCGGCCAGCCCTGCGCCCACGATAAGCACGTCGCAGTCAGGCATCGCCTTTGGACAACCCCTCCTGTGTCGCGCTGCGGGCTTCGCGCAGCTTCTTCAGCACAAGATACTCCGAGAGATTCTCGGCCGTCAGCATGCCGACGAGCCTTTCGTCTTCAAAGACAAGCGCGCAGGCGCCGCCGCTGATGGCGCCGGCCGCCTCGGCCAGATCCATGTCGGGATGGAGGCGGGGAAATTCGCGGTCCATGGCGGAGGCGACGTAGCCGTCGGGCCCCTCGGCGGCGAGCGCCCGCAGCAGGTGGTTGCGGCTCAGCAGGCCGGTGACGCGGGGGCCGGCCACGACGGGGAAGTCCTGCTGCGAGGTGGCCAGAAGCATTTCCGCCGCATCCCGGATCGTGTCGCCGTGGTTCAGAGTGCGGAAGTCGGTGACCATGGCCTCGCGCACCTTGGCGCCCTGCATGAGCGCCTGCGCCGTGGCGGCCATGGATTCCTGCATGGCGCCGATGTAGATGAAAAGGGCGATGAAGAGCAGAAGGAAATTCGCCTGCAGCAGGCCGACGAGGGCCATCAGAGCCGCAATGCCGGTGCCGATGCGGGCGGTGAGCCTTGTGGCTTCCTCGTAGGCGCGCTTTTCGGCCAGCAGCGAGCGCAGCACGCGCCCGCCGTCCATGGGAAAGGCGGGCAGAAGATTGAACAGCGCGAGCACGAGATTGGCGACGGCCAGGCGGCTGGGGATGTTTGCGTCGGCGGCTTCGCGCCAGTGGGAGATGGAAACGCCGCCGCCGCTCCAGAAGGAGACGCCCAGCAAAAGGAGTCCGATGGCCAGATTGACCAGCGGCCCGGCGAAGGCGACCCAGAATTCCTCCGGCGCACGCGGCTGGCGCTCGAGCCGCGCCAGACCGCCGATGGGCAGCATGACGATCTCCACCGTTCCGATGCCGTAGCGGCGGGCCATCAGGGCGTGGCCGGCTTCATGCAGAAGGATCGAGAGGAACAGTCCCAGGATGAACAGCGCCGCTCCGGCCACGGAATGCTTGCCGCCGGAGGCGAGCACGATCATCCAGATCACGATCAGCCAGAACGTGAAGTGGAACCGCACCGGCACGCCGAACAGGGTGATGGAGCCGGCGATGCCGGGGACTCGGCCTGCGGGCCGGGGAGGCTCGGGGCTGGGGCTCATCCTGCTGCCATGATAGCGTTCCGGCGGAACGGGTCCGCCGGGCCAGACGGGATTGTCAGCGGTCGCTGAATTCGGGGGCGGCGTAATTCCTGCCGGTGACGAGGGCCATATAATCAGGCCGGTCGGCCGCGCTCTGGTGGCGGTAGCTGCGCAGGATTTCGCCGTGGAAAAGGAGGAAGACGCCGGGCATCTGGAATCCGTCGCCCATCAGTTTGCCGACGCCGTGGCCGCCAAGGACGCCAGCCTGGAAGCCGCGCCACCAGACCTTGGGGCCGAGAACGTCGCCGAACCGGCCGCGCGGCAAACCGAAGGCGCGGTACAGGGTGCGCTCGGGGTCGCTGATCCGCTGCACGTCGTCCAGCCCGTAGCGGGCGAAGAAGCGGGCGGCGGTTTCTTCGGAGCTCATGTGCACCAGAACCAGCCGCGCGCCTTCCTGCTCGATCTGATTGCGCATGGCGGCGAGGTCGGACAGCGCTTCGCGGCAGAAGGTACAACCCATGTGACGGAGGAAGACGAGAAGAACGGGGCTCAGACGGGAAAGCTCGTCCAGGGAGACGCCGAGATTGGTCTTGCGGCGCAGGGCGAAGCGGAGGACTTCGGGTGCGATGGTGCGCTTCTGCGCCAAAGCAGCCTCGTACGCGCTCTGGAGAATGGCCAGGAAGGGGACGCTCCAGGCAACGGTGTCGAGGCCGATCCACCACCACATCAGGGACGGGGCACGGCCGTGGAGAATGTCCCATCCAATCCAGACTCCCGTGCCGAGTTTGCTGAGCAGGCCCATCAGGACCACCGGCCAATGCCGGTAGGCGTCCCGCGCCGCCAGGAGGAATCCGAGGCCGAACACAGCCATCCACACGGCCAGCGCGTGCCAGCCCTCCGACATCAGGGGACTGGGAGGGGTCGAGCCGCCCAGGCGGCGGTCCAGCCATTCCGCCATCACAATCACGCCGGCGGCGGCGATGACGTTGTACATTCCGGCCGACTGAAGGACGATGCGCGTCCACGCGGGCGGCCGTTGCGAAGCAATACTCATGCCTTAGATATGGATGACTGCCCGCCGGGCCGGAATCAGAATTATTTGACCGCCGGCCGGGTCTCAGTTCTCGGCCAGGATCGCCGCCTCCCACGGCCCGAGGCGCAGCTGCGAGCCCGCCGCATGGCGGCCGCCGCCAAGCAGCTCCGTGGCCGAACCATAAGTATAGGAAAATGTTTGTTCCTGCGGCGAGTAGTTGAAATAGAAATGGACCGGCCTGCCCTGAACGAGGCCGTGCTTGACGCGCACGGCTGCCGGGAGCTTCTGGTCGGGGCCGGCGAGGCCGGCGCGGGACAGAACGTCCAGCACGACGGCCCGCTGAAGGGCGTCGCTGAGGACGGTGCCTTCATACGTGAACGTGCCCTTGCCATGGCGGTTGCGCGTGATGGCCGGGTAACGGCCGAAGAAGGGGTGATCGTACCAGGCGAGCGCCTCCGCCGATTCGGGGATCAGCATCTCGGCCCACTCGGAGACGCGGTTGTCCGGTCCGGCGCGGAAGGGATCGTCCCGCAGGGGGAGCGGTTCGCGAAGATTGGAGAATTCCTGATAGCGGAAACCGGCCGCCTGCCGGAGCGGACCGGGCATCATGACATGGCGCACGGTGTTGAACTCGTTGGTGAAGCCGCTCTTCAGCGTGGCGATGACATGGCCGCCGCTGGCGACGAACTTCACGATCTTTTCGAGAGCCGAGTCGGAGGCGACGTAGAGCGGCGGCACGAGCAGCACGCTGTAGCGCGACCAGTCCGAGTCCGGCGTGACGAAGTCGACGCCCACGTTCAGACCGTAGAGGGTCTTGTGGAACTGGCGGACGAAGGTCTGGTAATTCACCCGGTCGCTGAAGGGCATGAACTGGATGCCGTGATGGCTGTCGATGCTGAAGAGGATGGCGGCGCGATTGCGGCGCTCGACGTTGGCCAGCTGGGGTCCCAGGCGCTTGAGTTCGGCGGCGGTGCGCGCGAATTCTTCATACACGCGGTTCGGTTCGAGGTCGTGCGAGAGGACGCCCTTCCAGTAGGTTTCCTGGCCGTAGTGGAGCGAGTGCCAGTGCCAGTAGGCCACCATGTTGGCGCCGTCGGCGATGTGGCTGTACACGTTGAGGCGGAGCTGGCCGTCGTAGGGCGGGAACTGGGTTTTCGAGTCCCAGCCGATGGTCTGGGCGTTGGTTTCGGTGACGAGGAAATTGCCCATTTTGAGAGAACGGGCGACGTCGTCCGTGAACGTGGCCGAATGGCCGTCCAGCTTGTCCTGGACGTCGTAATACGGGTTGACGGCGGCGATGTCGAGGTGGCGGGCGATGTCCCACTGGTCGATGTCGGTGTGGGCGCCGCCTGAGAAATCGTGCGTAATAAACTGGTCTTTCCGCTTGTATTCGTTGACGATTTTCGCCTGCCAGGCGAGGAAATCCGTGACACGATCCCGCTGGAACCGCTCCCATTCCAGCTTGTACCCAGGATTCAGAATGCCGTCCCGGGGCGGCATTTCGTCCCAGTCCTGCACGAGCTGGCCCCAATACACGAAGCCCCACGCGCGGTTGAGGAAGTCGACGGTCCTGTATTTCTTCTTCAGGTATTCGACGAAATTCTTCTGCACCAGCGGCCCGGCGGCGCCGTAGGGAGAGGTTTCATTGTCGATCTGGTAGCCGATGACAGCGGGGTGGTCCTTGTAGCGGGAAATGATGTTGCGGATGATCCGCTCGCAATAGAAGCGGTACGCGGGATGGGTGATGTCCATGTTCTGGCGGATGCCGTAGGCGGCTTTACGCCCGTCGAGGTGGGTGACGAGAATCTCGGGGTGCTTGTAGTAGAGCCACGGGGGGATCGAATAGGTGGGCGTGCCGAGGATCACCTTGATGCCGGCCTTTTGCATGGCTTCGACGACGCGGTCGATGTAGCCGTATTCGAACCGGCCGTCGCGGGGCTCCCAGCTTGACCAGGTGGACTCGCCGATCCGGACGACAGTGACGCCGGCCTTTTTCATCAGCTCGACGTCTTTTTCGAGGCGCTCCTCGGGCATGTATTCGTGGTAGTAGGCGGCGCCGTAATAGACCGTGGGAAACCGCGGCACCTGGGCCAGTGCCGGAAACAGCAGGGCGAAACAGAGGACCTGGAGGCGCATTCCGCGCCGATTCTATCACCCGAGGCTGTTCACAACAGCAGTGCGGCCAGGCCGGCCATGGAGCCCGCCGCGGCGGAGGCGGCCGGACCTGCGCGGCGCACCGCCATGGCTGCCAAAAGACAGAAGATGGTTCCGAGGGTTTCCGTCTGCAGAACGGGGGTGGAAGCGCCGGCCAGGGCGCGGGCGGCGAGGAACAGGACTGCGGCGGCAGACGCGCCCGTCCAGCTCCATCGCCAGACGGCCGCGCCTGCGCACCCCATGGCGAAGGGGAACAGCAGGCGCGCATCGCCCGTCGACCACTCGAGGGCCAGCCAGAAAGCCGCCGCCACCACAGCGGCCGCGGCTGATGGAAGCCCGGCGCGGCGCCACAGAGCGCCGGCGAGGACGGCCGCGAGGGCGATGTGACTGGAAACGCGGATCAGCAGCTCAGAACTCAAGGGCAATCATCTGATGCCCGTCGAGCACCGGCAGCCGGAAAACCGTGTAAGGGCCTTCGCGGCGCACTTCTATCGCGCGGCCTTCCGGAGCAAGCGCGGCGCGGCGCACCGGGCGCGGCGTTTTCACGCGCACGTCGATGTTGGCCGCCGGGATGACGTCTTCAATCACGTCGAAGGCCTGGCCGCGGCGTTCGGGGATGTAGTGAAGCAGGTGGACGACCCAGCGGTTCTCGTTCGGCTGCTCGTTGACGGCGGAGAGGACGGAGCTCGGCCCCTTCACCTCCATTACCGGATCCGGCAGCAGCCGCTTGAGAGCGTTGCCGACCAGGCGTTTGACCCAGAGCGGAGCGTTGGCCTGATATTGCGCGAAGACGGGGTGCATGAAGTAGATGCAGCGGCCGTTCTGCACGATGCCCGGGCCGCCGGGTTTGCCCGCTGAAGGGGTGTGGCGGTGCGAGAAGAAGTGGTCCCACGTACGGTTGAAATACGGCACGTGGGTTCCCATCAGCACCTGCGCGCCCGGGCGCGGTTTTACGGCTTTACCGCGCATATACATGACGAGCTCCGTTTTCGGGAGCCCCTCGGCCAGCGGTCCGTCGATGACCAGGAAGTCCGGGCTGAACTCGGCTTCGCCCGCGTACTCCAGCCCGAGGCAGTCCAGCGCGAAGCGCTCGCCCTTCGGGTCGAGCCCCGAGGCGTAGGAAGCCAGAAGGCTGCCCCCCTTTGCCACGTAGTCCTGGATCTTCCGCGCCAGTTCGGCGTCCACGACGATCCCGTCCGGCAGCACGAGCACGCGGTAGCGCGAGAAGTCGCTCTTCGAGTCGAGGACGTCGAACTGCGCCTTCAGCTCGGTCAACATCCGGGTGAAGCCGAAGCAGGCGGGAGGAATCTGGCGGTCGGGGCCGACGTAAAATTCTTCCGGCGTCAGCACGCCGACGTCGGAGATGGCGCGCGCGCCGCGGCACCATGGCTCTTTGGCCTCCACCTGTTTGTACACGGCGCCGATGAGATCGTAGGTGGCGTCATCGAGTTTGCCCGAGGGGTGGAGCTGATCGCCGACGGAGCACTTGGCGCCGAGGGCGAGCATCTGGAAGCACTCGTATTCCAGCGCCGCGCGGTTCTTGAGCGAATGGAAGTCTCCCCAGGAGGTGTGGAACTTGCCTGTCATGCCGAGCGAGTCGAGGCCAAGAGTGCGCGTGTAGCGGATCTTGAGCGGGAAATCGAGGTAGCCCCAGCCGCCGCTTGGCAACGATTCAAGCTCCCAGTGGGTGAACGAGGGGGCCATGCGGCGGTGGCGCGGACCGACGTGGCCGGCGTTATAGAAAATGGTGGCGTCCTTGTGGTAGCGCCGCACCAGCGCGCTCATCTCAGCCTGCCAGTCGAGCATGGTCTGGTGCATGAAGCGCCAACGCTGCTCGGCGTTGGCGGGATCGATGCCTTTCCTCACCATGAGTTCGCGGCAATAAAAACAGGCGCAGGGGATGTCGTGGACGATGTCGAAGAAGAAACCGTCCACGGGCAGCGTTTCGCAGATCTCGGTGACATGGCGCCGCAGGAACTCGCGATAGGGCGTGTTGTAGCAGAGACGGCGGTAGAATCCGGCTTCAAAGATGGGAGTGCCGACGGGCGCGCCTCTTTCATCCACGATCAGCCAGTCGGCGTGGCGCTGCGCCGTGTAGTGGTCCCACATGATGGTCACGTAGATGGGGACGCGGATATTGCGCTTGTGGCACGCCTCGATCTGCTCCTTCAGGAGGTTGCGCTTCAGGTGGGGGTGGCGGCGTTCCGGGTTGATTTTTGTGTCGTAGTAAATCCAGCCGTGGTGGCAGCGGGCGAAGCAGGTGACGGAGTTGACGCGGGCGCGTTCCAGCGTGCGGGCGAATTCGTCCGGGTCGAACTGGGCGGCGATGCCTTCGACGTGCTCGCTGGTATGAAAGTCGAGATGGATCTGCCGGAAGCGCAGCTCGGGCGCGCCGGGAGCCAGCTGCGAGGAGGCCCAGGCGAGGTTGGGCGCGGCAAGCGCAGTGGAGGAAAGCAGGAGTTCACGGCGGTTGAGGTGAGCCATGCGAGACATTCTATCGATCTCCGTTCCGGACCGCTGTTGGATATACTCGCGGTCGAGTGGCGCCGCCGCATCGTCCGGCGGCTGGAGAATTGGACGAAAGGAGTTCACGCTGATGGCAAGATCCAGGAGAACGTTTCTCGCCGGGGCTGCGCTGGCGGCGCCCGCGGCTGCGCAGGCGCAGGACAAGCCCGTAAAAAAGGTGCACTATCGCGGCGCAAAACCGCAGAAGACGCCGCTCTTTTCCAGCGCCGTGTCTTATGGAAATCTGCTCTTTATCGCCGGAAAAGGGTGGCACAAGGGCGGCGATATCAAGGTGCAGACGGCCGGAGTGCTGGACGAGATCGAAGCCGAGCTGAAGAACGCCGGTTCGTCGATGGAGAAGGTGCTCAAGTGCAACGTCTATCTGAAAACGCTGGAGCACTACAAGCCGATGAATGAGGTGTTTCTTGGCCGCTTCGGCCCGGAGCCGCCCGTGCGGACCACGGTCGCTGTCGCTGACATCCCGGGCGACTCGCTGATCGAGATCGACGTGATCGCCTTCATCTGATGCCCCTTTGCGCGCTGCGGCCGGACCACCGCAGGGCGGCCGCAGCGCCAGACGGCTCCTTGTTGACCGGCGGATAACATAGACCGGAAGTGATTTCTGTATTGTGAATTCTATTTCGCAAATCGGATTCTCCTGTAGCCCACTGCTGTCCAAATTAGCCACCGAACCGGTTTGGTCTGACTGATTGGACTGGGTTTATCTCTGCTATCTCTTCTTTCCACCGAACCAGACCCCCCATCCGTTGGCGCCTGCTGTCCAAACTCATCCGAACTCGAGCATCAGTTGCGAGGCCGCGTCCAGTTGGGGCGGCGGCTCGAACGGCGCCTCCAGCCAGGCCATCAAGTCGCGGTAGACAAACAGTTGTTGTCTCAGCAGCGCCACCAGGTTCGACAGGCTCCAGTTGAAGCTGCTGCGCAGTTGCATGTACTTCACCAGCAGCATCGCGATCAGTGCTGTCCAAATCTGGATCTGCACCGCATTGGCGCTGGTGCCCACAAACGTCTTGATCCGCAACGACTGCTTCAGCGCCTTGAAGAACAACTCGATCTGCCAGCGCTCCCGGTAGACCGCCGCGACCGTCGCCGCCGACAACTTCAGATGATTCGTCACCAGCACCACCGTCTCGCCCTCTGCGCCCTCCACTTCAATCCGCCGCAGCAACGCCGCCGGCCCAGCCTCCTGCGTCCGGCTCAGCAGGATCACCTCGTCGCGCAGGATCGACTTCCGCCTGTCGGCCTCGCGCTGTTCGACGATGCCGTAGCTGGCCACGTCTTTCAGCCGCGTCACGAACCACACCTTGTGGCGCGACAGATCCAGCCACCAGTCATAGTCCTGGTAGCCGCGGTCGAACACCAGCATCGTGCCGGGTTCGAAGCGCTGCCGGCGGGCGACGTCCACGTCCGACGTCTTGCCCTCGGTGATGACGGCGAAGCCCGGCAGATAGCCGTCGTGGTCCAGCACCAGATGCAACTTCACCGCGCCCTTGCTGCGCCCGAACTGAGCCCAGTCGAACATGCTCAGGCAGAGTGGAATCAGCGTTGCGTCCAGGCTCATCAGCTTATGCTTGAAGCGAAATTTGCGCTTGCAACGCTGAGCTGCTTCCGAGGCGCAACGCTGATAGAGCGCGTAGAAGACCGATTGAAACAACTCCCACGGCCGGTGCTCATTGGCATAGGCCAGCGTCGAGCGCTTCGGCGCCGAGGCCACGCCGAGATGCTGCAGCTTGCCTTCGCAAGACGCCAGGCCACCCACGATTTCACGCAGCGACTGGGCGCGTCCCAGGTGGCAAAACAGCATGGCGACAAGCTGCGTCCAGCACCGGAATCCGCGGGCGTGGCGCTCGGCGCGATGCTGGCGGACGGCCGCCTCGAATTCCAGGCGCGGAACGAACTTCAAGACCTGGGAGAAAATACTGCATACTCGATTCATGGCGGTGGCCTCCTGACCGGCTGAATGGGCTTCTGGCGAAACCTCACTCAACCTACCAGAGCCGCCGCCTCACTGGTCAAAAGCTAATTTGGACAAGAGTGCCTGTAGCCGTGAACAATTCAATCACCATTCAGGGTTGACTTCTCCGCGTTTTCAGCGTATATTTCGTCCCCGGAAAAGCCTTGACAGCCATTCTCCCGTTGCGGCCGGGAGGCCGAATGGCCTCTGCGCAACGGGAGTGTGAGGATACCGATGCCGGGAGCAGGATTGCGGGTACTTGCGGCGCTCCTGGCTCTCACGGCAGAGGCCGGGGAGCTGCGGCTGGCGTGGAAGGATCTGAATCAATGGATCGGGCCGGATAAACGGATCCGTGTGGAGACGAAGGAGAAGGTGGTGCTGGTGGGCGTTCTGGAGGAGGTTCAGCCGCAGTCGCTGAGGGTGGACGCGCGGTCCTCCTCCGACCAAAGGCGCCATGCCAAGGGAGAAACCGTCATCCCCTACTCTGCCATCAGCCGCGTCGCCGTCCGGAAGGAGACAAACAAGGGAAGGCGTCGGCGAGTGCTCATCATGCTGCCCCTGGTGGCTTTGAGTGCACCTATTGCCGGCCAGGGCGCCAGTTCGAAAGCAGGAGTCGTGGCGGCAGGCATCATAGGCGCTGCATAGGTGGGATTGGCCTACCTCCTTGGACGCAGCGTCGATAATCGGTGGACGTCCGTGACGCTGAAGCCGCCGCCCGCGGCCGCGAGTCCGGAACAGGCGCCTGCCGAGGACGTCCCGGCCGACATTCCGGACGACTCGCTGATCGAGATCGTTGTGGTCGCCTTCATTTAGCCGCCGTGCCGCACTTCGGCGCCGCAAGGCCGGCGCCGGCTGAGGCACTGTCCCCGGATTGCACCGGCCGTGCAATAGGCACGCTGGTTCCTCTGGAGAAGCGCACCCTGGCCCTGCGGCGGGCCTCGTTCCCGGCCTCGAGGATCGCTATCGAGTATGAGGGCGGGGGCGCGTCGTTTCCCGTCCATCCGAGCCAGTGCATGAGCGGGACTAGGTGCACGAGGGAGGTCTCCGGAGATGACCAGACCGTTTCTCCTGGCGGCGATGTTCGGGCTGTTGGCGCAATCCGGAGAATTGCGCCTCGAGCGGGACGAGCTGAAAGCCCGGACGGTGCCTCAAAACCGCGTGAAGATCGTGACCCGCCGGGATGTCCGGCTGGAGGAGCGGATTCAGACCGTGCATGAAGACTGGCTGGTCCTTGCCGTTCTGAAATCCTCGGACAAGAAGCGCTACGCGCTGGGCGAAGCCGTTGTGGAGCGCGTCGAAATCAAGGACATCGCCCTGCGGCGGGAGTCGACACGGGCGCGGCGGCCGGCGCGATCACCATGGGCAGCCTCGGCGCGTTGAAGGCGCCGATGACCCACGGCAACGCCCCGGGCGCCGTGAAGGCGCTGGCCGCCTGGGCCGGTGGGTCAGACCGCAGGCCGCGAGAGCGAGCAGTCCCGACGGGGCGTCAGCCAGGCGAAGTTGCCGTGGGCGGGACGCGTGACATTGGGCCGCTTGTTCCGCGCCTTCGGCGCTTCACGCGCGGCACTCCCGGCCGATCACGCCGCCGCGCGCGACAGGATCTCGCGCACGCGGCGTCCGACGATCTCGGCATCGCCCTTCTGCATCATCCAGACGGTGAAAACGAGCGCTTCTTTGTTGGTCATCGGGCAGGCTTCGATCGACGGGCGGCCTTCGCGCAACTGCTTCATGACCTCGGGCGGCGTGATTTTGACGACGCTCTGGTCCCAGCGGATGCGCAGGTGCGGCGTGTGGTTGGCGATCGGGGGCAGGTGGACTTCGGTGGTGACGGTGTTCACGCGCCTCGCCTCGCGGGCGATGATTTCGACGCGGCGGTCCCATTCGCGCGCTTCGGCGGCGTGGTCTTTCTTCAGATACAGCTCGAGCGCGACGAGCATGCCGACCATCTCTTCCTTGTTCACCTTCATGCCGCGCGCGATGGAATCGCTGTAAGGGGAAGTGTTCAGGCGCGCGGCTTCGATCAGCTCTTTTCTCCCCAGAAGCAATCCGGCGCTCTGCGGACCGCGGATTCCTTTCCCTCCGCTGAAGGCGACGAGGTCGAAGCCCATTTTCGTGTAGCGGCTGAGGTTTTCGACCGGCGGCACGTCGGCGGCGCAATCGTTGAAACTCGGGACGCCATGCTTCCTGCAGAGAGAAACGAATTCTTCCGCCTTGATGGCGCCCCGCGGCTCGGCATCGTTGAAGAAGAGCGCCATGGCGGTCTTGTCACTGACGGCGCGCTCGAACTGCTCCGCCGATTCCACCTCCACCATGCGGATGCCGGTGGCGCGCACGGCATGATCGTAGGCGAAGCGGTGGGACTTCTGAATGATGACTTCGCTCTTCATGCCCGTCAGATCAGGGATGCGGCGGATCTTGTCCGGGTCCTTGCCGGTGATGCAGGCGGCGGCGCCGACGGTCAGCGCGCCCGCCGCGCCGGAAGTGACCATGGCGGCTTCGCAGCCGAGCAGTTCGGCGATGCGCCTGCCGACGGCGTCCTGCAACTCGGTCAGGTTCACATAGTGTCTTGACGCCACGCGCATCGCCTCGAACACTTCCTCCGGCATCAGCGACGCCGTCAGCATCGTGTAGGTGCCCGCAGCATTGATGAACGTGCGGACGCCGAGCTCCGAGATGACATCGCGGCGGCGGGGCGCGGCGAGCCCGGCTCTGCTGAAGACGGGCAGGCTCCCAAGCGCGCCCAGAAACGGTCTTCGGCCGAAGATCATGGCAGACTCCTTGCGCCTACTATCCTGTCACCGGCGCGCGCGCCGCGCCAGCCGGGCTACAGAGGCAGACCGAAGTAGCGCTCGGCGTTCGAGTAGCAGATGCGGCGGACCATGCCGCCCACCAGACCGTAGTCCGCCGGCAGCAACCCTTTCTCGATGTCGTCGCCCAGCAGGTTGCACAGCGTGCGGCGGAAATATTCGTGCCGCGGATAGGACATGAAGCTGCGGGAGTCGGTGAGCATGCCGACGAAGTGCTCGAGAAGGCCGCAGTTGGAGAGCGCGTTGATCTGCCACTCCATGCCCTCTTTCTGGTCGAGGAACCACCAGCCGCTGCCAAACTGGATTTTGCCCGGGACCGAGCCGTCCTGAAAATTGCCGATCATGGTGGCGAAGGCGTAATTCCAGGCAGGGTTCAGGTTGTAGAGAATCATTTTCGGCAACGCGCCTTCGCTTTCGAGCAGATCCAGGTAAGCGCCGAGCGCGTCCATCTGCGGCCAGTCGCCGATGGAGTCGAACCCGGTGTCAGGGCCGAGCTCGCGGAAGCGGCGCGAGTTGTTGTTGCGCCGCGCCATCAGGTGGAGCTGTTTGGTCCAGCCTTTCTCGGCGTCGAGCCGGCCGAAAAACAGCATCATGAACGAGGCGAACTGCACCTGATCTTCATCGGATACCGGGATAAAGGCGCGGGCTTTTTCGAAGATTTCCGATGCTTTTTCCTCCGAGCACGGGGTCGCGAAGCACACGGTCAGGCCGTGATCGCTCAGCCGGCAACCGAGCTCATGGAAGGCGTCGTGGCGTTTTTTCAGAGCATCGAGAAAGCTCTGGAAGTCGGCGATGTCCGTGTTGGCCGTTTCTGCGAGGCGACCGAGCCAGGTGTTGAACAGATCCGGTTGATGAACGAGAAACGCGCGGTCCGGGCGGTAGGTGGGAAACACCTTTGTCTTCAGCCCGGACGCGGCAATCTGTTTGTGCCAGCGCAGGTCGTCGGCGGGATCGTCGGTGGTGCAGACGGCGCGGACCTTGAACTTTTCGAGGATGCCCCAGGCGCGCAGGCTCTCGCCGGCGAGCATGGCGTTGCCCTGCTCCCAGACGCGCTCGGCGGAGGCTTCGTCGAGCAGATCCTCGATGCCGAAATAGCGCTTCAGCTCGAGGTGGGTCCAGTGGTAGAGCGGATTGCGCAGGGTGGCGGGAACGGTAGCCGCCCAGGCGAGGAACTTCTCTTTGGGCGAGGCGTCGCCTGTGACGAGCCTTTCCGGCACGCCATGGGCGCGCATGGCGCGCCACTTGTAATGGTCGCCCTCGAGCCAGATCTCGAAGAGGTTGGCGAAGCGCCGGTTTTCGGCGACATCCTTCGGCGGAAGGTGGCAGTGGTAGTCGAGGATGGGCTCGTCTTTGGCGTACTCGTGGTAAAGGCGCCGGGCGGCCGCGGTGGACAGCAGGAAGTCCTCGTGGATGAAGGCCATATGGGTTTACCTCGTCTGAAATGCCAGTATATCGCCCCGGCGCTGGCCGTCATAATGGAAAGGTGACCATGCCCACGTCGTCATCCCCCCTCGTCATCCAACCCCGATTCATTCCCGAGCTTGATCCGAAGTTCGTTCCGGCATCGCTCTGGAACCGCGCCTTCCGGGAGCTCGCGCGGCGGCAGGGCGCCGTGCGGCTCGTGCTCGCCGTCGAGCGCAGCGACGGCAGCCTCTCGCGCTACGAGACCGTGGCGCTGCCAGAGGGCTCGGCGGAGTTCGAGCTGAACCTGCGGTACGCAGAACGGATCGTGAAGTTTCTGCTGTGGCAGCGCGGCGGCTGGAAGGTGTACTGCGGAGGCCCCGCGGCCATCGGCGAACATCTGCGCGCGGTGTATGCTCCAGGCGGGGCGCGCGCATTCGATCACGAGTTCATGAGCGGCGTCTACGAGCGCGAGTTCACGGTGGAGATCACCAGCGCGGACCGCGTGCCTGCGGCGCGCGAGACCTCGAGCCCGCTGGGGCGCCACCTGGACGGCTGCCGCGTCGGATTCGATCTCGGCGCGAGCGACCGGAAGGCGTCGGCGGTGATCGACGGCGAGCCGGTCTTCAGCGAGGAGGTGCCGTGGGATCCGCGCCCGCAGTCCGACCCGCAGTATCACTACGACGGCATCATGGACTCGATCCGGCGCGCGGCGGCGCACCTGCCGCGGCTGGACGCGGTGGGCGGCTCGGCTGCGGGCGTGTACATCAACAACCGCGTGCGCGTGGCGTCGCTGTTCCGCGGCGTGCCGAAGGACGTGTTCGACGCGAAGGTGGCTGACATGTTCCTGCGCATCCGCGACGAGCTGGGCGTGCCGCTGGAGGTGGTGAACGACGGCGAGGTGACGGCGCTGGCGGGGTCGATGTCGCTGAACGACAATCCGGTGCTGGGCATCGCGATGGGTTCGAGCCTGGCAGCCGGTTACGCCGACACGCACGGCAACATCACGGGCTGGCTGAACGAGCTGGCGTTTGCGCCGATCGACTATCGCGAAGACGCGCCGGCGGACGAGTGGAGCGGCGACGCAGGCTGCGGGGTGCAGTATTTCTCGCAGGTGGGCGCCAACCGGATCGCCACGCAGGCGGGGGTTCATTTCGATGCCTCCCTGCCGCTGCCCGAACGGCTGGTGGAGCTGCAGAAACGCATGAAAGAAGGCGATCCGCTGGTGCGCAAGGTGTACGAGACCATCGGGACCGAGCTCGGCTACGCGGTGGCGCACTACGCCGATTTCTACGAGCTGAAACACATTCTCGTGCTGGGGCGCGTGACGACCGGCGCGGGAGGCGACATCATGATCGAGCAGGCGCGGCGCGTGCTGGAAGCGGAGTTTCCCGAGCTGGCCGCGCGGGTGCAAATCGCGCTGCCGGACGAAAAGAGCCGGCGCGTGGGCCAGTCGATCGCCGCGGCGAGCCTGCCCGTGATTCCGAAGAAGAGCTGAGGAGATCCCCGATGCAGTTTCATAAGACAAATTCAGAGATTTATGTTCCGGACGGAACGGCGCTGCCGGAGGCGCTGGCGCGCACCACACGGCTGGGCATCGCGGCCCATCAGGACGACATCGAGATCATGGCGATGGAGGGCATTCTGGCCTGCTTCCAGAAGCCGGACCAGTGGTTTTCCTGCGTGATCGTCACCGACGGGGCGGGCAGCGCACGCGAGGGAGACTACGCGCACTACACCGACGCCGACATGATGCGCGTGCGCCGGGTGGAGCAGAAGAAGGCGGCGATGATCGGCGAATACGGCGCGTGCGTGTTTCTCGACTATCCGAGCCGGGAGATCAAGGACGGCGCGAACCGCAATCCGGCGGAGGACCTGAAACAGGTGCTGGAGACGGCGCGGCCGGAGATCGTCTACACGCACAACCTGTGCGACAAGCACGACACGCACGTGGCCGTGGCGCTGCGCGCCATCGACGCGATCCGCAGCCTGCCGCTCGAGCAGCGGCCGGCGCGCCTGCTGGGCTGCGAAGTATGGCGCGATCTCGACTGGCTGCCCGACGCGAAGAAAGTGGTGTTCGACGTCAGCGCGCACGAGAACCTGTCGGCCGCGCTGCTCGGGGTATTCGACTCGCAGATCGCCGGCGGCAAACGCTACGATCTGGCCACGCTGGGGCGGCGCCGCGCCAACGCGACCTATTTCCAGAGCCACTCGGTGGACCAGGCGGAAGCGATCATTTTCGGCATGGACCTGACGCCGCTGGTGACGGACACGTCGATCGATCCGCTGGAGTACGCGCTGTCGCACATCCGCGAGTTCGAGCAGGAAGTGAAGGAGCGGTTCGCGAAGCTTCGTTGAAGCTGCCCGCAACGATTCAGCGCAGCGTGAACCCGGCGGTCAGGTTCGCAATCTGGACTCTGTGCTCGCCGGGCTCGAGCGTCCATTTGTTGTCCAGCCCGACGAATGCAAGGTCTTTTGCGGCCAGGGTGAACTCGACCGTGCGCTCCTCGCCGGGCGCGAGCTCGATCTTCCGGAAGCCCTTCAGCTCTCGATTCGGGGGAGAGACCTGACGGTAGAGGTCGCTGACGTAGAGCTGCACCACTTCCTTGCCGGCGCGGGGTCCAGTGTTTTTCACTTTCACCGAGACGGTGATGCCGCCCGTGCGCGGCATCGAGTCGGCGCTGAGCTTCAGATCGCTGTAGGCGAACTGCGTGTAGCTGAGCCCGTGACCGAAGGGGAACTCCCAGCCGGTGGGATTGTCGTGGGTGTTCTCGAGCGGCTTGTAATCGTACGTCGTGAAGCCGTTGACGTTGCGCGGGTAGCTGAACGGGAGCTTGCCGCTGGGATTGACGTCGCCCAGAAGGACCTCGGCGACGGCGCGGCCGCCTTCGTTGCCGGGCAGGCCGGCCCACAGGATGGCTTTTGAATTTTTCGTGATGGTGCGGAGCACGCGGGGACGTCCGCCGACGAGCACGGTGATGACGGGCTTGCCCGTGGCGGCCAGCTCTTCAACGAGCCGGATCTGCGGCTGTGGCAGTGCGAGATCTTCGATGTTGCCAGGCGTCTCGCAGTAAGTCGGCTCGCCGATCACGGCGATGATGGCATCGGCGGAGGCGGCCGCACTCACAGCGGCCCGGATGTCGATTTCCTTTTCCCACTCGACGCCCTTCACGTACTCCACGCTGCCGCCGCTGTTCAGAGACCGGAGAGCTTTGAGAATGGTGAGCTTGCTCCTGGGATACAGCTCTTCCTTGTTGCCCTGCCAGGTGAGCGACCACCCGCCGTTGAGGACGCTGAGCAGGTCGGCGTTGGGGCCAGTGACAAGCAGCCGGCGGCCTTTCGGCAGAGGCAGCACGCCTTCATTCTTGAGAAGCACGAGGGCTTCGCGCGCCGCCGCCAGGTTCGCCTCATGGAACTCCGGCTTGTCGAATTCCGCCTTCATGGCAGGATCGGGACGCGGGCGGTCGAACAGGCCCACCTGCATCTTGACGCGGAGGATGCGGCGGACGGCGTCGTCGATGCGCGACATCGGCACGCTGCCCTCTTTGACGCACTGCAGGAGGAGTTCGGCGAAGCTGAAATCATAGGGCACCATGCTCATGTCGACGCCGGCCATGACGGCGATGCGGACGGCGTCCTTGGGCGTGGCGGCGACGCGGTCGCGCGTGTGCAGGCGCTTGATGTCCTCCCAGTCGCTGACGACAAAGCCGCGGAAGCCCCACTCCTTCTTGAGCACCTGGTTGATGAGCCAGGAATTGGCGTGACCCGGAACGCCGCTGATCTCGCCGGAGTTGATCATGGCCGTGGGTGCGCCGGCGCGCACGACGGCTTCATAGGGAGGCAGGACGACCTGGCGCAGCGTGCGCTCATCCAGGATCGCAGGCGTGCGGTCTTTGCCATTGAACGGCATCGAATAGCCGGCGTAATGCTTGACGCAGGCGGCGACCCTGTCCCGGGCGGACATGTCGCTGCCCTGGAGGCCTTCGGTGTAGACGGCGCCCATGCGGGAGGCGAGATAGACGTCTTCGCCGAAGGTCTCCCAGAAGCGCGGCCACAGCGGCTGCCGGCCGATGTCCTGCACGGGATAGAACGTCCACGGGATGCCCGAAGCGCGCGTCTGGAAGGCGGAGATCTCGGCCGACCTCTTCACGAGATCAAGGTTCCAGGTGGCGGCGGCGGAGATGGCGTTCGGGAACAGAACGGCATCAAGGGTGTAATTGGCCCCGTGAATCGAATCGATGCCGTAGAGGACGGGGATCTTCAGCCGGGATTTCTCGACGACATCCTGGATGGCGTTGAGGACGTCGTGCCAGTGATCCACCGTGTAGGCTTCACCGTTGACGTTGAGGATGGAACCGACTTTCCATTTGAGGATCGCTTCTTCCAGCTTTTGCGCATCCAGCCGGTGATTGCGGCCGACAGCGTTGGGCGCGGAGACGACGTCGATCGTGACCTGCGTCATCTGGCCGACCTTCTCTTCGACCGTCATCTGACGCAGGAGCGCTTCGATTTTCGCCTCAGGCCCGGTAGCGGGCGCGCGGCGCTGCGGAGCCTGCTGGCTGGCCATCGGGAGAACGCCGGCGAGAACAAGGGGAGCGAGCCATTTCCGGGACATAGCGCTCCCATTTTCCTGAATCAGAGCCCAGGGGCGCAATGGCGGCGGGTTATTTCTTCTGCGGCTGGCCCCAGCCTTCAGACCAGGGTCTGGAAGGCTGCGCCACGGCAGCGGCGGGCTTCTTCTTTTTCAGATCCTCCGTCACGAAGCGGTAGACGGACTCGAGCAGGGCTGCCCGGGGATACTTCTCGCCCATGACCAGAGCCATGTTGAGGTGGTCGGACCAGCTCATGCCGAGGTAGACGGACTCGGGGATGATCTGGTCCATGCGCAGGAGCTGCCCGTCGTTTTTCGGATCCCACGCCGAGAGCATTTTGTAGGTCTGCGCGGCGTTCTTCGGCACGCGGTCTGGCGGGATGACGGCGGCAAGCGAATAGGCGGGCACGTAGGGGTGCGGATGCGCAGCCAGAAACGCGCGGCGGACATCCTGTTTGAGGCTTTTGAACCCTTCAGCCGGGTTGCCCTTGCAGCCCGCGCGGTCTTTCACCTTGCCCATCCAGGCGTCCAGCTGCATGGGGAGCGAGTCGGCGATGGGCGAGCCTCCGCTAGCGCCGGCGGTGCTGATGAAAGCCGCCACCTTCCCGCGCAAAGAAGGATACTTCGCCAGCGCCGTCATGATATCCGGCGCGCCCTTGCTGTAGCCGACCAGGATGAACGGACGTTTGTCCACGAGCCATTTTTCCTCGATGTAGTCGGAAATGAGCTTTGCATTGTCCTCGCTCGAATCGTTTGGCACGGACAGAATGTCAGTGGAGACGCCGTATTTTTCAGAGAGGACTTTCCGGCCGACGGCGTAGGCGGGGTTGTCGGAGACGCAGGTGTTGAAGATGCCGGGAACGACGAGCAGGCGGTAGTCCTTGCTGACCTCGCCCAGAGGGAGATCCTCGCGCCCTGGCGTTTCGAGCCATTGCGAACAGGGCAGGAGGTCTTCGCCATCCGGGTTGTTCTGTTTCAGCACCGAGCAGAACAGGTCGGAGAACTCCTTCGCGCGGTTTCCGCTGCCGGGGCGGAGATAGATGACAAGGATGCGTCCGTCGGAGAAATACTCCTGGCCGTGGGCGGTTTTCGCTCTGGTGACGGTGTTTTTCGGCGTCACGTATTCGGTCCTGACGACCTGGCCGCTCTGCCTGAGCGTCTCGCCGATGAACTCGCGCTCCTTATCGGTGTCCGGGTCGATGCGGTGCGTGACGCCGCCGGTGCGCTGGTCGCGGTCGAAGCCGACGTCGTGCGTGCCGGCGCCTACCCAGAGAGCGAGGCCGCCGACCTCGAAAGGCGCCTTCCAGATGCGGAAGTGGTGGCGTTCGGCGACGGTCATGACGGGATCGCTCATGGCGAAGCCGTAGTCCTGGGGACGGCCGAACACATACAGCTCGCTCATGGGCATCGTGAGGTAAGCCTGCCGGGAGAGCGTGCCGAGAGCGCCCCGCAGGATGGTATCTTTCACGGAACGGTCCACGACAACCCAGCCGACGTCGAGCAGGGCGCGCTTGACCTGCTCTTCCGTGCCGAGGATGAGGAAGTTGACGCGGTCTCCTTCAAGGCCATCCTTGTCGACGACGCGGCGGGGAATTTTATCCAGAATTTCTTCGGTGATCGGAGGCAGTTCTCCCTCGAATTTCTCCAGGGCGGCGCCGGCTTTTTCGAGGATTTCCACAGCGACCTGATACTCGCCGCCGGAGGGCGAGCTGTTCTGGTTGACGCCGATGAAGAGGCGTCCGGCGGCGGTCATGCGGCTTTCCCGCCGCGAACCGACGAGAAAAGGCCTGGCGGCGGCGCCTTCGCCGACGCGGCCGATGACGGCGCCGCGGCCGGCGTCGTTGAGCGGCATGGCACGGATCAGATCGAGCCAGCCGCGTTTGAGTCCGTCGGGCGTGGCCTCCTCGCGCGCATCCGGATATTTCAGACGCCCCGTGGCGGTGATGCGCACCAGGTCACCGGGCTGAACGTCGAGGCCGGTGTCCACCCAGGTCTGCCTGCCGTCGAGCGTGACGGCGGCTTTCTGTGCCGGGGCCGGGGTTGAAGCCGCCAGCGCGAGCCACGCGAGGATCAGTCCGTATCTCATCACTCTTCCTCCCGGGCGGCGGCGCGGGCGGCCTGCCGGCTGCAGCGTGCCGCAATTCCCATTCCTCCATTCTCATACGGCACTCCCGCAAAAACCGTTCCGGATCCGGGTGGCGGGGCGTATGGCGGATGGTTGCGCGCTCGCCAACGACGGCAATGACGGCGGAGGCGAGCCCCAGACGTGCGCCGACGCCGCCGAATTCGCGCTTCTCTTCCAACGCGAGAACACCGCCCCACGGAATCCGGCATTTGCCCAGCCAGAAAATCCGGCGCTGTTCCACACCGCCGGGGCCGCAGACAATCTCGCGCGGCCAGACGGCGAGGAGCCCCAAGGCAAACAGCGCCAGCGCGGCCAGTTCCCGGGGGACGGCCTTCGGAGCGCCGAACTGCATGACGAGCAGGGATATCAGGACGGCGGCGAACAGGCCCGTCCCGATCAGGATGCGCGTGCGCCAAAGACCGGGGAATCGGAGCAATTCTGGCTGCAGCCGGTCCCGATAGGAGGCCACGAGCCTATTCTGACAGAGTCGCGGCGCAGCGGCCTGCGGCATGGGGGACAATCAGATCATGCCGCGGCTGTTTCTCGTCGACGCTTTCAATCTGATCTTCCGCGCCTACCACGCCCGGCAGCGGAGCGGCGCGCCGCCCATGCGCACGTCGCGCGGATCGTCGACCGAGGCCATCTATATTTTTCACAACATGATCCGGCGGCTGCAAAAGCAGTACGCGCCTGAATACCTGGCCGCCGTATTCGAGAGCGAAGGGCCGACGTTCCGCGATGAAGCCTATGCCGAGTACAAGGCGACGCGCGCCGAAACGCCGGCGGAACTGCTCGAGCAGATTCCCGCGATCGAGCGGATGCTGGCCGCCATGCGCGTGCCGGTGGTGAAAGCTGCCGGTTATGAGGCCGATGATGTGATCGGCACTCTGGCGCGGCGGGCTGCGGAAGCGGGCATCGAAGTCTGGATGATCAGCTCGGACAAGGATCTGCTGCAGCTGGTGGGGAACGGGATCTTCATGATGGATCCCATGAAGAACGATACGCTCTACGACCCGGCGAAGGTGGCGGAGTTCAAGGGCGTGCCGCCGGAGAGGATCGTCGACCTGCTGGCGCTGGTGGGGGACTCGTCAGACAACATTCCGGGAGCGCCGGGCATCGGCGAGAAGGGCGCCGTGCAGCTGCTCGGCGAGTTTGGCAGCCTGGACAAACTGCTGGAGCGCGCCGGCGAAGTGAGCCGGAAGTCCTACCGTGAGAGCCTGCTGAATCACCGCGAGCAGATCGAACTGTCGCGGCGGCTGGCGACGATCGAGACGAACGTCCCGCTCGACACGGATCTGGAATCGCTGCGCGCGCAGCCGCCTGACCTGGAGGCGCTGGCGGCGTTCTACCGCGAGTACGAGTTTCTGAGCTTCCTGAAAGAGCTGGAGCTGCCCGCCGCGGCGGCGCCGCAGGAAGCCGAGTCCGCGACAGGAGAGCCCGAACCCGACACGGCGGTGTTCTACGACTGGAAGGCCGCCGGATGCCCCGATCCTGGCAAGCCGGTGGAGGACGTGCTGCTCTATGCGTTTCTCGTGCTGGCCGACCCGTCCGCGTGCGCGCTGGAATCGCTGATTGCGCGCTATCTGGAGCGCGCGCCGGCCACGCGCGAGGAGACGCTGAGGGCGCTGGCGCGCAGGCTGCGGCCGCAGGTCACCGGGGATCTGCGCCGGCTGTACGAGGAAGTGGACCTGCCTCTGATGCCCGTGCTGCTGCGCATGGAGCGGGCGGGCGTGCGGATCGACACGGAGCGGCTGGCCGCGCTGTCTGCGGGGCTGGAAGCGGCGCTGGCGAAGCTGACCGACGAGATCTACGCTCTCGCGGGGACGCCCTTCAACATCAACAGCCCGAAACAATTGGGCGAGGTTCTGTTTGAACGGCTCGGACTGCAGCCACAGGGCAAGACCAGCAAGACGAAGGCCTACTCGACCGCAGCCGACGTGCTGGAGGCCCTCGCCGCGTCGCATCCCGTGGTGGCGAAGATTCTCGAGTTCCGCCAGATCTCGAAGCTCAAGGGGACGTACGTAGACGCCCTGCCGCAGCTGATTTCGCCCGGGGACGGGCGGGTGCACACGACGTTCAACCCGGCGGGGGCGGCTACGGGGAGGCTGTCTTCGACGGATCCGAACCTGCAGAACATCCCCGTGCGGACGGAGCTGGGGCGCGAGATCCGCTCCTGTTTCGTGCCCGAGCCGGGCTGGGTGCTGCTGTCGGCGGACTATTCGCAGATCGAGCTGCGGCTGCTGGCGCATTTCTCTTCCGACGCGGCGCTGGTGGAGGCGTTCCGCCACAACGAAGACATCCATACGCGGACGGCGAGCGAGATTCACGGCGTGCCGCCGCTGATGGTGACGCCGGAGATGCGGCGGGCGGCCAAGGCGGTGAACTTCGGCATCGTGTACGGACAGACGCCGTTCGGACTGTCGCAACAGCTGGGCATTCCGCAGGAAGAGGCGCGGCTGTACATCCAGAAATATTTCGAGCGCTATCCGGGCGTGCGCATGTGGATCGACCGCACGATCGAAGAAGTGCGCAGCCGGGGCTACACGCTGACGCTGTGGGGACGGCGGCGGCCGATTCCCGACATCGCCTCGAAGAACCCCAATGCGCGCGCATTCGCGGAACGCACGGCGGTGAACACGCCGCTGCAGGGCACGGCGGCTGATCTGATGCGCAAGGCGATGATTGAAGTGGACGCCGAACTCCAGAGGCGCGGGTGGCGCAGCCGGCTGCTGCTGCAGGTTCACGACGAACTTGTGCTGGAGTGCCCGCCGGAGGAGCTGGAGGAGGTCCGCGCCATGGTCAAGCGCGCGATGGAAGGGGTGGAGAAGCTCAGCGTCCCGCTGCTCGCGGAGACGGCGGCCGGGCCGAACTGGCGCGACGTGGAATGAACGAACTGCTGAAGCGACAACTCGATCAGCTCCGGCAGAAGATCGCCCGGATCGAGGCCCGCGGCGCGGCGCCCGCTTCCCTGCCCCCGGAGCTCGGCCGCGCCGTGGAAACCGCGCTGGGCTCGCACTGGGAAATCGAGCGCCGCTGGCCGGCGCATCACCGTCATGGCAGCGCGGACGTGGGCGCGCTGGCGGATCTGCCGGCAGATCTGCTGGCAGTGCTCGATGAAGAAGCAGCGGGCTGCCCGCCCGAGCAGTGGGTGTTTCTCGATACGGAGACGAGCGGGGTCAGCGGCGGCACGGGAACGTTCGCGTTTCTTGTGGGCGCGGGCCACGCCACGCCGCAGGGATTCGTGGTGCGGCAGTTTTTCATGCGCGAACACGGAGAGGAGCCGTCGATGCTCGCCGCGCTGGCGCAGCACCTGGAGCGATTCCGGGTTGTCGTCACGTACAACGGCAAGGCGTTCGATCTGCCGCTGCTTGAAACGCGCTACCGGCTGGCGCGGCAGCGCGTTCCGTTTGCGCACCTGGCGCACGTGGACCTGCTTCGCTCGGCGCGCCGGCTCTGGAGGCTGGCGCTGGAGTCGTGCCGGCTGATGGAGCTGGAGGCGCGCGTGCTGGGCTTCGAGCGCCACGGCGATCCGGGGGGCGCGGCGGTGCCGCGGCTGTATCTGGAGTTTCTCCGCACGCGGAATTTCCGGCCGCTGGTGCCGGTGTTCGCGCACAACGCGCACGATCTTCTTTCGCTTGCCTGCCTGACGGCGATCGTGCCTGCCGCGTTCAGGGACCCGTCGCGGCTGACCGCGCCGGCAGAAATGGTGGCGCTGGCGCGCTATTTCCAGAAGGAGGGGCGGCTGGAAGAAGCGCTGCGGCTGCTGGGCGAGGCGCTGAAGCGCACGCTGCCCGAGGAGATGCTATGGGAAGCGCTGTGGCAGGCAGCCGAGATGGAGCGCAGGCTGGGCCGCACGGACGCCGCAGTGGCGCGGTGGTCCGAGCTGTCGACGATCCGGAATCCCTATCAGGCGCAGGCTCTGGAGAAGCTCGCCGTTCATTATGAACACCGGGAGAAAAATGCGGCGCTGGCGCTGGAAATGGCGATGGCGGCGTTCCGGATCGAGCCGAGCGAGGAGCTGCAGAAGCGCATCCGCAGGCTTCAGGAGAAGACGTCAAGGCCGCGTCCGGCGAGGCTGCTCTAAAAAAGCGCCGCGGACCACAGATCGTGAGCCGCGGCGCAATCCCTTCCGGGCACAAGGAGAGTCAGGGCCCGGCAGCGCGATACGAAGCGTCGCTGAACTGCCAGGCGCCGTCGATGTAAGACCAGAGCCGCACGTAGACGACCTGTCCGTTGACGGGCAGGTTGCTCACCGTGACCGAGGTGTTGGTTGCCTGATCCGCCCCGTAAATGTTGTTGTTGCCGAGGCTGGTTCCCACGAAGAGCCAGAACCGCTCCACGCGCGAACCGGGCGTCCAGGTGAACGTGACTGACGGGCCGGAGAGCGTGGAGCCGGGCGCGGGCGAAGTCAGCTGGCCCTTCTGGGCCGCAGGCTGCGTGCCGGAGGCCGTAAACACGTAGTCGTTGAATTGCCATGAACCCTGGATGAGGGACCAGAGACGAACGTAGAGCGTGCTGCCATCGGCGGGCAGGTTCGACACTGTGGCGCTGAGGCTCGTGCCCATATCCTGGCTGAGGATCGTGTTGCCGCCCTGCCAGCGCCCGATGAAGAGGAAGTAGCGCGTGACCGCCTGGCCGGCGCTCCACTGGAAGGTGGCGGTGGCGCCCGGCAATACCGAGCCGGGCGAAGGCGCGGTGAGCGCGGCTTTGACGGGAGTCACCGAACCCGCCGCCTTGAACGTATAGTCGTTGAATTGCCAGCTTCCGTCAATAAAGGACCAGAGCCGGACATGGATGGTTGAACCATCCACGGGCAGGTTCGTCACCACCGCCTCGAGCGACGCGCCCATGTCCTGGCTGAACAGCGTATTGCCTCCCTGCCACAAGCCGACAAAGAGGAAATACCGGACCACTGCGGCGCCCGTGTTCCAGCGGAAGGTTGCCGTCGAGCCGGCGAGCGTTGCGCCCGGAGCCGGCTCGATGATCTGGGCTTTTGCAGGCGCAACGGAGCCGGCGGCTTTGTACTGGTAGTCGTTGTAGACCCACTGGTTGTCGATCAGCGACCAGAGCCGGACATAAATCGTGCGCCCGTCCACGGGCAGCCCGCTGACCGGCGCTGACGTCAGCAGCCCCTGATCGGCGGAGTAGAGCGTGTCGCCGCCGGGCCAGAGGCCGATCATCAGCCAGAACTGCTGGACACCTTCGCCTGGCGTCCACTGGAACGTGACGGCGCTGCCGGGGAGAGTCGAGCCGGGCGCTGGAGACACCATGGCGCCCTTTTGAGCCGTGCGCGGACCGGCGGAGGCAAGCGTGGCGAGCGCATCGCGCACGGACAGGGCCGCGTCCATCATCCGGGGAGGGGCCGATGCGGCGCGTCCCAGATCTACGTACAGAACCGGCGGGGAGCTGTCGAAACAGGCGTCGCAGACTTCGGCGAGGCCGCCCGGCGTGCGGCGCTGCCATTCCCGGGCTGCTTCGCGGGCGGACCGGGACGCAACCGCGGCCGTCTTCTCTGATCCGGAGGAGCGCAAAACGAGCTGGACCTCCGCGTGGGCGGAGATTTCTTCAGGCAGGACTTCGAATCCCTCGGCGGCGGCGAGATCGGCCACGAGCGGGCGCAAGCGCGCAGCCTCGGGATCGAGGCTGATGATGCCGAGCCGGACAGCGCGCGGCGCAGCGGCCTGCTGCACCGCCGGGGCGGCATGGCGTTGAAGATGGCCCGCGTTATCCTGCGGATGCAGGGCGGCGGTGCAGGGCAGAACGAGCGGCCATGCGGAAAGGCAGAGGAGGATACGGCTGTCCATCTTCGTTCCCATTGTCGCCGCGGCTGCTGACGGACGGACGGGAACGAGTCGGCTGTGAAGGCTAGT
Source organism: Bryobacteraceae bacterium (assembly GCA_026002875.1). Taxonomy (NCBI): domain Bacteria; kingdom Pseudomonadati; phylum Acidobacteriota; class Terriglobia; order Bryobacterales; family Bryobacteraceae; species Bryobacteraceae bacterium. The sequence continues at coordinate 2,325,711 of BPGE01000001.1, forward strand.
ACCAGAGTTTACCGGCCGCGGGGCTGGCGGTCAGGCAGCCTGGGGCTGGAGAAGGGCGGCGGCGGAGTCGAGGATCTGCGATTCATCGATCAGCCCGACGAGTCCGGCGCCTTTTCCGCGCTGGGCGATGAAGCGGATGACGGAGGAATAGCTCTCCACTCCGCGGTCGTCCAGGGGCTGGATGGAGGACGGATCGATCAGTTCCACAGACTCGACGCGGTCGACGGTGAGTGCGGCCAGCGTGCCGCAGGTGTTGACGATGATGGCCACGGGGCGGTGATTTTCCAGAATGGCTTCTTCAAAATGAGCGAAGATATCCAGCAGCCTGGCCAGGGTGGTTTCGCGGCAGGAGTCGACGAGCCGCTTCGCTTCCTCGAACCTGCCCTCGGTCTTGAGATTTTCCACGCGGACGGCGAGGGCGTGGATGGCCTTGTGGGGTGCGTCCATTTTGCGGAGCAGCCCAGCCACGGTCAGATTGCTGGTGGTGAAATTGTCGTACCACTGGCCGAAAGCGCAGGCATGGGGATCCGTCGTCAGGGTAAAGGGGCGGTGTTCCTCGACGGAGCGGTAGAGCTCTTCCATCCAGGCCATGTGATCGGCGGCGCGGGCGGTGATCATGCCCGCCAGCTCGCTGAGCTCGTCTCTGGCGCCAGGCATGCCGAGGCGCAATCGGAGGTCGATGTTGGGAATGATTTTCCCGCGCCAGTTCATCACGCCGCGGATGTAGTCCGGCATGCGCGGCACAGGCGTGACGTCCGGCTGGATGACCAGTTCGCGGACCACGGACGAGTGCACGGCTGCGTTCTGATGGTAGACCTGGACGATCACCCAGGGCTCATGGCTGTTGGCTCGGATCGGATCAGGGGCCGATTGCATGAGAATTTCCAGGCGCTGCCCGGCAGCGCGTCTCCGAGCCTCTTATCGGCAGCGGCGGGAAAGGTTTGAGCCGGAGAAGGCCGTTTGTCAGCTGGCCATCTGGGCGCGGTGTCCGTTGAGAAGGGCGTCTTCGAACGAATAGTCGATCTGCGCCCTGGGGTGATGGCGGAGATACCAGCGGTAGGTCTCTTTCAGCCCGTCGAGGAAGGGGGTGGGCTTGAAGCGGAGCACGCGCTGGGCCTTGCTGATGACCATGGTGACCGGCGGAAGGTCGAAGTACATGCCGAAGTACAGGCGGGGCCCCATCGGATGGCCGCCGGCGCGGAGGATGCGCTCGCGCGGCACCCGCGCCACGGCGGTCTGTTTGCCGCAGGCGTTGAAGTAGGCCTCGATCAGCTCGGCCTGCGTGAGCGGCCGGGCGTTGGCGACGTTAAAGGCATGGCCGAGTGCGGCGGGGACTTCGACGGCGCGGATCATCGCGCCCACCAGGTCCTTGACGTAGACGAACTGCATCAGGCGCCGGCCGTCGCCCGGCAGGATGATGGGGCGCTTGTCGCGGATGCGGTCCCAGAAGAACTGCTCCCGGTAGATGGGATTGCCGGGGCCGTAGACAAAGGGCGGCCGGATGGTGGTGATGGGCGTGCCGTGGCGGTGGAAGAGCCGGAACAGCGCCCGCTCCGACTGCGCCTTGTTGCGGACGTAGGAATCGGGGTGGTCGTCAGCGGCGAGGGCGTCGCCCTCGTGATGGTTCAGCCCGTCGCCGTAAGCCGCAACGGACGAGACAAACACGTAGCGGCCGATGCTGCCGGTGAGGAAGTGGGCCGTTTCGGCGACGGCTGATGCGGGCGTGCCGCGCTCCCAGTCGTAGGCCAGATCGAAGACGGCGTCGAAGGTCTGTCCGTTCAGCGCCGCCTTGACCTGTTTGGGATCGTTCCGGTCGGCCTGAAAGTTTGCGACGCGCTTGCCGAAATCGTGATCCGGCTTGCGGTGCAGGATGGCCACTTCGTGGCCGCCGCGCAGCAGCGTCTGCACGAGGTGCCGGCCGATGAATTGGGTTCCGCCAATGACAAGAGCTTTCATTCCGGATTCCGCGCTTTCCCCAAACCGATCAGTCGTAATACTCGAGGCCGAGGTGCGTGATCAGATCCTCGCCCTGCATCCAGCGGAGGGTGTTCTTCAGCTTCATCAGCTGGATGAAGATGTCGTGCTCGGGGTAGACTTCCGGCGCGTGCATGGGGGCCTTGAAGTAGAAGCTGAGCCATTCCTGGATGCCGCGCATGCCGGCGCGGTGGGCCAGGTCGAGGAACAGCACGAGGTCGAGCACGATGGGCGCGGCGAGGATCGAGTCCCGGCACAGGAAATCGATCTTGATCTGCATCGGATAGCCGAGCCAGCCGAAGATGTCGATGTTGTCCCAGCCTTCCTTGGCGTCCCCGCGCGGCGGATAGTAGTTGATGCGCACCACGTGGTGGATGTTCTTGTAGAGCATCGGGTACAGGTGCGGCTGGAGGATCGTGTCGAGAACGCTGAGCTTGGTCTCTTCCTTCGATTTGAAGGAGCCGGGATCGTCGAGCACCTCGCCGTCGCGGTTGCCGAGGATGTTGGTGGAGAACCAGCCGTGCACGCCCAGCATGCGCGCCTTGAGTCCGGGCGCGATGAGCGTCTTCATGAAGGTCTGTCCGGTCTTGAAATCCTTGCCGCAGACGGGCAGGTTGCGCTCGCGCGCCAGATCGAGCAGCGCCGGGATGTCGTGGGTCAGGTTCGGGGCGCCGTTGGCGAAGGGCACGCCCGACATGAGCGAGGCGTAGGCGTAAATCTGCGACGGAGCGATGTCGGGATCGTTCTTTTTGAGACCTTCCTCGAACGCCTGAAGCGACTGATGCACCGCCGAGGGCTGGTGGTAGACCTCGGTGGAGCCGCACCAGACCATGACGCAGCGGCTGACGCCGGTGCGCTCGCGGAACTGGCGGATGTCGTCCATGAGGGCGAGCGCCTTGTCGTACTTGGTGCCTTCAGTCTTGATGTGCGTGCCGTGAAGGCGCTTGACGTACTCCTGTTCGAAGACCGCCTTCATGGGGCGGATCGCTTCCAGCGGCTCGCGCACCTGCTCGAGAAGAGAGCGCTCGAGGACCTGAGCCTTGAGGGCGGCTTCATAGGCGCTGTCTTCGAAGATGTCCCAGCCGGCGAACACCAGGTCTTCAAGACCGGCGAGCGGGACGAAATCCTTGATCCGGGGCGTGCGGTTTTCCGTCCGCTTGCCGAGCCGGATGGTGGCCAGCTGCGTCAGCGAGCCGACGGGCTCTCCGAGACCGCGTTTGATCGCTTCCACGCCTGCCATGAAGGTGGTGGAAACAGCGCCGATGCCAGGAATCAGGACACCCAGCTTTCCTTCCGCCGGGCGGATCTGCACATTGGGTTGGGCGGGCAAAGTCAGAAACTCCTTGGGTAGGTCGAACCGAAGTGAAGCCGAATGAAGGCCAAGTCTTATCTTAGCAGCCGACAGGCGGGAGCGGCGGAATGCGGCTGCTATACTGTGGCCGATGAGCGGGCGGACGAGCGCGACGATCCCCACGGTGGTGGCCGACGATGAAGCGCCGGCGCTGGACGAGCTGCTCTATCTGCTGAAGAGCTTCCCGGAGATCGAGGTGGTGGGCACGGCCACCAACGGCGTCGAGGCGCTGAAGCGGATCGAGGAGCTGGAGCCGGACCTCGTGTTCATCGACGTGCAGATGCCGGGGCTCGACGGGCTGCGCCTGATCGAGAAGCTGCACGAGCAGAAGGCGCCCGTGCCTGCGTTCGTGCTCTGCACCGCGTACGAGCAGTACGCGCTGGAAGCCTTCCGCATGGAGGCGCTCGATTACCTGCTGAAGCCGGTGACGCGCGAGCGTCTGGCGCTGACGATCGACCGGGTGAAGAGGATGATGCTGGAGCCCGAGCCTGCCGCGGCGCCGGCCGCGCCGCAGGTGCGCAAGGTGCTGATCCGCACCGGCGGGCGGAACCTGATCGTCGACGCCTCCGACGTGATCTATGCGCGGATTGAAGACGGCCTGATCACGGTGTGCGCCTCGCAGGCCGAGGGCGAGAGCAACTTCAAGACGCTCGAGGAGCTGCAGGAAAACCTCGATCCGGCCGTGTTCTGGCGGCCGCACCGGAGCTACCTGGTCAACATCCACCGCATCCGCGAAGTGATCCCCTGGTTCAAGTCGAGCTATCAGATCCGCATGGATGACAAGAAAGGTACGATGATTCCGGTCAGCCGGGTGCAGTCGCGGCGGCTGCGCGAGCTGTTCCGGCTGTAAGGGCGGCCTTCAGACGGCGATGTGCAGGCGCCACAGAAGGTAACCGAAGGCCTGGCGCAGGTAGAGCCACCGCTCCCGCCATCCGCCGCGGCGGGTGTGCGGCCGCGGCGAGCCGTAGACTTCCATTCCGGCGTGCTGGAGAATGCGCTTGGCGCGGTAGATGTGATAGCCGTCGGAGACCAGGATGGCGCGGCGCAGGCCCATGCGGCGCATCACTTCGCTGACAGCAAGGAGCGATTCCACGGTCGTGTCGCCTTCGGTTTCGACAACGATGTTTTCGCTGGCGATGCCGCGCTGGACGAGATAATCGCGCCCTACCTGGCCCTCGGTGAACTGCGGGTCGCCCCCCGCCCCGCCTGTGGTGAAGATCATGGGCGCGAGGCCGCGCTGATAGAGGTTGTAGGCGTGGTCGAGGCGGGCTTTGAGCACCGGCGAGGGACGCCCGTTGTATTCGGCCGCGCCGAGCACGACAATGATATCTGCCGCCCTGGCCTCGTCCACCTCCGACTGGCGGGCGATCCGGTGCGAGATGGCCAGCAGATAAACCGCGAGCGCGACGGCCCCGCCAGTGCCGAGGATGGCGAAGGTCCTCCGCATGGTCTGAGATGATTGTAGCCGGAATGAGCCGCGCTTCCGCCATTCAGAGCCCGCACAACCCTCTGCTCAAGGAGATCCGGCGCGCCCTGGCCCGCGACGGTCTGACGCGCGCGGGGCTGTGCGTGGCCGAGGGCTTCCATCTGCTGGAAGAGGCTCTCCGCAGCGGGCTGCGCGTGGAGACCGTCCTGGCGACGGAAGCGGCCGCCGCGCAGGCGCTCGCGCTGATCGGACGCGAGGCGAAGGTGCGGGTCGCCATCGCCGGGGAACGCGTGTTTGCGGCCGTTTCGGCCACCGAACAGGCGCAGGGCGTGCTGGCGCTGGCCGAACCGCCGCGCTGGCGGGAGGAAGAGCTGTTCGCGCGCCCGGGGCCGGTGGTCGTGCTCGACCGGCTGCAGGATCCGGGCAACGCGGGCGCGATCGCGCGCGCGGCGGAAGCGTTCGGCGCCGCGGGCCTCGTGTGGGTGAAAGGCACCGTGGCGCGGTGGAATCCGAAGACGCTGCGGGCCAGCGCCGGGTCGCTGTTCCGGCTGCCCGTGATCGATGCGGAAGACGCAGCTTCCGCGCTGGCTCTGTTCGCCCGGCGCGCGTTCGCCGTGAGAACCGCCGTGCCGAGGGATGGCGTCCCGCTGTGGGAAGCCGACTGGCGCGTCCCGTGCGCTCTGGTGATCGGCAATGAGGCGCATGGCGCGGGCGAGGAGTGGATGCGGGCAGGCGAACCGGTGCGCATTCCGACTGCGGGCGTCGAGAGCCTGAACGCGGCAGCCGCGGCTGCAGTGATCCTCTATGAAGCCATGCGGCAGAGGGAAGCGCCATGAGCCTGTTCGAGTTTGAGACGCCGCGCGAAGAGGAGCGCCTCGACGAAAGCCGTCCGCTGGCCGAGCGCATGCGCCCGGAGCGGCTGGAAGATTTCGTCGGGCAGGAGCACATTCTCGGAGCGGGCAAGCCGCTGCGGGTGCAGATTGAGACGGACCGGCTGACGTCGCTGATTCTGTGGGGACCGCCGGGAACGGGCAAGACGACGCTGGCGCGGCTGATCGCGCGGACGACGAAGTGCGCGTTCGTTCCCTTCAGCGCCGTGCTGAGCGGCATCAAGGAAATCAGGGAGGTGATGGCGGCGGCGGAGAAGCACCGGCGGCAGGGGCTGCGCACGGTGCTCTTCGTCGACGAGATTCACCGCTTCAACAAGGCGCAGCAGGACGCGTTTCTGCCTTACGTTGAGCGCGGCGACATCATTCTGATCGGCGCCACGACGGAGAACCCATCGTTTGAAGTGGTGCCCGCTCTGCTGTCCCGGTCGAAGGTGTACGCGCTGCGCCCGCTGACCGTCGAGGAGACGGTGACGCTGCTGGAGCGGGCGCTGCCGGTGGTGGGCAAGACGGCGGCGCGCGAGCTGCTCGAACAGATCGCCGTGTACGCCGGAGGAGACGCGCGGCGCGCCTACAACATTCTCGAGATCGCCGCCGCGGCGAGCGCGGGCGCGGAGCTTGACCGCGCCGCCGTCGAGGACGCCATTCAGCGCAAGACGCTGCTCTATGACAAGAGCGGCGAGGAGCACTTCAATCTGATTTCGGCGCTGCACAAGAGCGTGCGGTCGTCCGATCCGGACGCGGCGCTGTACTGGCTGGCGCGGATGCTCGAAGGCGGCGAGGACCGGCTCTACATTGCGCGGAGGCTGGTGCGCATGGCGATCGAGGACATCGGACTGGCCGATCCGCGCGCCGTGGAGCAGGCGGTAGCCTGCTGGCAGACGGTGCACTTTCTGGGCGAGCCGGAGGGCGATCAGGCGCTGGCGCAGGCGGCCATTTACCTCGCCGTGGCGCCAAAGTCCGATGCCGCCTACCGCGCGCTGAATGAAGCCCGCGAGGCGGCGCGGCAGAAGCCCGTGGACCCGGTGCCGATGCAGCTGCGCAACGCGCCCACGCGCGCGATGAAAGAGTGGGGCTACGGCGCAGGCTACGAGCACGCGCATCAGCAGGAAGAAGGCCTCACGGCAATGGAATGCCTGCCCGAGTGGCTCGCGGGACGCCGGTTTTACGAGCCGACAGACCGCGGCGTCGAACAGCGCATCCGCGAGCGGCTGGAGGCGGTGCGGAAGTGGAAGGAAGCACGCCGGGGCGGGGGCCCGTCTGGCGATTCGTGATGGCAGGCTTTGGGGCGGTGCGAGTCAGGCCTTCAGACGGAACCGCGATCGCGATAGCCTGACGGGACATGGGACAGATCCTCTTTTCGACGGGGGTGGCCAAGGTGTCGGCCGGAATCGGAATGATGGCGGTTATCGGTGAGGCCGCTGCGCCACAGGTGTTTGGCTGGCAGGAAGCTCTGACGAGCGCGGTCAAGCTGATCCTTGCCTGGAGCGTGTTCCTCGGGGCCTTGTGGCTGCTGAAGCGTCTGCTGGACGGAGCAGCGGAGGCAATCCAGCGCTGGTTCGCGCGGCTGGCGGAAAGAAGGGCGGCGCAGGGGCTGGTGGCGCTCATGATCGAGCGCATCATGCTGCTGGCGCTGATGGCGGCGCGCGCGGCAGCGGCTGTGCTGGTTCTGACGGGCGTTTCGGTGCTGCTGACTTACAGCTTCAGCCTGTTTCCAGCCACCGAACACATTTCTGTTTCCCTGCTGGCCGCCTTCTGGAGCGCGCTGACTGAGGCGTTGTCCGCGTTCGTGCATTACCTCCCGAGGGGGCTGTTCGTTGTCGTGGTCTGCGCGCTTGCCTATTACGCGCTGCAGATCGCGCGCATCTTTTTCCGCGCCATCGAGCGCGGAGAGCTGCACCTGCGCCAATTTCACCCGGAGACGGCGGGCATCACGTATCAGCTGCTTCGCGTGGCGACCGTCGTGCTGGTGCTGATCATCGTGTTTCCCTACCTGCCGGGCAGCCATACGGAGGCGTTCCGTGGCGTTTCCATTTTCCTCGGCGTGGTGATTTCGCTCGGGTCGAGCTCGGCGGTCAGCAACATGATGGCGGGCGTTGTGCTGGCCTACATGCGGCCCTTCAAGGTGGGCGACCGGGTGAAGATCGCCGACACCGTGGGCGACGTGGCGGCGCGGGGACTGCTGGTGACGCGGCTGCGAACCATCAAGAACGTGGAAGTCACCATTCCGAACTCCGCGATCCTCAGCGGGCAGATTCTCGATTACAGCGCTTTCGCGCAAAAGCAGGGGCTGATCCTGCACACATCCGTGACCATCGGGTACGACGCGCCGTGGAGGCAGGTGCATGAACTGCTGAAGCAGGCGGCGCTGGCTACGCCGGGCGTGCTGCGCGAGCCGGCGCCGTTCGTGCTGCAGACGTCGCTGAATGATTTCCACGTCTCCTACGAAATCAACGCCTACACGGACCGCCCCCATGACATGGTGCAGATCTATTCCGATCTGCACGCCAATATTCAGGATCAGTTCAACGCCGCGGGAGTGGAAATTCTGTCGCCGGCATACAACGCTCTGCGGGACGGCAACGAGGCAGCGATTCCGGAGGCGGAGAGGAAGCCGCAGACGCCGCCGCGGGCTTTCCGGGTGCGCCGGATGGGGGACGGAGAGCAGCGCAGGTAGAGCCGCCGAGGCGGGCGTCCATCGGCATACCGGCGTTGCATCGCTGCGCCGATTCTCAGGCGCGAGAGAAATAGGCAAAGCCGGGAGAGAATTGCGGTCGCGCATTCAGCCCCCCTGGCCTTAGCATGAAAGCGGAACCTGGAGCCGGGCGCCACGAGCCGGCGCTTCAGCCTGCGGCTGGATGCGGCGGGGAGAGGCTGTGGCGAAGTCCAGTCCAGCCGGCTTACGGACCGCAGCAGCCGGATGAAGAGCGAAGGGAGGCGCGCATGAGACGCAGAGTGTTCGTTGGCGGAGTGATGACAGGGATCGCCGCCGGTGGCGCGGGCGCGCAACCGCGGCGCGCCAGAGAAGGCGGCATTCCCACGGTGGAGTTCGGAAAGACTGGCGTGCGCGTCAGCGTCGTTGCGCAGGGCGGCGCGCGCATGGATCTGCACCCCGATGTAAAAACGGCAGCCGCTCATGTGCGCCGGATGTACGAGATCGGCGTGACGTATTTTGACTGCGCCCGCAGCTACTGGGGAGGACGCGCGGAGGAAGCCTACGGCATCGGGCTGGAGGGCGTGCGGAAGAACATCTTTCTCACGAGCAAAACCATGGCGCGCACCGCCGGGCAGGCGCGGAAGGACCTGGAGACCTCGCTGCGCCTGCTGAAGACGGACTATCTGGATCTCTGGCAGATCCACGACATCCGCTCCCCGGAAGACGTCGAGAAGATCCTCGGGCCGGGCGGGGCGCTGGAATTCGTCGAGGCCGCGAAAAAGGAAGGCAAGTGCCGCTTCATCGGCTTCACCGGGCACTTCGACCCGGAGGCGCACGTCGCCTGCATGAAAGCTTACAGCGGCTGGGACACGGTGATGATGCCGCTGCACGCAGCCGATCACGCCTATCTCAGCTTTGAAAAAGAAGCGCTGCCGCTGGCGCAGAAACTGGGGCTTGGCGTGCAGGCGATCAAGGTGTTCGGCAAGGCGTTCCTGTTGCGGTCGCTGAACGCCACCGAGTGCCTGCGCTATGTGCTGAGCCTGCCGGGCATGCACGTGGCCGTGTGCGGGGCGGGCACCGCGGGTCAGATGGAAGACAACATCCGCACGGCGCGCACGATGACGAAGATGACGGGCGAAGAGCTGGCCGACGTCCGCCGGCGCGCCGCCGCCGGCGCGGGCGTCTACACCGGGCCGGTGCTCGAGTACTGGAAGAGGAAGGCGTGAGTCTTCTATTCCGGAATGCACCGTTCGAAAAAACCGAGCTGTTTCGACATGAAACTGGCAACGGGCGTCATTGGCTTGACTCTGCTCGCCGCGCAATTGCGCTTTCCGCAGGAGCGGCGGAACATGCTGCCTGCCCGGACGCACTCGCCGGAGGAACAGGCGCTGCTCGAGCTCTCGCGGCAGAAGTGGCTGTGGATGGCGGAGCGCAAGGTGGATGAACTGGCCGCGCTCTTCCACCCCGATTCCGTCTTCGTCCACATGGGGGCCACGATGACGAAGAGCCAGGAGCTGGGCGTCATCAAAGGCGGCGGCATCCAGTACAGGCAGGCGGAGATCTTCGAAGCCTCCGCGCGGATTCTTGGAGACACGGCGATTGTGCTTAACCGCATCCGGCTGACGGCGGTGGTGGGCGGCAACGAGGTGGTCAATCCGTTCATGGTCACCGAGACATACGTGCGGCAGAACGGCGCGTGGAAGCTGGCGGCTCTGTCGTTCACGCGCCTGCTCGGCCAGTAAATCCGCATGCGGCCGCGGCGGTGCCGCTCAGGCCGGCCGCCGCGCGCCGAGCAGGCGCAACCCGGCGCCGAGGGCCCGCCTCCGACGCGAGTTTTGCCGGCGCGGTTCGCATAGAATGGCAGCGGAGGCCGAGGGACGATGACGACGATCAACCGGAGACAACTGTTTGCCGCAGGCGCTGCAGCGGCGGCCGCGGGAACGCGGGCAACGGCTCAGGGCAGCGGGATTCCCACGCGGCCGCTGGGCAGGACGGGCGTTCATGTTTCCATCCTGGGCCTCGGCGGGCACCATCAGGCCCGGCCGAAAGACGAAAACGAATCGATCCGGCTGGTGCACGCGGCCGTGGACGCGGGCATCACGTTCATGGACAACGCGTGGGACTATCACAACGGCCGCGCGGAAGAAGTGATGGGCAAGGCGCTGGCCATGGACGGCTACCGCAAGCGCGTGTTCCTGATGACCAAGGTCTGCGCCCGGGACTATGAAGGCGCGATGAAGCATCTGGAGGACAGCCTGCGGCGGCTGCGGACGGACGTCATCGACCTGTGGCAATTCCACGAGTGCAATTATTACAACGACCCGGAATTTCTGATGGAAAAAGGCGGATTACGGGCCGCTCTGGAGGCGAAAAAGCAGGGGAAAGTCCGCTTTCTCGGATTTACCGGCCACAAGCACCCGCGCATTCACCGCAAGATGCTGGCGCTGGATTTTCCCTGGGACGCCTGCCAGATGCCGATCAACATCATGGACCACAGCTTCGAGAGCTTCCGGCATGAAGTGGCGCCGGAGTGCGAGAGGCGCGGCATCGGCGTCATCGGCATGAAAGGTTGCGGCGGCGACGGGCGGATGCTGTCCGACGGAGTGGTGACGGTGGAAGAATGCTACCGCTATTTCCTGTCGCAGCCGGTCAGCGTGCAGGTGGTCGGATTGGCTTCGATGGAAGATCTGAACAGGGCGGTGGCGATTGCGCGGAATTTCCAGCCGCTGACGATGGGGGAGCTGTCGGCGCTGCTGAAGCGCGTGCATGAAGTGAGCGGCGACGGCCGCTACGAGCTGTTCAAGACAACGCAGCGCTTCGACGCCGGGCTGCACCGTCAGCAGCACGGATTCTCATAAAGCGGCGGCCTCGCGGCCGGCTCAGGCAGCCAACCCGATCCGGGCGAGCAGTTCCCTGCCCCGGGCGGTGGCCCGCTGCTCGGCGAAGCGGGGATCGACGCGGAACCAGGCGAGGGCGATTTCGCGCTTTGCGAGAGATTCTTCCAGCAAAGACAGCGCCGCGGGCGTGTCGCCGCGGCCTGCGGCCATGAGGGCGCGCAGGTAGGCCATGCGGTCCAGGCGGCAGCGGGCCGCCACCTCGCGAGCGCGGGACGACTCGCCCGCCCGGAACAGGGCGTGAGCCAGGGCGGCCGCGGCGCGATGGTCGTCCGGCTCGGCCGCCACGAGGGGCTCGAGCCGGCGGAGCGCTTCCCGCGGACCGGCGGTCTGTTCCAGAGCCAGAGCTTCGATCCAGGCGCCGGTGCGGTCTTCGGGTGATTTTTCCAGAATTCTCCGGGAATGCCGGAGCATTTCCGGATAATTGCCGCGGTGATATTGAAGCATTGCGGCCGCGTAGGCTGCGAGCCTGTGTCCGGGCAGCACGGCCGTGAGGACGCCGAAAAAGGCCGCGGCTTCATCCGCGCGGCCGGCGATGGCCTGGCTGTCGGAGAAGTAGCGGACCTGCTCGAGCCGGAGCGGCGCGGCCTGCATCGCGGCGCGGAAGGACTCCGCCGCCCGGGTGAACTGCCAGTCGCGGAAGAAGCGGACGTAGCCCAGGTTGAAGTGGGCCTTCCAGATGCGCGTGTCCAGCGCCACGGCTCTCTCGGCCGACTCCCGGGCGCGGGCAAACAGCCGGGGATCGTAGGCGGCGCCCAGAACATTCAGCCAGGCCAGCTGGGCGTGGGCGGCGGCGAACGAAGGCGCCATGGCGGCCACGCGTTCCATGCGGGCGACGCCGGAGAGCAGATCTGCCAGAGGCCAGCCCTGCTCGATCTCCCGGGCGGTGAGCAGCAGAGAATCCTGACCCTTGCGGAATTCCGCCAGAACCTCGGCATACAGACTGCGGGCCGCTTCAGGGATGCGCCGCGACTCGTCGCGCGACTTCTGCAACGCCTCAGCAAGACGGCGGGCGAAAGCGGCGGCGCCGCCGGGTCCTGTCACCGATTCCAGACCGCCCCACACGGCCAGGGTGGTGATTTCCGTGGCGGTGGCGCCCGCTTCGGCCACGAGCACTGCCTTCTCCTCCGGGCCGTGCTGCATGCCTGACAGCACCATGCCGTAGCGGCCGGCGGGTGTCTGCCCGCCGCCAGGGTGAAGCTCCTGCAGAGAGCCTGTCAGACTGATGGAGAAACGTTCGCGGCGGCGGCCCAGTTCGTGCGCCAAAGCCAGCCGGAAACGGTCGGCCGCATCGCCCGACTGCGACTGTCCCGTGCCGAGGTGGAGAAGCGCCAACTCTTCCTCGGCGGAATTCCGCCACACACGCCATCCAGCCCAGAGTGCGGCCGCGCTGCCAGCGGCTGCGCCCGCCAGCCAGATGCGGCGGGCCACCCGCGGCTGGCTCTGCGATGGCGGCTGGACGGCGGCGGGCGGTTCTTCCGCGGCTGTCTCTTCCTCCCGGAACCGGAAGAGAGGGACGTAGGCGCCCTTTGGCAATTCGATGCGAACCTCGGGCGGGGAGGCCAGGTCCTGATAATACTCATCGAGCCGGGCACGCAGCCGGGTGGCTTCTACGCGCACGATCGAATCGAGTTTGGGGTCGAAATCGACGCCCCGCTGATAGACCTCGGTGGCGATGACATATTCCTTGATTTCGCCGGCACGGCCTTCCAGGGCCATTTCGACGGCCAGGCGGAGGAACGCGGACACGCGGGGCGTCTGCTGGAACTGAGGGCTGGACAGCAGGCGAGCCAGTTCTTCGCGCACCGCCCGGATTTTTTCTTCCGGCTGCATCGGGTCCAAGACGATGATTCTTCAATGTTACCTGCTGTTACGTAGCCCCGCTTGAGCCAGCCCTAACTTGGATTGCGGACCTCCACCGGCGCAGACTGGATGGGACTGGCGCTGATTCAAACCCGAGGGGGAGACGACGATGGCAATGCGTGCGAGCTTGACGATTCGATGGCAGCGCTGCTGGCTGCTGGGAGCGTGGATGATGCTGGCTGCCGTCCCGGCGGTCCGGGCTGATGTGCTGCGCGGCTTCGAGATCACGGTGGAAGCGGCGAGCGACCGCTACGGAATCTTTCATTCGCTGACGACCCAGGTGAATGCACTGGCGTCGCCATACACCCATTTTTTTGCCAAAGCCGACGCGGCCGAGGGGACGAGTTCAGGACCGGCCTTCCCGCCTGGTTTTGGCGACTCTTTCCTGAATATTCCCGGCGAGAGCACGAGAGCAGGCGCCCTGGTTTCGCCGGATCCGTTTTACGTGCGGGCAGGAGCGTATGTCAGAACGCCGAATGAAAACCCATCGCTGGGAGGCAGGGCCGCAACGAGCGTCTATTTCGGCGATGTGATCCGCGTCAACGGGCCGGCCCAGGCGGCCGTGCCTGTGCAGTTCAAGGCAGAGTGGACGCTCACGCGCACGGCGGCGTTTCCGCAGTCTTTCGCCGCTTCCGCGCTCGGCATTTACGATCCATTGGGCGAAGACCCGCAAATCGACGTGGGACTGCTTCGGTATTTCTTCCTGCTGGCGCTGGAGGACGGCATTCCTCTCCCGGGCGGCGGGTGCGATCCCGGAGAGGAGGGCCCCTGTCTCGGCGGTCCGGAGGGTCCGGCGTCGATCTTTCTGGCTTCGTACCAAAAGGACTTCCGATTCGATGGCAATATCGTGGAGCATCCATTCCAGGGGCTGATCTGGCAATACAGCGGCGTGACGGAAGAAACTCAACTCTACGGCGATGGAGCATACCAGTTCCAGCCGATTCCGCCGATCATCATGGGCGGACCACCCGTGTCGGGTAGCACCCGGATCACCTGGACCCATACAGCGCTGCTGCCCGTGGGCCAGGATCTGTATCTGAGCGGCGGTTGGGGGGCCACGGCCGATTGCAGCGCGCCTGATTGCTACACCAACTATTTCTCGTTCAATAGCGCGGCTCTTTCCATCGTGTTGCCGGAAGGATATTCGATGTGGAGCGAACAGGGTTACCGCTATCTCGGGCTGCAGGGCGAACCGGAAGACCCTGTCGATGGCGAAGTACCAGAACCCGGAACCGCACTCCTGGTCATTTCAGGGCTCCTGGCTGCAGCGGTCTCCCGCCGCCGCAGCCTGACGCCGAGGGCGTAACAAGCCCCGCGAGTCCTGAAGAACCGCGAACCTGCCCGGGGCGTATTCGGAGGAGACGCACCGGGCAGCCGCGGGTGCTGAGCCGCGAGATCCGCCGCAAACCGGCGCCGCTTCATACAATGAACACATGGAGTTGCCCCGTTGCGCGCTGATCCGGCAGAATTTTCCGCGGCGCGGGCTGGGAGATGTGCGCGCGGCAGTGCGGGAGGCCATTCAGTCTGCGCGCCAACTCGACCGGCTCCCGCATGGCGCAAGCGTGGCCGTGGGCGCGGGCAGCCGGGGCATCGCGCGGATCGATGACATCGTCAGCGAGCTGGTGGCGTGCCTCAGAGAGCGGGGCTTGCGGCCATTTCTGTTTCCCGCCATGGGCAGCCACGGCGCGGCGACGGCGCGCGGGCAGGCGGCGGTGCTCGAAAAGCTCGGCCTCCCGGAAGAACGCACAGGCGCGCCGATCCGGAGTTCCCTCGACGTCGTCGGACTGGGAAAAACCCCGGAAGGGATCGATGTCGTCTGCGACCGGCTGGCGTTCAGCGCGGATGCCATCGTGCTGGTGGCGCGCGTCAAGTGGCATACGGACTTCGCCGGAAGGCTCGAAAGCGGCCTGTTCAAGATGATGGCCATCGGGCTGGGCAAGTATGCCGGCGCGCAGGTGTATCACGCGTTCGGGCACAGGCTGGGGCTGGAGGCGGTGATCCGCTCGGTGGGAAGGCAGGTGCTGTCGACAGGCAAGATTGCCGGCGGGCTGGCGATTCTGGAAGACGCCTGGCACGAGGTGGCGCACGTCGAGTTCGTCCCGGCTGAGGCGATGGAAGCGCGCGAAGAGGAACTGCTCGAGCAGGTCAAAAGCTGGATGCCGCGGCTGCCGGTGGATCAGATCGATCTGCTGCTGGTGGATGAGATCGGCAAGAACTGGTCGGGTTCGGGCATGGATCCGAAGATCATCAACCGCGACATCCATGGCAACGTCAATCCATGGCCGTTTGCGCCGAAGGTGGGGCGCGTGATCGCGCGCGGCCTGCACCCGCTGAGCTATGGCAACGCGATTGGCATCGGGATGGCGGATGCGGTGCACCAGCGGCTGGTCAAGGCGATGAAGCGTCGGCCCACCTACGTCAACGGCCTGACGTCGGGCGCCCTGGCGTGCCTGAAAATTCCCGCCACGTTCCGGTCAGACCGGGAATGCCTGAAGGCCCTGGCGCGCAGCACCGGCTGTTTGCGCGCGGAAGACCTGCGTCTTGCCTGGATCCGCAACACGCAGGACCTGACCGTCGTGGCGCTGTCGGAAAACCTGCTCGAGGAGGCGCTGGCGCGGCCTCACGTGGAGCTTGTGCAGCCGCCGAAGCCACTGGAATTCAGTGAACAGGGGGATTTGCGGGAGTGGCTGCAGAACAGGGATCTCTGAAAACGGCGAGGGCCGGCGCCCCGCACCGCGGGGTGAAGCCGGCCCTCCGCCTTCGGTCTGAGATGAGTTTACTGCTGGCTGGCGCTGTTCGAGAGCACGCCCGAGATGTTCTGGAAGATGCTCCGGATGCTGGTGACCACGCCGGGGATGACGGCGCCGGCCGCCACCGCGATGAAGCCGACCATCAGGGCATACTCGATCAGGTCCTGGCCGCGGGTGTCCTTGAAGATCCGCAGCTTCCAAATCAGGGTGTTGAGTTTCTTCATTCTGTCTCTTTCTCCTCTCCCGAATTCGCAACTCTTGTCCGTTGCTAGATCAAGCGTAACGGTACTCCGGTTCTACTCAAATCCGAGGGAAACCTTAGTTCGCACGGCGGAAATGTCTCACTCTGGTTCTTTTCCGCCCGCAGAATACGGCCTGTGCGGGAGGAACCGGCCCTTGCGGGCGGGCGCGGGGCGGATCCGGGCCTCTGTCAGCTAGACTGTGACAGTGTCGGCGGCCGTGAGCGGCCGGCGCCCGGCGGTTGACGGCGCCGGAAGCCTGCCGCGACGCCCCGCAGGAACGCATCAGACAACGAGGAGCGAAACAGGCGTGGATACGCGATACATTCTGCTCTGGCTGATCCGGAAAGCCGTGCCCTGGGCTGCCCTGCTGCTGGCGCTTTCCTGGATCGCCGGAACGGCGTCGGCGCTGATGGGCAAGGACTCATGGATCGAAGTCTGGATCGCGTGGATGGGCAACGCCCGGGTGACGCGCCTGTCGGCCATCATTTTCGGGCTGGCCGGAATCGCCTACGGGCTGCAGCAGCGGGCTCTGCGGCGCGGGCTGGAAAGAACGCTGGCCGAGTATCTGGCCGAGAGGCGGCAGGGATGAGCGCGTGGTCCGCAACAGGGGTTTCTTTCACTCTGCTGTCGTGGGTTCTCACCTGGTGGCTGCTGTTCGAGCTCTGGCCGGAGCTGCACGCCGCCAGACTGAGGCTGCGGCTGCGGCGGATGCAGCTAGAACAAAAAGACCGGGACCTCGTTCCTGCGCTCGATTCGGCCGTGCGGCATGCCGAAGAGTTCCGGTGGCTGCCGCTGCTGCTGGCGGCGGAACGCGCGCCCGCGCGTCCTGCAGAAGAGCAGGTTGCCTGGGAGATCGTCCGGCATGCGGCCTGGGGCGCGCCGTGGCTCTGGCTCGGACTGGGAGGCCAGGCGGGGCGGGGCCGCTGGATGCGCCGCGCATGGGGGATGCTGGCGGCGCTGGAAGCGGATCCTCCTGACAGCGGAACCGCCAGCGGTTCCCGGGCTTGAGATCAGCGCGCCGATCCCCCTCTTACGTCAACCAGGAAACCAGCAGCCAGGTCACTGTCCCGAAAGTGAAAAAGCCGGCGCCGGCGATGAATGGAATCCTGTATCTGCTTTCGAATCCCGCGAGGCCGGGCTCAAGAACAGACAGTTGCGGCTTTTCCGGATGCCGGCGCGCCGTCACCACAGCGCCAGCCGGGTATTTCGCAACCCAGGCTTGCGCGTCAGCGCTGGAAAAATTCACGTGGACGGCAATCAGATTGTTCGAGTGGCAGGTGCGTCCCCCGACTTCATACTCGTACTCGATTTCCGGATGGTAGAACAGCATATGCTGGGGGCCCATGGAAAAGCTGCTGCCCGGAGACCGCGACACTTCTTCCGTCACTTCCGAACGGACGATTCTGGCGCGGACGGGCAGCCAGTGGAGGCTTTCCTCCGCCATTCTTCTCCGGCGCACCGCGTAGACCAGGATTCCCACGCCAAGCACGGTGAACACGGCCGCGTAGAACCGGACGAGATTCCATTCACCGAAACGGCTCCAGATCCAGAAAGTCAGACCGAGAAATAGGGGGCCGAAAATCCAGCAGGGTTTCTCCCAAATCCGCCCAGGCAGCGACACACTGCGGGCGGGGGCCTTACTCGGGCGGGCCATGATCTCCTCCGCGCCAACTTTACAGGGGATGCCGGAATCCGTCAAGAGGCAGGGCGGGACGGCTCACCGGGAGGCAGCCGCGCCGCCGGCGGAGGCGTCCGGGGCGGCCGCAATGGAGACTGGAATTTCGAACAGCGCATCCACGGCAATCCGGGCCGGACCGCGCAACGCCGGCAGGAAGGTCCACTTCGCCGCAGCCTCGAGCAACGGCGGTTCCAGCGCATCGTCGGGGCTCTCGAGAATCCTCAATTCCGTCAGGAATCCGTCCGCGCTGATAACGGCTGCCAGGCGGATGGTTCCGCGGATGGCGCGGGGGGACCGCGAGCCCGGACCGAACGGATCGGTGTGGCGGAACGGCACAGGAGCATGCATCGACTGCCCGCCGGCGGCGGTCTGCCCGCGTTCGGCGAACCAGAGAAGGATGTCGCCCGTGTAGTGGCGCGGATTGGGCTTTTCGAGAAACGTCAGGTAAACTGTCCGGTTGCCGAACAACTGCTGAGCCGTTTCCGGCACCATGGCCAGACGGACAGGCACGGA
This sequence comes from Bryobacteraceae bacterium, assembly GCA_026002875.1. Lineage (NCBI taxonomy): Bacteria > Pseudomonadati > Acidobacteriota > Terriglobia > Bryobacterales > Bryobacteraceae > Bryobacteraceae bacterium. The sequence goes on from BPGE01000001.1 coordinate 2,343,945, forward strand.
GACCGTGCTGCGCCGCTGTTCGATCTCGGCGCGCGTGAACATGACCGTCTGTGGAACGAACACGGGCTTTCCCGCCAGACCGGCCGCGGAGCCGCCTCCGCTCGAGATCAGCTCGATCCCAGAAGCGGGCGAAGGGTTGAGCGCGCCTCCTTTTTCGCTGCCCCCCGCCGGACCGGCGGACACGCTCGCCGGGCGGTTGCCTTCCGGCAGAACGGGCGGCGCGCCCGGCATAGGTTTGACTCCCGTCACCACGGCCGTGAGCTGGCCCAGAGCAGCCAGGTTCGGCAGGGCGTCGATCGGAGCTTCACTCAGTTCGACCGGTCTGGGTTTGCGCGGCGCAGACGGCGGGGGCGGGGTGAAAGCCCGGAGAACCCGTTTCGGCGCGGGCGGAGGATCCGGCGGCGGCGACTCGGTTTTCGGCTCGATCTTCGGCGGTGGCGGCGGCTCGGTCGGAGGCGCTGGCTGAAAAGCAGCCATGTTCGGCAGCGGGACGCTTTTGGGAAGCTCGGCGGGCGCGGAGGGCTGGAAGATCAGCTGGTCGCGGGCCGGAGCATCCGGCACGGAAGCCTGAATGGCGACCTCTTTCGAGCGGAAGCGCGCCCGCGGGGGGCGCTGGTCGTACCGCCGTCCAATGGAGACGTCCGGCATTCTGGTGTCGAGCCTGTACCAGACCAGCTTCCGGTCCGATGGCGGAAGGGGAAGAGGCCGGTGATCCTCGAGCCGGAACGGCCGGGGATTGGCCGCCGGGAGGTGGAAAAGGATCGCCAGAACGGCTGTGTGGAGTGCGGCCGAGCCCAGCAGCGAGACAGGCCGAGGCCGCACGGCAGGCTCCAGCAGCGCCTGCGCCAGAGGGGCTCGAGATTCCGGAGAGTTCCCAGCCGATGCGGGTATCAAGAAGGAATTATAGCGGCCGTGGTTGGAGCATGACAGGTTAGGGCGGGCGCGGGGCGCGGCCCGCAGCGGGGGCGCGGATCCAGACGCGGTCTTTCAGCTACGACGCGGCTTCCTGAGGGCTGGCAGGGGAGTTCTGGAGAGGCTGGACCTGCCCGGGCGCCTGCGGAACGCTGCTGCCCGCGCTCGTGTGTTCGACGAGGCTTGCCAGACTGTCCGTGATCCCCGGTGAAGCGCAGATCAGGAAGCTGCCGGCGCGGCAGAACTCGGCCAGAAGATGCAGCTCGTGGCCAAGGTGGCGGTCGGAAGCCAGCGCCCGCCACAGGGCGGAAGCCAGCGCCAGAGCGTCGGATTTCGACACCTGCTGGCCCGCCGCGGGGTCGTAGGCGCCGTGCCACAGCACGGGCGCGCGATCGAGATCGACCGGAGGCGGCAGGGTGCCCCTCGGCTGCCAGCCCGCAGACCGGGCCAGTTCGAGCGCGGAACGCCAGAGACCGGGGCTGAGAACGAATGCTTCGCCGTTTGCGTGGTACAGGATCACATCCGGCCTCCAGAGAATAGTGGCTTTCCGGAAGCATTCGTATCGACAGGAATGGATGGTCCTGAGAGGAAATTTTTGTCCGCGAATCCGTTTCAGGCCAGGCGGCGGTCAGAAACGGAAAACCCCCCGGGGACCGCGCGGGTCCCCGGGGGATGGTTGTGCGCCGGGGCGCCTTGGGAGCCGGTCAGAAACGGATCCGGGCGCCGAGCTGAATGTTGCGCGGGAAGTTCAGCTGCGCCACCGGGAGCACGCCGAAATCGGCGCCCGCCGGGTTGGTCGACGGCGGGTCGCCGCGGAGAGGCGTATTGAAGGCATTAAACGCCTCGCCCCGGAACTCGACACTCCAGCCTTCCCGGGGCAGGTTGAAGCGCTTCGACACCATGAAATCGAACTGCGGCGCCGTGTGGGAGCGGATCTGGTGGAAGCGGTTGGGCAGGTCGCGGTACTCGAAGGGACGCAGCTGCCGCCAGCAGTCGCTGAAGCGGGTGCGGTCGTTGAAGAACCAGCGCGTTTCCGTGATCTCGATCCCGGCGCGGGGGTCGCCGCAGCGGAACTCCCAGTCGCGCCAGGCTGCCAGCGGCACGCCGCTCTGGTAGATGAGGTTCATGTTCATCGTCCATCCGCCGGCGAGGAAGTCGACCACCTTGGGAGCATTGGCGCCGAACCGGCGGTTCCGGCCGAAGGGCAGATCCCAGATGGCCGCTGTGGTGAAGTTATGCGTGCGGTCCTCGGCCGTCACCTGATTGCGCATTTCCTGCCAGGCGAAGGCGTAGTCGTTGCGGAGGAAGTTCTCCATCATCTTCGACCAGGTGTAGGCGGTGATCCAAGTCGTGGCGCCGAAACGGGAGCGGTCGCCAAGCATGCGCTTCTCGAAGCGCGTCTGCAGCGCGTGGTACCAGACGCGGCCTGAGGGGTTGATGTTGTCGAATACGCTTGTGAAGCCGGGGAACGCCCGCAGCAGGTCGCGGCGGGAGATGTTAGCCTGCGTGTTCAGCGTCGTGCCCGGGCGCGCCTGGCCGAAGAACGGGTTCGGCACGGCCTGCTGGTAGAAGCTGACGTTGGCCGGATCCTGGGCGCGGTCCCAGTGTTCGTGGGGCATGTCGCCGATCTGGATGCCGCGGCCCTCCTGCGTCGTGCGCGAGCCGACGTAGCTGGCCTCGATCACCATCGCCCACGGCAGCTCCCTCTCCAGCGTCAGCGACCACTGGCGCGTGCGCGGGATAGGGCGGTTCGGGTTGTCGAAGCTGACGCCGCCGCCGAAATTCGTCTGGATGCCCAGCTGGTTGCCGAAGGGCCTGACCACGCCGTCCGGGAAGGGGTTTTCCAGCGAGTACGGCCCTGTCAGACGGCTGGAGGGCGTCTGGCCGGCGTCGAAAGTGTTGATGTAGTCGGTGTTGATGCTGAAGCCGGTGGTGAGGTTGCGGCGCGTGTCCGTGCGGTGGAAGATGCCGAAGCCGCCGCGAAATACGGTCTTGTTCAACAGGTTGTACGCGAATCCGAACCGCGGCTGGATGTTGGTGAGATCCCAGTTGTAGGTGCGCCGCGGCTCGCCCTTGACGCCGGCGAACTTCAGGCCGCCCACGATCGCAGTTGGAGGGGCCGGATATCCGGCTCCCTGTGCTGCGGCGATCTGACGCCAGCGGTCGAGAATCTGCGGACTGTTGGGGTGGACCGCTGTGTAGTCGAAGCCGCGGTTCACGCGGTTGTGGATCTCGTATTGCGGCCATTGCACGTCGTAGCGAAGCCCGAGGTTGAGCGTGAGGCGCCGTGTGACCCGCCAGTCGTCCTGGATGAAGCCGGCGGTGTACGACTCCCGGCGCAAGAACGTGTCATTGAACGCCATGAACCCGCTCCAGATGTTGCCAAGCAGCAGGTCGGCCACGGAGCTGCCGTCACGCACCCCCTGGCTGACGCCGAAGAACTGCCGCGTCCACTGTCCGTTGAACGTGAACTCGCCGCTGGCCCGGCCGGCGGCGCGGTTGTGGAACAGCAGCTGCGCCAGCTCGATGCCGTATTTCAGCGAATGCTTGCCCCGCGTTTCGGTCATGTTGGCCTGGAAATTGATCTGTTGCCGGGAGCTCTCATTAATGAAGTTGTTCCCGAAAAGGGCCGCAAATCCGCTGACATTCACGCGCGGCGCAAGGTTCGTTGGAAACGTATCAACCTGGGGCATCTGGCGGATTCCGAGCTTGTCCCGCGTGAAAGCCGGGTCCGAAACATCCGGAAAATTTTGCACGAACCGATCGTAATTCGACTGCAGATGCAGCACCCGGGACGGTGAAAGGATACGGTCGTAGCTGATCAGATAATTCTGGTTCCGCCGCACCGTGCCCGGCATGTTGCCGGTCTGCGCCGGGGGATCGAAGCCGTTCTGGTTGCGGAATTCGCTCCCATCCTGGAAAGTGAACATGAAGTACAGCCGGTTGTTGTCATTGATCACCTTGTCATAGCGAGCGATCGGCTGCTCGTAGCGGTACTTGCCGAGATTGTCCGGCCGGGTGAAGTTGTTCACGAGAGACTGCGGCTGGAAGTTGGGCGCCGGATAGTAGCCGAGGATCGCCCGTCCGATCGGGCTGATGCGCGCTGCCGGGATCATGTTGCCGGGGAAGGGATCGCGCCGGAAGACGCCGCCCGAGATGCAGGTCACTTCGCCTCCGCAGGGACGGGAGGTCAGGGGATCGTGAATGGCGATCGGCCCCGTCTGGCCCTGGGGCGTAAAGCCGCTGAAATTGCCTTGCCGGATTTCCATCGGAGGCACGCTCACATTTGAAGGAAACGGCACGCGCTCGCGCCATCCCTCGAAGGAGAAGAACACGAAGTCCGTGTTTTTGCGCAGCGCGAAGCCCAGCGTGCCGCCGAACTGGTGCTGGTTGCGGAACCCGCGGCCCACGCCCAGTGCGTTGTTCTGCCGCGTGTTGGCGTCCAGAATCCGGTTGCGCCAGAAGTTGAACAGCGTGCCATGAAGGTCGTTGGTGCCCGACTTCAGCGTGGTGTTGACATGGCCCCCGCCTGACCGCCCGTACTGGGCGTCGTAGGCACTGCTGTCCAAATTAGCCACCGAACCGGTTTGGTCTGACTGATTGGACTGGGTTTATCTCTGCTATCTCTTCTTTCCACCGAACCAGACCCCCCATCCGTTGGCGCCTGCTGTCCAAACTCATCCGAACTCGAGCATCAGTTGCGAGGCCGCGTCCAGTTGGGGCGGCGGCTCGAACGGCGCCTCCAGCCAGGCCATCAAGTCGCGGTAGACAAACAGTTGTTGTCTCAGCAGCGCCACCAGGTTCGACAGGCTCCAGTTGAAGCTGCTGCGCAGTTGCATGTACTTCACCAGCAGCATCGCGATCAGTGCTGTCCAAATCTGGATCTGCACCGCATTGGCGCTGGTGCCCACAAACGTCTTGATCCGCAACGACTGCTTCAGCGCCTTGAAGAACAACTCGATCTGCCAGCGCTCCCGGTAGACCGCCGCGACCGTCGCCGCCGACAACTTCAGATGATTCGTCACCAGCACCACCGTCTCGCCCTCTGCGCCCTCCACTTCAATCCGCCGCAGCAACGCCGCCGGCCCAGCCTCCTGCGTCCGGCTCAGCAGGATCACCTCGTCGCGCAGGATCGACTTCCGCCTGTCGGCCTCGCGCTGTTCGACGATGCCGTAGCTGGCCACGTCTTTCAGCCGCGTCACGAACCACACCTTGTGGCGCGACAGATCCAGCCACCAGTCATAGTCCTGGTAGCCGCGGTCGAACACCAGCATCGTGCCGGGTTCGAAGCGCTGCCGGCGGGCGACGTCCACGTCCGACGTCTTGCCCTCGGTGATGACGGCGAAGCCCGGCAGATAGCCGTCGTGGTCCAGCACCAGATGCAACTTCACCGCGCCCTTGCTGCGCCCGAACTGAGCCCAGTCGAACATGCTCAGGCAGAGTGGAATCAGCGTTGCGTCCAGGCTCATCAGCTTATGCTTGAAGCGAAATTTGCGCTTGCAACGCTGAGCTGCTTCCGAGGCGCAACGCTGATAGAGCGCGTAGAAGACCGATTGAAACAACTCCCACGGCCGGTGCTCATTGGCATAGGCCAGCGTCGAGCGCTTCGGCGCCGAGGCCACGCCGAGATGCTGCAGCTTGCCTTCGCAAGACGCCAGGCCACCCACGATTTCACGCAGCGACTGGGCGCGTCCCAGGTGGCAAAACAGCATGGCGACAAGCTGCGTCCAGCACCGGAATCCGCGGGCGTGGCGCTCGGCGCGATGCTGGCGGACGGCCGCCTCGAATTCCAGGCGCGGAACGAACTTCAAGACCTGGGAGAAAATACTGCATACTCGATTCATGGCGGTGGCCTCCTGACCGGCTGAATGGGCTTCTGGCGAAACCTCACTCAACCTACCAGAGCCGCCGCCTCACTGGTCAAAAGCTAATTTGGACAAGAGTGCGTCGTAGGTGTTCACCATCACCTTCATCTCCTGGATCGCTTCCACGTTCGGGGCCAGGTTGAATGTACCGTCAGAGGAAATCGGCGAGCCGTTCAGCAGGAACTGGTTCGAGCCGCTGCGGCCGCCATTCATCACGAAACTCCCGTTGACGTCCCATCCGCGGGTCCCCGAGAATCCGGTCGCGCCGAACGTCCTCTGCACGAACATCACGCCCGGCGACAGCCTCATCAGCATGTAGGCCTGCCTGCCGTTGAGAGGAATCTCCTGCATCTTGATCGGATCGAACACGACACCCCGGCTCGCCGTGGCCGTCTGCACGAGCTCCTGCTCGCCCACCACGGTGATCTCCTGCGCCAGCGAACCGACCTCAAGACGGATGTCCATGTTCAGCTTCTCGGCCACCTGCAGCACGATTTCATTGCGCCGCACCGTCTGGAAACCTTCCTTCGTATAGACCACGTTGTAGCGTCCGGGATCCAGTCCCGGCAGCGTATAAAATCCCTCAGCCGTTGTTTCTGTTTCACGCGAAACCCCCGTGTCGATTTTCGTGGCGCGGATTTTCACTCCCGCCACGGGCAGGCCTGAGGGATCCAACACCTGACCGAGGATGGAGGCCCGGAATTCCTGTCCGAAAACCGTGCTGAAACACAAGACGACCACACTGCAAGCACAAATTCGGAACATTTTTAACACTCCTTTCGAGATCGAGTGTGGCGACAGGCTATCAGAGGAAGGTCAGGAAGTCAAGGGTTGCCTTTTTGCCCCACGGAAACGCTGGGCGCAGCTTGCAGAAGAGGCAGGCGGCGGATGGTGGTGACGCTTCTCAGGACTTGCGCAGGATCCCCGCCACCGCTGCTGGGGGCGGCGTGGCGTTCAGAGCGGCCGGATGGCCTCGCGGTCGATCTCGACGGCCACGGAGCGCTGCAGGAGCGTGACGCTGATGACCAGCCGGAACTCGTCGCGGATGCGGAGCAGGATGCCCTGCAGCCCGCGCATCGGCCCGCGCGCGACCTCGACGCGCTGCCCCTCGCGCAGGTAGGGCCACGGCGCCAGCGCCGCGCCGCTCGACGCCGCTGTCAGTAAGGCGCGGATCTCCTCGCGGTCCACCGGCGTCGGCTCGCCGTTGAAGGAGACGAAATGCAGCACGCCGGGAGTCTGCAACACCGGCAGCCGCTGCCGCACATCCAGGCTGCAGAACACGTAGCCCGCGAACAGCGGCAGCTCCACCAGCTTGATGCGGTCCGACCAGCGCCGCCGCTCTTGATACAGGGGCAGAAACGAAGCCATGCCCTTGGCCGCCAGCGCGCAGGCCACTGTCCGTTCAAACTTCGGCTTCACCCGCAGCGCGTACCAGGGCCACTCTGTCAAAGGACAATCAGCAGGATTCGAATCGACCGGGGACGACTCCACGCCGGCGCTCATCTGCAACCTCCCGAACAGCCTATTGTACCTTCAGCAGGAAAACAAAACCCACGGGGGATGGTTTCATTCCCTCCACCCCTGGGCTGCCAACCAGTACTATGAAGAAATCGTGTGGAAACGCGTCGTCCGGATCGTGAACTGGGTTCTGGCTCTCGCTGCTGCCGGTCTCGCTGCGGCGGCATGGTGGGTCGTCTGGCGCCCCGGGACAGGGCTGTCGGGGAGCGCCCCGGCACCCGTGTCGGCCGAGGTGCTCGTCGAGCGCGACCGGCTGGGCGTTCCGCACATTCGGGCGGGTTCGGTCGAGGACGCCCTGTTCGCGCAGGGCTACGTGACTGCGCAGGACCGGCTGTGGCAGATGGACAGCCTGCGCCGCCTGGCCGCGGGCGAACTGTCGGAGATCGCCGGCAAAGGCGCCCTGGAGCTGGATCTCCGCGCGCGCCAGTTGCGCATGCGCTGGCTGGCGGAGCGGTGGTCGTCCCTTCTGCCCCCGGCGCAGCGGGCGCTGATCGCCGCCTATGCGCGGGGCGTGAACCATTTCATCGAACAGAGTCTGAAGCGCCTGCCGCCCGAGTTCACGCTGCTGGGCTATTCGCCGAAACCATGGACCGTCGCGGACACGCTTTTGTGCGCTCTGGAGATGAACCGCACGCTTTCGGGCAACTGGGAGCACGACTTGCTGAAGCACCGCATGGCGAAGACCGGCCAGCGGTCTCTGGTCGAGCAGCTCTTTCCGCCCCGGCTGGGCGTGGAGCCGCTGCCCGGGTCCAACGCCTGGGCAGTCAGCGGCGCGAAGACCGCTTCGGGCAAGCCGCTGCTGGCCAACGACCCGCATCTGCCGTGGACGCAGCCCGCCACCTGGCACCTGGTGGGCCTGCGCGCGCCCGGGCTGAACGCCGCAGGCGCAGCGCTGCCCGGAATTCCCGGCGTCATTATCGGGCACAACGACCGGATTGCCTGGGGCATTACCGCCCTGCAGTTCGACAATATGGATCTTTTTTACGAGAAGCTGGACGGCCGGACCGGCCGCTATGAATACGCGGGGCGGCTCCTTCAGGCGCAGCGCGCCGCGGAGCGGATCGCCATCAAAGGGGAACGGCCGGCCGAGGCCGCCTTCTGGGTGACGGTGCACGGTCCCGTGATCGCGGAAGAAGAGGGCCGCCCCCTGGCTCTGGCATGGTCGGCAGCGCAGGCGGATGGCGCGGAATTCCCCATCCTCGACTGGAACCGCGCCCGGAACTGGCAGGAATTCCGCGAGGCGCTGCGGCGGCTGCCGGGCCCGAACATCAACGTGCTCTACGCCGATGTGGAGGGCAACACGGGCTGGCAGGTGGCCGGCAGGCTTCCCGTCCGCGAAGGCTTCGATGGAAGCGAACCGGCGGACGGAAGCACGGGCAAATTCGACTGGAAAGGCTTTGTTCCGTTCGACGAATTGCCCTCGTATTTCAACCCTGCTGGCGGGCTTCTGGTATCGGCAAACCACAATCCTTTTCCGGCAAAAACCCCCTACACGGTCAGCGGCTTTTTCTCGTCGCCGGACCGGGCGCTGCAGATCACGGCGCGGCTCGCCCGGAAGCAGACGCTCTCGCCTGCCGACATGCTGGCCGTGCAGAAGGACGTTTACTCGGCGCTTCACCACGGGCTGGCCAGGGCGGCGGCGGAGGCCGTGAAGCGGCGCGGCGACTCCAGCGAGGCGGCGCAGGCTGGCGCGCGGCTGCTCGAGGGCTGGGACGGCCAGATGCGGGCCGATTCCGCTCCCGCCTTCCTGGCTCACCTGCTCTACCAGCACCTGAGGCGCGCCATCGGAGAAAAGGCGTCCCCGAAGCATGGCGCGGCGTACCGCACCTTCATGGCGCCAGGCGTCGTCGCGCAGATCGTCAGAGAGCGCAGAAAGGCATGGTTCGACGATTTCGATCTCGTGCTCGCCCACGAACTGGCCGATGCTGTCGAGGAGGGCCGGCGCATGCAGGGGCGGCGTCTGGAGAAATGGCGCTACGGCCTGGCGAACCGCGTTTCCCTGTCCCACCCCGTCATGGGCCGCATTCCCTGGCTCGGGCGGTATTTCAATTTCGGGCCCGTGGAGATGGACGGCGGAGTCACCACGGTGCGCGCCGTCACAGAGGCTTATGGCCCTTCCATGCGCTTCGTGGCAGACCTCTCGAATCTCGACGAGAGCCTGGTCGTCATCCCCACCGGCCAGTCCGGCCACCGCTTTTCGGGCCACTATGGCGATCAATGGAAGACTTACCTCGGCGGGGGCGCGTTCCGGCTCGAGTTCGAACGGGTTGAGGCAAAGGCCACGCTGCGCCTCATCCCCGATGGCAGGCGTTAGGACCGCGCCGGCTCCGGAGTGAGGCCGCCCGCTGGCCTATACTGGAATAAAGGATATACAGGTGCGAATTCGGGTGCGGATTACGGGGGCTGTGCAGGGTGTCGGCTTCCGCCCGCATGTGTTCCGGATGGCGCAGCAGCATGGTGTGGCGGGGTTCGTGCTCAATTCCCCGTCCGGAGTGACCGTGGAGGCGGAAGGAGAAGACGGGCGGGTGCGCGCCTTCGTTGAAGACCTGCGCGGCAATCCCCCTCCGCTGGCGGTCATCGCGTCTTTTCGCACGGAGACGCTGCCCGACCAGGGAGATGGCGGCTTTCGCGTCGAGCAGAGCGACCCAGAGGGAGAGCGCGAGGCGTTTCTCCTGCCCGACCTCGCGATGTGCGCCGAGTGCCGCCGGGAAATTTTCGATCCGCGCAACCGGCGCTTCCGCTACCCTTTCACCACCTGCACGCACTGCGGACCGCGGTATTCGATCGTCGAATCGCTCCCGTACGACCGCCCGCGCACGTCGATGCGGGACTTCCCCATGTGCCCGCAGTGCGAAGCCGAGTACCGCAACCCCGCGGACCGGCGGTTCCACGCCCAGACCAACTGCTGTCCGGAGTGCGGTCCGCACATCGAGCTGTGGGCGCCGGACGGAACGGTTCTGGCGCTGCGGGACGAGGCGCTGCTCGGGGCGGCGCGGGCGGTGCGCGAGGGGCGCATCGTGGCGCTGAAAGGCATCGGCGGATTCCACCTGATCTGCGACGCGCGCAGCCGCGCAGCGCTGCTCGAGCTGCGCCATCGCAAACGGCGCCCCGCAAAGCCCTTCGCCGTGATGCTCCCCGAGCACGATCACGCCCTTCTGCGCACGCCCGCTTCGCCGATCGTGCTGATCGAGAACCGCCTGGATCTGCCCGCGGCAATCGCGCCCGGCAATCCGCTGCTCGGGGTGATGATCCCGTACTCGCCGCTGCACGCGCTGCTGATGGACGAGCTCCGCTTCCCCATCGTCGCCACCAGCGGCAACCTGACGGACGACCCCATCTGCATCGGCGAGCGCGAAGCCCTCGAGCGTCTGCGGGGCGTCGCGGATCTGTTTCTCGTGCACAACCGCCGCATCCTCCGGCCTGTGGACGACAGCATCGTCCGCGAGATCGATGGCGAACCGGTGGTCCTGCGGCGCGCGCGCGGCTATGCGCCGCTGCCCGTGGAAGCGCCGCGCGAGCTGCCGGAGATGTTTGCGACCGGCGGGCACATGAAGAACACGGTCGCTTTTGCGCGGGGACGGCGCGTCTTCCTGTCTCAGCATCTCGGGGATCTCGACACGCCCGCCGCGCTCGACAACCACCGGCGCATGACGGCCGATTTCCGCCGCATCTACGAAGTGCGTCCCCTCGCCGCAGCCTGCGACCTGCACCCGGACTACGGCTCGACCGCCACGGCGCACGAACTCGGCGTGCCCGTGTCCGCCGTGCAGCATCATGTGGCGCATCTGTTCTCAGCAGTGCTCGAACACCGGCTCGAACCTCCCGTGTTCGCTGCCTCGTGGGACGGCACGGGCGCCGGTCCCGACGGGACGGTGTGGGGCGGCGAGTTCCTGCTGTGGCAGGGCAGCACGGTGAAACGTACCGGTCATCTCCGCCCGTTCCGCCTGCCCGGCGGCGAGCAGGCGGTGCGTGAACCGCGCCGCGCGCTGCTGGGCGCGGCCTGGGAAATGGGCCGCCCGGAACTGGCGCGGCCGCACTTCGGGGACAATGAATGGCAGGTGCTGCTGCGGATGCTGGAGCGCGGCTTCAACGCGCCCTGGACCACCAGCGCCGGGCGGCTGTTCGACGCCGCCGCGGCGTTGCTGGGCCTGTGCGGGCGCGCTTCCTTCGAGGGCGAGGCGGCGATGCGCGTCGAGTTCGCAGCGCGCGGAGCAGCCGCCGTGGAACCTGTCGCCATGGAAGAAGACTGGGCGCCACTGTTCGAGCGGCTCGCGGACGCGAACCTGTCCGGCGGCGAAAAGGCCGCCCTGGTGCATGGTTCGCTGGCCGAGTCGATCGTCTCGGCGGCACGGCGCGCCGGGGTTCCTACGGTGGTCCTGACGGGCGGCTGTTTTCAGAACGCGCGGCTGGCGGAAACGGCCGCCCGCCGGTTGCGCGAGGAAGGGTTCCGGCCGGTGCTGCACCGCCAGGTCCCGCCCAATGATGGCGGTCTGGCGGCCGGACAGCTGCTGGCCGCGGCATGGGAGGTGAAACTCGATGTGTCTGGCGATTCCGGGCGAGATCATTGAAATCACGGGCGCCGATCCCCTGACGCGGATGGCCCGCGTCTCGTTCGGGGGCGTCGTCCGCGAGGCGTCGCTGGCCTACGTCCCCGAAGCAAAACCGGGCGATTATGTTCTGGTGCACGCGGGCTTCGCCCTCCAGACCATCGACGAGGAAGAGGCGCGCCGGACGCTCGAGCTGATCGCGCAGATGGGCGGCGCGGAGGAGGAAGGCGCGCCGTGAAGCATCTGGACGAGTATCGCGATGCGGGGCGCGCGCGGGCGCTGGCGGCGGAGATCGCGCGCACGGCGACGCGTCCGTGGCGGATCATGGAAATCTGCGGCGGACAGACGCACGCCATCCTGCGTTTCGGCATCGATCAGCTTCTTCCGCCGGGGCTGGAGCTCGTTCACGGTCCCGGCTGCCCGGTGTGCGTGACGCCGCTGGAACTGATCGACCGCGCGATCGAGCTGGCGCAGACGCCGGGCGTCGTACTGGCTTCGTTCGGCGACATGCTCCGCGTGCCGGGCTCGAAGACCGATCTGCTCGCGGCGCGCGCCGCCGGCGCGCGGGTGGCGATGGTGTACTCGCCGCTCGAGGCCGTGCGGCTCGCCGGAGAAAAACAGGATCAGCAGATTGTGTTTTTCGCCGTGGGCTTCGAGACCACCGTGCCCGGCGTCGCGCTCGCCGTGCGCGAGGCGCGCCGTCTCGGCCTGCAGAACTTCTCCATCCTGCCGGCGCACGTGCTGGTGCCGCCCGCTCTGCGCGCCATTCTCGGCTCGCCGCAGAGCCGGATTCAGGGCGTCCTCGCGGCGGGCCACGTCTGCACGGTGGAAGGCTACGAGGACTACGAGCCCCTTGCGGCGGATTTCGGCGTGCCGGTGGTCGTGACCGGGTTCGAGCCTGTCGATCTGCTCCAGGGCATTCTGCTCTGCGTGCGGCAGCTGGAGCAGGGCCGCGCAGAGGTGGAAAACCAGTATGCACGCGCCGTGCGGCGCGAGGGCAACCGCGAGGCGAAGGCGCTGGTGCGGGAGATGTTCGAGCCGGTGGACCGCAAATGGCGCGGCATCGGCGTGATTCCGTCGAGCGGCCTTGCGTTGCGCCCCGCGTGGCGCGAATTCGATGCCGAGGCGCGCTTCGCCCTGTCGACGGGCGCGGTGGAAGAGCCTTCCGAGTGCATCAGCGGCCTGGTGCTGCAGGGTGCGAAGAAGCCTTACGAATGCGCTGCGTTCGCCACGCGCTGCACGCCGGAGCGGCCGCTGGGCGCGCCGATGGTGTCGAGCGAGGGCGCCTGCGCCGCGTATTACCGATACGGGAGGCACCATGTCTGACTTCGCGCTTTCCTGCCCTGCTCCGCTCGCGCAACACGACCGCGTGCTGATGGCGCATGGCGGCGGCGGGCGGCTGATGCGCGAACTGATCGAACGGATGTTCGCCGCGCGTCTGGATCCGCAGCACGAAACGGATGCCGCGACGCTGGCATTGGGCGGCAGGAGGCTCGCGCTGACAACGGATTCATTCGTCGTGCGCCCGATTTTCTTCCCCGGCGGGGACATCGGCTCGCTGGCCGTGCACGGCACGGTGAATGACCTGGCGATGGCCGGCGCGGAGCCGGTGGCGCTGTCCGCCGCGTTCATCCTGGAAGAAGGGCTCGAGATGGAAACGTTGAGCCGCGTGGTCGACTCCATGGCCGAAGCGGCGCGGCGGGCGGGCGTGCGGATCGTCACCGGCGATACGAAAGTGGTGGAGCGAGGCCACGCCGACCAGCTCTACGTCACCACCACGGGCGTCGGCGTCCTGATCCACGACGGCGAACTGGCGCCCTGGCGCGTGACAGAAGGCGATGAGGTCGTGCTGTCGGGCGACATCGGGCGCCATGGCATGGCCGTCATGAGCGCGCGCGAGGGCCTGGAATTCGAATCGGAAATTGTTTCCGATTCCGCCCCCGTGCACCGCGAAGCGCTGGGACTGCTCTCGAGCGGCATCCGCGTGCACTGCATGCGCGACCTGACGCGCGGCGGGCTGGCTTCGGCCGTCATCGAAATTGCGCGCTCGGCCCGCGCGCGGGTGGAGCTGGACGAGACGCGCATCCCGGTGCGCGAGGACGTCCGCGCTGCCTGCGAGCTGCTGGGCTTTGATCCGCTGTATGTCGCCAACGAGGGGCGCTTCATCGCCTTCGTCGCGGAAGGCGATGGCGAGCGCGCTGCGGCGTTGCTGCCGGGCGGGGCCGTGATCGGAAGAGTGAAAGAAACGGGCGCGGGCGTGGTGACGCTGCGCTCGCTGATCGGCGCGGAGCGCGTGCTGGACCTGCTCAGCGGCGAGCAGCTGCCGAGGATCTGCTGATGCACGAGCTGGGCATCACCGAGGCGATCCTGGACATCGTGCTGCGGCACGCCGGCGGCGCGCGCGTGCGCACGGTGCAGGTGACCGTGGGCGAGTGGACCGGCTACGCGGGCGATTCCATCGAACTGTTCTGGCAGGAGCTCGCCCGCGGGACTGCGGCGGAAGGAGCCCGGCTCGAATTCCGTTTCGAGCCGGCGACGCTGAAATGCCGTTCCTGCGGAACCGTATTCGGCGCAAACGGCTCTGATCTGCAGTGCCCGCAGTGCAGCGCGTTGGGCGGCGAGCCCGCTGGAGGAAGGGACTGCACCGTGGACGCGATTGAAGTGGAAGGAGGCGATGCGGCATGAGCACGCGGGTTCCCGTGGTCGAGCGCGTGTTGTCCGCCAATGACGCGGTGGCGGCGGAGGTGCGTGCGCAGCTCGACGGCAGAGGCATTTTCTGCGTCAACCTGATGGCCAGCCCCGGCGCGGGCAAGACGTCGCTGATTGAAAGAACCGTCGAGGCGCTGAAAGGCGAGATTGCCATCGGCATGATCAACGGAGACACCTCCGCGGCGGCGTTCGACGCGGAGCGCAGTCAGCGCGCGGGCGCGGTGTCGGTGCACGTCAACACGGGCGGCAAATGCCATCTCGAAGCCGCGATGGTGCGCGACGCGCTCTCTCTGCTGCCTCTGGATGAGATCCGTCTTCTGCTGATCGAAAACGTCGGCAATCTCGTGTGCCCGATGAGCTGGAAACTTGGGGCTCACGTGAATGTGCTGATCGGCTCGACGCCGGAGGGCGACGACAAGCCGTACAAGTACCCGAAGATGTACGCGGGCGTGGATGTGGTGGTTCTGAACAAGATCGACCTGCTGCCGTACGTCGGCTTCGACTGCGAGCGTTTCCTGCGCGGCGTTGAAGCGCTGAATCCCGGGCTTCGGCATTTCCGCGTGAGCTGCCGCACCGGCGAAGGGCTGGAGGAGTGGATCGCATGGCTGAAGCAGCAGATCGGCGCCAGGCGCTGATCGCCGCTCTGGGCAATCCGCTGATGGGCGACGACGGCGCGGGGCCGGCGATTCTGTCGGAGCTGGCGCGGCGCGGGGCGGAGAAACGGGCGCGGCTGTGCGATGTGGGCGCGGCGGGCGCAGACCTGCTGATCGAGCTGGAATCCGAAGACGTCCTGATCCTGCTGGACGCGATCGCTGGCGCGGACGCGCCGGGCACGGTGCGGGTGTTTCGCGGAGAGGAATTGTTCCGCTACGCGGAGTCGCGCGGCGGGGGCTCGCACCAGCCCTCGCTGGCGGACACGCTGCGGATGGCGGAGCGGCTCGGGATGCGGCTCAAACATCTGGCGCTAGTGGGCATCGCCGCCCAACAGTTCGAACTGGGCGAGGGCCTGTCGCCCGCGGTGGCCGCCGCCGTGCCGCTGGCGGCGGGCGAGGCCGAGCGTCTGCTGGACGAATTTTGCGCCGCCCCGCCGGAAGAGGCTGCCGGCGGCCGTCAAGAAGGCAGGCTCAATCCTCCAGCTGGACCGACAGAGTGTTGACGGGCGCCGGATGGCTCTGCTCGAACGCCGCGATCTCGGCTTCGTGTTTCAGCAGGAAGCCCAATTCGTCAACGCCTTCGAGCAGGCAAGTCTTCGCGAACGGATCCACCGGAAACTCGACGGCTGCGCCGTCCGGCAGCGTGAGCGTCTGCGAAGCGAGATCCACGCGCACCGTCCCGAGCGGATCCGCTTCCAGCATCTTCAGGAGCCGGGAGTGGATTTCCGCCGGAACAACAATCGGCAGGAGCGCGTTTTTCAGCGCATTTCCCTTGAAGATATCGGCGAATGAAGTTGAAATCACCGCCTTGAATCCGAACTGCGTCAGCGCCCACGGGGCATGCTCGCGCGAGCTGCCGCAGCCGAAATTGTCTCCGGCCAGCAGCACCTGGGCCCGGTTGCCGGGCGGGCGGTTCAGCACGAAATCCGGCTTCGGATTGCCGTCGGCGCCGTAGCGCCAGTCGTAGAAAAGCTGATCGCCGAGCCCCGCTTTGGATGTCGTTTTCAGAAAGCGCGCCGGAATGATCTGGTCCGTGTCGATATTGTCCACGGGCAGAACGGCGACCCATGATTCAAAAGCCGTGAATTTCTCCATGGTGCGACTCTCCCTTGCTTCAGCCGAGCAGCGTGCGGGGATCGGTGACCGCTCCGGTGATGGCGCTCGCCGCAGCCGTCAGCGGGCTGGCCAGGAACGTGCGCCCGCCCTTGCCCTGGCGGCCTTCGAAATTCCTGTTCGACGTCGAAACGGCGTACTCGCCCGGGGCGAGCTGATCGCCGTTCATCGCGATGCACATCGAGCAGCCGGCTTCCCGCCACTCCGCTCCCGCTTCGCGGAAGATGCGGTCGAGCCCCTCGGCTTCCGCCTGCCGCTTGATCGACTGCGAGCCGGGCACGACCAGGACGCGGACATTCGGGCTCACCTTGCGGCCCTTCAGCAGCGACGCCGCGGCGCGCAGATCGGACATGCGCGAGTTGGTGCAGGAGCCGATGAAGACCACATTCACCGGATGCCCCGTGAGCGGCTTGCCGGGCTCGAGCCCCATATAGGCGAGAGCCTTGCGCCGCGTTTCGCGCTCGACGGCATCGGGAGCTTCTGAAGGATCAGGCACGGGAGCGGAGATCGGAATGCCCATGCCGGGATTGGTGCCGTAGGTGATCATCGGCTCGAGCGCGGAAGCGTCGATCGTGACTTCACGGTCGTACGCGGCGCCCTCGTCCGTCGGCAGGGTCTTCCAGTACGCCACCGCGCGGTCCCACGCCTTGCCCTGCGGCGCAAACGGACGTCCTGAGAGGAACTCGAACGTCGTCTCGTCCGGCGCGATCAGCCCCGCACGCGCGCCGCCTTCGATCGACATGTTGCAGACCGTCATCCGCTCTTCCATCGAAAGCGCGCGGATCGCCGCGCCCCGGTATTCGAACACGCAGCCGGTCCCGCCGCCCACGCCGATCTTCGCGATCAGCGCGAGAATGATGTCCTTGGCGGTCACGCCCGGGCGCAACTGCCCGTCCACATGCACGGCGAAGCTCTTCGACGGCGCCTGCAGCAGGCATTGCGTAGCCAGCACGTGCTCCACCTGGCTGGTGCCGATGCCGAACGCCAGCGCCCCGAACGCGCCGTGCGTCGCCGTGTGCGAGTCGCCGCAGACGATGGTCATGCCAGGCTGCGTCAGACCGTGCTCCGGACCGATCACATGCACGATTCCCTGCCTCGGGCTGCGGAAGCCGAAGAACGGAATGCCGAATTCCCGGCAGTTGTTCTCGAACTGCTCCACCTGCGCGCGGGCTACGGGGTCGACAATGGGCAGATCCCGCGGCGTGGTCGGCGTCGAATGGTCGCAGGTACCGAACGTCCTGTCCGGTCGGCGCACCTTCAGACCGCGCTGCCGCAGCCCTTCGAAAGCCTGCGGCGACGTGACCTCGTGCACCAGGTGCAGGTCGATGTAGAGCAGCGCGGGCGCGCCCGGCGGCTGGCAGACAACGTGGGAATCCCAGATCTTCTGGATGATCGTGCGTGGCTGAGACATGGCTTTCAGATCGCTTCGCAGACGGCGCTGCCAACTTCGCTTGTGGAGCGCGGCGCGCCTTTCGGTTTCAGATCCGCCGTGACGTGGCCGCTGTTCAGGACGGCTTCGATGGCGCGCTGCACGGCGGCGGCTTCTTCTTTCAGCCCGAACGAGTACTCGAGCATCGCCGCCACGCTGCCGATGGCGCCCAGCGGGTTCGCTTTGTTCTGTCCGGCGATGTCCGGCGCCGAGCCGTGGACCGGTTCGTAGAGTCCCACCCACGCGCCCGATGGCCGCTTCGGCCCGATCGACGCCGACGGCAGCATGCCGATCGACCCGGCCAGCACGGCGCCCTCGTCGCTCAGGATGTCGCCAAACATGTTCTCCGTGAGCACGATGTCGAACCTCGTCGGATTCAGGATCAGCTGCATCGCGCAGTTGTCCACCAGTACGTGCTCCAGCTCGACGTCCGGGTATTCGGCGGCCAGCTCCGTCACTACGCGCCGCCACAGCTGCGAGCACTCCAGAACATTGGACTTGTCGACGCTCGCGAGCTTGCGCCGCCGCTGCCGGGCCAGCTCGAACGCCATGCGCGCGATGCGCTCGATCTCCGCCCGCGTGTACGCCATCGTGTTCACCGCGCGCTCTTCGGCGCCCGAGCCCTCGATGCCGCGCGGCGTGCCGTAATAAATGCCCCCGGTCAGCTCGCGCACGATGATCATGTCGGTGCCGCGGACCCGCTCGTTCTTGAGCGGCGAGGAATCGAGCAGAGCTTCAAAAGCCCGTACCGGCCGGAGGTTCGCAAAGACGCCGAGCAGCTTGCGGATGCCCAGCAGCCCGCGCTCCGGCCTCTGCGCCGGAGGAGCATTGTCGAACTCCGGCAGCCCCACGGCGCCGAGCAGCGTTGCGTCGGCCTGTGCAGCCAGCCGCGCCGTCTCTTCCGGAAACGGGTTGCCCGTCTTGTGGATCGCCACGCCGCCGAGCAGCCCCTCGGACAGCGCGAGCTCATGGCCGAACTTTGCGGCGACGCGCTCCAGCACGCGCACGGCCTCGCGCGTCACTTCGGTTCCGATGCCGTCGCCTGGCAGGACAAGGATATTCAGCTTCATAGATCGACTTTCGTCTTCAGGCGCAAATCGAGAGTGTAGCGCGGCGCGCCGCCACGGCGCAGGCCTAGTCCGCCGCCACGCGGTCCGCGCGCACCTGTTCTCCCGCCTTCAGCGTATGGATCAGCGCCAGGATCTCCTGGTCCGTGACGCCCTTCTTGCGGTCGGCGATCTCGATGAAGCCGTGGTAGACGGCTTCCAGCTCTTCCTTGGTCAGCTGGTAGCCGAGATGCTCGCACTTGGCCCGCAGGGCGTGGCGCCCCGAGTGCTTGCCCAGCACCAGGCGCCCTTCCGGAATGCCCACGGTCTTCGGATCGATGATCTCGTAGGTGGACTTCTCTTTCAGATACCCGTCCTGATGAATGCCCGCTTCGTGCGCGAACGCATTCGAGCCGACGATCGCCTTGTTCGGCTGCGGTCCGAACGTGATCAGCGAAGACAGAAGCTGGCTGGCGGGGAAGATCTGCTCCGTGACGATGTTCGTATAGAACGGGAAACGGTCGGCGCGGGTCTTCATCGTCATCACGATCTCTTCCAGGGCGCAGTTGCCCGCCCGTTCGCCGATGCCGTTGACCGTGCACTCCACCTGCCGCGCCCCGGCCAGCACTGCGGCGAGCGAGTTCGCCGTGGCCAGCCCCAGGTCGTTGTGGCAGTGCACGCTGATGATCGCCCGGCCGTTGACCGCCCGAACCATGCGCCCGATCAGCTCGGCGTGCTCTTCCGGCACCGAGTAGCCCACCGTGTCGGGCAGGTTCACGGTCTTTGCGCCCGCCTCCACCACCGCCAGCGTCACCTGCTCCAGATAGTCCGGATCGGTGCGCGTCGCATCCTCGGCCGAGAACTCGACGTCATCGGTGAACTGCCGCGCCAGTTCCACCGCCGCGCAGGCCTCTTCCAGCACCTGCTGGCGCGACTTGCGCAGCTTGTACTTCAGGTGAATGTCGCTGGTGGCGATGAACGTGTGAATGCGGCTCAGCCGGGCAGGCTCCAGCGCGCTCGCCGCGCGCTCCACGTCCAGACGGCAGGCGCGCGCCAGCGCCGCCACGCGCACCCACGGCAGTTCCGTGCTGATCAGCCGCACCGCCTGATAGTCGCCTTCGCTGGCGATCGGGAACCCGGCTTCCAGAATGTCCACTCCCAGCTCCGCCAGCTTCTGCGCCATGCGCAGCTTCTCCGGCACCGTCATCGAGCAGCCGGGCGATTGCTCGCCGTCCCTCAATGTGGTGTCGAAGATGTAAACACGCTCACGCTCCTGGACAACATCCATACTCAGGTTCGAGCTCCTTCCGTTTTCGACTCTCGCTGCGCGGCCGACTGGTTGGCCTGATGCCGCGTTTCCTTTTATTGTGCTCGACCCGACAGCATAGATCAAATTTATAATGCAAGGATGTTGAATAACGGAGACATATGTGATAAACATAGTTTATACGAGACGGAGGAAGGAGGATGCTGACTTGGAACTGTACCTGCTCAAAGTCTTTCACACGGTTGCCACGGAGGGCAGCTTCTCGCGCGCAGCTGAAAAGCTGATGCGCACCCAGCCTGCGGTTTCCCTCTCGCTACAGAAGCTGGAGTCGGAACTCGGCGAGAAGTTGGTCGATCGCGCCGGACGCGACCTCATTCTGACCGACGCCGGCAAGATTGTGCTCGATTACTGCCGCCGTTTCCAGAACCTCGAAGCCGAGATGATGAATGCCCTCGCCGAGCTGCGCGATCATGCCGCCGGGCGTCTCTCCATCGGCGCCAATGAATCCACCGCTCTCTATCTGCTCAAGCATATCGAGGCTTACCGCCGCCTCTATCCGAAGGTCAAGGTGCAGGTGCGCCGTTGCCTCTCCAGCCGGATTCCGGTTCAGCTGCTCGACGGCGACCTGGAGATGGGCGTCATCAGTTACGACCCGGAGGATGACCGCCTGGAGACGCGGGTGATCTACATCGACCACCTCGCGTTCGTCGTCAGCCCGGAGCACCGTTTCGCCAGCCGGCAGAGCGTCTCCATCTCCGAGCTCGGCATGGAGACCTTCATCGCCCACAACGTCCTGTCGCCTTACCGCGAGGTCGTTCTGCGGGCATTCCAGCGGGCGCGCGTGCCGCTCAACATGGACGTCGAGATGCCCACCGTCGAGACCATCCGCCGCATGGTGCAGCAGAACGAGGGCGTCGCCTTCCTGCCCAAGATGTGCGTCGAACAGGAGATCGAGCAGGGTCTGCTGAAGGAAGTGGAGGTGGAGGAGCTGCGCGTGGAGCGCAAGATCCGGCTCGTTTACCCGGCGCGGCGCGCCCTGAGCCACGCCGCGCGCGCGTTTCTTGAAATCGTCGGAGCGCAGGCCCCGTCCCCGCAGGCGGCCGCAGCTCTGGAGTAAACTGGAATAAAAGAGTTTACTGTCCGCTATCCCTAGTGCGTATGTGGAGAATCGCCCGCTCAGCGTGTCTCGTGTTCCTGGCCGCCGCGCTCTCGGCCCAGCCTCCGCAGCCGGAACAGGAACAGCCGAAACAGCAGGATTCCCTTCCACCACGCCGGGACGTGATTGTCGTCACCGGAACCTGGGAGCCGCTGCCGCTGGAAGAAGCCGACCGCTCCGTCGCTTCCCTCCCCGTGAAGGAACAGTCCCTGCTCTTCTTCAACATGATCGACTTCCTGCAGCTGGACTCCTCCCTCGACGTGCGGCGGCGCGCGCCCGGCGGCGTGCAGACGGATCTGTCCATCCGCGGCGCCACGTTCGGTCAGACTCTGGTTCTGCTCAACGGCCGCCGCATGAACGACCCCCAGTCCGGGCACCATTCGCTCGACATCCCGGCGCCTCTGGATGCAGTGAAAGCCGTCGAGGTGCTGCGCGGCTCCGGCTCGGCGCTGTACGGCTCGGATGCGCTCGGCGGCGTGGTCAACATTCTCACCGCGCCGCCGGAAGGATGGCAGGCGCGCCTGCGGCTGGCGGGCGGCAGCTTCGGCACGCAGCAGCAGATGGCCACGCTTTCCGGCTCCATCGGCAAGGCAGCGCAGTCGCTGTCCGTCTCCCGCGATTTCAGCCGCGGATTCATGCCGAACCGGGATTTCCGCAACCTTGCGGCCAGTTCCCACACTCTTGTCGAATCCCGCCATGGCCGCACGGGGCTGGACCTCGGATACGCGGACAAGCCGTTTGGCGCGCAGGATTTCTACGGTCCGTATCCTTCCTGGGAGCGGACCAAAACGTGGTTCGCCGGGCTGCATCACAACTTCCCCGAGAAGTGGGAAGCTGCGCTGAGCTACCGCCGCCACTCGGACCTCTTCTACCTGTTCCGGGACAACCCGCAGCGCTACCAGAACCACCATGTCGCCGACGGTCTGCACGCCTCCCTGCGCCGCAGCAGCCGCTGGCAGAATGGCGTCACGCTGCACACCGGGGCGGAGGCGTTCACGGACCATATCGAGTCGTCCAACCTCGGCGTGCACAGCCGCGCCCGCGGAGCGGCTTACGCGGCGCTCGACGTGCGGGCGCTGCGCCGCTTCTCCCTGTCTCTTGGCCTTCGCAGCGAAAGCTACCGCGGCGCCTTCGATCAGCTGAGCCCCACGCTCGCCGGCGGCTGGTGGGCCAGTCCGCGGCTGAAACTTCGCGCCTCCGTCAGCCGCGCCTATCGCCTGCCCACGTTCACCGATCTTTACTACCGCGACCCCGCCAACCGCGGCAACGCCTCGCTCCGGCCGGAAACCGCCTGGAGCTATGAAACCGGCGCCGAATACCGCCCGTCGGGCTCATGGCGCCTGCAGGGCACGCTGTTCCACCGCCGCGACCGCGACGGCATCGACTATGCCAGCGCCTCTCCGCTCGGCCCCTGGGAGGCGCGCAACATCACGCGATTGAATTTCACGGGCGTGGAAGCCTCGGCCTCCTGGCGCCGGCGGGCTCACCTGGCGGAGTTTTCCTACACGGGAATGCGCGCGGTTTCCTCTCTTCCGGAAGGGATTTTCACGAAATACGTGATGAATTATCCCATCCATTCCGGCGTGTTCACCTGGACCGGAACGGCCGGAAAATTCACCGCTCGCACGCGGCTGGGCGCCGTGGAACGCCGGGCCCGTGCTCCATACGCGGTCTGGGATGCCGCGCTCGCCTGGCGCGGCCGCCGTCTCTCGCCTTTCATTCAGGCGGCAAACCTCGCCAACACCCGCTACGAGGAGATTCTCCGCGTCCCCATGCCCGGCCGGACCCTGCTGGCCGGGATCGAGCTCCGCTGATCCCGCCGCGACGGGATTGACACCGGCCGCAGGCTGCATTAAGAAACCTGCGTGATGAGGTATTGCGCATTTTTCGTCCCGGCTTTGCTTCTCGCTCAGGGCCCCTACCTTGCGGAAGGCTTGCGGATCGGCGAGATCACGGAAAACTCGGCATCGGTGCGTTTCCGTCTTTCGCAGCAGCCCCGGCAGAACAAAGGGCGGTACGAGCCGCCGAAGTACGAAGGCCAGCGCCCCCCGGCGCTTCCCGAGGACCAGGATCCCTGGCTCCTGCCCGGCGGCGTGCCCGGACTGCCCGGCCGCGCGCGGCTCTGGGTGGCCACGCGCCCGGATATGAAAGACGCCAAACCCGGCGAGTGGCTCCAGGCGGAAACCAAAAGCGACTTCGTCCTGAAAACCTCCTTCACCGGCCTTCGCCCGGGAAGAACCTATTACGTCGGCGTGGAAATCCACTCGAAACCCGACAAACCCGCGGCATCCTTCACTACCGCTCCGGAATCGAACCGCCGCGCGCCAGTCAAATTCACCGCGGTCACCTGCCTTGCCTACCGTTCTCTCGACCATGAAGAGGGATTTGAAATCTTCCCGTCCATGGAGAAAATCGCCCCGCAATTTGTCGTATTCGCCGGGGACAATGTCTATTACGACAACGACCCGCCTCTGGCCAACACCACCGAGGCCGCCCGCTATCACTGGCAGCGCCTCTACGCCATGCCCCGCCCCCTGGCCTTCTTCTCCAGGACCCCGCAATACTGGATGAAGGACGATCACGACACGCTCTGCGACGATTGCTGGCCCGGCCGCGATCCGGACTGGATGAAGCCGATGACCTTCGCCGAAGGGCAGCGGATTTTCCTCGAACAGACGCCCATTGAAGGAAAAACCTACCGGACCTTCCGCTGGGGCAAAAGCCTGCAGATCTGGCTCCTGGAGGGCCGCGATTCCCGGTCCCCGAACGACGCGCCCGACGGCCCCGCGAAAACCATCCTCGGCGCCGAACAGAAAGCCTGGCTGAAGTCGACGCTCGACCAGAGCGACGCGGACTGGCGCATTATCATCAGCCCCACTCCCTGGGTCGGCCCCGACCGCCCCGATAAGGCCGACAATTACGCCAATGCCGCCTTCGCGACGGAAGGGAAGGAAATGCGCGCCTGGGCGTCGCAGAAGAAAAATGTCGTCGTCATTTGCGGCGACCGCCACTGGCAATATCATTCCGTGGACCCCGAGACCGGGCTGCACGAGTTCAGCACGGGTCCCGCGTCAGACTCGCACGCCGGAGGCAGCCCGGGCGAGGACAAGCGCTACCACCGCTTCCATCGCGTGGCCGGCGGCTTCCTCAGCGTGAGTGTCGAACCATCCGCTGCGGGCAGCAGGCTGATTCTGCGCCACCACGACGTCAAAGGCGCCGTCGTGTACGAATTCTCCTTGGGCAGCTGAGCGCACACTGCCCCCCTGCGCGAAACCGCCCCCGGGGTGCGAGCCGCGCGCGAATGACCGCTGACTCCCGGCGGCTCACAACCGTGCCTCGCTGCCCTCTCCCAACGGATTTCCCCTCGCGCTTGCGCGAGGACTGCATCCCAACTGTGCCGCCCATGCCCTCTCCTTCGGATTTCCCCTCGCGCTTGCGCGAGGACTGCATCCCAACTGTGCCGCCCGTGCCCTCTCCTTCGGGTTTCCCCTCGGCCTTGGCCGAGGGCTGCATCCCAACTGTGCCGCCCGTGCCCTCTCCTTCGGATTTCCCCTCGCGCTTGCGCGAGGGCTGCATCCCAACTGTGCCGCCCGTGCCCTCTCCTTCGGGTTTCCCCTCGGCCTTGGCCGAGGGCTGCATCCCAACTGTGCCGCCCGTGCCCTCTCCTTCGGGTTTCCCCTCGCGCTTGCGCGAGGGCTGCATCCCAACTGTGCCGCCCGTGCCCTCTCCTTCGGATTTCCCCTCGGCCTTGGCCGAGGACTGCATCCCAACTGTGCCGCCCGTGCCCTCTCCTTCGGATTTCCCCTCGCGCTTGCGCGAGGGCTGCATCCCAACTGTGCCGCCCGTGCCCTCTCCTTCGGATTTCCCCTCGGCCTTGGCCGAGGACTGCATCCCAACTGTGCCGCCCGTGCCCTCTCCTTCGGATTTCCCCTCGCGCTTGCGCGAGGGCTGCATCCCAACTGTGCCGTCCGTGCCCTCTCCTTCGGATTTCCCCTCGCGCTTGCGCGAGGGCTGCATCCCAACCCTGCCCCCCAGGCTGCGACAGCAGGCGGTCTCCAACAAGACCATGCGGGTGACCACTCGTTCCTGCCTCGTTGCGGGCTCTGGTCAGCGTAGCTCCAGCCCCTGCCCCCGTGTTGCTGTCTCGCATGGCCCCCGGCCCTCCCTTGTCCGCGCACGCAGGACTCTGATACCAATCAGGCAGGAGTTTCCATGCATCGGAGAACTTTCCTCGCCGTTTCTGCTCTTTCCGCAGCCGCTCCCCTGCCAGCCCGAGCGCAGCGCCTGGGCGAATGGACGGCCCTCGGCACGCTGGCCGAAAAAGACGGCGCCACGCCCATCGACGGCGCACGCTGGTTCGAGGCCGAAAAGACGGGCGACGGCATGGCCTACAGCTTCCGCCCCGGACTGCTGGCGGGCGCGAAAGCCATCGCCTGCGACATGCTGATCGACGGCCGCGACGTCGTCGCTTTCCGCATCACGCTGGGCGAAGGCGAAAAGGGACGCCGCTTCCGCTTTGATTTCGGCGGACTGCCGCAGTGCAGTTTCCGCGTGCGGATGGACCTGTCGCTCGTCGACCAGAACCGCTGGATGGCGGACCGCGAAGCCGCGTTCCTCAAGCCTCTCTGCGGAGGAGACCGCGTGGACCTCGCCCTGGTCGACCGGTTGACCTTCACCGTGCTGCGCAAGGCTCCGCGCACCGCCCGCTGGTGCATGACCGATCTTCAGGTGCTTCCGAGAATGCCCGAAAAGCCGGCCGAGCCCGTGCTGCCGAAAGGCCCCCTGATCGACGAGTTCGGCCAGAGCACGCTGCACGAGTGGCCCGGAAAGACCCGCAGCGCGGATGAACTGAAGCAGCGCCTCTCCGTGCAGCTCCAGCTGGCGCCGGAACAGAAGTGGCCGGAAACGTTTTCCCGCTGGGGCGGCTGGAAAGAGCGGAAACTGGGCGAGGGCAGCGGCTTCTTCGCGGTGAAGAATGAAGGCGGCCGCTGGTGGCTGGTCGACCCGGACGGCTACGCCTTCTGGTCCACCGGGCTCGACTGCGTGCGCGTGGACTGCGAGGCGCGCGTCGACGGGCTCGAGACGGCGCTGAAATGGCGCCCGGAAAAGCCCGAATACGAAGCCGCCTGGAGCCAGGACCGCCCCGGTCGCCAGGGGGCGCGATTCGTCAATTTCCTCGCCGCCAATTTCATCCGCGTCTTCGGCAGCGAGGGATGGCGCGAAAAGTGGGCCGCCATCGCCCTGGCCGAGATGCGCCGCCTCCGCTTCAACACCGTCGCCAACTGGAGCGAGTGGGAGATCGCCGCCCGAGCCTCGTTCCCCTATGTCCGCCCCCTGAATTTCCGCCCGGCGCGCAGCGGCGCCATCTACCGCGACTTTCCCGACATCTTCCATCCCGGCTTCGAGCAGGACGCCGCCGACTTCGCCCGCCAGCTCGAGAGCACGGCGAAAGACCCGGCCTTCATCGGCTACTTCCTCATGAACGAGCCCACCTGGGGCTTCTCGTCCGAGCTGCCCGCCGCCGGCATGCTCTACACGTCAGACCTCTGCCACACGCGCGAGGAACTCGCCCGCTGGCTGGCAGGAAAATACGAAACCGCCGCCGCGCTCTCGAAAGCCTGGTCCATGGAGGTGACTTTCGACCAGATCGCCCGCGGGCGCTGGCGCAGGCCGCTCTCCAGAGAGTCGCAAGCCGACCTGCGCGAGTTCAGCGTGCGGATGGTGGAGCGCTACTTCACGGCGCTGTCCCGCGCCTGCCGCAAGGTGGACCCCAACCACCTGAACCTGGGCATGCGCTGGGCCGGCGTGCCCCCCGAGTGGGCCGTGGCCGGCATGAAGAGCTTCGATGTCTTCAGCCTGAACAACTACCGCGAGAAGCTCCCCCGCGACGTCTCGGACAGGATCCACGCCATGCTCGGCATGCCCGTGCTGATTGGCGAGTGGCACTTCGGCGCGCTGGACGCGGGGTTGCCAGCCACCGGACTCGGCCACGTCCGGACGCAGGCCGACCGCGGCCGCGCCTACCGCGTCTATCTCGAGGACGCCGCCGCCAACCCCAACTGCGTGGGCGCGCACTGGTTCACGATGTACGACCAGAGCGCGCTGGGCCGTTTCGACGGCGAGAACTACAACATCGGCTTCCTCGACATCTGCAACCGGCCGTATGCGGAAATCTGCGCCGCAGCCGCAGCTTCTCACGAGCGCATGTACCAGGTCGCTTCCGGCGCGGCAGAGCCTTTCTCCGACGCGCCGGAATACCTGCCGATACTCAGCGTCTGAGACGGGATCGCCGGCTCAGGCCGACAGCAGCTTCACGGCCTTTTTGATGTCGCCCTGCGCAACCTGAATCAGAGCCCCGAAGCGGCCTTCGCCCGAAGCGATCGCCTGCATTGCATGGATGCCGATGCCTGCCGCAGCCAGCTTCGCCGTGGCGTCGGCCGCCGCCCCCGGGCGGTCCTCGCCGTTCCAGCAGATGACATTCTGCTTCGGTCCGCACTCCAGCTTCAGCTTCTTTGCGGCTTTCGCGAACAGCTTCGGGTCCGCGGGCACCAGGTCGAACTGCGCTTTCTTGCCCTTCACCGGATAGGCCCACAGTCCGAGCAGATTCACTCCGGCGTCGCGCAGGGTCCCCAGGAGCTTGGCGCCTTCTCCCGTCTTGTTCGGCACGGTCACGGAATAATACGGCAGCACGGCAATGTTGTCACCCATCGGTTTCTCCTTCAGCAGAGGACGGTATCAGACCGATTGTATCCCGAAGACCGAAAAAAACGGCGGCTTGCCGGGGAAATTTCTTTCCCCGGCAGCCGCCGACGCGATGCAGCGTGCAGGCAAAAATCAGGAAGCTGGCACGCGCTTGGCCTCGAAGGGCCGCCCCTGCCCCTGGCCGCCCTCCCGGCGCGACGTGCCCTTCAGCATGTCGCCCTCGACGGTGCCTTCATAGACGGAGGTCATCGTGCCATTCGGCGTCTCCATCACGGTCTTGAACGAAAACTTGTTGCCTTCGATTTTGCCTTCCTGGATCTCCATCGTGCGCGGCTCCATCTGGCCGAACTGCATGGAGACGGTCCCGGTCAGCTTGCTGCCGTCCGATTTCAGGTCGAAGGTCTGGCGGACGGTCACTTCCTCGCCGCCGCGGTTCATGGTGCGCTCCGACACCCATTTGCCGTCGATCTGCCCGGCGACGGCCAGACCGGCGGCCACGAGAAGAACAGTCAAAATGGAGAGACAGGTTTTCATCAGGTGCTCCTTCAAGCGCAGAAGCGCAGACGGAACGCCCCAGGTTACGCATGCAGTCAAATTTTGCATTCGCCGACGTGAGCCTCCCCGTCCCGCTCGACCGCAGTTTCACGTACCGGCTGCCGGAAACCCTCCGCCACCGCGTGCAGCCGGGCTGCCGCCTCCTGGTGCCCTTCGGAACGAGAAAAATGGCGGGCGTCGTTCTCCGCGTCCACAACGACCCGCCCCCCGTCGAGGCCAGGGAAGCCCTGCGCCTGCTCGACCCCGAGCCCGCTTTCGACAACGATCTGCTCGAACTCGGCCGCTGGGTCGCCCACTATTACTGCGCCCCGCTGGGCGAAGTCCTGCGCTCGATGGCGCCCATCTCGGCTGAAGTCCGCCACGCCCGCATCTGGGCGCTCACAGCCAAAGGCGTTGACATCACCCGCCAGCTCGGTCTCGACGGCGCGGAGACAGACCCCGCCACCGAAATCCTCCGCGCCCTGGAAGCCCGCCCGCTGGCTGAAGCCACTCTCGAACGCAAAGTTCCGGGCGCGAAAAAGCTGCTCGCAAACCTCGAAAGAAAGGGCCTCGTCGAGTCCGAACACTCCGCCGGCGTCCGCGATCCTCTGCGCGCTCCCGCCGCCCGGCTGCTCGCCGAGTTTCTCGCGAGGCCGGCGGAAGGCGCAAAACTGCCCCGCGCTGAGCGCGAGCTGCTCGCCTATCTGGAACTCCACCCCGGCCCGCACCGGCTCTCCGATCTCGAACAGGCCGTCAAAGGCGCATCCAAGGCCGGCCGCGCCCTCGCCCGCAAGCACTTCATCCGCCTCCGCTACGATCTGGCCGCCGGCGACGCCTCCTGGGCGCGCCCGCGCCACACGCTCACCGCACCGCAGCAGCAGGCGTTCGACTCGATCCGCGCCGCCCTCGCTGAAGGCCGCTACCAGGCTTTCCTCCTCCACGGTGTCACCGGCTCCGGCAAAACCGAGGTCTACCTCAACGCCATCGAGGCCGCCCTCGAACTCGGCCGCGGCGCCCTGCTGCTGGTTCCGGAAATCGCCCTCACGCCCGCCGTCGCCGGTCAGTTTCACGCGCGCTTCGGCGATCAGGTCTCCATCCTCCATTCCGCCTTCAACGACGCCGAGCGCGCCGAACAGTGGCGCCGCCTGCGCTCCGGCGCCGCGCGCGTCGGCGTGGGCACGCGCTCGGCCGTGTTCGCGCCCGTGCAGAACCTCGGCCTCGTCATCGTCGACGAGGAGCACGACCACAGTTACAAGCAGGAAGAGACCCCGCGCTACAACGGCCGCGACGTGGCCGTGCTGCGCGCGCAGCGCGCCGGCGCGGTGGCCGTGCTCGGCTCCGCCACGCCATCGCTCGAGAGCCGCTACAACGCCGAGCGCGGCAAGTACGCGCTGCTGGAGCTGCCCGCGCGCATCGCGGACCGCCCCCTGCCATCGGTGGAAATCGTCGACATGCGCGAGGAGTTTCTCGAAACGCGCCAGAGCGCGCTGTTTTCGCGCCGCCTGCTGGAATCCATCGCCGCCAAGCTCGAGGCCGGCGAGCAGACCATCCTTCTGATGAACCGCCGCGGCTTCTCGTCTTCCGTCTCCTGCCGCTCCTGCGGCGAGCGGCTCCAGTGCGTCCATTGCGCCATCGGGCTCACCTTCCACCGCCGCGACAACCGCCTGCTCTGCCATTACTGCAATTACGCCCAGCGCGTGCCCAAAGTCTGCCCCCAGTGCGGCAGCGAGTATCTTTACTTCCTCGGCTCCGGCAGCGAAAAAGTCGAAGACGAGCTGCGCCGCCATTTCCCTGAAGCCCGCATCGCCAGGCTCGACCGCGACACCGCCGCCGGAAAAAACCAGTACGAGCGCATCCTCGGCGGCTTCCGCGAAGGCGCTTTCGACATCCTCGTCGGCACGCAGATGATTGCCAAAGGGCACGACATCCCCAACGTGACCCTGGTGGGCGTCATCAACGCCGACATCGGCCTTGCGCTGCCCGATTTCCGCGCCGCCGAGCGCACCTTCCAGCTCCTCACGCAGGTCGCCGGCCGCGCCGGCCGCCACCATCTGCCCGGCCTTGTGATCATCCAGACCAACTCGCCCGACCATTACGCCATCCGTTGCGCCGCCGCCCAGGACTACGCCAGGTTTTACGAGAAGGAACTCGAGTTCCGCCGCCTCATGCGCTATCCGCCCTTCTGCGCCATGGCCAACGTGCTCGTCCGCGCCGCCACGCAGGAAGCGGCGATGCGTCTCAGCGCGGAAGCCGCACAGCAGCTCGGCCCCGGCGGCGATGGCATCAAAATCCTCGGCCCCGCGGAAGCCCCCGTGCCGCGGCTCAAGAGCGAATACCGCTACCAGATCCTCATCAAGGCCCTCTCGCGGCCGCGCCTCAACGAAATGCTCCACGCCCTGCGCCGCTACGCCGCCGAACAGAAGTGGCCCGCCACCGCGCTCGTAGTGGACGTCGACCCGGTCACCCTGCTATGACTATCGAATCATGCGGCCGTGGGAGCGCAACGCAGCCAATCTCGCCGCCTCGCTTGCCTTCTACGGCCCGGTCACTCTCGAGCCCGGCCTCCGCCTCATCACGAGTTGGGTGACGCATCCCGTCTTCAACATCGCCCTGCTCGACGGGCCCGCCCCCGATCCCTCCAATCACGGTCCCGGCGAGCTCGAGCGCCGCATCGAACGCGCCTCGGCCCACTACCGCGCGCGCAACCGTTCCTGGTCGTTCTGGATCTGCGAGCACCTGATCGGTCCGCGCACCCTGCGACGCCTTTACAGGATCTTCGACGCCTGCGGCATGACCTGCATCGCCGAGCCGCCCGGCATGGAAATCGACGACCTGCCCCCTCCCCGCAGACCCCTGCCCGCGCTCACGGTGCGCACCGCGTCAGACGCCCAGGCACGCCTCGACTTCGCCGACATCATCGGCCAGTGCTTCTACATCCCGCCCGCCCTCGCCCACGAGGTCTATGACGACCCCTCGAAATGGTGCGCCCCGCTGGAAATCTTCGTCGGCTACGACGGATCGCGCGCCGTCACCTGCGCGGCACTCATTGAAGCCGCCGGCGCCATCGGCATCTACTCCGTCGGCACCCTGCCCGGCTGGCGCCGCAGGGGCTTTGCCGAAGCCATGATGCGCCACGCCGTGGCCGAGTTCCGCCGCCGCGGCGCCGCCGGTCCCGTCGTCCTGCAGTCTTCTCCCGGCGGCATGGAACTCTACCGCCGCCTCGGCTTCCGCCGCTGCACCCGCTACTACGTCTTCTCCACCTGAACCCCGCCCCACGGCTTCGGAAGGCTGCGCCATCCCGCCAGCCAGTGCGAGACCCTCTCCATCGCCCCGGATGCCGGGCTGTCCTTCCTTTGCACTGGCGCCTGCTCGCGCAGCAGCTCGAGAAACGCTTCCAGCGCCGGGCTCGTTCTCAGCGGGCGCAGAAACTCGATCGCCTGCGACGCCGCCATCATCTCGATCGCCAGCACCATCCGCGCCATTTTGACCCCCTCCCACAGCTTCAGCGCGGACGTCATCCCCATGCTCACGAAGTCCTCCTTGTTGCCGCTCGTCGTGATCGAACCCGTCGACGCCGGCGCCGCAAGCACCCTCAGCTCCGCCACCAGCGCCGCCGCTGCCACCTGCCACATCATCAGCCCGGACTCGAGCCCCGGATGCTGCGCCAGAAACGCCGGCAGCCCCTCGTTCAGCATCGGGTTCACCATGCGGTCGATGCGCCGCTCGCTGATCCCCGCAAGCGAACACAGCGCCACCGCGAGCCCGTCCAGCGCCAGCGCCAGCGGCTGCCCGTGGAAATTGCCTCCCGAAAGAATCTCCCCGTCGAACACCAGCGGGTTGTCCGTGGCCGAATTCAGCTCGATCGAGAAAATCCGCCGCGCCTCCGCCGCCGCGTCGCGCACCGCCCCGTGCACCTGCGGCGCGCACCGCAGCGAATAGGCGTCCTGCACGTGGCGGCACGTGCGGTGCGACTCGCGGATCTCGCTGCCCTCCATCAGCCGCTCCAGCAGCCGCGCGCTCGCCAACTGCCCAGGATGCGGCCGCGCTTCATGAATCCGCCGATCGAACGCCCGCGGCGTCCCCCGCAGAGCATCGGTCGAAAGCGCGCAGGCGACATCGGCCATCTCGCACAGGTCTTCCATGTCGAGCAGCGCCAGCGCCCCCATTCCGAGCATCGCCTGCGTGCCGTTCACCAGCGAGATCCCTTCCTTCGCCCGCAGGCTCAGCGGCGTGATGCCCGCCGCCTCGAGCGCCTTCGCTCCATCCATCCGCTGCCCCTGATATTCCGCCTCGCCCTCGCCCAGCAGCACCAGCGCCATGTGCGCCAGCGGCGCCAGATCCCCGCTCGCGCCCACGCTGCCGCGCGACGGCACCACCGGCGTCACGCCGTGGTTCAGCAGCGAGCACAGCCGCCGCGCCACCACGGGACGGATGCCGCTCAGCCCCTTGGCCAGCACGTTGGCGCGGATCAGCATCATCGCCCGCACCACTTCGCGAGGCAGCGGGTCGCCCACGCCGCAGGCGTGCGAGCGCACCACGTTCTCCTGCAGCTGCTCCAGCTCGCCTGCGCTGATCCGCGTCTCCGCCAGGTACCCCACGCCCGTATTCACCGCATAGACCGGAGTCTCGCCCTCCGCCATCCGCTCCACCTGCTCGCGCGACGCGCGCATCCGCCGCGCCGCCTGCGCGTCGATCTCCACCTCTTCCCCGCCCCGCGCCACCGCCGCCACCTGCTCCAGCGTCAGCGACTCCCCGTTCAACGTCACCATGGCTTCAGGCTATCCTAGCCTGCGGATGCCAGCCCAGCGTCTGCCCGTTGTCGTCGTGCTCGACAACGTCCGCTCCATGTACAACGCCGGCGCCTTCTTCCGCACCTGCGATGCCGCGGGCGTCGAGAAGCTCGTCCTCTGCGGCATCACCGCCCACCCGCCGCAGCCCGGCGTGGCGAAGACCGCGCTCGGCGCCGAGCGCAGCGTACCCTGGCAATACGAAGTCGACACCCTCGTCGCTCTGCGCATGTATCAGGCGCGCGGCTATCAGCTCGCCGCCATCGAAACCGCCGAGCCCGCGGTCGATCTCTTCGACTGGCAACCCCGCTGGCCTGTCTGCCTCGTCTTCGGCAACGAAGTCGACGGGCTTTCCGACGGCGTGCTGGAAGTCTGCAGCGTCCGCGTCCGCATCCCCATGCGCGGCTCGAAAAGCTCCCTCAACGTCGCCACCGCCGGCGGCATCGCCATCTACGAACTCCTCCGCAAGTGGCGCGGCGCCCGGCATGGCACACTGTAGGCATCCCGACGCCTGATGTCATCCACCATGGTCGGCCATTCCGGAATGAGGGGCGCGCTGCCGCTTGCCCGCGCGGCGCTTGCCCTGTGGCTCGCCCTCTCGCTCTGGTTCTTCTACTTCGCCTGGCCCGGACTTCTGGCCTGGTTCACGCCCGACGACCTGATGAACCTGCACGGCGTCGCCTTCCTCAGTCCGTGGCAGATTCTCTCGGCAAAAGAAAGACCCGCCGGAAACCTCCTGCTGAAGGGGCTGTGGGAGCTGTTCGATCTCCACCCGCGCCCGTATCGCGTCTTCTGCTTCGGCCTGCTGCTCGTGAATCTGTGGATGGCGCTGCGGCTGTTTTTCGCGTGGTCAGGATCCATGCGCGCGGCCCTCTTCGCCGGCCTGTTCTTCTCCTACCACTCGCAACTGCAGGACCTGTATTTCAGCAGCGGCACCATCTACGACCTGCTGTGTTTCCTGTTCTTCATCGCAGCGCTGCTGGCCGCTGATCCCCTGCTGAAGCCCGGCGCGCCGCCAGACTGGCGCCGCCTCGCTGCCATCGCCATGCTCTCGGCGCTGGCCGGCGGCTCGAAAGAAATCGCCGTCTCGCTGCCCGTGGTTCTCGCAGCCGCGGCTCTCGCCCGGAAAACCGGGCGCGCCGGCTGGGCGGCAGCAGCCGTCTCCGCCATTGGCGCATGGGGCGCCATCGCATTCGTCATGGGTCGCACGGCCATGACCTCCAACCCCGCTTATCAACCCGAGTTCACCCTGGCAGTCCTGAACGCGCGCTGGAAACTTTTGACCGGCGACCTGCTCTACCGCGGCCCGGAGTGGAGCATCGTTGCGGCGTGGCTCACGCTGCTGGCAGCCGTTCTTCTCGCCGCATGGACGCGGAACCGCGCCGCCTGGCCCGCGCTGGCGCTGCTCGCCGTCACGCCCCTCCCGCTGCTGTTCCTCCCGCAGCGCAGCTTCTACGCGTTTTACATTCCTTATGCCGGATGGTGCCTGCTGGCGGGTCTCGTGCTGGACCGCCTCACCCGCCTCGTCCAACCCCGCGGCTGGCAGCTGTCCGCGGCGCTCGCCGTGGCGCTGGCCCTCTGGCTGGCGCCGCAACACCGCTGGCTCTCCGGCTGGCTGCGCGAGCACTACTATCAGCCCTATGAATCGAGAACCGCCGCCCCCGGCAACGTGCTTCGCCGCAACCTGCCGCCCCTGCCCCGCGGCGCATTCATCTATTTCGCCGATGATCCTCTGCCTCCGCCGGAGGAGCACGAGCACCTTCTCTCCTTTCTCTGCCGCCTCAGGGCGCGCGATGATCAGCTGACCGTCTGGCGCGCGCGCAACCCCGGCCAGAGCGTGCCGGAGACAGAGTGGAACCGCTTTACCGCCGTGTTCCGCTTGACGGAGTCCGAGCTGATCAGGATACGGTAGGAAGATAAGGAGGCCTATGCAGGGGGTGTTTCTGCTCGCGCTTCTCGGCGGCATCGGCGGCACGGAGAAGCTGAGTGTCGCCGACGGTCATGTGGTTGTCTGGCGGACGCATGAATTGCAGAGCGGCGTCCACCGCGGCGTCGAACGCGGTTATGTCATGGTGCACGGCACCAACCGCAACGCAGAGGATTATTTCCGCTGGGCCCTCGCGTCCACCATCGCCGCGGACCGCCTCGCCGGCACCGCCGTCGTCGCGCCGCACTTCAAGGCCCGCACGCGTGCGGGCCGCGGCGACGCCGTCGAACCTGGCGAGTGGTTCTGGACGAACGAAGGCTGGAAGGCCGGCCTCGCCGCTCTCAACGGCGCCGTCACTTCCTATGACGTGATGGACCGCATCCTCGAGTGCTTCAACGACGCCGCCCGCTGGCCCGATCTGCGCGAAGTGGTCGTCGCCGGCCACTCCGCCGGAGGCCAGTACGTGCAGCGCTACGCCGCCTTCAACCGCCAGGAGCCGAAGATGCGCGTGCGCGTCCGCTACGTTCCCGCCAATCCCTCCAGCTATGTCTATCCCGACGAGCTGCGCCTCAGCCAGGGAGGCGTCTGCACGCCGCAGGGCGAGTGCACGGGCGAGTTCCGCGAATACTGGGACGGCGCAAATTGCACCACGTATAACCACTACCGCTACGGTCTGGAAAAACTCGAAGGCTATGCCGCTGGCATGAATCCGGAGCAGATCCGCAAGCAGTTCGCCGCGCGCGACGTCACATATCTCGTCGGCGAACTCGACACCAACACTGCGGATCCCACGCTCGACAAAAGCTGCCCGGCGCAGGCCCAGGGACCCAACCGCCGCGAGCGCGGCATTACGTTCTGGAACTACATGAAGCAGCGCTACCAGGCGCGCCACGGATTCGGCATCGCCGCCGGATGCGGCCATGCCGCCGTCTGCGTCTTCGCCGGTCCCGCCGGCGTCAAAGCCGTCTTCCGCGATTGATCAGGCGTACTTCTCGCGCCACTCGGCCAGCCGCTTTTCCAGCCGCGTCCGCACCGTCGTGAACCCGGCGTCCTGATACAGGTTCACGCGCTCGTTCGGGTCCTTGCGGATGTCGTAGAGTTCGCCCGGCCCCGTGCCCGGCTCGCGGACCACCAGCTTGTAATACTTGTCGCGCGCCATCTCCGTATAGCGGAAGTGGCCGAACACCAGATCCGGCCACGGATTCTTGCGCGGCAACGGCTGGTTCAGCAGCAGTGAAAGATAGCTCCGCCCGCACAGGTTGCGGTCGTTCGGCGGCTCGACGCCCGCCGCTTCGCACAGCGTCGGCAGAAAATCATAGAAGCTCACCAGCTCCGGCCGCACTGCCTGCACCGGAATCCGGCCGGGCCACGACCAGATCATCGGCACCCGCATCACTTCCTCGTACATGTTGATCGGATGCGAGGCGTGCCCCTTGCTCCACAACCCGTGCCGCCCCAGCAGGAACCCGTTGTCGCTCGTGAAGATGAAAATCGTGTTGTCGAAGAGCCCCTTCTCCATCAGCTTCCGGTGCAGCGCCCCCACCTGATCGTCCAGCGCCGTCACCGAGGCCGCGCACTTGCGGATGTGCGGCACCGGATCTTCCAGATACTTCTTTTCGCGCAGCGCGTTGGCAGCCGCCGGCTGGATGCCGAACGTCTCGAAACGCGCATCCCGGTACATGTCGTAGTAGCGCTGCGGGTGGCCGTCGTACGGCAAATGCGGATTGAGATGCGCCACCGTCAGGAAAAACGGCCGGTCTTTCTGCTGCCGGTCAATGAAATCCGAGGCGTATTTCGTCAGAATTTCGGCCAGATATCCTTTTTCCGAAACTGGGCTTCCCTGCACCGACAATCGCGGATTTTCGTAGCGCTGGCCGAGCAGCGTGGCCGTAAATTCAAATCCGTGCCCCGGTTTTTCATCCCCGCCCATGTGCCACTTGCCCACGTAGCCGCAGCGGTAGCCGGCCCCAGCCAGCACGTCGCTGATCATGATCTCGCGGGCGAAAGACTCCGGCGGCGCTTTCTGCCCCTGCTCCGGCTCGGCCACCGGATTGTCCGTCAGGAAATCCTGGATGCCGTGCTGGCGGGGCGTGCGGCCCGTGAACAGGGTCGCCCGGCTCGGCGAACACACCGGCGTGCAGACGAACGATTGCGCCATCCGAGTGCCCGCATCCGCCAGCCGGTCGATGTTCGGCGTGCGGATCTCGCGGTTCCCGTAGCAGCCCGTCATCCACGCCGCCAGGTCGTCGGCCAGCACCAGCACGATGTTCGGCCGCGGTCCTGCCGCGCGCCGCTGCATCAGAAACGGGCCGGCCACGGAGGCCATCAGCCCGCGCCGCGTCAGTTCCATAGAATTCCGTTGCTCCGTCACAGTCGTCTCCGGCTACAGCACGTCGGCGAAGCCGCGCTTCAGATGGCGGAAAAACATCCCCCCGATGAAAAACGCCGCGCCCGCCACCGCCGCCAGCGTCAGCAGATCCGAGACCTGCGGCAGCTCGTACGTCATCAGCCTCTGCCGGTAGCCCTTCACCACCAGCGCCAGCGGATTGTACTTCACCAGAAACCGCGCCGCCGGCGGAAAGTACGATTCGTCGATGAAGATCGGCGTCAGCCAGAACCAGCCTGTCAGCAGCACCACCACCAGCTGCGCCGTGTCGCGCAGGAACACCTGCAGGCTCGCCGCCAGCCAGCCGATGCCGATCGCAAACAGTCCCAGCAGCGCCGTATACACCGGCAGCAGCAGAACCAGCACGCTGAAGTGTCCCGCCATCGCGCGCACCATCACGATCGCTACCAGCAGGGCGAATCCGTGGCTCGCCAGCGACGACAGAAACAGCGTCACCGGAATGATCTCCGCCGGAAACACGGTCTTCGTGATCAGGCTCGACTGCTCCACCAGCGAATTCGCCGAGCGCTGCACCGTCTCCTGAAACAGCATCCACGGCAGATACCCGCAGAACAGAAACAGCGTGTAGCTGTCTCCCGCCCCGGGCGGCGGCGGCACCTTCAGGCAATACTGGAACACAAACACCCAGCTCACCAGCAGCACCAGCGGGTGGATCAGCGTCCACAACCACCCTGCCGCGCTGCCGACGAAACGCTGCTCGAAATCCCTCCGCACCATCTGGTAGATCAGCGAACGCCGCTCGCGCAGCACCCGCAGAAACATCATCCCCGGAAGGCGGAGAGGCATGGAGATCGCGCTGGCCTGGCTCAAGAGACGATTCTAGCAGGCCGGTCAAAGACGCCCGCATCCCCGTGATCCGTCCGTAAGGAATTGAGCCGTTGCTTGGTGAGGCCTGAAGGAGTGGGGCTGGGGTGCAGAAGGGGCGGGGGGCTGAGTTGCACCCAATGGGTGCAAACGTGCAAGCGATTCTGGCATGAGGTTGAAATCGAGGCGATCTCCGGCCGAGGGCGAGTTTCTGTTTGAGATCGATCCGGAGCCGCTGGAGGAGTGCGTCACGGCATTGGGCGGCCTGCCGCTGTTGTTGCGGGCGGTGCGGAGCCTGGATGTGCCGGGCAGCGTGAAGCGCCATTTGCGTCTCAAGCAGCGAGAGCGGGGCTTGGACGAAGCGGCTTACGTGGAAAGCTTCCTGACGTTGAACGCGGTGGGTGGGGATTGCCTGGAGGACTTCGACCAATTGCGCGAAGCCCCCGATGTGACCCAGATGGCGGGCTACCAGATGCCGAGCGCGGAGGCGGCGCGGAAGTTTCTGTACCGCTTTCACGAGGAGGCCCTGATCGAGCAGGCGCAGCAGGAATTGGCGGTGGGCCAGGTGAGCTATATCCCGGAGGAGAGCGCGGGGCTGCGCGCTTTGGCGCAGGTCAATCAGGATGTGGTGCGGGAGTTGGGCCGCCGCTGCGCGGAGCAGAAGATCGCCACGGTGGACCTGGACTCGACGATCATTGAGAGCTGGAAGAAAGAGGCCAGGCGGACCTACGAAGGATGCACCGGCTACCAGCCGGTGCTGGCGCTGTGGGCGGAGATGAACGTGGTGCTGGCCGATGAATTCCGGGACGGCAACGTGCCGGCGCAGCAGCAACCGCTGCGGGTGGCGCAGCGGGCCTTTGCCGCGTTGCCGGAGACGGTGGGCGAGTATTACTTCCGTGGCGACTCGGCCTGTGAGGAGGAGGGCCTGCTGACGTGGTTGCGCAATGAGCGGCGGCCGGACGGGCCGCAGGGATTCATCGGCTTTGCCGTCAGTGCGCGGATGAGTGCGGCGTTGCGGGAAGAGATTCTGGCCACGCCAGAGGAGTGCTGGCAGCCCTACGCCGAGGACAGCCAGGGGATCCAGGAGTGCGCGCAGGTGGACTACTTCCCCGAGGAGACGGCGGAGAACCGCTACCGCGAGCCGCTGCGCACGATCGCCATCCGGATCCGCAAGAAGCAGGGCGAGCTGTTTTCCGGCGGGGAGGCGGTGAAGTACTTCGCGGTGCGGACCAACCTGTGGGACTGGAAGCCGCAGCGGCTGCTGGAGTGGCATCGCGAGAAGGCGGGTTCGATCGAGGCGGCGCACGCGGTGATCAAGAACGAGCTGGCCGGAGGGGTGCTGCCTTGCGCCCGCTTCGGGGCCAATGCCGCCTGGTTCCGCTTCGCGGTGCTGACCTTCAATGTGCTGACGGCGCTGAAGCGGCTGGCGCTGCCGGCCGAGCTGCTTGCGGCGCGGCCCAAGCGGCTGCGGTTTCTGATCTTCAACACCCCGGGCAAACTGGTGCGGCATGCGCGGCGGACGATTTTGCGGCTGCTGCGCACGCTGAACCGCTTCAGCAACTGGCACGGCGCCCTGCGGCTGCTGCCCTTGCCGGGTTGACGAGCCCAGCTGAGTGGGTACGAGGCGGCCAGATCCTTTCAGCACCGCTTGAAGTGTGCGGCCGCTTCTGCCTCACCGGCCTGAAAAGCGCCAAAACGCAAATCCCGTCCCCCCTGCCCCGCAGTTCGCCTCCCGCATCTGCGCTGATTGCGCCG
This sequence comes from Bryobacteraceae bacterium, assembly GCA_026002875.1. Taxonomy (NCBI): domain Bacteria; kingdom Pseudomonadati; phylum Acidobacteriota; class Terriglobia; order Bryobacterales; family Bryobacteraceae; species Bryobacteraceae bacterium. The sequence continues at coordinate 2,384,076 of BPGE01000001.1, forward strand.
CAAGTCCCCCTTCAGCACCACTGTGCTCCCTTCCGCCCGCCGCTACGGACGGATTACGGGCATGTCAAGGCAAAGTAGAAACTTCCGGTTTCGGGCAAAGTAGAAAGTTCCGGTTTTGAGCGGTGGTTTGGGCCGCCCGTGGTATGTTCGGTCAGCCGCGCCGGGGTCGCGCCTGGCGCGGATGCCCAAAGCCGAAGCGACGGGGCTGGCTCCGGAGCAATCGGCAGAAGCCCCGCTGGAAGCGGGAATCGTTGAGCGATTCCTGGTTGTCCGCGGGGCTTTTTCGTGGAAGACGGATTGCATGGGTGGAGCCTCCGAGCGAGGCTTTGGGCACAGCAGGCGCGAAGCCCGCCGGGCCGCTTCGGCCCGGCGCTCGAATTCCCTCAGCGGCCCCGCTTCAGCCATGGCGGTTGGACTCCTCGATGGCCAGCCACATCGGCGGGGCGGGCCGCTCCCAGAAGCCCTCCATCCACCGGCTTTTGCCACCGGCATTGTGGTTCCGGCGCGGCGGCTTGCGCGGCGCCGCAGGCGCAGCCGGCGCCGGCGGCCCGCACTCAGCGATCTCTACGTAGCGGCCTTCATACCGGGCTTTGAGCGTTCCGTCCAGCCGCAGTTCCACCCGCAGGCTCTGGCGCTTCATCCCGGCCTGCACGTCCTGCCGCGCGATCTGATACCGGCGGCCGGCGAACGAGATCGTGTAGTCGTTGTCGATCACCCGCGTCTCGACATGGCTCAAACTGGCCCCCAGATCGATCTCCGCCGTCAGCGGCCGGTGTGCATTCGCCACGCCCTCCAGAGGCAGCGCGAAGCGCTCGTTCCACTCCGGCCAGTACTCCTGCTCCAGAAACCGGTTGGCTTCCGCCAGAGTCCTCACCCTGGCCAGCCGCAGCAGCTTCACCAGCCGGTCCTGGTCCGTGCCGAAACTGCGCTCCACCCGCCCCTTGGCCTGTGGCGACAGCGCCCCGATCCAGCCGATGCCCAACTCCCGCAGCGCCCGCCCGATCTGCGTCAGCCGGTCCGCCGCACGCCACTCGTCTTCGCTTTCCCTCCCCCTCCGCGCCACCACAAACATCGAGTGCCGGTCCGTGTACACATCCACCATCCGCCCATACCGCTCCAGGTACTCCCACAGCACCCCCATGTTGGCCCGCGTGCTGTCGCTCGCCACAAACCGCCCCCAGCTCCGGCTCGTCGCGTCATCGATCATCCGCACCAGATACCGCACCGGCTCGCCCCGGCCCTCCAGCCAGTCGTGCTCCGACGTGTCCCACTGCACCAGCTCCCCCCATGCGCTCCGCCGCGGCCGCCACTCGTGCACCTCCCTCGCCTTCCGCCGCCGGCTCTCCCACAGCCCCGCCGCCATCATCCACTGCCGCACCGTCTCCTTGCTCGCCCCAATGCCGCACCTGGCCAACTGCTCGCTCGCAAACGTCGGCCCGAAATCATGCCAGTCCGGCTGCCGCAGCAGCTTCATCGCTTCTTCCCGCTTCGCTTCCTCGATCCGCCGGTTCCAGGCCCGCCCCCGCAGCCCGTGCACCACCACCCCGTCGCCCACCCGCTCGTAGCGCCGCACCAGCTCCCTCACCCACCGCTCGCTCACATCCATCCACTCCGCCGCCTGCCGCTGCGTGATCTCGCCTTCCTGCACCCGCTTCAGCCAGTGCAACCAGTCCCGTTCCTTTTGGCTCATCGCGATTCCTTCCATCCCTCAGCCCATCGGCTGTCAACAGGAACTTTCTACTTTGCCCATATAGGAACTTCTCACGTTGCCGCGACAGCCGTCCCTGCCCGCATTGACCTATACAGGAGATTTCGATACGCTTATCGCAGCCGGCCTGTGCGTAGAGATTCACTCCGGCCGAAGGAGTCTTCGATGGCTGATCTCGCCAAACTCTATGACGCCATCCTCAACGGCGACCAGAAGACCGCTGTGGCGGTCACCCAGGAAGCGCTGGCCGAAGGCTGCGACCCCATGGAGCTGATCACGAAACACATGGTGCCCGCCATGGACGAAGTCGGCCGCCGGTTCGAGTGCGAGGAATACTTCGTTCCCGAACTGCTGCTCTCCGCGCGCGCCATGAAGGGCTCGCTTGAACTGCTCCGTCCGCTGCTCGCCGCCAGCGGCGCCCAGCCCGCGGGACGCGTCGTCATCGGCACGGTCAAGGGCGACCTCCATGACATCGGCAAGAATCTCGTGGCTTCCATGCTGGAAGGCGGCGGCTTCGAGGTCATCGACCTCGGCGCAGACGTGCCGCCCGAGCGCTTCATCGAAGCCGTCCGCGAGAAGAACGCCCGAATCGTCGCCCTGTCGGCGCTTCTCACCGTCACCATGCCCGCCATGCGCAAGACGATCGACGCTTTGAAGGAAGCCGGCATCCGCGATCAGATCAAGGTCATGGTCGGCGGCGCCCCTGTCACGCCGCAGTTTGCCGAAGAGATCGGCGCCGACGGTTACGGCGAGAACGCCACGGCTGCAGTCGCTCTGGCCCGGAAGTTCGTCCAGGCAGGTTGACTGCATATGTCGAGACTCGCCGAATGGACCGCCCAGCGTGTCCTCATCACGGACGGCGCATGGGGCACACGCCTTCAGGAACTCGGCCTCGATCCCGGCGAAATTCCGGATGCATGGAACCTCGCCCACCCTGAGCGTGTCGAACAGGTGGCCCGGGAATATGTGGAAGCCGGCAGCGACGTGATCCTGACCAATACGTTCCGCGCCAACCGCATCACGCTCGCCGCCGCCGGTCTGGCTGACCGTTCCCGCGAGATCAACCAGTCCGGCGTCGAACTCAGCCGCCGCGCGGCCGCTGGCCGCGCCCGAGTCGCCGCTTCCATTGGCCCGAGCGGCAGGATGCTGATGACCGGGGAAGTCACGCCGGAAGAGCTTCACGCCGCTTTCCTCGAGCAGGCTGAGGCTCTGGCCGCCGCGGGCGCCGACGCGCTCCTCGTCGAAACGATGAGCGATCTCGAAGAGGCGCGCATCGCTCTCCGCGCCGCGCGCACGACCGGCCTGCCCGTCATCGTCTCGTTCGCCTTTGATACAGGCAGGAACCGCGACCGGACCATGATGGGCGTCACCCCGGAGCAGGCCGCCGCGGAAATGCAGGCGGAAGGCGCGGACGCCGTCGGCGCCAATTGCGGCGCCGGCATCGACCGCTTCCCGGCCCTGTGCGAGCGCATGCGCCAGGCGTGCACGTTGCCGGTCTGGATCAAGGCGAATGCAGGCCTGCCCGAGTGGCGCGAGGGCCGCGCCGTCTACACTGCGGAACCAGCGGCATTCGCCGCTCATTTGCGGGCGCTGGTCGAAGCCGGCGCATCGTTTGTGGGCGGCTGCTGCGGCACCTCGCCGGACTTCGTCCGCGCCCTCGTCGCCGCCAGGGAGGCTCTGTGAAACTCCGCCTGATCAGTTGCGAAGTGCTCTTCCGGGAAATGTGCGATGCGGTGGCGCGGTCTCCCCATCAGATCGACGCCGAATTCCTCCCCAAGGGTTGGCACGATCTCGGCGGCCGCCGCATGGCCTCCCTGATTCAGGAGAAAATCAACGCCGTCCCCGCAGGCTCCTATGACGCCATCCTCCTCGGCTACGGGCTCTGCGGCAACGGCCTCGACGGCGTGCAGGCCCGCCACACGCCGCTCGTCCTGCCCCGCGCCCATGACTGCATCGCCCTCCTCATGGGCAGCCGCAGCCGGTATCAGCAGTTTTTCGAAGAATATCCCGGGACGTTTTACCGCTCCACGGGCTGGCTGGAACGGGGAAAAGGCCTCAAGCAGCTTACCCACGGCACCACGGGGCTGGAAAATTCGCTGAATGATCTGATTGCGAAATACGGCGAAGAAAACGGCCGTTATTTATATGAAGAACTGACCCGCTACCGCTCCGCCTACCAGCGGCTGGTTTTCATCGAAACCGGCCTCGAACCGGACGCCCGCTTCGAGGAAGAAGCCCGCTGGGAAGCGGCCGAGCAGGGCTGGGAGTTCGTCAAGATCCCGGGCAGCCTCGAGTGGTTCCGCCGCCTCGTCAACGGCGACTGGCGCAGCGAAGACTTCCTCTTCGTCCAGCCGGGCGAACAGGTGCGCGCCACCTATGGTGACGGCGTCGTCCGTGTCGAGCCCGCCCGCGAACCCGCATCATGAGCACCCGTCCCATCCACCACCGAACAGAGGACCGCGCATGACCGGAAAAAAGCGTGTTCTGGCCCGCATCCGCCATCAGCAGCCCGATCATCTGCCCCTGATGCCCATCACCATGATGTTCGCAGCCGATGTGGCGGGCGTCCGCTACGGCGACTATGCCCGGGACCACCGCGTGCTCGCTCAGGCGCAGCTGACCGTAGCCCGCCGCTTCGGATTCGACTATGTCAGCGCCATCTCCGACCCGGCGCGGGAGACCGCCGACCTCGGCGGCGCCATCGAGTGGTTCGACGATCAACCCCCAGCGGTCATCGAGAGCCGGGCCGTTCTCCATGAAAAGAGCGTTCTGGACCGCCTCCCTCTCCCCGATCCTCTGGCGCCCGGCAGCCGGATGAAGGACCGCGTCGACGGCGTGGCCCTCCTCGCCCGGGAAGCCGGCGATGAGCTGATGGTGGAAGGCTGGGTGGAAGGCCCCTGCGCGCTCGCCGCCGATCTCCGCGGACTCAACACGCTGATGCTCGATTTCATCGATGATCCGCCTTTCGTCGAGGCGCTGTTCGACTTCTGCGTCCGGCTCGAGGTCCGCTTCGCCCGCGCCCAGGTCGAGGCCGGGGCGTCGCTGATGGGCATCGGGGATGCGGCCGCCTCTCTCATCGGCCCCAGGCTGTATCACCAGTTTGTTCTTCCTTTCGAGCAGAAACTGGTGGCCGCCATTCACGAAATGGGCGTCCCTGTGCGCCTTCATATCTGCGGCAATACACGGAAAATTGCCAAAGGAATGGGCGAAACCGGAGCCGATATTGTCGATCTGGACTTCCTCACTCCGATGCACGAGGCCCGCGCCGCCATGCCCGAGCCGCAGGTGCTGCTCGGCAACATCGATCCCGTGCGCGTGCTGCGCGACGGCACGCCGGAACAGGTGGAAGCCGCGCTCGAGGAGTGCTTCCGCGCTGCAGGCCCCTCTTACATCGCCGGGCCCGGCTGCGAGACGCCCCGCGGCACGCCGTTTGAAAACATCGAAGCCATGGCGCGTTTCGCCCAATCCCGCCTGTGAAACTCACCCTGCGCCCTCTGCCCGGCAAGCGCCTCGCCGACCAGCTCCAGCAGGCTGGCGTGGAATTCCCCTGCGGCGGCGAAGGCATTTGCGGAGGCTGCCGCGTGCGCGTACTGCAGGGCGACGTCCCCATCACGGAGGCCATGCGGCTCCAGCTCAGCGAGCAGGAGCTGCGCGACGGCTGGCGGCTGGCCTGTTCCGCTCAGGCTTCGGCGCCCGTCACCATCGAGGTCGAGCAATGGTCGGTCCGCGTTCTTGCCGATGAATCGGAGGTCCCCGTCGAGCCGCGCCGCGGCTGGGGCGCCGCCATCGATCTCGGCACCACAACCGTGGTCGCCCAGCTCGTCAACCTCGAAACCGGCGAAGTGGAGGGCATCGAGACGGCGCTCAACGCCCAGTCCCGTTTCGGGGCCGATGTCATGAGCCGCATCCAGTTCGAGCTGCGCCAGCCGGGCGAGCTCGGCCGCGTCATCCGCGAGCAGATCGCCGCCATGCTCGCCCGTCTCGCCGCCGGGCGCCGTCTGGAAGAGGTTCTGCTCGCCGGCAACACGGCCATGCACCACCTCTTCTGCGGGCTGGATGTCTCGCCGCTGGCTGCCGTGCCTTTCCTGTCCCCGCATCTGGGCGCGCAGCGGCTGAGTGCGGATGCCCTGCCCTGGCCCGCGCCCACGCTGTTCCTTCCCTGCCTCGGCGGCTTCGTCGGCAGCGATCTGCTGGCCGGCCTTGCCGCCACCCGGCTCGACAAAAAACGGAATTGCCACGTTTTGTTCGATATTGGCACCAACGGCGAGATTGTCTGCGCCTCCCGCGAATCCATCCGTTGCGCCTCCACCGCCGCCGGACCCGCATTTGAAGGCGGCCGCATCAGCTGCGGCATGCGCGCCTGCGACGGCGCCATCGATTCGGTGCGCGTAGAAGATGGCCGCCTCGTGCCGCACGTGATCGGCGGCGGCGCGCCGCGCGGCATCTGCGGCAGCGGACTCGTCGATGCCGCTGCGAAAGCTCTGGATCTCGGCCTGCTGCTGCCGAACGGCCGCCTCCCGGGCGGCCCCATCCTTCTGGCCGAAGACGTTTCCCTCACCCAGGCCGACATCCGCCAGCTGCAGCTTGCCAAAGGCGCCATGGCGGCGGGCCTCAGAATGATGGCCGGCGAGGCTCGCCGCCTGCTGCTGGCCGGCGCCTTCGGCAACTACCTTCATCTCGGCAGCGCGCGCCGCATCGGACTGCTGCCGGAGGACGTAGAGGTCGAGCCTGTCGGCAATGCCGCTCTCCGCGGCACGCGGCTTCTCCTGCTCTCGCCCGAGTCGCGCGAGGAACGGATCGCCCGCATTCTGGCCGTCACGGAGCATATCGAACTCGCTGCGGATCCAGGCTTTCAGGATCTCTTCGCCGAGAGCATGTTGCTTGCCCCCTTCCGCCTCCCGTGACCGCAGTCACTGCGGCCCGGCGCCGTCGGCTTCACGCTGAGATCATGATCCCTGCCGAACAGCTCTTTTCTGGCGCCGGGCCTGCCCCGGAGCAGGTCGAACAGTTTCTGATGGCGTGCCACCGCCGCATCGAACAGCGGCTCGACACGCTGGAGCGGGCCGCCCAGGCAATCGCCTTGCGCCCAGAGGAAGCCATCGCAGCGCTTCGGTCCGCTCTCCAGTTCCTCGACTCCAGCGGCGCTCTGCACACACAAGACGAGGAAGAGAGCGTATTTCCGCGTCTCCGCGCCCGCATGGAACCTGGCGAGCGTGTATATCTCGCCCAGCTTGAACATGATCACGCGGAGGCTGGCGCAATTCATCGCCGCCTCCGCCGGCTCGCGGATGAAGCTTCCATAGGAAACGTCGATGCCGCCGCCGTTCAGGAGGCCGTTCAGCAGCTCACATCCCTCTATCGCCGCCACATCGCCAGCGAGGACTCGACGCTTGTCGATTATGCATCGCGGCTGCTTTCGCCAGAAGACCGGGAGGCGATCGCCGCCGAAATGCGTGCGCGCCGCGCCTGACCGCCAGGCCCCGCCGTCGCGTCCTTCAGCGGCGTCTCAGGCCATCGCCGCGGGCACGTAGGCGCACCGTGGATCTGCCGCCAGGAAATCCCCGGTGAGAGCCCAGGCGCGCGACCGCGATCCGCCGCACAGGTTCCGGTATTCGCACACTCCGCACTTGCCGCCGAGCGCATCTCCGTTCCTCAGGACCCGGAACAGGCGGGACTGGCGGTAGGCGTCCGCGAGAGAAACAGACCGGACGTTTCCGGCCGACACCTCCAGAAATCCGGAAGGATAAATCTCGCCGGTGTGGGAAATAAACAATAGCCCTTTACCGTCATTGATCCCCGCCTGCCGCGCAATCGCTCCGCCGGGCTTTCCGCCCGGCGCCGCTCCTCCCGCCTTTTTCTGCTGCGCGACAAAACGGCGGTAGTGCTGGGCCTCCGTCGTTTTGACGTCGAACGGAGCCGTCAGGGAGATCTGGTACAAGGTCTCGAACACCTGCTCGTACTCTTCCGCCGAAAGATCATCTTCGAGTTGCGCCCGGCCAGTCAAGACAAGAAAAAACACGCTCCATAACCGGGCCTGCGCACTGCCCACCAGATCCGCAATCCTGCCCAAGGACGCGGAATTCCGCCGCGTCACCGTCGTGTTCACCTGCGTCTCCAGCCCGCATTCCCGCGCCGCCCGCAGCGCTTCCAGCGTGATCTGAAAGCTTCCCGCCACCCCGCGGAATCCGTCATGCTGCTCGGCGTCCGCCCCGTCGAGGCTGACCGCCATGCGGGCGACGCCGATGTCCCGGAACCGGCGTACCGCATCGCGAGTGAGCAACGGTGTCGCGCTCGGCGTGATCGTGGTTCGCAAGCCTGCCCGGACGCTTGCCTCCAGCAGATCGAACAGATCGGCGCGTTTCAGAGGGTCTCCGCCTGTGAACACCATCAGCGGATCGCCGAACTGTTTCACTTGCCGGATCACTGCCAGCCCTTCCGCCAGATCCAGCTCCGCCGGATGCCGCTCGGGCTGAGCCGACGCCCTGCAGTGCCGGCACGCCAGATCGCACGCCTGCGTCACCTCCCAGATCACGAGAAACGGAGCTTCGGAAAAATCGCGCATGCTTGCTGAGCCTTTCACTCTTCAGCGTGCACGCGATGCCTGCACTCGGGCAGTGACTTCGATCACCGACCCCGCCGCCGTGATCGTCAACAATAGGGCTGTGATCAGCCGCGGCTCAAAACTCGGTTTCGGCTTCGGCGCGCAACGCCTCGGCGTCAGTGATGACAATCTGCCGCCGGTCGATCTTCACCATCCCCTCCGCCTGAAACCGCGCCAGGTTGCGGCTCACCACTTCGCGCACCGTTCCCAATCGCATCGCCAGTTCCTCGTGGGTCAGCGGCGCGCTCTCCATCTCGCCCCGTTCATGCGACTCCAGCAGCAGCCGCGCCAGCCGCTGGCGCACGCTGCCGAATGTGATCGCCTCGATCAGTCCGACAAGCTGCCGCAGCCGCCTGCCCAGAATGGCGAACACCCGCAGCGCCACCTCGGGATGCGCCAGGCAATAGCGCCGGAAATCCTCTTTGCGGATCAGGTACGCCGTCACCGGTGTCAGCGTCCGTACCGTCGCCGGGTAGTCGCCTTCATCGAACAGGGGCACTTCCGCCACAGAAGAGGGCGCGGTTTCCATTGCCAGCATGATCTCCCTCCCCGTGGGGCTCGTCTTGCAAATCTTCACCGTCCCCTCGCCCACGACGAAGAGGCCCTCGCAGGGGTCGCCCTCGTAAAACATCACCTCCCCTGCTTCGTACCGCTTCTCCACCGCCATCTCCGCCAGCTCCCTGCGCAGCTCCTCCGGCAGCGTGCGGAACAGCGGCGTCGCACGAAACACGTCTTCCCGTCGTACAGCCATGGAGAACCCCGGTGAACCTGCGGATCAGCCTTCAATGTACACACTGCGGCCTTTGCGTGGCAATTTGCCCGGACGGCGCCATCACGCGCCGCCGCCGCGCAATTGTTCTCGATCAGGCGCGCTGCGGCTCCTGCGGCGGCTCGCCTCTCTGCGTGTCCAGCTGCCCGGCCGGGGCCGTCATTCCCGTGCCGCAGCGCATCCATCACCCCGGAATGGAGACCGATGATGACCCAGCCTTACTTCTTTCTCGAAAACCTCGCCGAACACGCCGGACTGCCCCCCAACGGCATCCTCAGCCGCACCCTGCATGCGGACGATAGAGCCAAAATCCTCCAGTTCTGTTTCGCCCCCGGCACGGAACTCTCCGCCCACACGGCCCCGGTCCCGGCGCTGCTGTACTTTGTCCGCGGCGAAGCCGAACTTCAGCTTGGCGAAGACCGCATGGAGGCGCGCGAAGGCGCTCTTGCCTACATGACCCCGCGGCTCGAGCACGCCATCCGCGCCCGCACGGAGGTGGTCATGCTCCTCGTCATGTTCCGCGAAACCGCGAGATCCTGAGCTACCGCGCCCGCGCTGGCCCGCTCGGAGATAATACGGCATGAGATGCCGCACGCCCAGCCGCCCGCCATTGCACTGAATCCTGAGCAACAGGCCGCTGTCGAACGAGAAAATCAGGACGTCTGCGTCGTCGCCGGACCCGGTTCCGGCAAGACCCGCGTCCTCGTCGAACGCTTCGCCTGGCTGACGGGCAAAGGCGTCGACCCCGAGCGCATCCTCGCCATCACATTTACGGAGAAAGCCGCCACCGAACTCAAGGAACGCCTCGCCTCCCGCTTCCAGTCCCAGCCCGAGAAACGCCGCAAGATCGAGCGCGCCCAGATCTCCACGATTCACGGTTTCTGCCACGCCATTCTGCGGGAACACGCCCTCGCCGCCGGCATCGATCCCCGCTTCGAACTTCTCGACGATCTCGAGGCTGCCTCTCTCCGATACGAGGCCATGCAGGAGACCCTCGACGAAGTCGCGCGCCAGCGGCCGCGGGATTTCGTCCGCCTTGCAGAGGTTTGGCCCGCTCCCGAAATGGACAAGTCGCTTCTGGCCGCCCATGAGGCCATGCGCGCCGCGGGAAAAATCACAGAGGCGCTTGGAGACTCAATCGACATAGACAGAATCATGGCGGATCTCCGGAATCAGTTGCGTCAGGCGCTTCGCGATGCAGCGGATGCCATCAATCCGAAATCCGATGCCCGCAGAAAAAAGCTCGCCGCCATCCACGATCTGCTGAAGGATTTTGACTCTCTGGACGACCTTCAACTTCAGCTGAGAGCCGACCAGATCAAGCCCCACGGATCCGACGAAGAGGCTTTCAAGGCTGCTGCCAACCGTTCGAGGAAAGAACTTGCGCCACTCTTGCTGAAGGCGGCGGTGCTCAAACGTTTCCTCCCGCAGCGGGAACTCCTCCTCGAAATCCTCCGCCGCTTCCACGATCGGGCCCGCCAGAAACGCCGATCCGCCGGCCTGCTCGACTTTTCCGATCTCGAAGAATACACGCTGGAATTGCTCCGCAACAACGAGACGATCCGCCGCGCTGTCGCCGGGCGCTTCGAACACATCCTCATGGACGAACTGCAGGACACCAACCCCGTCCAGTGGGAGATCCTGTCCCTCGTCCGCCAGCCCGGGCGCTTTTTCGCTGTCGGCGATGTGAACCAGTCGATTTACGCGTTCCGCCACGCCGAACCTCAGCTCTTCAGGGATTACGAGCGCTCTGTCGCCGGACGCGGCTGGGCCATTGACCGGCTCGAGAACAACTACCGCTCCCGCAGGGAGATTCTCGAGGCTGTGTCCCGCATTCTGGTCTCGCCGCCCCAGCCGGGCATCGAACCGCACGCTCTGCGCGCCGCCGCCGCTTTCCCGCCCGCCGCTAGCCCCTGCGTCGAAATTCTTTGCGCCGACGGCACCAGGGACTCAGACACTGACGTCATGCTCTGGCTCGCCGCCCGCCTGCGCGAACTCTACGGCTCGCCCCTCGCTGACGGTCAGCCCGCCCGTTTTGACGACATGGCCGTTTTCGTCCGCAATACCTCTTCCTTCGCTGCAATCGAAAACGCCCTGCGCCGCTTTTCCATCCCCTACGTGGTCGCCGGCGGCAAGTCGTTTTTCGACGCAATCGAAGTCGTGGATGTGATGAACGCCCTTCGCGTGCTCGCCAGACCCGAGGACGGCATCGCGCTCTTCGCTCTTCTCCGCTCTCCGTTCTTCGGACGGAGCGACGAGGAGCTGCTGCTCAACCGCATCCGCATCAGGACGCTCGCATCGGACGAAGACGCTGCATTCCTCGCCCGAATGCGCGAGTCTCTTGACGCTCAACCCGCATCTCTGGCTCTCGCCCGCCTGATTGATGAAACAGGGTACTCTTCGCGCCTCTCTGCAGGGGAACTGGCGAACGTCGAGAAGCTTCTTTCTCTCATCGAGCAAGCCGAGCGCCGTCTTGGGCGCGATGTTCAGGCGCTCCTCGACCACATTGAAAGCCTTCAGGACGCGTCCTCCGAAGCCCATGCGCCCGCTCTGGAGGCCGGCGACGCCGTCCGCGTCATGACCATCCACAAGGCCAAGGGCCTCGAATTCCCCATCGTCGCCATCGCCGACCTGCAGAAGGGCGGGCGGAATCATAACGAAGCCGCTCTGTACCACCCGGAATGCGGCCTCGGATTCAAATGGCTCAGCGAGGACGGCAGGAAAATCGATGACATTTTCTTTGCAAGGGCCGTCGAAAAACTCAAGGACAAAAACTCCCTCGAAGGATACCGCCTTCTGTACGTCGCCCTGACCCGTGCAAAAGAGCGCCTCATCCTCTCCTTCACTCAAACGGCGAGACCCGGCCCATGGCCCGGACTCATCCTGAACGGGCTCGGTCTGGAAATCCCTGCCGAGCCCAACACACAATCCGTCTCCGATCTCGCCGTGCTCACCCGCGTCGCCGGCGATCCCGAGATTCCCGAGGCGCCCCATTCCGAGACGCCTGCTGCTCCTCCGGAATTCGATCCGCTCTCTCCGCCCCGTCAGGCGCCGGCGGAGATCGCCGTCACTGCTCTCGCCACCTTCGCCCGTTGCCCCCGCCGCTATCTCCTCGACTCCGTCCTTCATTGGCCCCTTCCTCCCGCGGGCGGCGAAGGCGCCATGGCGCTCGGCACGGAAGTGCACGAATTCCTCGCCGGTCTCCGCACGGATGTCTCTGACAAGGCCCGCCAGCTCGCGCAGGCCTTCGAACAGAGCACGCTCAACCGCCGCGCTGCGCAGGCAGCCCGGAAACATCAGGAGATGGATTTCCTCGTCGAAATCGGCGGCGTGTTGCTCCGGGGCCAGATCGACCTCTGGTTCGACGAGGGCGGCGGCCCGGTGCTCGTCGATTACAAGACGGACCGCTATCTCAGCGAAGAACGCATGCGGGGGTACGAGCTGCAGCTGCGCCTCTATGCTCTCGCGCTGCGGAAACTGACCGGAACACCCGTCCGCGAAGCCTGGCTCGTCCCTCTGCGCGAACCTGAGCCTCATGCCGTCGACATCTCGGAACCGGCGCTGCAATCCGCCCTCGATGTCCTCGGCCAGTGGCGCGCCGCTGAAGAGTCCGGCGAATTTCCCGTCAACGAAGCGCCGGACTGCCGGTGGTGCCCTTACGCTTCAGGCCCCTGCCCGGTTCAGCGGCCTGCAGACCCCGGCTTGTAGCGCCCCGCCCGGAGGCATTATTCTCATCTGTTAGACCGCCGCGCAGTGGGCCTGCTGCGCCATCCGAAACTCGGAAGGGGACCTCCGCATGACGATGCCCGTCAAAGATGAAGGTGAATTCGAGCTGATCCTCGGCAACAAACAGATCATCGCCGTCTTTGTCATCGTTCTTCTGCTGATGGGGCTCTTCTTCTCCATTGGCTTCATCGCCGGCAGGCGTTCCGCTTCCTCCGCCGACGCGGGCTCGAAAGCTCCAGTGGACATTCCCATCACCGTCGACGCGTCCAAACAGCCCTCTGCCGCGGCCGAATCCAGCCAGCCTCAGCAGAAGTCGGAAACCAGCAGGCCGCAGGAATCCTCTGACGCCGACAATGAGCCGGCGCCCCCTGCTCCCGAGCCGGCGCAGCAGAAGCCCCAGCCCGCCGTCCCCGCCCGTCTCTTCGTCGATCAGCCGCCTGCAGGCATGTATCTTCAGGCCGCCGCCACCCAACGCGCCGACGCCGAGGCCATGCTCAGCTACATCATCGGCAAGACGGGACTCTCCGGCTACGTCGCTCCTTCGCCCAAGTCGCCGGAGCTTTTCCGCGTTCTGATCGGGCCTCTGAATGGCAACGAGCAGATGGCCGATGCCCGGGCCAAGCTGACGTCTCTGGGCGTCTCGAACGCTTTCCCGGTCAAGTATTGACCCGCTCACGGAAGGGGGCTGCGCTCTTCATGATCGCCCCACCGATGACTCTCGCCGGACTTTGCGCCGGCGGCGCCGTGCTTACGGCTCTGCTCCTCGCTTCCCTGTTCCCGCCTTTCAATCTGGTTCTTCTCGCGCCCGTTGCGCTCGCGCCCCTGCTGTACGCTCTTGCGCACGAGCCGCGCCCTCTGCGCCGTTTCCTCTCCGGCTGGCTCTGCGGCGTCCTTTACTGGCTCGCCGTCTGCCACTGGATCGGCGATGTCCTCGCTTCCTACGGCGGACTCAACCGCCCGCTCTCCTGGCTCGCCCTTTTCCTCTTCGCACTGGCCAAGGGGCTGCACATGGCCGTCTTCGCCGCTCTCGCGGGTCCCATCATGCGCCGTTCCTGGGCCATCCCCGCCATCGCCGCTCTCTGGACGGGAATCGAAAGAACGCACGGTCCGCTGGGCTTCGCCTGGCTTGCTCTCGGCAACGCCGGCATCTCCATGGCGGTTCCTCTTCGCCTTGCCCCGTGGGTGGGCGTCTACGGCCTCTCGTTCCTCTTCGCGATGATTGCTGCAGCCGCCGCAGCTCTCGCCCTCCGCCGCCGCCGCATGGAGCTTCTCTGGCTCGCCCCGCTCCTTTTTCTGCTGATTCTGCCGCCGCTGGAACGCCGCAGTCTCTACGACCGCGAGGCGGCCGCCCTGCAGCCCAACATCCCCGGCGACGCCCGCTGGGACGAGCCGACTTTCCGGGCAACCACGCGCCGCCTCGCCTTCCAGACCCTGCAGACGGCCCTCGACCCTTCCCGCCCGCCAGCGGCCATTCTGCTGTGGCCTGAGGTTCCTGCGCCCTTCTACTACTACGACGACGCCGAGTTCCGCCGCCAGGCCACCGAAACCGCCCGCCTCGCCCGCGCCCCTTTTCTGTTCGGAACCGTCGCCTACACGCCTGCGCGGGATCCCCTCAACTCCGCCGTCCTTCTGGACTCCTCCGGCCGACTCGCCGGCCGCTACGACAAAGCTCGGCTCGTCCCGTTTGGAGAATTCATCCCGCCCGGTTTCCGCTGGATTCACAAGATCTCTTCCGAAGCCGGTGACTATGCCGCCGGCGAGGGCGCGCGCACGCTCCAGATCGGCGAGCACAGCCTCGGCGTGTTCATCTGCTACGAATCGGCCTTCCCCGATTACGTCCGCCAGTTCGCCGGCGAGGGCGCGGAAGTGCTTGTCAATCTCACGAACGACGGCTACTTCGCCCGCAGCGCCGCCCGCGCCCAGCACCTCCTGCTGGCCCGCATGCGCGCCGTCGAAAACCGCCGCTGGCTCCTCCGCCCCTCCAACGATGGCATCACCGCCTCCATCGACCCCTCCGGCCAGGTCTGGAATGCGTTCCCTGAACACCGCATGCACGCCGGACGCCTGCCCTTCCGTTTCCTCAACGAACGCACCTTCTATACCCGCCACGGCGACTGGTTCGCCTGGCTCGCTCTTGCCGCAGGGCTCGCCGCGTTTGTGGCCACCCAGATTCCCGTCTACCGCCCGCTCGAATAGAATGGCGCCATGATGCGCCTGCTCTGGCTCACGCTCCTCGCCCTCTCCGCCGCGGCCGAGCCCCTCCCCGTGCGGGGCATCCATCTCTCCGCGCCGCGCCCGGACGAGATGGACCTCGCCCTGCGGTTCATCCGCGAAGCCCTTCCCAAAGAGGGCGTCAACACGCTGGTTCTCGAGTTCAATTACCGTTACCGGTTCTCATCCCGCCCGGAGGTGGTCGACGAGCCGGCCCTCTCCCGCCAGGATCTCGAGCGCCTTGCCGCCGCCTGCCGCGAATCTGGCGTCCGCCTCATCCCCATGATCAACCTCCTGGGCCACCAGTCGTGGGCGAAAACGACCTTCGGCCTTCTCCGCGCCCATCCGGAATTTGACGAAACTCCGGGAAAATACCCGGACAATGAAGGCATTTACTGCCGCAGCTATTGCCCGCTGCATCCGCGGGTCCATGAAGTCGTTTTCGACCTGATCAACGAATTGATGGACGCTGCCGGCGCAGCGGATTTCCACGCCGGAATGGACGAAGTTTTCCTGCTGGGCGAGGACGATTGCCCGCGCTGCCGCGGCCGGGACCGCGCGGAGTTGTTCGCCGGCGAGGTGAAACTTCTTCACGATTTCCTCGCCCGCCGCAACGCCCGCCTCTGGATCTGGGGCGACCGCCTCCTCGACTCGGACCTGACCGGCATCGGGAAGTGGGAGGCCTCGGAAAACGCCACCGCCCGCGCCATCCAGCTTATCCCCCGCAGCGTGGTCATCTGCGACTGGCACTACGAAGCGCCCCACCCCACCGCCCCCTTCTTCGCCCTTCACGGATTCCCCGTCGTCAGCTCTCCCTGGCGCAAACCCTCCGTCGCGCTCGAGCAGCTGCACATCGTGCGCCGCACCCGCGCCACCGCCGCCAGGCCCGTGCGCGAACGCATGCTCGGCATGCTCCAGACCACATGGGTCGGCTTCGGCCCGTTCGTCCGCGCCTATTTCGGCCAGGAGAAGACGCCCTCTCCGCAGGTCGCCGAGGCGGTGCTCTGCTTCCGGGAACTGTTTCAGGAACTCCGGCGGACCGAGTGACCGGTCCGTCTCACCCGTGCCGGATCACCAGCACGTCGCCGTCTTTCACGATGTAGTCCCTGCCCTCCAGCCGCAGCAGGCCCTTCTCGCGCACGCCCGCATAGCCCCCGTGCTCCACCAGAGCCTGCCAGGGCACCACTTCGGCGCGGATGAACTTCTTCTCGAAATCCGTGTGGATCGCTCCCGCCGCTTTCACCGCCGTCGAGTTCACCGGCACCGTCCAGGCGCGCACCTCCGTCTCGCCCGCCGTCAGAAAGCTCATCAGCCCAAGCAGCCGGTACATGGAGGCCACCAGCCGGTCCAGACTCGACCCCGGCAGCCCGTAGGAAGCGAGGTACTCTTTCTGCTCCTCCGGGTCCAGCTCCGCCAGCTCCGCCTCGATCTTCCCGCACACGGCCGTCACCTCGCAGCGGCGTCCTTCCTTCACCAGAGTCTTCCGGTATTCCTCTTCAATTTCCTGCATCCGCCCCGCATCATTTTCTCCGACATTCAGCACGAACAGAATCGGCTTTTGCGAAAGAAACTGGAATCCGCGCAGCCTCTTTTCGTCCTCGCCCTCGAGCGCCCATCCGCGCAGGGGCTCGCCGTTTTCCAGCATCTTTTTCGCCTGCTCCAGCAGCTCGTATTCGCGGTCCAGCCCCGGATCCTTGATCTTTTTCCGGTCCTTTTCCAGCCGCTCCAGCCGCTTTTCGACAACCGCCAGGTCGCTCAGCACCAGCTCCGCGTCCACGTCCCCGATGTCCCGCATCGGGTCCACGGAGCCCTTCTCGTGCGGCACCACGTCGCTTTCGAAGAGCCTCACGACATGCGCCATCGCATCCGCCACGCGCAGGCTCGCCAGATAGGACGGATCCCGCAGGGACTCCTTGGAAATCGACGGAAAATCGATGAACTCGATCGTCGCGTGCGTCACCTTTTCCGGGGCGAACACCTTCGCCAGCGCTTCCAGCCGCGCGTCCGGCACCTTCGTCACGCCCACGCGCGTCTCCATCGCGCCCGTTCTGGCTGTCTCGTGCACGCCCGTCAGAATCGTGAACAGGCTCGTCTTGCCTGTCATCGGCAACCCGATAATTGCTGTTTTCATGTCTGGAATGACCGCCGTTACAAGGGAACTTCCACGAGCTTGAGGATCTCGTTCAGGATGCGCTCGCTCGCTTCGGTCGAGCGCGTGATCAGCGTCGTCCGCTGGTTCAGCACCACCCGGTGCGCAAACACCGGCACCGCCAGCCGCTTGATGTCGTCCGGCAGCACGTAGTCCCGGCCCTCCACCAGCGCCATCGCTTGAGCCGCCCGGTACAGTCCCTGCGCGCCCCGCGGGCTCACGCCCAGCGCCAGCTGCTCGTGCTTCCGGGTCTGCTCGACGATCGCGAGAATGTAGTCCACCAGCGCATCATCCACCCGGATCCGCTCCACCGCCCGCTGCATCTCCACCAGCTCCCCGGGGCTGATCACCGGTTTGACATCGGGCGCCGTCGCCGCCCGCGCGAACCGCACGATCTCCCGCTCGCTCGCCGCGTCCGGATATCCCACCCGGATCCGCATCAGGAAACGGTCCATCTGCGACTCCGGCAGCGGGTATGTCCCATGGTGCTCGACCGGGTTCTGCGTCGCGATCACCATGAACGGCTCCGCCATCGGATAGGTCAAGCCGTCGATCGTGATCTGCTGCTCGTTCATCGCTTCCAGCAGCGCAGATTGCGTCTTCGGCGTCGTCCGGTTGATCTCGTCCGCCAGCAGCAGATTCGTGAAAATCGGCCCGCGCTTGAACTCGAACTCCCCCGTGCGCGCGTTGAAGACCGTAACGCCCAGAATGTCGCCCGGCAGCATGTCCGACGTGCACTGCAGCCGGTGGAAGCTGCAATCCACGCTTCGCGCCAGCGCGTGCGCCAGCGTCGTTTTCCCCACTCCGGGCACGTCTTCGATCAGCAGGTGCCCCCGCGACAGCAGGCACACCACCGACATCCGCACCACGTCCGCCTTGCCGCGCACCACGGCGTTCAACGCTGCTTCCAGCGCTTGCAGCTTTGCGGATGCAGTCGCCACTGCCTCGGGCGCGGTCATTCTCCTCTCATGATAGCCGCCCGCGTTCCGCCCCTCATACGCTGTAGCCCGCCTTCGATGCCTTCACCCGCCCGTTCGCCGCCAGATGCTCGAGGATGTGCGCCGCCGTTTCCTCGCTGTCAGCTCCGCTTTCGGCGGCGATCTGATCCAGCGGCTTCGGCGCGCCAGACAGCACGCTCAGGATTCTTTTCTGCAGATCGAGAATCGCCGCCGCCGCTTTCTTGCCCGCTTCGACGCCCGGCTGGTGATACGCATTGATCCGCACGAGCGACGCGTAGAACCCTACGGCGCGCTCATACAGCGCGATCAGCGCTCCCACGCTGCGCGCGTCCACGCGCCGGATCGTAATCATCATCGACTCCCGCCCGTTCTCGGTCAATGCCGCCCGCGTTCCCAGCAGAAAGCCGTCCAGGTAATCGCCGGTCCTCACGCCGGGCTCCAGCTCGAGCTCGTCCCCCCCGTCCTCCAGCACCCGGATGAAGGTCACGAAGAAATTGTTCACCCCTTCGCGCAGCTGCTGCACATAGGCATGCTGGTCTGTCGACCCCTTGTTGCCGTACACCGTAATGCCCTGTTCCACCACGCGCCCTTCCAGGTCGTACTGCTTGCCCAGAGACTCCATGATCAGCTGCTGCAGGTAGCGCGAAAACAGCAGCAGCCGGTCCTTGTAGGGCAGGATGACCATGTCCTTCCGCCCGCGCCCGCCCGTCGCGTGATGCCACATCAGCGCCAGCAGCGCCGCCGGATTCTGCCGCGTCAGCCGGACCCGCGTCGCCTCGTCCATCAGCGCGGCGCCTTCCAGAAGCGCGTCCGTGTCCAGCCCCTGCAGCGCCGCCGGCAGCAGTCCAACCGCCGACATCACCGAAGTCCGTCCGCCCACCCAGTCGAACATCGGGAACCGTTCCAGCCACCCGTTCGCCTGCGCATAGGCGTCCAGCTTCGAACCCGGCATCGTCACCGCCACCGCCCGCGGACCGAACGCCACGCCCGCCCGGGCGAACGCCGCCTCCGCCACCTTCATCCCGTTTTGCGTCTCCGGCGTGCCCCCGCTTTTCGAAATCACCAGAACCAGCGTCCGGTCCAGCCTGCCTTCCAGTCCTGCCAGCACCCGCTCCATCCCGTCCGGATCCGTGTTGTCGAAGAAATGCAGCCGCATCCGGTCCCGCCGTGCGTGCCCCAGCGCATCAGCCAGAAACATCGGTCCAAGAGCCGACCCCCCGATCCCGATGCTCAGCACCTCGGTGAACGCCGATGACTCGTGGATCCGCGCGGCGAACTCCTGCACCCGCCTCCGCGTCTCTTCGATCTCGATCCGGAGCTCCGCCCGCGGCGCAAGCTGCGGCGCCCGCAGCCAATAATGGCCCACCATCCGGTTCTCGTCCGGGTTGGCGATCGCCCCGCGCTCGAGCTCTGCCATTTCCGCGAACGCCCGCTGCATCTCGGGCTCCATCGAATCCAGCCACGCGCTGGAGAAGTTCATGCGCGACACATCCAGGCTCAGCTCCACCGCCGGCACGGTCGCCAGATACTCGAGATAACGCTTGTACAGTGGCATGGCGCTCTCCCCCAGCATATCGGTTCCCCGCCCTGCGGGAAGCCGCGCCGCCGTGCTCATAATGAAACCATATGAAGTGGCTCGCCTCCGTTCTGCTTTGCCTCTCTCTCAACGCTGCCGAAAAGTGGACCGTCGATGACATCCTGCTCCAGGAACAGGTCGGTTTCATCGACATCTCCCGGGACGGACGCTTCGCCGTTTACACCACATCGCGCATCGACAAAGACAAGGGCGAATCCGTCTCCCACATCTGGCTCCGGCGCTTCGACGATCCCGAACCCATCCAGCTCACCCGCGGTCAGGACAGCGCCTCCAGCCCGAAAATCTCCCCCTCGGGCAAACTCATCGCCTTCCTCACCAGCCGCCGCTCTGCACCGCAGGGTTCGGGGTCCTCCCCTGGCTCATCCTCTTCCGAGCCTTCCGGCCAGCAGATCTGGCTCATGAACACCTCCGGCGGCGAACCCTGGCAGCTGACCCGCATGGAGCGCGGCGTCCGCACATTCGACTGGATTTCGGACGATGCCCTCGCCGTCGCCGCTCAGGAAGATCCCACCCTGTACCACCAGAAAATCAGGGAGGCCAAGGACACTTCCAACGTCGTCGATGACGAGGAAAACGAGCCGCCCGTCCGGCTGTTCCGCGTCGAAATCAAGGGCGGGAAAGTCACCCGCCTGACCACCAACAACGACCGGATCACCAGCGTCGACGTCTCTCCGGACGGCCAGTGGGCGCTCACCGTCCACAACCGCAGCCTCGCAGAAATTTACAACCAGAAGATCAAGCCCGTCACGTTCCTCCATCATCTTTCCACCGGACGCAGCGTCGAACTGTTCTCCGGTCAGAAGCTCTACCCTCGCTCTTTCCACTGGAAGCAGGACTCGAAATCTTTCTATTTCACCGCCCCGTACACCACGCACCCGTATCTGTTCAACGCCAGTGTCACGAAGCTCTACCACTTCCCTCTTTCTCTTGCCGAGCCTCTCGATGCTGCTGCCAAAGCCCGTCCTGCGGAGGTCGCGCTCGACTGGGAGAACGGTCTCGCGGGCTCTCCCGCCGCGATGCCGGACGGGTTCCTCGCCCTTCTGGCGAACGGCGCCCGCAATCGCGTGGCACGCTACTTCGAGTCCGGCAATTCCTGGCGCCGCGAGTGGGTGGAAACCCCGGACGCCCACCAGATCGTCTCCTCGCTCGACGGCAGCCGGATCATCTACATGCGCTCCAACGCGTCTTCCCCGGCTGTCTATGTCGCTGCGCGTCCTGCCGGCAACCGCCTTGAAGACGCGAAGACCATCATTGAACCCAACGAGAACTTCCGGAAGAAAACGATCGCCAGGACCGAAGTCATCCGGTACAAGGGCGCCCTGGATGATGAAATCGAAGCCATTCTGTACTACCCCCACAATTACGAGCCCGGCAGGAAATACCCGCTCGTCGTCATGATCCACGGCGGACCTCACGGCCACGACGCCGACGCCTTCCGGGAAAGCTGGGCTTACCCGCATCAGCTCTACGCGCAGCGCGGAGCCTTCATCCTCAAGCCGAACTACCACGGCTCCTCCAACTACGGCCTGAGGTTCGGCGAATCCATCTCAGGCGGCAAGTACAACGATCTGGAGTGGATCGACGTCGAGAAGGGCGTCGATCATCTGATCGCCAGAGGCCTCGTGGATCCGGAGAAGCTCGGCGTCATGGGGTGGTCCAACGGCTCCATCATCAGCATCGAACTCTCCGTCCGCACTTCGCGGTACAAGGCCGTGGGCGCCGGCGCCGGCGACGTCAACTGGATCAGCGACTGGGGCAACGCCGTCTTCGGCGATGCCTTCGAGCAGTATTACCTCGGCAGAACGCCCATGGATGATCCCGATTTTTACGTGAAAAAGTCGCCGTTGTTCCAGATGAACAAGGTCACCAGCCCCACCATCATTTTCTTCGGAACCGAGGATCGCCAGGTTCCCACCGAACAGGGCTGGCAGCATTATCGCGCCCTGCAGCACTACGGCAAGACGCCCGTCCGCTTCATCCTCTTCCCGAGCGAGGCCCACAGCCTGCGCAAATACGTTCATCAGAAGCGCAAGGTCGAGGAAGAACTTGCCTGGTTCGACCGCCACCTGTTCGGCACGGCCAGGGCTGACAATCCCGCATTAAAACCGGCCTCCCCGCTCGCCGCTCTCGTCCGCCTCAGACAGGTGTCCGACATCCCCGAAACCGTCGAGCGCGGCGCCATCTCGGTTGGCCGCTTCGAAGTCACCCGCGCCCAGTTCCGCGCCTTCGATCCTTCTTATCCCGTTCCTCCGGGTACCGAAAACTATCCCGCGACGAACATCTCCTTCGAGCAAGCCCAGCAATACTGCGAGTGGCTCTCGAAGAAGACGGGCCGCAAATTCCGCCTCGGCACGGAGGAGGAAATGAGCGGACTTCTCAACCGCAGCCGCAGTGAAAATACGCTCGATTTCTGGGCTGGTTATTCCGTCAACCACGATGACGCCGCCCGGCTCGAACCGCTCGTCCGGGATGCGGGACCGGGCGCCCTGCTGAAGCCCGTGGGTTCCTTCCCCGGTTCGGGCGATGACCCCGTCTTCGACCTCGGCGGCAATGCTGCCGAGTGGGTCGTCGGAAAAGACGGCAAGCCGAAGGTGCTCGGCGGCAGCGCCGACATGCCGGCAGACTCCAAAGCCCCGGTGACCTCGCGCCCGGATTACATCGGCTTCCGCGTCGTCCGCTAGAAAAGGGGACAGGAACACAATTCCCCTTTTCCCTGGACGCGCGGCCGACCGGCCAGCGTGGACCGGCGCACGGTATCACAGTTATCACAATCGTGCTACCATACAGACATGCCGTCTCCGTGCTTCGCTTTCCGGATCTTTTTATCGGCGTTCATCCTTGCATTCGCCTGCGCTGCTGCCGAGATCATCGTGGTGGATCCTTCTGGCGCAGTCATTCCAAACGCCGCTGTGGAGCGTCTCGGCGCGGCGGCGCGCATCACGGCGCCCGGATTCGCCCCGAAAACGGTCGCTTTGCCCAAAGATCAGTCCGAGGTTCGCGTCACTCTCGATCCCGCCCCTCTTCAGACGACAGTGGATGTTGTTGTCCGCGCCGCGGGCGCGGAGACCGTGCAGTCCATTGCGACTTCTGCGCTCGAGATCGAGAGCACGGGCGCCCGCACCGTCCTCGACGCTGTCGACCGGCTTGCTCCGGGCGCTTTCGTTACGCGGCGCGGCGTCATGGGCTATGGCATCGCCTCGAATGGCACCGGCGCCGTCAGCATCCGCGGAATCGGCGGCTCGCCCAACACCGGCGTGCTGATTGTCATCGATGGCCGTCCCGATTTTCAGGCTCTGATGGGGCATCCCCTCCCGGATCTCTACACTCTTTCCGACGCCTCCTCGGTCCGTGTCACTCTCGGACCCGCCTCCGTTCTGTACGGCTCCAACGCCATGGGAGGCGCCGTCGAAATCATCCCCTCCCGCCCCGAGTCCGGTTTCCAGACAAGGCTGACTTCTTCACTGGGCTCGTGGTACACGACCCAGCACCGTCTGAATCACGCCGCCGCTTTCAGCCGGAGTTTTTATTCCGTCAACGCCGGTTATTCCGGCACTTCGGGCGAACGGCCGTCATCGGATTTCCGCAACCCTGATGGCACATTCACCTTCGGCGCCGACCTTTCCGAACACTGGAAATTCTCCCTCGAAAGCCGGTACGGCTTCTTCCATGTCGAGGATCCCGGAACCATCTTCGCCCCTCTGCAGGGGAGTTTCGCCCGCGTCGGCCGCGGCGGCTACAGCTTCAACCTGAACAATGCGTACGGCCGCTCCCACGGCTACCTGCGCCAGTACGGCGCGTGGGGACGCCACTTCATCACCGACGGATTCCGCTCCACAGACTCCACGAAGGGCCTCCGCGCCATGCAGACCCTTCTCCTTGCTCCATCCCTGACGCTGGACTTTGGCGGCGACTTCAATCACTTCGGCGGCGCGGCCAGAAACATCAAATCGTTCCTGAATTACGGCCAGCATGAGATCCAGGAAGGCGGCGGATTTTCCCGAACACAGTGGGCTGTCTCTCCCCGCTTTTCTCTCTCTGGCGGCTACCGCCATCACCGCCATTCCGTCTATGGCGGCATGTCCGTTCCCGAAGCATCCGCCACCGTCCGCCTCTCCCAACGCATCTCCTGGTCGGGCGGCGTCAGCCGCGGCTTCCGCAACCCCACCATCCGCGAGCTGTACCTTTTCCCCGCGCCCAATCCTGGACTTCAGCCGGAGCGGCTCTGGAACACCCAGTCCACGCTTTATGTCCAGCCTCACCGCTCCCTCACTGCCTGGGCCACCGGCTATTACTCGTCGCTGTCGAACCAGATTCTCACTCTTGGCCGCTTCCCGAACCTGCGCCTCGAGAATTCCGGCCGCGCCATTCTGCGCGGCGTGGACATTCAATCCCAGTGGCGCCCTGCGCGCTCCTGGATGATGAGCGCGGGAACGGCGATCCTTCGCTCTGGTCAGATCGCTCCGCTCTTGCCCGCCAACAAGTTCAACGGCGCAGTCCACTACCATCAGCGCCGCCTGTCCGCCAGCCTGTCGGCCATGATTGTCGGCCGACGATACGCCAACGCCGCCCGCACCGCAACGCTCGGCGGCTATCCGCTCCTCACTTTGCAAACAGGCTGGAAAGCCAGCCGCCGTCTTTCCCTGTTCGCGCTCGTGGACAACCTCCTCGATCGCCGCTACGAGGTCTTGCCCGGGTACGTCATGCCCCGCATCAACGCAGCCGGCGGCATGACCATCCAGTTCTGAGCCATGCGCCCTCTGAACAGATCCACGCTCCGCTCCATGGTTCTCAGCGCCGCCATGGGCGCTCTGGCTCTTGCGTTGCCCGTCGCCTTCCACGCCGCCGGACTCGGCTCGCGTTTCCTGCCGATGCTCCTTCCACTGCTGGTGAACGGGTATCTGAGCCGCTGGCCGTGGGCTGTCGCCACCGGCTTCTGCATCCCCTGGATTTCGGCTTTCGCCACGGGAATGCCTCCGCTCTATCCGCCCATTGCCGCCATCATGAGCGCGGAGGGCGCTGTGCTGGCCGCCGCTGCCGCCGCGACGGCGCGTCTGCCCCTCGCCCTCTCCGTCGCCATCGCTGTCGCCGCGGGGCGCATGACAGCCCTTGCGGCAACGTATGCTGCCGCCGCCTGGCTCGATCTGCCTCCCGGATTCGCCTCGCTCGCCCTTCTCGTTCAGGGCCTGCCCGGCGTTGTGCTGCAATTGATAGCGACCCCGCTCGCCGTCGCCGCCCTGCGCCGGCGCGGCGGCATTCTGCTCCATGAAACAGGCCTGGTTTGACCAACTCGCCCCCGCCTGGGATTCGCTCCCCGGACAGCCGGAGACGGCCGCGCGTGCCAAAACATTTCTTGAAAAAGTTGTTCCACCCGGCTGCCGCCGCCTGCTGGATGCCGGCGCAGGAACGGGCGTCCTTGTCGAACCCCTCCTGCGGCTCCCCGATCCACCGCGCCGGATCATCGAACTCGACTTCGCCCCCGCCATGCTTGCGGAAAACCGCCGCAAGCACGGCTGCCGCGCTCAGGTCGGCTATGTCTGCGCCGATCTCTCTTTCCCTCCTTTTCCTGGTGCCTGCTTCGATTGCATCCTCGTCTTCAGCGCCCTGCCTCACGTGGAAAACCAGCACGCCGCCCTGTCCGCGCTTCTCGAGCTTCTCCGCCCCGGCGGGCGCCTCGCTGTCGGCCACCTCATGTCGAGCCGGGCGCTGAACGCCATGCACGCTTCCATCGGCGGCGCTGTCGCCGGGGACCGCCTGCCTCCCGCTGCGGAGCTTGCCTCGCTCTGCGCGTCTCTCGGCGCCTGCATTCTCGTCGCGGAGGAAAACGATAACGAATACACCGTCCTCATGGAGAAATCCGCGTGAGATTGCCCGCCGCGTGGTTCGGACTTCTTGTCTTTGCCGCAGTTCTCGCCGCTGTCGAGTTCTTCGCTGCGCACCGTCCGCCCCTGCTAGCCATGCGCATGATTCTGGCCGCCGCCGCAGGTCTTCTATTCTTCCGTGCGGTTCCCTGGAAGCGTCTTGCCGGATGGTGTCTCCAGCGCCGGGGTTTTCGCAACCCCGCTTTGTATTTTCTCTTCCTGCGCCACTTTTTGCGGATTTTTCTAGAAGAATGCACCGGCCTTTTCCGCGCCTGGCGTCTCGCCGCTCCCCGCCGGTGGCGCGCCGGGTGGTGGCGCTCCGTCCATTACGCCACAGCTTCGCTCTTCCCCCGGGTGATCCGCCGCGCCGAGCGCTTCTATGCGGCGCTCCTGGTCAAAGGCCTCGCGCAATGACACCTGCCGTCATCGTTGACTCTCTCGAATTCCGTTACGGCGCCCGGACGGTCTTCAGCGGCATCTCTTTCTCAATCGCCGCAGGGGAAAGCGTCGGCCTCGCCGGGCCGAACGGGGCCGGCAAAAGCACTCTGCTCTGGTGCCTCATGGGCCTGCTTCGCCCTCATGCCGGCCGGGCGGAGATCCGCGTCCCTTTCGGCGCCGTCCTCCAGAACCCTGAAGATCAGCTGTTCATGCCGTCCATCCTCGAGGATGCCGCCCTGCCTCTTCAGAATCGCGGCCTCTCCCGCCAACAGGCCCTGCAGCGCGCCCGCGAAGCTCTGGCGGCTGTTGGTCTCGATCATGCGGCCGGCCGCCCGGGCCACGCGCTCAGCGCTGGCGAGCGCAAGCGCGCCGCTCTCGCCTGCGCTCTGGCTCTGCAGCCCGGCGTTCTTCTGCTCGACGAGCCCACGAGCGAGCTGGACCCGCGCTCGGCGCGCGTCCTCGCCGCGCACCTCGACGATCTTCAGTGTGCGAAGTTCATCGCCAGCCACGACCTCCCGTTCCTCCGCCGGACGACATCGCGCCTGCTCATCCTCGACGAGGGTCTCATCGTGGCTGACGGGCCGGCCGCAAGTCTGCTTGCGGACGAAGCCCTGCTCCTCAGCCACGGGCTGAAATGACCGCAACCGGCTTGTCACAATAGTACGAGCTCATGGGCATCGCCGCCGATTTTGTTCTGATCGTCGTCGCCGGCCTCGTTGGCGCTGTTGCCGCGCGCCTCCTCCGCCTGCCCCTCCTCGTCGGCTACATCGCCGCAGGCGTGATTGTCGGTCCGAACACCGCCGGACCCACGGTGCAGTCCATCCACGACATCGAACTGCTTGCCGAAATCGGCGTCGCGCTGCTGCTGTTCAGCCTCGGCCTTGAGATCTCCATCCGCGACATGCTCGCCGTCCGCCGCGTCGCCCTGATTGGAGGCCCCATCCAGATTCTCGGTTGCGGCGCTATGGGATGGCTCGCCGGCCATCGCCTTTTCAGCATGACGTCCACCGAGGCCCTCTGGTTCGGCGCGATGGTCGCCATGTCCAGCACTACCGTAATCGTCAAGCTCGCCGACGAGCGGGGCGTCTCCAGAGCCCTCGCCACACGCGTCATGGTCGGCATGAGCGTCACCCAGGATCTCGCCGTCATTCCTCTCCTGATCCTGCTGCCTCAGGCCAACCTCACGTCCGACGCCTTCCAGAAAATCCTGCAGTCCATGGCCGTGGCCGCCTCCATTCTCGCCGCCATCGTCTTCCTCGGCATGCGGTTTTTCCCATGGCTGCTGCGCCGCGTCCTCCGCTGGGGCTCCCGGGAAATGTTCCTCGTCGCCGTCGTCGCCGTCAGCGTCGGCGTCGGTTATGCCGCGAATCTGGTCGGACTCAGCTTCGCCATCGGAGCTTTCATCGCCGGGCTGATTCTCAGCGAGAGCGAGTTCAGCCACCAGGCGCTGAGCGAGCTCGCACCCCTGCGCGACGTCTTCGGCCTCCTCTTCTTCGTCTCCGTCGGCATGCTCTTCGATCCGACTCTCTTCCTGGCCCAGCCCTGGAAGGTTCTCGGCGGCGTCGCTCTCATCTATCTGGCGAAATCCGTGTTGATCGGCCTTCTCGCGCGCTCCTTCGGGTACATCTACATGGCGCCGTGGATCATCGGCCTCGGGCTGGCGAACATCGGCGAATTCTCCTTCGTGCTGGCCCGCGCCGGCATCCGCGGCGGCTTCATTTCCAAAGAGACTTACGATTTCGTTCTCATTTGCACGATTCTTTCGATCGCCGTCGCCCCGCTCGTGGCGAGCCTCGCCCTGCCTCTCGGCCGATGGTGGCGCCGCCGTTTTCCGCCTCCGAAAAACGTACGCCACTTCGAAACTCCGCGCGAGCTGCTCCGCGACCACATCCTCGTGGCCGGTTACGGACGCACCGGCCGCGCCGTGGCAGGCGTTCTCCGCGCGGCCGGCCTGCCCGTCGTCATCATCGAACTGAACCATGCCATCTTCAATGACATCCGGGCCGATGGCGTGCCAGCCCTGTGGGGCGATGTCACTAGCGAAGAGATCCTCCGCGCTGCCGGCCTCAAGAACGCCCGCCTGCTCATCCTCACTGTGCCCGACGGCGACGTCGTCCGCCTTGCCACCGAGCGTGCGCGCAAGCTTGCGCCCCATGTCCCCGTCATCGCCCGCGCCGCCCGCGTCCAGCTTCTCGACGAGCTGCGCCGCCTCGGCGCCGCCTCCGCCGTCCTGCCCGAGTTCGAAGCCGGCATGGAAATGGCCCGTCAGGCCATGCTCCGCAGCGGCATCGATCCCGGCCGCGCCGAGGAAATCATCCTCCAGATCAAGGAAAAGTACGTCGGAGAGGGAGTCTGATCCAGGAAAGCCGCCGGCCGGGAACCAGAATCAGGGCAGGACTTTCTCGCGGAGCTCTGTTTATTCCTGCTCTTCTTCTTCGGGAACTTCCCCGAACCCGGCAGTCCGCCTCAGGCTTTCCAGCTTGTCCGACCGGACCGGCAGGAGAATCCTCCTGTAATCGTTCCAGTTGGACGCGACCAGGAAGATGGCGAACAGAATCGACCCGACCACCATCAGCGTGACGGCGATCACCGCGCCGTAATGCAGCGCCGTCATCTGCTCTCCGGCGAAAAACATGCGCTCGAATTCCCGGCCGAAATTCATGCCGAAATACCCGGTGATCATCGCCCCGCCGCCCAGGATCATGCTCAGCATGGCCAGCCGGTTGATCGATTCCGTGTTCCGCTGCTGATAGATCCGCTCAAGCGTGTTGTTCAGCTTCTCGATCTCCTGTTCGATCTCCGCCTTCATCTGGGGCACGCGGAACTCGGAGCACTGCATCTGGAAGTGCTCCATCTCTTCGTCCTTGTTCGCCAGTTCGCTGAAGTACCAATAATTCGAGAAAAGCTGCACCTCGGCCATCAGCCGCGTCACCATCCGCGTGTCTTCTTCCGTGATGTCATAGGAGCCGAACTTGCGGCTTAGCAGACGCGACACCAGCGCCGTGCGCTCGCTGAAATCAAGCAGCGTCGCCCGGTAAAACAGCGCCACCACCGCCTGCAGGTAATACCGCGACATGAACATCCGGTGCACCAGGAAGCCTTCCCGCAACTGGTGCTCGTCGCAGTCGAACCGTCCCATCACGAGCGTCACGTTCGAGTAGCTGGAAAACCCGTACAGCGTTCCCTGGTGCGCCCATCGGCGGTACACCTGCCGCCGCATGGCTTCGCGCGTGAATTCGCTGTCGTAGCGGTAACCCTCGCCCCAGCGGTCCACGTACAGGAAGCGCGCCATCAGCATTTCGTACTCTTCGCTCTGGTCGAAGTCGGGCTCCACGCTCGCCGGATCCAGAGACATGTAGGAGTACACCGTCATCCGCTCGTCCAGCAGCGGCTCGAATTCCTGCCCGGCGTAGTTCAGGAAATACAGCAGCTCGGTGATCAGTTTGCTCAGCGGCGGCAGGTAGCCGCGCATCACGCACCGCGTGAACCGCTCTTCAGCCACCACCTGCGGCTCGCCCCCGCCTTCCAGCCGGAGCTCCATCCGGCACGGCACGCGCCCTTCGCGGATCTGGCGCCCGCTCGACGGGTACACCTTCCGCATCATCTCGTTGATCCAGAGCGCCTGCGGAACGGGGATGTCGTTCGCCTCCACTCCGATCGTCAGAATCCCGATGCCGTTGGCGAACATGAACAGCCGCAGATCCGTCACCCGCACCGATGCGTTGCGGCCGCGCGAGTCCTCGGCGTAATAGATCAGCTTCCGTCCGGTCTCTCCCAGATGCGCGAGCGGAATCGAGTACACCCGGAGCATGTTCTCCGGCGCCCCTTCCTCGCCCGCAATCCCCTCGCCCACGTCGAAAAACACCCGCCGGACGAACGGATGGAAAAAGACCATGTCCTGGTAGGCGAACGAGTCCATGTCGAAGCGCCGGAACGGGTCGCGCTGCCAGCGCCCCAGCTTGCCGGGAACCGGCGAACCCGCGCCCATCGCATGGTCTCCGATCCACTCGTCCAGCCCGGCGGTCCATAGCCGCTGTTTCTCCCACACGCGCTGATGGTCCTGCATCACGGCTTCCTTGTCCACCGCGAAAGGAAACAGGAAATACGTGTGCAGGTGCTGCGCGCGCGCTTCCATCGAACCCGTATTGTAACTCGCCCCCCTCCGAGCCGTGCGATGATGGCCTTGATCGGCCATGAAATTCGCTGTCGTTACCGGCGCATCCAGCGGCCTCGGCGAAACCTTCGCCCGCAAGCTCGCCGCCCGCGGGTATTCCCTCCTGCTCGCCGCCCGCCGCGTCCAGCGTCTCGAAGCCCTCAAGCTCGAGCTGGAGCGCAAGAACAAAATCGAGGTGGAATGTTTCCCCTGCGATCTCTCAAAACCTGCCGAAGCCGACGGGCTCGCCGCGCGGATCGAAAGCGGCGCCACGCCCGACCTTCTCGTCAACAACGCCGGCTTCGGCACGCTCGGCTTTTTCCATGAAACGGATTACGCCCGCCAGGTCGAAATGGTGAACCTGCACGTGCTCGCCACAATGCGCCTGACGCGCGCCGTGCTCGGTCCGATGATCCGCCGCGGCAGCGGCGCCATCATCAACGTCAGCTCCGTCGCCGGCTTCTGGCGCAGCGGCGGCAACACCAGCTACTGCGCCACCAAGGGCTGGATGAACGATTTCACCGAGGGGCTGCGGATCGAGCTCGACCTGCTTGGCTCGCCTGTCGTCGTCCAGGCTCTCTGCCCAGGCTTCACTTACACCGAGTTTCACGACGTGCTCGGCGTCGACCGCAACAAGGTCCCCGGATGGCTCTGGATGGATGCAGACACGGTCGTGGAAGCCAGCCTCCGCGGTCTCGAGTCCCGCAAGCTCTTCGTCATCCCGGGCTGGCAGTACCGCATCGGGGCCGCTTTGGGCGAACTGCTCCCCTTCGGTCTCCGACTGTTCCTCGAGCGCAAGAGCCCCCACAAACGGACCTGAAAGCTCCCGTCAGAATTTCAGCCGCTCGTAATCCACCGGCTCGTTCGCCAGGTGCAGCTCCGGCTCTCCCGGCATGCGCAGGTAGATGCTCTTCAGCTCCTGGCGCGGAAAGTCGGTCAGTTTGCGGGGAACCGGGCCATCGTCCGTCCACTCGTACAGATCCACTTCCCACGGATTGAAGGTGTCGCTCAGCCCGCGTTCTTTCGCGATCCGGTACAGGTACACGTTGCCCGGCTCGTGTCCTCCCAGCCACAGGCCGATGATGTCGAGCCGGAACTTGTCTCTGGAGAACATTACCAGGTTCGTCAGATAATCGTTGCCGATTCCGAAACCGTCCCCGTCGCGCGCGTAGATGCCCTCGATCATCGCGAGGCCCGTCTTCAGCACGCTCTGATTGTCCAGCGTCTTGTGCGCCCAGATCTCCTGCGCCAGAGGGCTGACCAGGTTGTCCTCCGCCCGAGCCTGATAGCGGCGGTATCCCGTCTTCAGGTGATTTTCGAAATAGCGCTGCACGCGCTCAACCGCGTCGCGGCACATGTGCGGCTTCATCACGTCCGGCACGTTCGCCACCATCCGCATGCCCTGGCAGAAGCGGATGAACGGCAGGCATACGAGCCCCTGCTCGTTCTTCACCGCCTGCGTCAGGCACATCGAGTGGCCCTTCCACTTGGCGATGTTCAGAAGCCATGTGTCCGGCGCGTTCACCGGCCAGTGATGGGGGATGCGGTCGTAAATGACGCCATCGGGCACTTTCGACCACACGATCTCGCGCTCCGCGCGCGGGGAACGGTAGTTCTGCTCCGTCTCGTTCAGCTCCACGCCATGGCGCTCGTAGATGTCCATGAAGCCGCGGTAGTGCCACGAATGATAGAGGTTCGTCTCGACGGAGTGAAACTTGCGCACCCCCAGCTCTTTCAGGCCCAGAATCAGCCCTTCGCAGAATTCCGGGTCCGTGCCCGTGCCCCAGTTCTCTTCATCGGCGCGTCCGCGGCTGCGCACGCTCGTCATGTTCGGCTTGAGAATCACGCGGTGCGAGACGGGCACGCCGGGCGCGGTCTTCGGAACAAAGATCTGCCGCGCCAGCGCGAGTCCTTCGCGCAGCTTCGCCTCGCCGTCCATCTTGTGCGGCACGCGCGTGCGGCGGATGAAGACGGCCTTCGGGTGCTTCTCGATGAATTCATGCAGCCCGAAATAGGGGGTGGAAGCGGCCGAGGCCGGCGCGGCGGCCAGCGCGCCCAGCATTGCGCGGCGGGTGAGGGTCATCGCACAGCCTCCTCAAGCGTGATGACTGCGATCCGGTGAAGCCCAGGCTGGTTCCATTCTACACGTCCGCCCCGCGGCATCAGCTTCAGCGCCGTTGCTTCCGAGCCGGGCTGTTCCAGGCGCGCGGAGCGGAATTCCCCGCGCGCGCCGGCCAGAAAATCGTGCCCGATCCAGCGCCCGTATCCGATCAGCACGACAGTCAGCTCGCCTTCCTTCTGCCTCCGCAGCACGGGCAGCGCCGTCGCCGCATGCCAGATGCGTACGTCGAGACCATGCAGCCCGCGGCCAAGCGGATTGTCCATTCCCAGCTGCTCGCGCAGATCGAGCGCGAACACGAACGGATCCAGCGCCGGCTCCTCCATCACGCGCACCGTGCCGCGCCCCAGGCGGAACGTCTCCAGCCCGTCGACCCTGCTTTCGCGTTTCGCACCGCTCCACCAGGCTTTCCCCGCCGCACCGGGCTCAGGCGCCACAAGCACATGCCCGCCCGCCCCAGCAAACTCGCGCAGCCGCTCCAGCGTCTGCTGCAGAGGCGTGTGATTCACCACAACCGCCATGCGCAACCCGCGCGGCGCGGAAAACGCGGCGGACGGAATCACGCGCGGCGAAAGCTGCTGCCGCCATGCCAGGTTCAGAATCTCTTCGAACTCCTCGTCCCATTGAGGCACGAGCACAGCCAGCGTAGACGCAGCCTGGCGCAGTCCGCTGCCTTTCTGCCGGAGAAAAGCAGCCACGCTGCGCAGCCGCTCCCACGCCGCACGCGCCCGTGGATCTTCTCTCGCCAGCCCCTCCCGATAAGCGGGCGGAAGCCGCAACACCACCGCGCCGCCGAAAGCCCATGCCTCGGCCAGCGCGATCTCCGCACCCTCATACAGCATGCTGTCAGCGGGCGGTTCGTAATCAAGCACAGGCGCGCGCTTCGGGAAGAAGCCCTCGAGCCAGGCGAATGTGTGCAGGTTGCCGTTTATCCAGGGCTGTTCGGTTGCAGCCGCTTCTCCGTCAAGCGCCATCAGCCCCGGCCACTGCCCGGCGCGGACGGCGGCCATCGCCGGGCTCACATCCCAGTGAGCCTGTTCGCGCTTCAGCGTCACGATCCGGATGAATGGGCCGTGCCGTTCGAGCAGCGCCCGCAGGGCGGTCTCGCTCTCCGGCGCCGCGATCATGACACCCGGGAATCCGGCCCGCTTCGCCCCCTCGATGGCGTCCGCATCCACGTCTGCGGCCGCGAGAATCTCGATCCCCTGCGGCGCCGCCGGCGCCCGCGCGGCAGCGGGCACGACGAGGACGCCTGCCCCGAGCTCCGACGCTCTGCGCACAGCCTCCGGCGACGCCTCGGGCCAAGACAGGATCACCGAGAAAACCGCAAGCAGCATCAATGCCGTTATCCCCTCCTGATGCTCTCCGCGCCGTTTCCCGCGGCATTCTCAGCATACAGCGTGCAGGCTCGCCGGGACTGCGCCAGCCACGCAGGGCTGCCTCGTTCGCATTCCTCCGCGGACGCGGGGTGATTGTATGATGAGAGCAGAGCGCGCCTGCAGCTCACAATCCGGGACCGTAGCTCAGCTGGATAGAGCATCTGCCTTCTAAGCAGAGGGTCGCAGGTTCGAGTCCTGCCGGTCCTGCCAGAGCAACTCCCTTTCCTTTCACCACTTCCACACTAGCCCAGCCCCCTGGATTGGTCAATCCATGCCTGGATTCTTGCCGGCGTCTTGCCCTGAATCTTGCCTCCGGCATGCCAATTTTCCACAGCCTGCCGGATGCCACCTGGAGGGAGTGGTAAGCCATGTTCCGGCTGTTCCGCCCCACCTACACCGTACACGGAGACACCCGGCAGTCTAGAGTGTTCTGGGCTGAATTTACCATGATGAACGGAGTCAAACTTCGAGAAAGCCTGAAGACTCGCACCTGGGAGACGGCCTGGAAAGTCGCACAGGCACGCGAAGAAGCACTGCTGCTGGAACAGGCCAGGAATGCGCAGAAATCGCCTCAGACGCGCCGGCGGCCCCGGGATGGGTCCAAGCCTTCCCCCGCCCCCGCCGATCCGTCCACGGCCATTCTGGACCAATTGCAGCCCATACTGGCTCAGGCGCTCGCACAGGCCATCTCGGGCTTGCTGGCAGGTCAGCTTCCCCAGGCCGGCGGGAAGACTCTCCGGCAGGCCTGCAACGATTTCCTCCGCACCCTGAAAGCCACTCGGGACAAGTCCACGTTCATGACCGCCCGGTCCGCCCTGAAGCGGGTGCTGGAAATCCTCGGCCGGGACCGGCCGGCGGAGTCGATCACCCAGGCCGAGGTCATCCGGCTTATCGAACGCCTGAAAGCGGAGAAGCTGTCAGCCCGCACCATCAACCTCGCCGTCTCTCATCTCGCCCGCGCTCTGGGAGGGACGGTGCGATCCCTCTGGCCGTCCATCCGCAAGCTGAAAGAGAACACCGATGCCGGCCGAGCACTGTCGGATCAGGAAATCCGCCGCCTGCTGGAGGAAGCCGATCGCCTGGCCGCGGGGCAGGAAAAGCTGATCCTCAGCGACAGCCGCCGCGGCGAGTGGACCCAGACCGCCGGCCCCCGCGGCGTCCTGCTTCCCTGCTTCCTCCGCCTGCTGCTGTTCACCGGCATGCGCTCCGGAGAAGCAAAGACCCTGCAATGGCGCCATGTGGATTTCCAGAAGGGCCTCATCTCCGTTCCCGGCACAAAGACCGACGCCGCCAGAAGAGTCATCCCCATGCACCCGGATCTGCAGCGGGTGCTGGAGACGCACAAGGCCTGGTGCGAAGAACGCTTCGGCGAGATCCGCCCGGAGTGGTTCGTCTTCCCAGCCGGCAGCCCGGCGCCCAACAATCCCCGAAAGCCCGTCTCGGATTTCAAGCACGGCTGGGAGACGATCCGGGAGAGATCCGGCGTCCAGTGCCGGATGCATGACCTCCGCCACACCTTCATCTCGCGGCTGGCGGAATCCGGCGTGCCGGAAGTCACCCTGATGGAACTCGCCGGCCACGTCAGCCGGTCCATGATGCTGCGCTATTCCCACCCGCGCATCGAAGCCCGGCGGGAAGCTGTGCAGGCCATCAAGCTGTGATGGGTCCAGATTGCGTGTAAATGGCTTATAACGAGGCGAAACAGGCCGGAGGATACCTGACATCCCCCGGCCTGCCCGAACGCTTATAGGCCAATTCTGGGCTTGCTTGCATGAAAATCTTGCTATATGATGCGTGGGCTGAATTTCTCTAACGCCCCGCCCGTCCCTTGATCCATCAGTCTTACGGCACCACCTGCACCACTGCCTGGATTGCCGCCATCTCCTCCGCAGCCCGGGCCTGGGCAAGCTGCGCCTCCAGCTGGGCCACCTGCTGCCCGGCGGCGCCGGCAAGCTGACGCACACTCAATCCCTGCCTCTCCAGCACCGGCTTCAGCCAGTTCTGCCAGGTCATGCGGATGAATAGATCCGTCTTTCCCTGCACCGTCTGGCCTTCCGCTTGCAGCCAGGCGACGTGCTGGTCCAGCACGGCTGCAATCGCATCAGGAATCTCAATCACTGCGGGCTCGCTGCCCTCCTCATGGAACGTGATGGTGATCTTCGGCATCTTCTTCCTCCTCCTCGAACTCATCTTCACGGAGCCGTGGTCGTGTGCACCCACGTCACTCCTGTGCCGGCCAGGTCCAGATACTTATACCGCACCGTGCCGGCGTCGTTGTATTGCACCACCAGCTTCCCGCCCTTGACGTAGATCTTCGCCTCTGCACTGACCGCAGGCGTGGCTGGCGCGGACGTCTGGGCAGGAAGACTCAGATTTGCGCCGACGGTGACCTCGCCGAAAGCCCCTATGCGCATCATCAGCCTGGACGCCTGCGGATTGTTGAAATCCAGCCCCAGCCAGTGCGGGATGATGTCGTATTCGCCCCACTGGCTGCTGGAACTTTTCTGCCCTCTCAGACGGACGGACCAGTTCCCGTAGTCGTCGAAGTGCACCAGCAGGCGCCGGCCCTGAAGATGCAGCCCCACCTCCGGGCTGGCCGTCCCGATGCCCACATTGCCTCCGCTCAGCACGCTGGTGCCGCTGGCCCGCAGCACCACGTTGTTCTGGCCGGCGGCCGTGGACAGCACCAGTTCGCCGTTCCCTGAGGCGTCGCTGTAGGCCGCGAAGAACGGCGCCCCGCTGCGGTCGGCCCGGAAGCCCTTCCAGGCCTCCGTCGTGTTCACATGCACCGGATGCTGCGGCGCAGCAGTGCCGAATCCCACATATGGTCTCAGGGCCGCAGCCGCAGTCGAGGAAACAATCTCGAAGGCGGCCAAAGCGGTGTTCCAGGCGTTCAGCTTCATCGCGGTGATTTTTTCACCGCTGATCCACTCCGGCGGAAATGGCATGGTTATTTCTCCCTCGTTTCAAGTAGAATCCTGATCAGATCCGGCCGGAACCTCTCCAGCGTCATGTCGTAGAACGCATTTCCAGCCTGGTCGATTTTCACGCTGAGATCCTGCACAATGAAATTCCCCATCACGCCGATGTCGTCGAACTCGAGACTGACAAGCTGCCCGGGCTGCAATCCGGCGCCGGCCCTGGATGACAGCGTGATGCTGCGGCTCGGCCATGCCCTGACAGCCAGTTCCCTCCGCGCCGTCTGTTCGCACTGCTGCTGCGAAAGCTTCGGATCGACGATCACCATGGACCGCCGGCCGAACTGGGAGATGCTGCCCTGATCCTCCGCAGTGTATTCCACCGCCGGAATGGCAAGCTGCCAGTCCAGCACCAGCTGCGGCCTGTCGGCTGATCCTGCTTCCCACGCCCTGAACAGCACCTCCCTGCCGGCCTCCGGAGCCGTCCCTGCCACCGCATCCAGGCACAGCACGGTATGGCCTCCGGTGTTCACAGCGGACGCCGGCAGCAGCACCTCCAGCCACTGCCCGGCGGCCGGGATCTGTCCTGGCAGCACATATGCTGCCTGCGGTCCGGCCTCCGCCTGATAGGATGCCTCCGCAGGCGGCCAGGACGTCAGGCTGGAGCGGCGCACGATGAACTCAGGATTCCCGGTTCTCCCAGCTACCTTCAGCCGCAGCTTTGCGCCGGTCAGCACGGAACCGGCCGGGATCTGGTCCTGGGTGTCGAACCGCAGCCAGGTTTTCGTCGCACGGTATACAGGCTGGTTTTCCACCGCATAGGTGACCACCAGTTCGGCGCCGGCGACAGTCAGGGTGTTTATGGCCCCCGGCGGCCCGCCCAGCCAGCCGACTCTGAACATCATCACTGGCTGATACCACGACAACGGGATCGGCACATACATGACCAGGTTCGGGCTGGCCGTGACGAACGGACCGGACGGACTCACCACAGCCCCGCCGTAGTAGGAATCCGCATTTTCGATGAAGATGGTATCTACACTGTCGGCGTCGTTGCTGAATTCACTGGCATAGATCCGCAGTTCAAGTGACAGGATGTTTCCCGGGTTTGGTATTTCGCATATCAGAAATGCATTCCCCACCGAGTAGAACCACGCCCATGATTTACTTGCAGTCGTGGTTGCTGGCGGCGCAGGCTGCAGATTGTCCCAGGACGTTCCCTGCAGCCGCATGGTCGGATACACATTGCACGGCACCGTCATGGTGAACTGCGATACCGGAACCGTCTGCCTCTCCACCCGGACAGGTAGGTTGTTGTTGTTGTCTGCGCTCGCCAGGACGGCGCCCTGACCGATCCCCCATTGAGACCAGTTCGATTCGGCGAACTGGTCATCCGCCGCCCCGGCTCCGGTCAACGTTACTGCGCCCTGGGAGAACTGCGCTTCCTGCGCCACCACCCGCACGCTGTTGGCCAGCCCCGTCCCGTCATGCCGGACGCTCAGGCTGCCCTGCAACGCCTTCTCCCCGCCGGCCAGGCCATAGGACAGGCCGGAGACCTCTGGATCGGTCCGCCGCCGCCAGTGCAGCCGCCCGTCCACGTCCACATACCACGCGGCGCCGACGTTTTCTGCAAGTTCCTGCAGCGCCTGCAGGACCGTCCGCGCCCGGATCTCCCATGCCGCCACCGGCGTCGGATCCACAATGAAGCTGGCATCCTGCTGCAAAATTCCGGATGCCTGCGACACCAGCCACGCCACGATGGCGCCGGCTGTCGTGGACGTCCAAGACTTGCGAAAGACCACCACCCGCTGAAGCCCCGCCACATGATCCTGGCAGGACACCCGGAGCCGCACATGCAGGCCGTCAATGCTGCCTTCGGCCTGCGCGATCCGCCCCCGGAACACCGCGGCTCCATCGTGACGGATCTCCACCGGAGCGAATGTCACCGCCAGTTCGTGCAGCAGGCTGCCAGCCAGCACGGATTTGTCCGTCACGGCATGGTCCACTCTCGGATAGTCCAGCAGCGACACCTGATCCGTCAAGGTGAACGCGGCGGTCCCGACCTGTCCGTCGGCAGACCTCTTCAGCGCAATGCTTCCCGCCAGCACATGTGCGGTGACGTCCTGCCCTGAGATCAGCACCTTGACCATCACGCACCTCCAGCGAGCGCCAGCTTCTTGCCGATGGCGTCCGTCAGCGTGTCGATGAAGTCGTCATTGCCGATCACGTTTCCCTGGACCGTCACCGTGACCGGCGGCTTGAACTCGGCCCGCAGGAAGCGGATCTCGTCCCAGACATCCGTCGTCTTGTCGACGATGCTTTGCAGCTTCGACAGCATTTCCGTGAAGCCTGGATCGACCTTCTCCCAGATCCATCCCAGCGTGCTTTTGATGTCCGCCCAGACGCCACGGTTGTGCCACCAATGGTCCAGGTTCGACCACAGCAGATGGATGACGCCCTGTTCTCCAAGAATCCCGAGGGCAGTGTAGCGAGTATTTTCCTCGACCTTGCCCATGTCGCCCGACAGCATCTTGGCGCCGATGATGGAACCGATCATCGCCAGACCTCCAGCCAGAGCCCCGCCAGCCAGGCTGACGCCCAGACCGATCGCACCCGCAGCGCCAGCGCCAGCCGCGCCGGCAGCCCCTGCACCGGCAGCCCCGCCAGCAGCGCCGGCCGCACCGCCAGCAGCACCCGACGCCGCTCCGCCTCCGAAGTTGAACAATCCCGACAGCGCCGGCTGCAGCTTCCCGGCCAGCACGTCGGTGATCCAGCTTGTGATCGCCTTCGTCCAGGGTTCCAGGAGAGACGCCGTGATGGCCTTGCCCAGATCCGTCAGCATCTTCTTGGCCTTCTCGCCGAAGCTGAGATCGCCGTCCCACAACGCCTTCGCCATGTCCTGGGTGAAGTTGGTGATCGCAGTCGAGACCGTCTCCACCATACTTCCCTGCTTTCCCTTTGCGCCGACTGCATCCTCGATCCCGGCCTTCATCTTCTCGTAGGCTAGTTTGATGTCATCGGCCGAAGCCGTGCCGGAGTTTTTGATCGTCTCGTATGCGTCCTGCAGTTCCTTGATCTTCGCGGCCCGTTCATCCGGCGAGGGAAGACCCAGCGTTTTCCAGGCGGAGCCGATCTCGCCAGGCATCTTGTTGATCTCATCGGTCATGCGCCGGAACGCTTTTTCGACCTCGCCTGCTTCATAGATGCCGGAATTCTTGATCGCATCGTAGGCGTCCTGCAGGGACTTTTTCTTTGCGTCAATCTCGCTCGGAGACGGGAGACCCAGGGTTTTCCAGGCGTTTTCGATATCCTTGGCCGCCTGCGTCATCTGCGGGACTGCGGAGATGATTCCTGGAATTTCCACCTTGGAGATGTCGTTCATCTTCTTGCCGGACGCCTCGAGCGTCGTGTTCACGTTCTTCAGCGTCTCGTCGAACGTCCGGCATGCCTCCTCCATCGCCCAGGTCGTATCCTTGCCCTCCATCATCCGGGCCTTGTATTCGACTACGAATTCTTTGGCGGCCTTGTAGCGGTCGCCCACATCCTTCAGGGACTTGACCAGCGCCTGGAACGTGGTGTCGCTTTTCAGCGCTTCGTCCCGCTGCTTGATCATCTGGTCCTTCAGCTTCTGGGCTTCTTTCTCGGCATCCCTGGCTTCCTTCGCCATGGCCTTCGTGCTGCTGGCGTGGACCTTGATTTTTTCGCCGGCAGACTTGGATTCGTTGCCCAGTTTCTGGACCTCATCCCTGGTTTTTCCGGCCTCATCCCCCAGCTTCTTCGCCGAATTCCAGGCCTCGTCCAGGTTCAGCAGCTTGCTCACTCCCGGGATGCCCTTCACCGCGTTGATGAAACCGTTGAGGGCGCCGGTCACCCCGTTCCAGATCGTCTCGGCCGCGGACTTGATCCCGTTCCAGACGGACTCCAGCGCCGTCTTCACCCCGTTCCAGATCGCATCCCATGCGGTCTGCAGGCCGTTCCAGATTCCGCAGATCGCCGGCCCGATCACATCCCACACCGCGCCGGCGGCGGTCTGAATCGCGGTCCACACCGGCACCAGCAGCGTGTCCTTCGCCCAGTTCCACACGGTGGCCCATGCGGTCTGAATCCCGTCCCACACCGGCCCGACAATCCCCTTGATGGCGCCCCAGACCGTCTCCGCCGTCGTCTTCAGCCCCTCCCACAAGGGAACAAGGAACGTGTCCCGCACCCAGCCCCAGACGGCGCCCCAGATCTCCGTGATGCCATCCCAGGCCTGTTTGATCACAGCCACGATTCTGTCCCAGTTACTGCCGACCCACAAACCCAGGGCCGCCAGCGCCGCCGTGATTCCCGCAATCGCCAGCGCCGGCCCGCTCATGGCAGCGAGGGCTGAGAACCCTGCCGTCAGCACCGGCCAGGCCGCCACAATCGAACCAACCGCCGTGACCATCCCGCCCAGGGCCAGCAGCACCGGACCGGCGGCCGCCAGCAGCAGACCCAGCCCGATGGCGAAATCCTGCACCGGCTTCGGAAGCTTCCCGAACCAGTCGGCTGCATCCTTGATCGCCCCGGCCAGCTTCATGCCGAAGTCGATGGCCTTCTCTGCGAACGGCGCGAGAGCCTCGCCGACTTCTGTCAGCGCAAGTTTGATATTGTCACGAAGCGTCGACCATTTCCCGAGCAGCGTCTGACTCTGCGTCTCCATCATCCCGCCGAACTTCTCGTTCAGCCCCGCCAGCAGCGCAGGGATGGCCTCTGCCGATGAAACCGCACGCTGCTCAACCAGCTTCATCGCCTCCGGTACGGTCACGCCGATGGCTTCGGCCAGGATCTGCCAGGACGGGATGCCCAGTTCGGCAAGCTGCTGCATCTCCTGCGCCGCCACGGCGCCCTTGGCTTGCATCTGGCCGATCGCCCGGATGATGCGTTCGATCCCCTCTCCGCCGGCGCCCACACCGGCCGCAGCATCGCCCACGGCCTGCAGCGTCGGGATGATCTGTTCCGCCTGGAACCCATAAGCCAGCAGAAGCTGGGTTCCCTGCATCAGTTGGTCGAACTGGAACGGGGTTTGTGCGGCAAGCTGCTGAAGCTGGGCGATCAGGGCCTGCGCCTGCGGACCGGAGCCCAGCAGGTTCGTCATCGCCACGTTCATCTGTT
Source organism: Bryobacteraceae bacterium (assembly GCA_026002875.1). Lineage (NCBI taxonomy): Bacteria > Pseudomonadati > Acidobacteriota > Terriglobia > Bryobacterales > Bryobacteraceae > Bryobacteraceae bacterium. The sequence continues at coordinate 2,425,797 of BPGE01000001.1, forward strand.
CCAGATGGGCTGCCGACGTGACAGCAGCCGTTCCCAGCCCGGCGAGCGGCGCCGTGACCGCCGCCGTCAGCGTGGCGCCCACCGATGTCAGCGCACCGCCGAACGCGTTCCATCCTGTCGCCGCGGTGTTCGCCTGCGCGTCCAGCCCAGCCAGGTCGTTTCCTACCTGCGTGACTTTGCTGCTGAACTCCGTCGTGTCCAGCCCTACCTTGACCAGCAGATCACCCAAGCTTGCCATGGCCTTCCTCCACCGCCTGCTTCCAGGCGTCCATCCGTGCGACCACTTCTGCCGGCGTCAGCCTCCTCTGCGCCTGCCGGCCGTCAGGGAAAAACTCCCGCCAGCTGACCGGACGCTGCTTCGGGCCGCGATGCACGTTGAACAGCAGGCTGGCGATCACTCCGGCACGGTAATTCGCCAGCGTCTCACGCGCTTCATGTCTCTCCCACAACGCCACGAACTCCTCCAGAGTCAGATCCCAGAACACGCCGGGCGGCAACGACAGATCCACCGCCGCCGCCGCCCACATGTGAAGCCAGTCGATGGGATGGTCTACGCAGCCGGCGCGCTCGCGCTCGCCGGCTGCTGAGGGCGGCCGCCAAGCAACCGCCCTACCACTTCCGCCAGACCCTGTAGATCCGCAGGCAACAGATCCTCGAACGCCTCGCATGTCAGCGTCGCCCGCATCTCGCCCGGCAGGGCCTCGTACAGGATCCGGCCGATGATCAGATCTCCCTGCGCCGTCATCAGAGCCTGGATCGTCTGCACTCCGGCCGCCTGCATGATGCGGCGGAGGCCTCCCAGCGTCAGCCGCAGAGGAACCTGCCGGCCGTCGGCCAGCGTCAGCATCACCGGATCAGTCGGATGAATCATCGTGCGCCTCCGTCCTCGCCCGGTCCGATCACACAAACACGCTGGTGGCGGCCACCGTGCGGGTGATGCCCGTGTCGCTGAACTTCAGCGTGATGCTGAGGGTCTGCTTGCCGTCATACGGCGCCTGGTGCTGGTGCGATTTGATCCACGCTTTGAACTCGTAGGCGATGAATTTTCCGCCACCGTCCGGAACCTCGATCCGCCACCGCGCGATCGTGCGGTCGGTGTAGAGGGTGTACAGCCCGTTCTGGACCGTGTCCTCGGGGTCGTAGATCATTTCGATGCTGGCGTCCGAAGCTTCCTTCAGCCCAGGGATGGACTTCTTCCACCCGTTCGTGTCGTGAGAAGTGACATCCACCTCGTCGAAGGTGATCTCCGGCGGCTTGACTTCCAGCACCTCGGGAAGCTTCACCCAGGTGTAGGGTGTGCTTTCCGACGTGGTGTAGCCAACCCGAATTCCCTGTCCGATTACCTGTGCCATTTTCTTTCCTCCTAGCTAGCGAGTGAAAACCCTTGCCTCCGCCGAAAGCGTGTGAAGCTTCAGTTCGGCGTCGAACTCCACGGAAATCCGGTCCACCACGATGGAAATGTCGCCGTGATTTCCTTCCAACACTGCTGATAGAATCCCGGAAACCTGCACCGCCTGCGAGTGAAGCGGGAAATATCCCAGCACCTGGTAGTCGTGCTGGAACCCTGCCAGCCCGTCATGCGATTTCGCCGGCTGCGTCTCCACCACTCCGTGAACCAGGAACGGAACCTGCGGCGCCGAGCCCGGACCGATCACGCGGATGCGGTCTCCCACAATGGCCGCCAGCGCCGGAGACGATGTCAGCAGCGACTGGATGTGTGCAGTGATCATCCTACACTCTCCTCCAGCAGCCGGCGGAACTCACTGGCCAGCATCGCCGCCACCTTCGCCCTCGCCCGGCTGACCGCCGGCCCGAAGAACTTCCGCGCCCGCATCCGGGACGTGCCTCTCTCCCACATCGAAGCCAGACTCATGCCAAGAAGCTGTCCCTGCTGCACCGTGCCGGCGCCCACCACACGCTTGTTTCCCTTCCTGCCGCGGATGCGGATCCGGGTGAAGCTGGCCCGCGCCCGCCACTCGCGGTATGCATGGGCATACGGACGGGAACGGCCGCGGAGACGGATGCCGGCAAGCTGGGTGATCTGGCGTTCTCCGCCGGCGAATGGCTTCGGCTTGCGGGTCGAGAACAGATCACGGAAAACGTCCGAAGGCGTCCGCACGGACTTGGCGCCGGCTTCCACCTCCCGCTTCACCGCCTCCGCCGCGGCTGCAGAGATCTGCCAGATCCTCTCCGCAGATCCGTCGGTCGCACGGACCAGACGCTGCAGGTTCTGCTGGATCTCTTTCAGCCCGCGAATCTCGACCTGCCGGCGTGAGAGAAGCGATGCGGCCATCACAGCACCTCCCGCGCCAGCAGCCAGGTGAAGATGGCGCCCTTGTCGGACGTTTTCTCAGCGGCCACGATCTCGCACTGCTTGAGCCCGATGAAGAGCCGCCACCGCGTCGTCACATCCTCAGGAAGCCGGCTGACCACGATGCGGTAGACCGTCTTCGATGCCTCCGGTCCGCCGGCCAGAGACATCTCGCCAAGCTGGCCCTTCACGGTCGGGATCGAGACGTCGCCCCAAACACGGAACGCCGGCGTGAACGTCTCCACCGTCTCGCCGTTCTGGACGGTCACCGCAGGCCGCAGGAACTGAAGCCTCTGCCTCATCGCACCCCCGCCACAGCCGCACTCCGCAGCAGGCTGTTCACTCCGTAAGGCGTGTCACTCGCCTGCCAGGCCTGATCCCGCCGGTTCCACCAGTGACTCACCAGCAGCATCACCGCAGCCTCCACCGCAGCAGGAAGCTGCTCCGGAGTGAGCGTCCTCCACTCGATCACCAGCTTGCCGGCAGGAACCGGATCAAGCCTGACCACGCCGGACTCACTCCACACCGCCACCTCGCCCGCATAGGGCTGGCCGTCCACGGTGATGGCGATGTGCTGCTCGTCAATCGCCGGCCGCAGCCGGATGATCTCAGCCGGCGCCGTCTCGGTCGCATAGCGCTTGGCAATCCAGTCATGCCCGGTGACGAACTCGGCATACTCCACCGCCGCCAGCGCCAGAGCCCGAAGCGTAAACTGGCCCTGCGCATCGGCAGGATCGAGAACCACGCCCAGATAGTCCGCCAGCGTCGGCAGGCTGACTGGAAGCGCAGACGGATCGACCGGACCCAGCAGGCGAGTCATCGTCATTTCTCCTGCTTGCGGCGCCGTTTTGGCTGCGGTTCTGGGATGTCCAGTTCGGAGATCTCCTCAGGCGAGGCATCCACAGCCAGGCCAGCCCGCTTCAGCGTCTCCGCCGCCTCCGGCGAGACGTGGATGAACTGCCCCTCGAACGCCCACTGGCCGGCGCCCATGTAGAGGGTGCGAGTCACTCTGAGAATCGGAGTCATCGTCATGCGTCCTCATGCAGCACCGGGCTGCCGGAGGGATCGGACCTCCGACAGCCCTGAGTGCTTACCAGGTCATGCCTCAAGCCGCGAACGTGCCATAGCGGAACGCCGCCGGCCGGAAGATGCACAGCGCCATCCGCACCTCGCCACGCACCGCAGCCAGACCCTTCGAGAAGAAGTCGGCGTGTTCGGTGCTGATCTCCACCACAACGCCGGGCTTCTGCCGCAGGGCCGCGGCCACAGGCGAGAGGCTGCCCACCAGGAACTTGCCCGCCGGCATGGACGGCGCCGGGATCACCTGCAAGCCGAACAGCGTCTCGGCCGGATAGGTCGGAGCGCCGAACACATACAGGCCGTTGCTGTCTTTCTGCGTGCGGATCGCCCACAGGTCGGCAGGGTTCAGGGCCACGAACTCGGGCAGGGCGCCGGAGACCAGACCGGCAGCCTTGGCGATCGAGTCCAGCTTCGCTTCATTCGCAGGTGCGGTGTAGGCCGGAACCACCGAACCGAACCCGGTCAGGTTCGCGCCCGTGCCGTTTCCGGCGATGACCTGCGCCTCGATCTCGTTCTCGAGGGAGTCGCTGACCACTCCGGTGATCGCAGCCTCCAGCGCCGGCACATCCTCCAGCGCCTGCCGGCTGACCGCCACCATCACGCTGATGGCCTGCAACGGCAGGGTCACCAACGCCGTCGACGGATCTTCCGAAGACGTGGCAGTACCCTCAGCACGAGCCGCAGCCTGCGGCGTGCTGATCCTGGCAAACTGCACCGCGCCACCCTCGGCCGGGATGGTCGTCATCGCAGCACGCAGCCGGCCAGCAGTCGTGCCGGCCGGATAGGCGCCGATGTGATCCGTCCGCTTTCCCACCTCGGCGGTCGTCAGGGCCTTGCGCACGAGGGACTCATCCAGCGAGAACACCGCGCGGCCCGAACCCTTGGCGATCAGACCCTGCACGTCGGCGTTGCCGGCGAGGAACGATTTCAGCGTCACGTTCGCCGCGGCGGCCTGCTTGCGGCTGTAAAGGTTGTCCACGATCTCGCGGATTTCCGTGAACTGGGATTTCATCTCCCGCAGCCCGGAAACCTCCGCCTCGAACTTGCCAGCCAGCGCTTTCACTTCATCGGAAAGCCCGGCGATGATGGTGTTCATTTCCATTTTTTTCCTCCACTCAGTTGGAAATCCGCGCCCGAATCAGCCTGATCTGGGCGGAAAGCACCTGCAGTGTAGCAGGCGTCATATCCGGCCTGGACTCGGCAGAAAACTCTTTCACCTCTGTGATCCGCGCCGCCGGCTGGGCCGGGACAGGGGTGAGGGAGACCTCCAGCAGCGTCGCCTTTTCAATCACGCGATTTGCTCCATCCCAGCGCCAGGAGTCGATCATGAATCCGACACTCAGGCCATCCACGGCGCCGGCTTTCATCAGGGCGTACGCGTCTTTGCCCAGCGTCGTCTCCAGCACGATCTGCCCGATGGCCTCGATCCCCTCCGCCGTCTCCTGCACGTCGATCGTGCCGATGGGCTGGTCATGCATCCACAGCAGCGGAAGCCGGGATTTCCGGGCGATGCTGTCACGGAAGGCGCCCGGCTGGATCACGTCTCCGGTCAGGTCCGGCGCGGAATACACGCTGGCCACGCCGGCGAACGTGCCCTCCGCTTCCAGTTCTCGGACCGTCAGGGTCAGGGATTTCTTCTCGATTGCCATGGTCAACTCCTGGTAGTATCCGCGGAACCGGCAGGATATCTCTGCATATTTCCGAGCACGTGCCGGCTGTCACCGTCAGGAATGGCGTCCAGGTTTTCCATGCGCCGCACTTCGTTGACGGAAAGCACGCCTCGATCCAGCAGGGCGGAATATCCCTGCGTGCGGCCCTGATAGTCGCCACGGAGAAGCAGAGAGAAGTTGAACTCGGCGTACAAGCTTTTCCTCTCCGCCGGCGTCAGAAGCTGCCGATGAATCGCCATCTCCCAGTTCCGCGCCCAGTACAGCAGGCAGTGCTGGATGAACTCCAGGGACTGGTGTTCGATATTCGAGAAAGTCGCCCGGTCCAGTTCGCCCAGAAGGTGCAGGGGAACCCGGAACCATCGGGCGATCTCGGCGATCTGGAACTTGCGCGAAGTCAGGAACTGCGCGTCCTCAGGCCGGATGCCGATCTGGACGTAATCCAGGCCGCCGGTCAGGATGAGCGGCCGATGCCACTGGTCAGCGGTCGAATAGGCCTCATCCCACTGCCGGCGGAACTGGTCGAGATCCTCCGACGTGCGGAAGCCAGCCGGATGCTTCAGGACGTATGGCAGTCGGCCGCCAGACTCGAAGAAGCGCTGCCCGTAGCGTTCCATCGCCCCGGCCAGGGCGAAGCTGCGGCGGGCCAGAGAGATCACGGACTGGCCCTCAATGCCGTCACCGAGCCCGCGGATGTGGAACATGCGGGATGCCGGCCAGGCCTCGCCACCGACCACGTAGCGGATCTCGCCAGACTCGCGGACCACCCGCACACGGTCGGCCGGGATGGGATGCAGACTCACGATGCGGCCCCGCGGCGCCCGTACCACCTCGGCATACGCATTGCCCCACAGCAGAAGCTGTGACTGTAGGAAATGCCGGAAATCCAGCGCCGTCTGGTCCGGGTTCGGCGCTTCAGACAGCAGGGAGTAAAGAGGATGATCCACCGCACGCTGCCGGCTGCCATCCTCCAGCCGGCGGAACACCTGCAGCGGCAGGAAAGCGATGGGATCA